>NZ_JBVJYH010000022.1:0-153126 GCF_055600785.1 Streptomyces sp. NPDC038200
GTCCAGGACGGCGGTCACCTGGGCGGGGGTGTCGAACTTCTGCATCGTGGCTCTCCTTCTTCCGCACCGTGCGCTCCTTCGGCGCGGTGCTTTCTGATGACGGAAAAGCTACGTTGCGTTCGCGCGATCAGCAACATATTCATTGCGTGATTCCACAATAAGCGCAGGTGAGAGCCAGAAAATCGTTGCAACGCTCTGCAGCGTAACGCAACAGTGCCCCGCTCCTTCGTTGCAATGGATGACGGTGAACGCTATGCCGGAGACGCCGATCGCCGCAGACGCCGAGCTCGCCTGAGGAGGTCGTGCTGTCGCCCGAACACGACGGGCGGGCGGCGTGCCTGGCCCCTTGTCGGCCCGCACGCCGTCCCGCCCGTACGAGGCCCGGCCGAGCGCACCTCGCGATGACCGGCCCTCGCCCGACGTCACAGGCGTCCGACGGCCGATCCGGCACTCATGAGCTGTCTACATGCGATTCGACACGTGACCGGACGTCGAATCCGAAGAGTGATCCGATTGGTGTCCAGGGGGAGGTGAGCGCTGTGCTCACCGGCCGCCGGACTCCTCCAGCCCCTTCTTGAGCCGGTTGAACACCTCTTGCTCCGAAGGCAGCAGCGGAGGCTCCGAGGTCCGGGGCAGCAGCGGGCCGGTCAGGGCGGCCAGCAGGGCCTTCGGCCGCAGCACCCGGGTGGGAGCCGCCGTGAGGCTGGTGACGTCCCACAGCGCCGACGCCGCGTCGAAGGAACCGGTCGCCGCTCTGGTCAGCCGGCGTGCGTACCGGGCGGCGACGCGGTCGGCGAAGCCCGGCTCCCCACCGAGGACCCCCGGGTACAGGACGTCCATGCCGACGGCGGTCGCCCACGCCGTGTCGACGTGGCGGGACACCCCGCGAAGGACACGCCGGGCCAGTCCGGGGCCGGCGAGGCCGGTCCGGCGCAGCTCTTCGGCCAGGACCCGGGCGCCCAGCGCGGCCACCGACATGCCCTGCCCGTAGGCGGGGTTGAAGGTCGCCAACGCGTCGCCGAGCACGATGAACCGCTCGGGCCAGTGCGTCGCCTTCTCGAAGTACCGGCGGGCGTTGCTGGTGCTGCGGCCGCGGCTGACCACCACGTCGGTGAGGGCCTCGGCGCCGGAGATGAGCTGGCCGACGATCGGGTGCGGCAGGTTCAGCGCGTAGGCGAGGAAGCCCTGCGGATCCTGCGGAGGTTCACCGCCCCGGGTGCCGCCCGCGCTGACCATCCACCGGTTTCCCTCGACCGGGAGCACCATGGCGCTCCGGCCGGGCATCCCGTCGTAGGGGTTCGCCTGGATCACCGTCAGCGGGAAGGACTCCGCCCCCGCCGGCGTGCGGTAGATCCGGGTGGCGTTGGTGAGGCCGGAGTCGATCCTTCTCTCTTCGATGCCCGTGATGCCTATGCCGTCCAGCCACTTCAGGCTGCCCGAGCCGCGCCCGCTCGCGTCGATGACGAGGTCCGCCTCCAGCTCGGTGCCCAGCGCGTCCTCCGCTGCGCCGATCCGGACGCCGCGGACGCGCCGGGCGTCACCGAGAAGCCCTTCGACGGTCGCCCGGTGGACGGAGACGTTGGGGCGGGAGTCGAGCAGGGCCTGCCGCAGGACCCAGTCCAGCAGGGCACGGGTGCAGGTGATCACGTGCGGGCCGTGCCACCTCCACCGGCGCAGCCAGCCGCTGTCCGGGGTCAGGGCCAGCATGCCGTTGCCGAGGGCGATCTCGTGGGCTCCCGCGTCCAGGAGACGCTCTCGCACACTGACGGGGAAGAGCGACTCCATGGCGGACAGCCCGCCGGCCATGAGCAGATGCGCGTGCTGGCCCTGGGGGACACCGCGCCGGTTCTCCGGGCCTTGCGGAAGCTCGTCCCTGTCGAGCAGGAGAATCTGCATCGTGGGTTCGGCCAGGGACAACGCCGCGGCGGCCACCAGCCCTGCCACGCCGGCTCCGACCACGACAGCTTTGTGCGACAACGGGTTCTCCTCGTAGCGTTCATGAGACGTTTTCACTGGATTCGCACCTGCTCCGGTGCCGCCTCGAGAAGGCGGTGCACCGTGTTCGCCAGCTCCACCAGATCGATGGTGACGCGGAATTTCTCCGGCGGATCGGCAGGGCCGCCGCCCGTGCCCGTCGCACGGCGTATACCGTCGATGATCATCGCCTTCTCCGAGGCGATGCGCGCGCTGTCCTGCTGCTCGCCACGCTCCACGGCGGCCGCGTACGTCGTGTGGCCGACCCGTTGGTCGAAGTACGCCGTCAACTGCAGCAGCGCGTCACGGATGTTGGCTTCGAGCAGGTAGAGACGGGTGCTGGGCAGTTGCCACCACAGCTGCCACCAGGTCGGTTCCGCGATCGGCGCGGCCGCCACGTCCTTCACCGCCGACCACAGGGGCCTGAGCGCGCGGTAGGTGGTCAGGCTCTGCCGCTCCGTGGCGGCCGCGGACGCCAGCCGTGGCAGCACGAAGCCGGCGGAGTAGATCAGGGCGCCCAGCGCGGCGGCCGGCGGAGCGATGGTGGTGGACAGGAAGTCCAGGTCGTGCCCCAGCCAGCGGGCGACGACCGCGGTGACCTTGGCGAGAGTGAACCCGAGGGCGTCCAGCAGCAGGCCGGCCAGGATCAGCCGGAGGCCGACGCGCAGGAGCCCGGTGACCTCGTCGCGTGCCCACTTCAGGCAGACGGCGCTCAGGACGATCGTGCTCGCCAGATGCCCCATGAGGTAAAGGGCGATCATCTCCCGCATGTACGGGGTGTTGGCGTAGTACGTGTCCAGGTCGGTGAGCCGCTCCGTGTGCGCGTCGGCGAGGCCGAACAGCACGACGATGGCGACGATGAGCGTGCCGTAGACGGCAACCGCCCTGCGGGTCATCCGCCGTATCTGCTCCTTCGGGCCGCCTTTCCAGTGGATCAGCAAGATGATCAGCGAACAGCTCAGGGCGGAGATCGAGCTGTAGGTCAGCGGGGCACCGACATTGGGAATGCCGGTGGCGTGGTTGACGGCGGCGAGCGTCACCGGGGCGGACCAGAAGAAGCACACGGCGGCGATGAACGCGGTGGCCCGCGTGGCGACGGACAGCGGTGAGCGCGGAGTCCTGCGCGGCCGGCGAAGCAGCACGGCGGCCAGAGCCAGAAGGAAGGACGCCATGTACACGACGAGACTCATCTTTCGGGGACTCCGTTCAGGTCCTCTGGCTGCGGGGGGAATCGTGCACCAAGCGCGCGGTCACACCGACCGGGCCTCGGCGGGGCCCGGCTCGACGGCCCGTGCCTGACGCCCGGTCCTTTTTACGGCATCGGCGATCAGAGCCAGGGACGCGGCATCACGCGGGTGCGAGAGCCGGGCCGGCGCGGCGGCGGACTCCGGCCCGGGACGGGTGCTGCGCTGCACGGCCGCGGCGATGGTCACCGCCCACGCCGCGGAGCTGGCTCTGCGCCAGTCACCGGTCTTCGCCAGCTCCGCGTCGAGGGTGTCGGCGTAGAGGGACTCGTCGTAGAGCGTCTCGATCGCGAGGAGGCCGTTGTGGATGGTGCTCCAGCGCCACGTGCCCCACAGGAAGGGGGAGCGTGGCCGCTCGACCCGCAGGGCACGGTCCTTGAGGACCGGATCCAGCACGGCGTCGAGGGGCGCCAGACGGAGGAAGTCACGCCAGGCCGAGAGGTGATGGCCGGCCATGGGGAGAAGCACCCCCACCACGGTGAGCAGCGCACCCAGACCGGCACACAGCGGCGGGATGGACGTACCCAGAACCGCCCAGTCCCGGCCGCTCCACCGCGCGCCGACGGCGATCAGCTTGGAGATGCTGTACCCGGAGCCGATCACCGTGCCGGTACCGATCGTCAGCAGGCTGGCCCGCAGCCAGGGCCGCCTGCGCACCTCCGCCTCGAAGCCCCAGCGCAGCGACCAGACGGCACTGACCGTCACCGCCGTGAAGTTGGCGACCAGGTACAGGACGACCATCTCCGAGATCCAGGGCGTCGTCGCGTAGTACGTGTCGAAGTCCCTGCGGCGCTCCTCGGCGGCATCCCCGAGAACGAACAGGGTCGCGATACCGGCGAGGACGCCCGCGTACCCGTAGATCCAGCTCAGCGTCGTCCGGCGAAGAGAGGGCCCGCCCCGCCAGCAGGCGATCACGATCAGCAGCGCCGCGCTGTAGGCGGTGATCGAGGCGTAGGTCAGCGGAGCGGCCAGGTTGGGCACGCCGCTGACCTGGTTGATCACCTTCACCGAAGCGGGCGCCCCGAGCAGGAAGCACAGCGACGCGAACGCCAGCACCCCGTTGACCGCCCGCAGCGAAGGCTCGCTCCCGCGCCGGACCAGGTCCGGCAGCCTCGCCAGCAGGGCGATCCACAGCAGGCCGCAGCTTATGTAGTTGATCGCCCCGCTCATCTCCGGTTCCCGTTCCCCCGATAGTTGAGAGCGTCCGCGATGCGGCGGGCCGTCTCGCCGGTGAGCACGTCCCGCTCCATCAGCGCCCGCATCTCCTGCCCGACCCGGATCCCGAACAGTTCGGCCTCCTTCTCGGGATCCTCGTCGAAACGGGAACGCGCGGCGGCCGGCTGAGCGTCGTGCATGTGCCCCGACTCCAGCGCGTCCCAGGCCCCGGCCGCCAGTTGCTCGGGCGTGAAGCCGTCCTTCTGCCGCATGTGCCACAACTCATGGCCGAAGATCTGCGCCTGATGCCAGATCTCCGCGTCCTGCTCGATGATGACGTCGTCCTGCTCCGCGCGCTCCAGCCACATCCCCGTGGCCTTGAACTCCCGCGGGATGTGCACCTTGTGCACCACGAGCCTGCGCCCGCCGCGCCACCGACGGGCCGACTCGACCAGGGCTTCGAAGAGCGCTTCGGGATCCGTCAGGGCCTCGTCGGCCGGCCCGCCGTCCTCCGCGCCGGTGCCGCTCAGCCTCTCCCGGACGGGAGCGATGAGCGTCTCGGCGAACTGGCGCATCTCCCTGTCGCGTCTGCGTAACCTCTGCCACTGGCGGAGCTGCTCCAGAGCCGTCATCGCCCGTCCCGACCGCTCGGGGAAGCCGGGCGACAGCGGGCTGCGGCACGGGTGCGGCGGCCGGCGGGCAGCCCGGCGGGCCGCGGCGGGTGCGGCGCCCCGCCCGGGACGACATTCACGACACGGGCCCCTGGTGCCGCCGGCCGGCGCTGTCGGCACCGGAGGCGGCGGGCCGGGTGATGCCCTCCGCCCACTGGGCCATCGCCCGCACCCCGCTGGGGGAGAGCAGCCCGCGTGCGGCCAGCCGGAGGATCTCGGGCGTCCGTAGCTCGGCGAGGGGATCCGCCCGCGACTCCAGGTGGTGCAGATGCCGTTGCAGCGCTTCGTTGAGTGCCTCGGGCTCGTCGGCGAAGAAGAACCCGGGCGGCAGGGAGAAGAACCGCCGGAGCCGGTCGGCCGACTCCAGACTCGGCATGCCCCTTCTGTGCCACTCGCTCATCGTCTGACGGGTCACGCCCGCGGCCGCGGCGATCTCCTCCAGGGTGTACTTCTTCCCGTCCTCGCGCCGGCGGGTCTCGCGCAGCAGATCCAGCCGCTGGCGCACGCGCTCCGCCACGGAGATCTCCTCGGCCCGGCCCCCCGCGAGCAGCGTACGCACGACATGCACGGGGATCCCCGTCTCCGACGACAGGTCCTGCGCGTCCAGTACGTCCGTCAACCGCGAGCTTCCCGAGGCGTGTTGGATGCGTTCCAGGGTTCCGGCCAGTCTTGCGTAGGCATCGTCTGCTGCCACCGAGCATTCTCCTGGGCACGTCGCTGATCAGGGGCGGGACGTACGCGAGAGTATCCGCATCGCCTCAACCGGTCGACAGTGTCGGGAAAACCTGCATGGGTACGCAGGCTCGGTTGACATTCGATGGCGTCCGGTAGCAGGATCACCGCGCACGGTGATCCATCAAACCGCTTGCGCGGTTCGGCTGTTGCAGCCGAGCCCTTCCCGGCCCCCCGCGCGGACAGGCGAGGACGAGGCACAGCGGGCTTCCCGACCGTCCGCACCCATCCCGTCGAGAGGGGACCCGCGATGTCCGAGCCCTTGTTACTGCTCGGTGCCGGCTCGGCAGCGGCCGGGGCAGAGGCGCATCTCGCCGGGATCGCCGCCGCACACCCCGTCATCCTCGTCGATGCCAACGCGCCGGCCTGGGCCAGGGCTCACCTGGTGAAACACATTGCCGTCGACCTCGCCCACCCCTTGGCCGTCGCCGACGCGGTCGAGGACTACGTCGCGCGCCACGACGCGCGCGGTGTGCTCAGCTATGTACCGGAGCACCTGGTCACGGCCTCGCACATCGCCGGCCGGCTGAGACTCCCGGCGCCCCGGGCCGCGTCGCTGGCCGTACTGGACGACCGCCTCGCGCTGCGCAGAGCACTGGCAGACGTACCCGGCGCCGGCGGCCAACTGGCCGAGGAGCACCTCGAGGGGCCCGCCGTCTCCGCCGAGACCGTCGTCCTGCCGGACGGTGAGACACGGGTGGTCGCCCTCACCCGTACCGCCTTCGGCCCCCCGGGCAGCCGGGAGGCGACGCGTCACTGCGTGTACGCCCACGACAGCCTGCTGCACAACCCCCTCATCCGCCAGACCGTCGACCGCGTCGTACGGGCGATCGACATCTCCTTCGGCGTCCTCCACATCGGCATGAAGCTGACCCGCCTGGGCCCGCGCATCACCGCTGTCCAGGCCCACCTCGCGAACGACCTGATCCCCCTGCTCGTCAAGCGGGCCACGGGAATAGACCTCCCGCGCACCGCCGCGGCCCTGGCCGTGGGCAGGACACCCGATCTCACGCCCACCCGGCAGCGAGCGGCAGCCGTCCACTTCGCCTACCCCGCCGTCAGCGGCCGCATCGCACACATCGAGGTCTCGCCCGAGGCCGCCGGCGAACCGCAGCTGGAACGCATGGTCCTGCTCCAGCGACCGGGAAACCGCGTTCGCGCCCTCCCCGACGCCACCCCGGACGACCGCCTGGCCTGCTGGATCGCGCTGGGCCCCGACGCCCAGGACTGCCACGCCACTCTCGACGCGACGGCGCAGCACCTCAGCGTCGGCATCGCCGCTGCGGCCCTCGGCGACCGTGCCGCATGACACACCACCACGGCGGCCCTTCCCGCCGCGGCACACGCCGGCCGGACACACCGAGCGGCCGGCCCCCGCACCCCGTCCCGCCGACGGCCGGACGGACATGAACTCCCCGCGCCGGAGCCCCACCTCATTCCCCCCTGAACGACGGCTCCGGCGCCGGGGCTGTCCCGGGCCGTGACGCCGAGAGGGCCCCGGGGCGCTTCGGGGCCGTCGATGCGGCCTCTTCGATGGCGGCAGTGCCGCGGCCGGACTCGGGGATCGACCGCGGCACGACCCACCACGGGACACGCACCGCACCGTGTGCCCCGCATCAGCACAGGCATACGGAGCCGAACGGGTGGTGCGCTGCGGCCGCATGACGCCGCGCCCGCCAGGGGGGCGACGGCGGCCGGGTCCGCTGCCGCGAGGCGGGCGAGCCGGAGAACCGCGAGGTCTCGCGGGACAAGACCGGCAAGGGCCCGCGAGCTGACGCAGGCGCAGATCATCGCGGTCCCGGCCGGGAACGGGGCAACCTGCCGCTGCCGAAGGCGCGCCGGGGATCAGCCGAACGGACCGGGTTCGGTGTCGTACCGGGCCCGGGCCTCCTGCCGCTCGCGTTGCGCGGACAGGGAGGGCAGGCCCGCGAGGGCCTCGGCGGGCCGGCCTTGCCTGATCAAGAGGTTCGCCAGCTCCAGGGGCGCCCGGGAGTCGGGGGACGACCGAAGCCAGGCGGCGGCCTCGTCCGGACGGTCGGCCTCCTCCAGCAGCCGCGCGATCGTCGCGTCTCTGCCCCAGCACTGCTCCGCCGACAGCGCCATGGCCTGCGCGAGGGCCTCCTCATGGCGTCCGGCCTCCGCCAGCAGCCACAGCCGCTTGGAATTGACCGAGTACGCGTGCTCCTCGGCGTAGTGCGCGCTGCGCTCCGCCAGGAGGGCCAGAGCCTGTTCCGGCCGCCCGTCCTCCGCCAGCAGATGGAGGGCCCACTCCAGGTGATTGCCGCAGTCGTGGTACTCGAACGTGGGCCGCCCGGCCTCGACGGCGTCGTCGATCCGGCCCTGCCGGGCCAGCAGCTCCACCAGAGTGCTGCGATGAGCGGGATGACCGGTGGCGTCGATGACCTCGCGCAGCAGGGTCTCGGCCTCCTGCGTCCGGCCCCGGCCGTCCAGCGCCCTCACATAGGACTTCAGGGCGGTGGGCGCGTGGTCGCCGGCGGCCAGCTCGCGCAGCTCGTCGATCCGGCCGTGACGCGCCAGCAGCTCCGCGTAGGACTCGACGGTGTTCTGCGTGAAGTACCGTCGCGCCGCCACGTCCGCTCCGAGGACGCCGATCGCGTCGTCGACGCGCCCGGACCGCTCCAGGACCCGGGCCTGCAGAACCAGGGCCTGCTCGCCCGGATGGTGCCACGCGCCCTGCGCCCTGGCCCGTCTGGCTCCCTCCGCCAACGGGGCCAGCAGCCTCAGGACCCGGTCGTCCCGATCCTGCCCCTCGGTCATCTCGACCAGTGTCGACTGCAGCCACCAGTCATCGAGGTGGGGAGCAAGGGTCTCGATCGCCTCGTCCGGCCGCCCGGCTCTGACCAGCATCAGGGCGTAGTTCCGCCACTGGCGGCCCTCCTCCACCGGCTCCTTTGGGCGCAGCAGGGCCAGAGCGTCGTCGACCCGCCCCCTCCGGAAGCGGACTTCGGCCGCCTCCACGAGGGCCGGTTTCCAGCCGGTCGCGGCGAACGGCTCCAGCACCGCCCACGCCCGCTCGTGATCCTCGGCCGCACACAGCTCGCGCACCGCCGCCAGCGCGCAGAACCACTCACCACGCTCACCCGCGGCCTGCTCCACGAGGTCCAGGTGCCCGAGTTCGAGGAGAAGCTCTGCCGTCCGCGGCGGTATCCCGCCGTACGTCCGCACCTGCCACTCAAGATCATCGACGTGTAGGGCGGGGAGAATGGGGATGCCCACGGACACTCCTGACGTTCGGATGACCGCCCGCTGGTGGGCTCGGCCGGCGTCGCCGGGCCGCGCGGGGGCGATCGGGGTGATGGCGGCGGCGGTCACGGCGGCACCCTCTCGCACGCCGCGCCCGCCGCCGGCTCCGTCGGCGGCGGGGTGCCGGGGCGACGAGGCCGCCGGGACCCCACCGGAGGGGTTTCGCGACGTCAGAGCATCAGCAGCAGCCGCGTGTTCGGCACGAGCTTGCGGTTCACGCTGGTGCTCTGCACGAAGATCGTGAAGTCGTCGTTGTGGTCCGGCTTGACGCGGACCTCCGCGTCCGGCAGCCCGAGCAGGACCCGGGCCTCGGGCCCCGTGTACACCCGGTCCGTCGCCTTCTCCAGCACCGCGATCTGCTTCCGCGCCTGGATCTTCTCCGACTTGCTCAGCTGGTAGAACGCACCACCGGTACGGTAGGTGTGCCCGGACTCGACGACCCACTCCCGGATCGCCGCGTCACGGGCCACCGGTATCAGCTCATACGCCGACGGATCCGCCGGGGTGAGACCGGCCGCCTCGATGGTGTCCTTGTTGACCGCCTCCGCCCCCGTGGAGAACACCGCCCGCGAACCCCGGATGCCCTGGCTGCGGCCCACCATGAACTTCTCGGTGGCCAGCTGGATGACCTGCCCGGCCTCCTCCAGCCCCTGCGTGCTCGTGGCGTCCCAGATGGCGATGTTGTCCTTCGGGAAACCGCACCGCATGGCCTCGCGCTTGCCCATCTGGTCCGGCACGAGGACGGCCAGCGTCCAGTTGTCCTGCTGCGCCTCGATCATCCCGGCCACGGCCTCGACCAGTTCACGCGGATCCCTGGCAGGAGCATCCGGGCAGCGATGACTTGCGTTCTCCTGCCCGTCGGTCAGGACGAACGTCAGGAAGCTGTGGTCGCCGTACAGTTGCGCCGTCTGCGCCAGCTCCCGCTGCGACTTCAGCGCCGCCGCCAGCAGAGCCGTCATGCCGCCGACCCGGTACAGCTGCTTCAGCGACGGCATCCGCAGCACGTCCTTGTCGTAGATGACGCACTCCACCTGGTCGGCGAAGACGTACACCGTGACGCGGGTTTCCTGGTCCAGTTCCCGCGACCGGCGGGCGAGGTAGGCGATCTGCTGGTCGGCGACCTCGACGACCTTGCGGCTCAGGTGCGACATGGACGAACTGGCATCCAGCACAAGGGCGACGTGATTGATGTAGTTCTGGTTTCCGGACATGACAGCTCCCCCTCTTTCCGGCTCGATGTTCTTACTGTCCCACCCACCACTGACAATCGATCTTGGCTCCGCCGCAGCCGCAGCCGCAGCCGCAGCCGCAGCCGCAGCCGCAGCCGCAGTTGCAGCCGCGGGTACGGGAACCGGCCCGCGATGTGCCTGGTGCGGCTGCCGCCAACGGCCACAACCATCAGCTGCGCGTGCGGCTCGGCGCATGACGCGCGGACGGCCCGGAGCGAATCGCCTCCGGGCCGTCCGCGGGCCGGCGCCCTACTCCGGCGGGCGCGTCCAGGCGCGGACGGCCAGCTTGCCGGTGGTGCCGAGGTCGAGGTGGGGCGCCACGGTCACCGGGTCGGCACCCCGCTCGGCCCGCACCCTGACGTACGGGACGTCGACAGGGGTGCCGAACCCGGTGGTATTGCGCCACATGAGGCCCGAGACGGCGCTCTCGCCCGGCTTCAGGACCAGCGGGCGGGCCGGGGCGTCGAAACCGGTGCCGGTGCCGATGCCGATGCCGCCGCTTCCCCGCACGATCCGGATGCCCTCGACGGGGGACAGATCCTCGTCCAGCAGTTCCAGGAGCGGATAGCCGTCGAGTGCGTACGCGCGCGTCCCGCAGTTCTCCAGACGCAGCCCCACCACGCGCAGCCCCATCGCGGCATCGCCGTCATCGGCGGTGACGCGGACGCCGGAGCCCGGGCACCGGCCGGACCCCTGCGGTGCCTCGGCGGCGGGCACCCTGCTCACCCCTCCTGACCCACCGTCATCGCCTGCCGGGGAGCCCGCGCGGCCGGTGCGCCGTTCAGTGCCCGTCGTCGCCGACCGGTGCCTGCCGGGCGAGGAACTCGGCGAACGCCGCCGACTGCTTGGGCCCCATGTATCCCTGACGCCCGTACACCGCCTGCCGCTCCAGCCACGCCACCGTGTCGGCGTCACGCAGTTCGGCCACCACCACCCGGCCCCGCGTGAGCGTCATCCCGCCGTGCGGATGGCGGTAACCGATGTACGGCCCGTACTCCGTCGGCCCCGGCGGATACTCGGGGGCCGGCTCGGCCTCCGGCCGCGCGCCCTTGTCGTACCGTGCGGCCCAGTACTCCAGCGCCGCCAGCTCGGCCGCCGGTAGCAGCACCTCCGTCGGCTCGCCGTCCGCGGTGAGCCGGACGCGCTCGCCGGTCTCCTCGACCCGGGCGATCAGGTGCCCGAACTCCGCGGAGCCTTCGATCAGTTCGACGTCCATGCCCACCCACGCTACCCGCGCGCCCGGACGGGGAACGACGCCCTGTGCCGCCGGCGGGAGCGCTTCGAGGACACCGACGCCGCCACCCTGAACGTCCACCTCCCGCGCCGGCATGGCCGCCCGTAGCCCACGGGTGACGGCGACCGGGGGAGGGGGCACGGGTGACGGCGGCCGGGGCCGAGGGCCGGAGGCCGGCCGTGGCGGGCACGGTGCCGGTCGGCAAAAGGCCCGCCACCGGCCGGAGGCGGCACGGGGGAGCCGGTGCGAGACTGGACCGTACAGGCTGGCGGAGGCCGTCCCCGCGGTGGCGGCGCCCGCAGGCCGGCAAGCCTCACGTACGCCTGATCGATCGGCTGCCCGAGCCGGCGCGGCAGCCCGACCGGCAGCGTCGTCGGCCCCGGCCGCCCTCACCCGTGGGCTCCCGCGCCGGCGCCGGCGCGGGAGGGCGACTCGCCGGGCCCCTGCGGTCGTACCCGCTGCCCGGGATGAGGTCCTCGCCTCCCTCGTGACCCGGGCCGGCACGTCCCGCCGGTGGCGCGGCCCGCGCCGGCCGGTCCGGGCGCGCATCAGACCGCCAGGCACCCAGGGAGGCAGCCATGTCGAACAACGAGCCGACGAGCGCACGAGCGGGACGCCGTTCCGAAGCATGGAAGACGGCGCTGACCCTGCTGCAGACGGCGAAGCCGCCGTTCGTCCCGGAGGGGGCCGAGGCGATGACCGTCCTGGTCGAATTTCCCCCCGGCGACCCGGGCACCCCACCGCACCGGCACTCCGGCCCCGCGTTCGGCTACATGCTGGAGGGGGAGATGCTCTTCGAGCTCGAAGGCGAGCCGGAGCGCGTGATCAAGGCAGGGGAGACCTTCTGGGAGCCGGGCGGCGACGTCATCCACTATCAGGACGGCAACAACCGAACGGATTCCTGGAGCCGCTTCCTGGTGACGATGATGTGCGCGCCGGGCCGGCCCATGCTGACCCTGGTCGACGACGAGGAGCTGGCACAGCGCAAGGACCGGCGGGCTCCGCGCCCCGCCTGAGACCACGGCGGGCGGCCGCGTACGACCGCGGTGCGCCTGCCGCGGTACCGGCTCCGCCTCGAAACGCCCCCTTCCCCGGGCGACGTCCCGGGCCGGAGACCCGCCGCGCCGCCCGGGGCGGCCTCAGGCAGCGCCCATGCGGTCGAGCAAGGACACCGTCTGCGACCACAGTTCCCGCTGCACCTGCTCATCGCGTCCGGGTTCCGGGCACGGCAGGGGCTGGGCGCCCCGTACGGAGAAGTAGCCGCCGCTGGCTTCCGCGAACGCCGGGTCGGTCGCCAGGCGCACGATGATGCCGGCGCCCTTGCGCGGGTCTCCCACCCCGAGGGTGTGCAGCACGCGCTGCAGGACGGCGGCACCGGGCAGGTCCCGGCCCAGGCCGGTGACGTTGAAGCCGGGATCGCAGCAGTTGACCGTGACCTTCGCCGCGTCCAGGCGCCGGGCCAGCTCGCGGGTCCACATGATGGTCATCAGCTTCGTCCGTCCGTAGAGAGCCATCGACGCGCGCCGTGTGTAGGGGAGGGTGTTCCGCAGATCCGCGGCGGGCGTGATGCTGCCGGCGTGCCGCGCGGCCTCCGAGGCGACGTTGACGATCCGCGCCGGCCCGGAGGCCGCCAGCGTGTCGATCAGCTCGTGCGTCAGGGCGAACGGGGCGAGGTAGTTGACCGCGGTCATCTCCGCCAGGCCCTCGGCCGTGATCCGCTGGGAGAACGCGTGCAGGCCCGCGTTGTTGACCAGGACGTCCACCCGCCCGTACCGCGCGGCGATCTCCCGTCCCGCCCGGCGGGCCTGTGCGACCAGGGAGAGATCGGCGAGGAAGAGGTCGGCCCGCACGTCGTCGGCCACACCCCTGAGCTCCTCCAGGAGCGCCGCGGCTCTGCTGCCGGAGCGTGCCACGATGCCCAGCCGGTATCCGCGGCGTGCCAGGTCCAGGGCGGTGATGCGGCCCAGCCCGGAGGTCGCGCCCGTGATCACAGCAAGGGGTCGGCTCATCGCCACTCCATTCGTGAGGTACCTCATGAATCGTGTGTGCGACGATACCGGACACCATGAGCGAGCACGAAACAGCACCGACCGGCCCCGATCCGGCAGGCGTGGGCCTGCGCCTGCTGACCGTCGCCCACCACGTCAGAAGCGCGGCGGACCAGCACATGGCCGCCGCGGGGCTGTCACTGTCCCGGACCAAACTGCTCCAGCAGCTCGCCCTGCACGGCGCCATGCACCAGGCCGAACTCGCCGAGGCACTCGGCCTGGCCCCGCGCTCGGTCACCCAGAGCGTCGAGGCCCTCGAACGCCTCCGCCTGGTCACCCGCGCCACCGATCCCACCGACCGACGACGCAAGACCGTCGACCTGACGGACCAGGGGCAGGCGGCCCTCACCGCCGGAGAACAGGCCGGCCGACAGGCTCTTCAGCAGGTCTTCGGCACCCTCAGCCCCCGCCAACTCGCCGACCTCGAGCAGCTGCTCGCCCGCCTGCAGGCCCCCTTCGACGCCGCGGCCACCCCCGGCCCGCCCGCACCCGACACCCCGTGACCGGGCCGCCGCAGTCCCTGCCCTCCCCGCACCGCCCTCCGCGCCCCACCCCCCACCCGCGGCTGACCGGCCCCGGCCGGGCATGACGACGCCCCGGCCGGGCATGACGACGCCCCGACCGGGCATGACGACGCCCCGACCGGGCTCGCCGGCCGGAGCCACCGTCATGTCCGCTGCCGGCACGGCCACTTCGCACGCTGCAGGACCGGCCACCAGCGCTCGGAAGCCGACGACCGCGCCGAGTCATGCCGGCGGCTCGTCCCGCACCGCACGGAGACCTCCGCGGAACTCGACCTACGACAGAAGCCAATTCGAAGACACCCCCGGGAACTTCCCCGGACCGCCCCCGTCATGGACGCACGCCTCGGACGCGACCGTCCACGAGACAGCCCCGCCGGCGGGCGGGCGACGCCCCGCACGACCAGCTGCCGATCGCGCTGATCGAGTGATCGCGACAGCCACGTCCTCGTTGCGCCGGTCCGGCACGCGCCCGGTGTGGTGTCGTTTGCCAGATTGTCCATCCGCGACTGGGCGGTCCGTCAGCCTGCCCCGGAGCCCGCGCACCGCACAAGGCGGGGAATGGGAACGGAGACCACTGGATGGTGAGCTCAGCGGCCGGGCTCTTGTCGACGGGTCAGAACTGGACCTCCGACGACACATGGCTCCTGGCGGTGGTGGGCATCTCCATCGCCGTCGTCGTCGTCCTCATCAGCTGGCTGAAGATCCACGCCTTCCTGGCGCTGACGGTGGGTTCGCTGACCGTCTCGCTCCTGGCCGGGCAGTCCGCCCAGAAAGCCATCGTCTCCTTCACCACGGGGCTGGGCCGCATCACCGGTTCGGTGGGCGTACTCATCATCCTGGGCGCGGTCCTGGGCCGCATGCTGGCCGACTCCGGCGGCATCGAGCAGGTCGTCAACAGCTTGACCCGCAGGGTCCGGCCCGAACGGTTGCCCTGGGCGGTCACCCTGGTCGCGGCCCTCATCGGCCTGCCGATGTTCTTCGAGGTCGGCTTCGTGATGCTGATGCCGCTGGTGCTGCAACTGGCCAGACAGACGCACTTCCCGGTGCTGCGGGTGGGCATGCCGGTCGTGGCCGGTCTGGCCACGGTGCACGCGCTGGTCCCCCCGCATCCGGGACCGCTGATCGCGATCCAGGCGGTGCACGCGCCGATCGGGCTCACCATGCTCTACGGGCTCCTCGTCGCCGTGCCCTGCGCCATCGTCGCCGGCCCGCTGTTCACCGCCTACATCTGGCCCCGCGTACCGGCCCGGGTACCCGACTCCGCCACCGCCGCCTTCACCACCGCCGCGCACCACCGACACGCCACGGCAGACACCGACTCCGCCACCGGGCATGCCGAAGGGACGGCCCCCTGCCGGATGCCGAGCCTCCCGGCCACCCTCGGCACGATCCTGCTCCCCATCGTGCTGATGACGATCAAGGCCGTCTTCGACAGCATCCCGATGTCCCACGGCACGCTGTACGCCGTCGTGGAGTTCCTGGGCACGCCGATGATCGCGCTGCTGCTCACGGTGTTCGTATCGCTGATCACTTTCGGGTACGCGCTCGGGTTCAGCCGGCGCCACGTCCAGGCATCCCTGGCCAGGAGCTTCGCACCCGTCGCGGGGGTCATCGTGATCGTCGGCGCGGGCGGGGGATACTCGCAAGCCCTGCAGGACACCGGTGTCGATCAGGCCGTCACCCAGGCCGCGGGCCGCTTCCACATCCCCCTGCTCCTCCTCGCCTGGCTGGTCGCCGCGGTGATGCGGACCATCGTCGGTTCCGGCACCATCGCCACCATCACCGCGGCCGGCATCGTCGGCCCTCTCTCGCACGGCCTGGCACCCACGCAGGCGTCACTGCTCGCCCTCGCCCTCGGATCGGGCGCAGCCTTCGCGGGGCACGTCAACGACGCGGCCTTCTGGATGGCCAAGGAGTACTTCGGCACGTCGATCAGCGGCACGCTCCGGACCTGGACGGTCTCCCACACCCTGCTCTCCCTCACCTCCCTGGCCTGCCTCCTGCTGCTCAGCACCGTCGTATGACGGCGCCCTGACCCGCCCCGGGCGTGCGCGGACGCCTACTGGTAGCAGGGGGTCCCGCACAGCACGGTGACCGTGCCGCTCCGGCCGGCCGTCACGTCGGTGTGGTGGGTGACGACGGTGGGGGTCCTGCTGGTCTCCCAGGGCATGGGCGCGGCCACGGCGGCTTGCGGTCCGAGGACCGTGCAGGCCGCGGCGGCCACGAACACGACGGCCCATGCACGCTTGCGCAGATGCATCGCAACTCCCTCGACGAATCGGTGGGATGCGGCTGCCGTCCCCTGTGCGCGGACGAGCCGCCGATCGCAGGCTGCCCATCTCAGCACGCGTCTCGCCCCGAACCAAGGCTTCCGGCTCACACGGCGGCGCATCTCCCCACGATCACCGCAACGGTACGCAGGTGAACCCGACCTCATCGCTCCTCTCGCCGTAGCCCGCCGAAGCCGCCACCGGACCGCGCGCGAAGACGGGAGCGGGGCCCGCGCAGGCACGGCCTTCCCCGGCCGCCGGGCACGGGGATGCCCTTGCGGCGATGTCGTTTTCTGCGTGCTGGATGACATTGCCGACGCACGTGCCGGGCCATAGCGTCATGGATGCAGGTCACCGGACCGATGCACTCCTTCCCGACTCCCCACCTCCAGGCGGTACTTCATGCCCAGAACGATGCTGCGTCAGCTCAATGGATTAGGCGACCCGCCCGCGAAGCTCGCCTCCCGGGGGCGTCTTCGCGCCCTCTCCGCCAGCGCCGGCCTGTACGGGGTCGTCGTCGCGTCCGAGGAGGACCTGGGCCGATGAAGCCGCTGCGTTCAGCCGTCGCGCTGTGCACCGCCGCCGTCGTCGCGGCCACCGTCGCCGGGTGCGGCGGAACGTCCGAGGCCGCCTCCCCCGGGAAGGAGCCGTCGGCTCCCGTCACGCGGACGAACGTCGCCCAGGACACGACGACGCTGAGGGAACTCAACCACTTCGACGAGACCCCGGCCGACCTGTCCGACGCGACACTCATCCTCGTCGACTACCAGAACACCTACACCGACGGCGTGATGGAACTCGACGGGTGGCAGCCCGCCGTCGACAACGCGAAGTCTCTGCTGGAGCGGGCCCGCAAGGCGGGCACCCCGGTCATTCACATCGTCGACAAGGGGTACGACCTGAAGTCGAAGGCGGGCCGGATCATCCCGGCGCTCAAGCCCGCCAAGGGAGAGCCGGTCGTCGTGAAGAGCGTCCCGAACGCCTTCCACGGCACCGATCTCGCCGAGAAGGTCGAGAAGGCCGGGAACAAGAATGTGATCGTCGCCGGATTCATGACCAACATGTGTGTCCTGTTCACCGCGCAGGGCGCCTTCCTCAACGGCTACAAGCCGACCGTGGTCGCCGACGCCTCGGCCACCCGGCCGCTGCCGCTGAAGGGCAACCCGAACGGCATTCCCGCGAAGCAGGTCCACGAAGCCGCTCTCGCCACGGTCCAGGACCTCTACGGCGTCGTGGTGCCGTCCCAGAAGTCCCTGACCTGACACCCGGCGTCAGTCCCTGACCTGACATCCGGCGTCAGTCCCTGACCTGACACCCGGAGTCGGTCCCTGACTGATACCCGGCGTCGGTCCCTGACCTGATGGCAGCGGCCGGAACGCCGGCGGCCGGAAGGGCAGCCGCCGGAACGCCGGCGGTCGGGATGCCGGCGGGCGGAACGCACCGCCTCCGCCGGCTCCCCCCACACACCCCCACCTTCGGGCTTCCCCCACGCCTGTCCCCCCACCCTGAACCCCCCCACATCTTTCCCCCCACCCCGCAGAAACCGATCACTCACCATGGAAAGACGGGGCATGGCAACTCGTAGAGGATTTCTGGGTACCGTTTCGGCAGCAGGGGCAGCCACCTTCCTCACACAGACACAAGCGGCCACCAGCGCGTCGGCCGCACCCTCCGCGACCGACGAGAAAGCGGCGCGGGACGCGATACGCAACGTCAACGCCGGGATGCGCAGCAACTACGCGTCACTGAAGTCCGAGCTGATCAAACACCTCTCCCCGGTCATCGTCGTCCAGAACAACGCCGTCGGCGGACGCTTCACCCTGATCAACAACGGAGTGCGGGTCGAGACGGTCGACCCGGTTCCGGAGTACTTCGAACTGGCCAAGTCCATCGCCCACATCCCCCTGGGCATCTACTCGGTGATCGCCGCCTACCTCGGCGACCAGGTGCCCAACATCCCCAACGCCGAGCGCATCGACCCGCACGACCTGGACATGGTCGCGTTCAAGACCCCGGGCGACAAGGGCTGGATCACCCCGCTGAACACCTACCGGACCACTCTGAGTTCGGCACTCGTCAAACTGCCCACCGCGAACCTCCCCGACGACCTGTACACCTCCTGCAACAAGATCCTCACGGAGGCCGTCAAGTTCATCGACACCATCGTCAAGGCGGGATCGTTCGACATGGTGTCGTACAACCGCTTCGCCGCGACCGTCTACCCGTCCATCCGCGTCAACATGACCTTCGCCGCCACCGCGCAGATCACCGGCATCGAGGCACTGATGAAGCGGTGGCGCACACTGATCGGCGAGCAGGCGTGGAGCGACCTGTACGTCACGGTGCTGTCGATCTGGACGACGTCCGAGCTGAACCAGGCGTCCATCATCATCCGCCGCACCATGAACCAGGCGAAGGTGGCCACCCACCTCATCGACCTGCCCACCGTGGAGACCCCCTCGGACCCGATCGCCGTGGCCCTGGACAACCTGGCACGCATCGTCCAGGACAACGTCGCCGCCGAGATGGTCTTCAACACCGACCTCAAGGTCGCCGACGCCCTCAAGGGCAAGGAGGACCTGCTGTCGGACGAGATCCTCCAGCAGATCGGCGGCACGGCACCGGCCGCCAAGACCGCCGCCTTCGGCGCGGCGGCAGCCGGCACCTGCCCGATCACCGGCCGCACCGCGACCGCGTGACCCCCGCGCTCCCCGGCCCTGCGGGGCCGGGGAGCGCTCCGGCCGGCCGACGGCCGATCCCGCGTCCACGGCCGTCCCGGGCTCACAAAAGAAGTCACCGAAGGCCCGCGACGGCAGCCTGTGCCCCGCTACGACGACCGCGCGCTGGCCGGGGGGTCGCACAGGCGCACGGCGAGGGCGGCGATGTCGTCGTCGAGGCGTCCTCTGCTGTAGTGGAGGAGGTCGCGGTGAAGAGCCGTGAGCAGCTCGTGGGGCTGTGTCGGGGGCTGTCGGCGCATCCAGGCCGCCAGCGGGAAGAACTCGCCGTCGTGGGCGCGTGCCTCGGCGACCCCGTCGGTGTAGAGAAGCAGCAGATCGCCGGGGGCGAAGTCGAAGGTGTCGACGTTGTAGTGATCGCCGATCAGCTCCGCGAGGTTGAGCAGCGGCGAGGGATCGGTGGGGTCGAGGGCACGGAGCTCCCCACGGTTCAGAAGCAGTGGCGGGGGGTGTCCGCAGTTGAGGATCGTGATGTGCCTGCCCTCGTGCGGGATCTCGACGAGAAGGGCGGTGGCGAAGCGCTCCATCGACCCCTCGGGGGGAAAGGCGGCGTTGTAACGGGTGCTGCTGGCGTCCAGCCGGCGTGCGATGCCGACCAGGTCGGCCTCGCCGTAGGCCGCCTCCCGGAAGGCGTTGACGATCGCTGCGGCCGCCCCCACCGCCGGCAGGCCTTTGCCCCGCACGTCACCGATGAGCAGCCTGACCCCGTACCGCGTGTCGGCCACCTCGTAGAAGTCCCCGCCGATACGGGCCTCCGCCGCGGCCGCGAGATACAGCGACTCGATCTCGACGCTCCCGAAGCGGCGCGGCATGGGACTCAGCACCACCTGCTGCGCCGCTTCGGCGACGAGCCGCACCTGGAAGAGGGTCCGCTCCCGCTGGAGCCGGACGTGGCTGCCGTACGCGGCCGCCACCGTGACCGCGATGATCCCCGCGGCCGTCCACCACGTCCCCAGACCGGGGAACACGATGCTGAGCCCGATCATCAGAAAGAGGCAGACCGTCCCCAGCAGGACGGTGGGGAGCACCGGCCACATGGCGGCGGCGAGGGCCGGCGCCGCGGGCAGGAGACGGCTGAAGGCCATTTCCGGGGGAGTGGCGTATGCCAGGCTGGCGATGACGACGGTCAGGATGACCGGCGACAGCCGCACAAGGCTGCCGCGGCCGTGGTGACGACGCGGCCACGGCCGTCCAGACTCGATCACACTTCACAGAATATCTACGCAATGAGGGCATAGCGCCCTGACATGCGCCCCGGAGCCGGTTCACGGCGCGGTCTCGGGCCCGCCGGTGGCACGGTGCCGGTCTCGGGCCCGCCGGTGGCGCGGTGCCGGGCCCCAGCCTGCTCCAGGCCGGTCGTCGCCTCGGCGGGCCGCCGCGCAGCTTTTGCAGATATTTACCGTAATGATCGCTGAGTGCGTTTCGGTGCGGCGGCCGTTACGTGTACACGCCAGGTATAGGCGTCCGGGGTGATCGCCCAGGCCGCGGGCCGCCCCCCCTCGCCCGTCGCCGGAACCGCCCGTCCCCGGTGGCCGTCTTGTGCGCTGACTGTGCACGAATCAGGGGGGACGTTGTGACGCGGAACGTGACGAAGGCGGGCCTCATGGCGGTGGCCATGGCGACGGTCCTCGGGGCCTCGGCCTGCGGCGGGAAAGCCGGCGCGGCGGCCGGGGGGAGCGGCGGCACGCCCTCCGCGCACGGGAAGCGGCAGTCCGCCGCGTCCGCGGGGCACGGGGCGCCGTCCGGCTCGGCGCCGACGTCCGCCGGCACCGTGGGGACGCTGTCCAAGATCGCAGGGGGTGCCGCCTCGCCCCTCACCCGGAACGTGCCGTGGAACCTGGACATCCTGGACCAGCGGTCGCGGCCCCTGAACGGGAAGTTCACCACCACCGCCACGGGCAAGGGCGTCCACGTCTACGTGATCGACACCGGGATGGACATCAGCCACAAGGAGTTCGGCGGACGCGCCCGCCTCGGCGCCGACTTCGTCGGCCCCAAGGACTCCGGCGACTGCTTCAGCGAGGCGGGGACCGGCCACGGCACGTTCGTCGCGGGCATCGTCGGCGGGGCACGGTACGGGGTGGCGCCCGAAGCGGAACTCGTACGGGTCCAGGGCATCCTGTGCGAAAGCGAGGGCGGCGGCTCCCCCTCGGCGGCCGAAGCGGCCCTGGTGAAGTCGGTCAAGTGGGTGACCGCGCACGCGCAGAAACCCGCGGTGGTGAACATGTCGCTCAACCTCGACCACCGGTCGGCGGCCCTGGAGTCCGCCGTGAAGAAGATGGTCGATGCGGGAATCCCGACGGTGGTGTCGGCCGGCAACTTCCACGACGACGCCTGCAAGCACTCCCCGGCCGGCGTTCCCGGCACGATCGTCGTGGCGGCCTCCACCCCGAAGGACCGCCCGTGGAGCGACGGCGGCTCCTACGGATCGGACTACGGACGATGCGTGGACCTGTACGCCCCCGGGCAGAAGGTGACCGCCGCCCTCGCAGGCGGCGGTACGACCACGGAGGACGACGGCGCGACGTCCTGGGCCGCGCCGCACGCGACCGGCGTGATCGCGCTGTACCTGTCGGTGCACCCCCACGCCACGGCCCGCGAGGTCCACGTCTGGCTCGACCACACGGCCACCCGGGGCGTCGTGCACGGCGTCCGCTCCGACACCCCCAACCGGCTGCTCGACACAGGCGGCCTCTGACCCGCCCCGCCCCCGCCGCCCTGCGGGGTGCGGGGTGCGGTGCCGGCCTGCCGGGATCCGCCGTGCCGGTCCGCGTCAGGCGCTCGGCTTCGCCACCAGCAGCACGGCCACCAGGCCGATGCCGATGAGGACGTGACCGCAGGTGGGGAGCGCACCGAGGGTGCCGAGCACCGCGACGCCGAGGGCCGAGCCGGCCTGGCGGACGCCGTTGAGCGCGCCCTGGCCGGTGGCGGCGTACTCCGGCGGGACGGAGACGGCCATCGCGGCGGCGGCGCCGGGGACGGACAGGGTGCCGGTCGCGGCGAGGGCCAGCTCGGCGGCGAGGATGAGCGGCAGCGGCGGATGGTGGCCCCCCGCGAAGGCCAGCAGCACACCGGCGACCACGGCAGCCCACATGCCGGCCAGCAGGATCGGACGGGGGCCGCGGCGGGCGACGAGCCGGCCGGTGAAGAACGGCATGACACAGACGGGCAGGGCGATCGGCAGCGAGGCGAGACCGGCCTTGAACGGGGTCAGGTGGTAGGTGTGCTGCAGCCACACCGCGAACATGTACATCCCGCCGAAGTAGGCGAAGCAGGACACCGCGGCGGCGACCATCGCCGCCCGCACCTTCGGCAGGGCCAGCAGGGCAGGCGGCAGGACCGGAAAGGCCGCCCGGCGCTCCACGAGGGCGACGACGACGCAGCAGACCAGCGCGGCCGCGACGGGGATCAGGGCCTGCGCCGAGTCCCAGCCCTCGATGCCGGCCTCGACCAGGCCGAAGGTGAGCAGACAGAGTCCGGCGGTGGACAGGGCCAGGCCCGGACGGTCCAGGGCGCGGGCGGCGCGCACCGGCGGCACCGGCAGCCGGCGGACGAGGAGCAGCGCGGCCAGCGCGATCGGCGGGTTGACGAGGAACACCAGCCGCCAGCCGCCGAGTTCGACCAGGGCGCCGCCGAGCACGGGCCCCGCGGCGGCCCCCAGGCCGCTGAGCGCGGTCCACGCACCGATGGCGCGGGTACGGCGGGCGGGGTCGGGGTTCAGGTGGATCAGCAGCGCCAGCGAGGCGGGCACCAGACCGGCGCCCGCGGCACCGAGCAGCGCACGCCCGGCGATCAGGGCACCGGCATCGGGCGCGAGGGCGCACACCACGGACAGGACGGCGAACGAGCCGAGCGCGGCGGCGTACACGCGCCGGGGACCCCACCGGTCGGCGATGACGCCGCCGGCGAGCAGCAGCCCGGCGAAGACCACGGTGTAGGCGTCGACGGCCCAGGGCAGTGCGGCGGCGACCGGGTGCAGGGACCTCTGCACATCGGGCACGGCCACGTTGAGGATCGAGGTGTCGAGCAGGACGAGCAGGTTGCCGGCGGCGATGCCGGCGAACGCCAGCCGGGCAGGGAACCCGGACGGTGCGGGCGCCTTCGGCGCGGCGACGCCGGCGGGGAGGGGGTCGGTTGCGGTCATGGGCGCAGCGTGTCCCAGCGGCCCCCGGACCTGCGACGCCGTGAATCCGATACCCCCATCGGAAAGTCCGATGGTGGTTATGCTGCCGACGTGGACTCTCGCTATCTGCGCGCCCTCGTCGCGGTCGCCGACCACGGCGGCATCTCCGCCGCCGCACAGGCCCTGGGATACGCGCAGTCCAGCCTCAGCGCCCAGATCAAGCGGCTGGAGGCGGATCTCGGGGTGAGCGTGCTGGTGCGCGCGGGCACCGGGGCGGTACTCACGCAGGCCGGCGCCCGGCTGCTGCCGCACGCCCGCGAGGCCCTGGAACTGGAGGAGCGGATGCGCCGGGCCGCGCACGGCGACCGGCCGCGGCTGCGGATCGGGGCGCAGGAGTCGCTGGCACACGTGTGGATGCCGGATGTACTGGCCGCGCTGGAGTACGGGGCGGGCGGCACGGACAGCGGCGCGGACGTGGAACTGACGGTCGCCAACCGGCGGACGCTGGACCAGGCTTTCACCGGCGGTGAGCTGGACCTGGTCTTCCAGTACGACAACGGCCTCCGGGCGCCCGGCCCGCACACGGTCGTCGGGCACGACCGGACGGTGCTGGTGGCGGCGCCGAGCCATCCGCTGGCCCGCAAGGAGGTCGTGACGCCCGAGGAGATACTGCGGTACGACTTCCTGGTGGCGGAGCCCGGGTGCACCTCGGAGATGCTGGTGGACCGCTTGGGCCGGGATCTGCTGGCCGGGGCCCAACTGGCCATGATCCAGGGCTCGTTGTCGGCGCTGCTGCGGCTGACCGGGCACGGGCACGGGGTGTCGCTGCTGCCGGAGCTGGCGGTCGCCCGGGAACTGCAGGAAGGGGAACTGACCGAACTGCGGCTGGCCGAGCGGATCCGCCCGGTCAGCATCGTCGCCCGGTGGCGGCCCCGGCTGGGCCCGGCCGAGCGCACCCTGCGCACCCTGCTCGACGTGGCCCGCCGGGCCGACCCGCTGCCCGAGGTGACCCGCGCGCTGCCCGCGACGCGGGCCTCCTGACCGGGCGTGCGGACGGCCGGGCAGCCGGCCCGGCCGACGACGTCACCGCACGGGCACAACCCCGCACCGCGACACGGCAGTTCCCTCCCCCCTCCCGGCCGGAGTGAGTCCCTCCGCCGGGCCCGGCGGTGCTCCGCACCGGCTTTGTCCTCCGCCGCCCGGGCCCGCGAGGGGGAGGGGACCAAGGACGGCACGGGCGGAGGCGGCCGAGCGGTGTCCGCGGCCCGGCGTTCCTCCCCTGGAGACGGTTCCACCGCACGGCCGGGCAGGCGCTCACAGGTGGGCGCTGATCACACCACCGCTGCTGAGCACGATGTACACGCCGTTGGCGTCGAGCCCGGCGTCGCGCTGGTCCGTCTCCAGCGTGGCGTCCACCGAGCCGTCGAGGCCGAGGATCTGCGCGCGGTACCGGAGTTCGCCGATTTTCGTGACCTTGGCCGTCCAGCCGCCCGCGAGCTTGAAGGTGCCCGGCCCGGTGTGTCCGCCGCCCATCCAGGAGTGGACCTGGCCGCCCAGCGTGAGCACGACGAACATGTCGTTGGCGTCGAGCCCGGCGTCGTGCTGGTCCGTCTCCAGCGTGGCTAAGACCGCACCACCGTGGACGATCTTGGCGAGGTAGTGCTCGGCACCGCGCTTGTAGATCTCGGCCGTGCTGCCGTCCGCCAGGGTCTGGGTGCGGACCGGGGGTGCCGTCTTGGCCGGGGCGGCCGGCGCGGTGGTGCGGGGCGCGGCGGACGTCTCGGTCGGCACGTCGGCCGGGGCCTTGTCCGCGCTGGTCCGGGTACCGCCGGGAGCACCGCCGCCACCGGTGGAGCCGGAGGCGGGATCGGAGGCGGCGGAGACCTTCTTCTCCGGGCCGGCGGCGGCGTCCTTGCCCCCTGACTGGAAGGCGGTCAGCGAGAACGCCGCGGCGGCGGCGACGGCCACCAGGCCGGCGGAACGGGCGGTACGGCGTACACGGCGAGTGGTCATGGTCGAAGTCCCTCACGGAGTGTCAGGACGCGGCACCTGCACCCGCTCCCGCGGGGGCGCCCGGCCGCATCTGCTGTTTCCTGCACCCCGTGAGAGGGCGCCCGCACCGGAGATGTTCACCCGGTTCTGTCCGCACTTGGTAACAAGGGCGACCGGGCGCCGCGAGAGTCCTGCGAGCCCGCCCGGGCGTCCGGCCGGTCACGGTGTGCGGGCCAGCGCGCAGGAGATCAGCTGCTCCCACGCCGTCAGGCCGCGCCTGCCCGTGCCGGCCTCGGCGGCGTGGCCGCCCGGCGCGGACTCCGGCCGCCACAGCGAGCAGTTCACCAGGCCCGGCTCGAGCAGCTCCAGGTCACCGAAGAGGCCGGCGATCTCCTCGTCGGTGCGCCAGCGTCCGCGGCCGAAGGTGCCTTGCAGCTTCTGTTCCGCGAGACGGCTCTCCTCGTTCGCGCCGGAGCGGAAGTGGGAGATGTAGACCTGGCTGTTCGACGGCACCCGGTCCACCCACCAGCGCACGAGGTCGGCGGGCCGCTCGTCGTCGTTGAGATGGTGCAGGACGGCGCTGAAGACGACACCGACCGGCTCGTCGAAGTCGATCAGGTTCCGCACATCGCGGTGGTGGCGGATCCGTTCCGGCTCGCGCAGGTCCGCCTGGATCACCTCGGTGCCCTCGTCGGCGGCCAACAGGGCCCGGCCGTGGGCGAGCACGGCCGGATCGTTGTCGACGTAGACGACGCGCGCCGCGGCGTTGTGCCGCCGGGCGACCTGATGCACGTTGTCGGCGGTGGGCAGGCCGCTGCCCAGGTCGACGAACTGGGAGATGCCCCCGCGGGCCATGGCCTGCACGGCGCGCGTCAGGGCATGGCGATTGGCGAACGCGATCGCCACCGAACCGGGCTGGTCCCTGAGGAAGAAGTCGCCGATCTCGCGGTCGACGGCGTAGTTGTCCTTGCCGCCGAGCAGATAGTCGTAGACCCGGGCGATGCTCGGTTTCGACTGATCAACCTCGGGGGTGCGATCGGTCATGGGAACCAGTCCTGTCCGTCGGCATGGCGTCGCCGCCATCGTAGGAGAACCGCCCCGGCCGGCAGGGCCGTTCACCGGTGATGCCCCGGGTGAGGTCGCGTGCCCGCATCGGGCGCCGGGGCGCCCCCGCGCCGCTGCTCCAGCCGCCGCTTCCCGCCGTGCTGCGATCCGGCCGAGGCCGCCGGGTCAGGGCCCGTCGTGTTCTTCGGCGGTCGACGGCGCGGGGCGCCCGGACTCGTGGCGGACCAGGATCGACAGCAGCTCCGCGACGGTGGCCGGGGCGTCCGCGGGATGACGCAGGAGCGTGCCGGGAGGGATGCGGTAGACATTGGAGCGGCCTTCCCGGACATGGGTCAGGTACCCGCCCTCCTCCAGGTCGGCGATGATCTTCTGTACGGCCCGTTCGGTGAGCCGGCAGCGGGCGGCGATGTCCCGGACGCGGGTGGTGCGGTCCTCGGCGATGGCGGCCAGCACCCGGGAGTGATTGGTCAGAAACGTCCAGCCTGCATGCGACTCCGGCGCTCGATCCATACACCCCAGCGTACGATCCCCGATTCGTGCGTTCAAAAGGCTGAATCCCTTTTCGTGTCTTGGTTGACGCGAAAGTCCGGTGAGGTGATGCTGGGAGTGCTCGAGAAGACGGCAGTGCGGGAGCTTGACATGTCCCATCACACGGATCTTCCTCCAGGCGAGGTCCCCTGCCCTGAGTGCGGCGCCGCGTTCGCGCAGACGTCGGCACCGGTGACCCTGAGCGTCGACGTGATCGACGGCCGCCTGCTGGTGACGGTGTCCGGCGAGCTGGACCTGGAGTGCGACCGGCTGCTGCGGCAGACGGCTCGCGAGGCGCTCGACCACGCCGACGGGGGTCTGGAACTGGATGTCGCGGGCGTCGAATTCTGTGACTGCTCCGCCCTCAACGTGCTGCTGCGCGTGCGCCGTCGCGCCCGCGAGGACGCCGAGAGCCTCGTTGTGCGCGCCACGAGTCCGGCGGTGGAACGCCTGCTGGCCCTCACCGGCACGCTCCCGCTCCTCCCGGCGGGCTCCGCGGGGCCGGAGGAGCACCCGGCCGCCGCCCCGGAGCCCGCACACGCCCGGGCGGCCCCTGCGGCAGGCTCGTCCGATGGCGATCTCGCGGCCGAGAACGCGCAACTGCACCGGGCGCTGCAGACCCGTGCGGCGATCGACATGGCCCGGGGCATGCTCATGTCGTCCTTCCGGCTCAGTGCCCGGCAGTCCTGGCAGGTGCTGGTGACGGCGTCCCAGCACAGCAACACGAAACTGCACCTCGTCGCCGAGGCCCTTCTGCGGACCACCGCCGGCCAGGCGCTGCCCGCGCCCCTCGCCGACCACCTGGCCGCCGCGGTGCAGGCGCACGGCAGCCCGGCGGAGTAGAACACCCCCGGCACCCCCGCCCCACGCCGGACCTCTGCAGGGACCGCGGCACGCTCCCCGCCGCGCGGGCGGCGGCACCGGTGGGCGGGCGGCGGACAGTTGGGCCGGATGCCGCGTCCGGATGCGGGTCGCATCCGCCTCGTCACAAGATCCTGACCATGTGGATATTCACGGTGACCCCGTCCTGCCGTCGGCCGGTGCGACGCGGCGGTGCGCGTCATGCCATATCCACCGCTCTTGCCTGCGGCGTCCTGCTGGCCGGTGCCACGGCGTGCGACCAGGTGGCCGAGCGGAAGATCTCCGGCGCACCCGGCGCGGCGTCCGCCTATCCCGGTCAGGCCGTGGGCAGACGCCTTCCGGGCGTCGGGGACCGGATGTGGAGCCAGGTGCCGGCCGCCACCGGGCAGGCGGTGGTCGTCTACGGCGAGCGCGAGGATTCCCCCGACGGCCTCGCCGTGCTCTATCAGAAGCAGGGCTCGACGTGGGTGCGGACGGCGAGCTGGCCCGCGCACAACGGCAGGCTGGGCTGGACGGAGGACCACCGCATCGACGACGAGCGCAGTCCCGTCGGCGTGTTCACGCTCACCGACGCGGGAGGCACCCTCGCCGACCCCGGGACGCGGCTGAGGTACTGGCACGACGACAACGCCTACGCGACCATGCTGCCTCCGGAGCAGGCCCACGCCCATGACTTCGACTACGTCATCGCCATCGACTACAACCGGCTCAAGGGCGCTCCGCCGTTCGACTGGAGCCGCCCGGACGGGGTGGAGAAGGGCGGCGGGATCTGGCTCCACACGGACCACGGCGACGGCACCTCGGCCTGCGTCACCGTCCCCGAGTCCGGCATGAAGACCCTCCTGCGCACCCTGGACCCGGCGCAGTACCCCGTCATGGTGATGGGGGACCGCACCCACCTCGCCTCCTGAGGCCCGCGAGGCCCACGAGGCCCGCGAGGCCCCGGCACCCTGGCCCGGGCCGATGCCTCCGGTGACGCTTCGTGGCAGGCCGCGACGGCCTCGCGAGGGAGCAGCGGGCAGGAGCGCCCGGCCCGCTCGGGAGCCGCAGGCGGCCGGGTCGGGGGAGCGAGGACGGCCGTCCCGGGGGGCTGGTTCCCCGGGAAACGGGTGACGCGGCCCATAGGGCCCATGTCACGTCCTAAAGAAGACCGTAGACGCGCACTGCGGCAAACAGCGGCGAAAGTCCCCACATGCCCATTTTCCGGCATTTCTCCGAAGCTGGGTAGTACGTCACATTCTTGCCGTGGTCCCGGCAGGCCGCTAACCATGTTGCTCGTTGCCGCAAGCCGCAGAGCCGACCAGGCGTTGACCGCCGGACGCGCCCCCTGCGCCGTGCAGCACAGGGCCTCACCCCGACGCCCTGCAGGCCGCGACCGGTACCACCGGCCGGCGCCTCGAAAGACGTCCCACAGGAGAGTCCCTTCCTCATGACCGCGATCACCGCCACCCCCCGCCTCGCCCGCCTGCGCTCCCTCGCCCTGGCCGGCCTCGCCACGACCGGCGCCGCCGCTGCTTCCCTCACCCTGATGCCGGCCGCCGCGCACGCTGCCGAGGCCCCCCGCAGCGCCCACAGCGTCGCGGCCCCCACGCGAGAGGGCCGCACCGACTCCGGTGCCGTCGGCGGCGCGAACAGCCTCGACGGCTGGATCAAGAAGTCCCTGGCCATCATGAAGCAGAAGGGCATCCCCGGCAGCTACGAGGGCCTGCACCGCAACATCATGCGCGAGTCCGGCGGCAACCCCAACGCCCAGAACAACTGGGACGTCAACGCGCAGAAGGGCATCCCGTCCAAGGGCCTGCTCCAGGTGATCGACCCCACCTTCAACGCCTACCACGTCGCCGGGACCGCCCACAGCATCACCGACCCGGTCGCGAACATCACCGCGGCCGCCAACTACGCCGCGCACCGCTACGGCTCCATCGACAACGTCGACTCCGCCTACTGAGCCATGCGCGCGCCGGGCGCGCTCAGGTGCGGCGCCGTACGCGCAACGGCACGTAGAGAAGCAGAGCCGCGAGGAACGCCACCGGGTAGGCGAGGTCGGCGCCGTGCAGCGCCCGGGCGACCGGGCCCACGTACAGGCTGGTGCTCATGAACGGCACGGCCACGGCGAAACCGGCGACGAACGCCGCGAGAGCCGGCCACCACGGCTGCGGCTCCGCCTCCTCCGCCGCCAGATCGACCGGACGCCCGCCGCGTGCCCGCGCGCGGGCCGCCCAGTCGACGATCACGATCGCGACGAACGCGGGGATCCAGTAGCCGACGAACAGCAGCACGTTCTGGAAGCGGGCGGTGGTGTCGGCGGCATGCATCCACAGCACGAGCGGGAAACCGAGCACCGCGGCGAGCGCGGCGGCCACCGGCCGCGGCAGCCGCACACCGACCGTCTGCAGCGCCAGCGAGCCGCTGTAGTCGTTCATGGCGTTGCTGCACAGCGCCGCGAGAGCGATCGCGAGAAGCCCGAACGCGCCGAGCGCGCCGCCGCCGAGCAGCCGGTCCACCCCACGGGCGGTCTGGTCGGTGAACTGCGCGGCGCCCCACAGGCCGAGCGCCTGCACCGCGACGAAGGACACCCCGACACCGAGCAGGGTGCACCAGAACATGCGCGGACGGGACGCCGTCCGGGGCAGGTACCGGCTGAAGTCGCTGGCGTACGGGGCCCACGAGAGAGCGAGACTCAGGGCGATGGTGCAGGTCAGCACGAACGCGCCCGCCCGGTCCGCGCCGTGCGCGGTCGCGGCCGTCGCGGGCTGGGCACCGTGCGCGAGCTTCACCGCCAACGCGACGAGCGAGGCGCCGAGCGCGAAGGTCATCACCGTCTGCAGGCGGTGGATCGCCTCGTACCCGATCACGCCCAGCGCCCCCTGGGCCGCCAGCATCACCAGGACCCCCAGCCAGAACGGCCAGCCGAACAACTGGGCCAGCGCGTCCCCGCCGAACAGGCCGATCAGCGCGTCCCAGGCGATGGACGACAGCCACTGCAGGGCGCCCGGCAGAGCGACGGCCCGCCCGAAGGCCAGCCTCGCCAGCGGCAGCTGGCCCGCCCCGGTCCGGCTGCCCCAGGTCCCCAGGTAGGCCGTGGGCACCGCACCGATCAGGGTGCCGAGCACCACGGCGAGCAGTGCGGTGGCGAAGTCCAGTCCGAGGGCCGCCCCGACGGTGCCGGTGAACACGCCGGTCATCGTCAGGTTGGGGGCGAACCACACGGTGAACAGCCGCCGGGGGCTGCCGTAGCGGGCGTCCTCGGGCACCGGGGTGATGCCGCGCGCCTCCACCCGCAGATCCCCGGGGGCCGTCGGCATCCGGCCGTCGAAGACGCGCCGCGCCCGGGCGACGGCCGTCTCTTCATGGGCATGCGGCAACGACATACGACATCCCTCCGCCAGTCCTAACTGGTTCAGGTTCAACGGGTGTGATCTCAGCCCCCGCGCGGGGGCACCCCGTGTCCAGGTACGCCGGCCAGAATAGCCCGGCCCGGTGACCGGTTTCCGCCGGGACGGAGAGGGAGGGGTGTGCGCACGGCCGCGCTCACGGGCAACGATGGCCGGGGCCCCTCGAAAAAGGGGCCCCGGCCACCGTGCCGGACGACCGTGCCTGCTCGGCTGCTCACGCGGTGGAGCGGCCGTCAGGGCCGTCTCGTCTCCGACGAGCCGGTGCCGGCCGCTCGCGTTCAGCAGGCGCCGAGGTCCTGCCAGACACCCCACTCGCCGGTGGTGCCGGGCTCCTCGCCCGTCGTCCACCACTTGGCCTTCCAGGTGTGGCCCTTGTACGAGACCTGCTGGCCGCCGGTGTACACCTTGTCCTTGGCCCACGGGGCGTTCGTGCACTGGTTGCCGGAGCCGCCGGTGATGGTCAGGGAGTAGGTCGCCGCGTGGCTGCCCGGGGCGCCCGCGCCGGTCACGGTGACCGTGTAGGTGCCCGAGGCCGCGGCCGAGGTGGTGGCCAGGGTGAGCGTGGAGGTGCCGCCCGCGGTGACGGACGTCGGGCTCAGGGAGGCGGTGACACCCGCCGGGGCCCCGCTGACGCTGAGCTGCACGCTCTGCGCGTCACCCTTGGTCACGGCCGTCTTCACGGTGGCCGTGGCGGACTGGCCGGCCGTCACGGAGCCGGAGGCCGGGCTGAGCGCGACGGAGAAATCGTTGGACGGGGTGGTGGTGGTGCCGGTGAACGGCGCGAAGATGTGCGTGAAGTCCCACGTGTTCTGCTGGATGCCCGAGCAGTTGTCCGCGGCGGCCCCGCCCGCGCAGCCGCCGTTGTCGCGCTGCAGCGCCCAGAAGGACAGGGTGTTGATGCCCTTGGCGACCGCCCAGTCGTACACGGTCCGGGCGTTGGCCAGGGTGAAGGTCTCCGCCTTGCCGAAGTCGTCGACGCCCGGCATCTCGGTGACGCCGACCATGTTCCACAACTGGGCCGGGCTCTTGCCCGGGTACAGCTCGGCGAGCAGGTCGTACAGACCCTGGGCGGCCGTCTGGGTGTCCTTGGCCATGTCGTGGGCCTGGTTGTCGTAGTAGTCGAACGTCATGAGGTTCACGACGTCGACCCGGGTGCCGTTGCTCACCGCGTTGCGCAGCAGCGCCTCGCCGTTGTCGGCGGGACCGTGCGTGGTGGTCGGCAGGGTGTAGGAGATCTCCACCTTGCGCCCGTTGGCCGCCGCCCAGTCCTCGACCAGCTTGATGGCCTTGTTGCGGCGGTCGATGGCGGCGGTGTTGTCGAGCGAGTCGACCTCGATGTCCATGTCGAGCCGCGAGATGTCGTAGGTGGTGATGACCTTCTCGTACGCGGCGGCGATCTGCTGGACGTCGGTGCAGCTGTCGGCGATCTCGGTGCCGGTGGTGTCGGCCGTGTATCCCCCGAAGGAGGGGATGACGTCGCCGCCGTTGGCCTGGATCGTCTTGATGTCGGCGCCGAAGGTCGAGGCGGCGATCGGCATGCTCGTGTCGCCGTTCCAGTACGGCGTGCAGGAGCCCTTGGAGGCGGTCTGCAAAAACGCCATCGTCAGGTGCTTGGCGCCCGACTGGGCGGACAGGGCGGCGGGGCTCTCACCGGTCCAGGCCTCGAAGTAGGGGGCGAAGACGTGGTTCGGCAGCGGTGTCGCGGCCTGGGCGGTGCCGGTTCCCGTGAGGGCGAGGCCCACCGCGGCCGCCGTGGTGGCGGCCGCGGTGAGGGCCGCGCGGAAGGAACGCACGAGTCTCATGTCAGTCCCGGTGTGTCGAGGGGTGGCCAATGTCCGTGCGCGGACAGGGTGTTGCCGACTACTGGAATAGCGCCCGCCACAGCGGCGGGTCAATGGTCTGGACCAAGAAGGGACTAGACCAATTCGGGGCGCCCGGGTGCCCCCTCCCTGTACAGGGCGCACGGCGGCGCAGTGGACCACGCGCGAACGTTCCACCAGTTCACGGCACCGGCGGCGCGAGGCCGGCGGGACGCGCGAAGGGCGGGCCCGGCCGTCCGCTCACACGGAGGTCGGCGTGTTCCGGGGCCACGTCGGGCCGGTCGGCCCGGAACCGGAGCGCCGGCGGTGGGGGAGCAGGGACGCCAGTGCCCACCGGCCCGGCCCGAGGACGGCGATGAGGAGGAAGGACCAGCAGAACATGGCCGCCGGTTCGCCGCCGTTCTCGATGGGGAGCGCCGCGTGGGCCTGGTGCACGTCGAAGTAGGCGTACGCCATGGACCCCGAGCACAGCACGGCGGCGACGCGAGTCCCGAGGCCGCACAGAACCAGCACCCCGCCGGCCAGTTGGATGGCCGCGGCCCACCAGCCGGGCCATGCGGCGAAGTCCGGCTCGGTGCCGTGCGGACCGCCCAGGACGCCGAACAGGGTGGCGGCTCCGTGGCAGGCGAACAGCAGCCCCACGACGATCCGGAAAAGCCCGAGCACGTGCTCCTTGCTTCTTTCCAGCGCTTCCATGGAAAGTGCTCCTCTCTCGCGCAGCGGCCCCGGGGGCGCTGCGCCGCGGTGGGGGATGCCGGAACGGTCTCGCGCGTGCGGGCGGGCCGGCCCGGACGGCGCCGGTGTCGAACTGTGAAGCATTCCGGCCAGGCTTGTCTAGACCAATAGGGAGGGGAAAACCGGGCCCCGGCCCGGTTTTCCGGAGCGGCCCTCCTCATTTCCCAAGCGGGCGCCCCGGTCCGGCAGTTCACCTTGTCCAGGCCCTTGACCGGGCCGGGTCCGCGGATATGGTCTAGACCTAATGGCGCACAGGTCCAGACCTGTGCCGCCCCTGCGCGAGCGGCGCCGGACCGCGCACAGCGCACGGCCGGCAAGGCGGCTGCACGGGCGCCGGTGTGGAACACCCCCGAAGGAAGTGACATGGCATGAACGCAAAAAGACGAGCGGCGTTCGCGATCGGTGCGCTGGTCGCTCCGGTGCTCGCCGTCAGCCTCCCGGCGAGCACGGCCAGCGCCCACGGCTGGGTCACGCTGCCCACGAGCCGGCAGCAGCAGTGCGCCGAGGGCATCGTCGACTGCGGCCAGATCAAGTACGAACCGCAGAGCGTCGAGGGGCCCAAGGGCCTGCAGAGCTGCAGTGGCGGACACGCGGAGTACGCCGAGCTCGACAACGACAGCAAGGGCTGGAAGGCCACGCCGGTCGGCTCGACGGCGACGTTCACATGGCACAACACGGCCCGGCACGCCACCACCAACTGGCAGTACTTCATCGGTGGCCAGAAGATCGCCGAGTTCGACGGCCGCAACCAGCAGCCGGCCGCGGACGTCAGCCAGCAGGTGGACTTCGGCACCTTCACGGGCCGTCAGAAGGTCCTCGCCGTCTGGAACATCGCGGACACCGCCAACGCGTTCTACTCCTGCGTCGACGTCACCATCGGTGGCGGCAGCGGCGGTGACACCGGCGGCGGCAACGGCGGCGGCGCGGACACCTGCACCACACCGGCCTGGGACACCGCACGGGTCTACAACGGCGGTGACACCGTCTCCTACGGCGGCCACAACTGGCGCGCCAAGTGGTGGGTGACGGGCGACAAGCCCGGTACCACCGGCCAGTGGGGTGTCTGGGAAGACCTCGGGGCCTGCTAGACCACCACCCCGGGCCCGTCTTCGGCCTCCTGGCGTGCAGTACGCGCGAAGCCCTCGGCTCGCTGTCCGTGCCGAGGGCACCGGGCGTCCCCCGGTCGCCGGTTGCCCGGGGGTGCTCAAAGCCCCGACGCGCGCCCTCCACGCGCCGGCGGGCGAACCGGCCGGCGTGTGCTCAGCGGCGGCCCGGGCTCTCCGCGGTTGCCTCCGCCGGCGACTTGCGCGTCAGGTCCGGGACCTCGCAGTCGGCCGCGGCGTAGCCGATGGGAAAGAGGATGTAGGGCCGTTCGTTGCCGGGCCGCTCGCAGATCGCGGTGAGGAAGCCCATCGGGTTGGGCGTGTGCGGCAGGGTGCTCAGCCCCATCGCGTGCAGGGCGGCGAGGAAGAAACCGCACGCGATGCCCACACTCTCGTTCACGTAGTAGTTCTTGCGCAGCGAACCGTCCGGCATCGCGGTGCTCTTCTCGGCGAAACAGACGACGATCCACGGCACCACGTCCAGGAAGCTCTTGTCCGAACTCGTCTCCAGGCGGGCGAGCGCGGCGCGCCACGCAGGCGGGATCCGCCCGCCCTCGTAATTGGCCTGTTCCTCCTCCTCGGCGGCGACCCGGATGCGGTGCTTGGTCTCGGCGTCACCGATCACGGCGAACTTCCACGGCTGGAAGTGGGCCCCGGAGGGCGCGGTGTTCGCCGCGGCGATGGCCAGGTCGACGCACGTACGCGGCACCGGCTCGTCACTGAAGAACCGCACACTGCGCCGACGGTCGAGGAACGACACGAAGTCCTCACCCCGCCGGACCATCTCGGCCTCGTCGTACCGGTCGGGCCGGTAGGGGATGAACGGGTGGGTGTGCTGCCTCACGACTGCTCCTCGTGGACGGGGCCCACAGCGTGGGCCAGGGACAGTCGCATGGGCAACAGACTCCTCCTCCCGTTGCTAATCTGACGAAGAACGAGGCATGGAGCTGCCTTGGAGGTCGCAGATCGGCAGGTGCGGTGGCACGGCAGGGACTCGACGCGCTCGACGGCCGGATGCTGCGCCTGCTCCGGGAGCGTCCACGCGAGGGCCTGCTGGAGATCGCCCGCCGACTCGGTGTCGCACGCGGCACGCTGCAGGCACGACTCGACCGACTGACCGGCTCCGGCGTCGTGACCGGCTACGGACCGGACGTGGACGTCGCCGCTCTGGGCCACGTGGTCGAGGCGTTCACCACGTTCGAGGTGGACCAGCCGGCCCGCGAGGCCATCACCGCCCGCCTGCGGGCCGTGCCGCAGATCCTGGAGGCCCGCATCGTGACGGGCCCCGGCGACATCTGGTGCCGTATCGCGGGCACGAGCAACCAGCACGTGCAACAGGTGATCGACCACGTCCTCGAGGTGCCCGGTGTCCGCCGCAGCACGACGGTCATCGCACTGAGCGCGGTCATCCCCTACCGGGTCCAGCCCCTGGTCGACGAGGTGGCCGGTCTGTCAGGGAACCCCGACGCACATCGCGGATGAGCGGTGACGGAGATCCGTCTCGGCCGACGACCCGCTGTGCACCGTCTGCCGGCGGAGCGCGGGTACGGCCACCGGCCCGGGCGGTGCGCCGTCCGGGCCGGGCCGGGAGCCGTGCGTGGCGCGGGGCGCCGTGGCTACCGCAGTCCGTCGTCCAGCGCGGTCATCAGCCGACCGTTCGGTGTGTCCCCGGACATCTCCCAGACGAAGCCGCCCAGCAGCCCCTTGGACTTGATCCAGGCCGTCTTCTTCCCGATCGACCAGGCGTCGTCGAACGTCCACCACTGGCCGCCCGGACCGGTGTAGCCGTACGTCGAGACGGACTGCTCGTCGTGGCGGACGGTCATGGCCGGGAAGCTGGTGATCAGGTTGTTGTAGCCGCGCACCCCGGCCTCGGTGTCGAACTGGCCGGGTGCCGCACCGCCCGCGTCCTGCCACTCACCGGCGGCCCCGCCGTCGGTCACGCCCTGCCAGCCGCGCCCGTAGAACGGAAAACCCACCGTCAGCTTGCGGGGGTCGACCCCGGCTTCGAGATAGACCTCGATCGCGTCCTCGACGCTGAAGTGGAAGGGGTAGGGGTCCTGCGGGTCGGCGTACAGGTTGGAGCCGTGGCCGGTGCGCCCGGGCTCCCAGGAATTGTCGCTGCCGGCGCCGTGGAAGTCGTATCCCTGGACGTTGGCGTAGTCGAGCGAGTCGAAGATCCGGCTCAGGTCCCAGCCGGCGGAGATCTTCGCCGGGTCGGCCGGGGTGAACGCGGTCAGCAGCCGGTGCCCACCGCCGAGCGCGTCGAGCTGCTTGCGGAACTCGGCGAGCAGCGCGGTGAGGTGGGCCTTGTCCTGGGCGCCGTAGTGGTTGCCCGGATGTCCCTCGGAGCCGGGCCACTCCCAGTCGATGTCGATGCCGTCGAAGATCCCGGCGGCCGTGCCCGGGCCGCCCGCGCCGTTGTAGACGGGCAGATCACCCTTGATCCACACGTCGACGCAGGACTTGACGAACTTCTCCCGGGAGGCCTGCGTGGCAGCGGCGTCCGAGAAGAACTTCGAGTACGTCCAGCCACCGAGCGACACCACCACCTTCAGCTTCGGGTACGTGGCCTTGAGCTTCCTCAACTGGTTCAGGTTGCCCCGGAGTCTGCCCCAGCCGTCGTCGGCGACCCCGTCCACCGACTGCTCGGCCGACATGGGACGCGCGTAGTCGGCGTCCGCGTCACCCGCGCCGGTGCCCTCGTCGGGGTCCTGAGGGTTCGCGGAGACGCCCTTGGTCACCCCCGCCTGGCAGGTCAGGTTGGCCGGGTCGAGGTTCTCGAAGGCGTAGTTGACCACGTCGAGCTTGGCCGCGGCGCCCGAGGTGTCCAGGTTCTTCACGAAGTACTGGCGGCCGTAGATGCCCCACTGAGCGAAGTAGCCCACCTTGAGCTGCCTGCCCTGTCCGGCCACGTCGTCGGTGGTGGCGGACACCGTGTTCGACGCCGGTGAGGTGTTGTCGGCGGTGTCACGGGCCTTGACGGTGAAGGTGTAGGCGGTGGCGGGGGAGAGCCCCTCGACGGTGGCCGTCGTGGTGTCCGCGCCGACGGTCTTCGCCAGGGCGCCGCCGCGGTACACGTCGTAGGCGGCCACGCCCACGTCGTCGGTGGACTTGTCCCAGGCCAGGCCGACGCTGGAGGAGGTCTTGCCGGTGGCGCGCAGATCGCCGGGCGCCGTCGGGGGTGTCGGGTCGGTCGCCGGGTCCACGGTCTTGACGGTCAACGCGGCACTGGCCGGTCCCGCGTTCGCGCGTGTGTCCCTGGCGCGCACGGTGAACGTGTAGCCCGTCGCCGGCGTCAGGCCGGTGACGGTGGCGGAGGTGCCGGTCACGGTGGCCACGGTGGCCGAGCCGCTGAGCACCTCGTAGGAGGCCACGGGGTGGTCGCCGCCCTGCGCGGCGGCCCAGCTCAGCGCGACCGAGTGCGCCGTGACCGCGGTGGCCTTCGGTGTGCCGGGCGCGGTCGGCGGGACGTCGGGGGTGCCGTCGCACTTGTCGCCGTTGACGGTGCAGCCCGCCGGGGTGCCGATCGGCCCGTTGGCGATGAACCAGTAGCTGTACGGCTCGGTGCTGCCGCCGGCCGGGACGCCGGCGTTGTAGAAGGCGTTCCTCACGCTCACGTGCCGCCCGGAGACGGTCGCGTCACCGTTGTAGTGGCCGGTCACGGAGACCCCGGCCGGCAGGTCGAACTCCAGGCTCCAGCCGCTGACAGCGGCCGAGCCGCCGTTGCGGACGACGTAGGTGCCCTTCCACCAGGAGCCGTTGTCCTCGGTGGTGAACGTCGCCGTCAGCCTCCCGGCCGCGTGGGCGGGGGCGGCGAGCGTGGTGAGCAGCGCGAGCGGCAGGAGCAGTGCGGTGCCCAGAGCGGCGACCCGCCGACGGAACCCGGCACCGCGACGCCGGGCGACGGATCCAGGGCCGGGGCCGCCGGAGAGTGCTCCGAGCGGGGTTCTGCGCGACGGTGCGCGTGGTGGTCTGCGCCGGTGGAACATGGCTCTCCCTGTCATCGTGGGGTGGTACAGGGGCGAGGTGAACCGTGCGTGCGCGTTGCCTGACTGAGGGCTCACAACGTAGAAGGTCTGGACCAATGCGTCAACGGCTTCGGCGGGCGGGGCCGGGCGGACCGGAGGATGACCCGGCCGATGCCGCGTGGGAACGGCCGCGGCCGTTCCTGCCGTTCACCCGGGGGTCGTTGCGGCCGGTGGCGGTCACCGACAGCCGAACGGGCGATCAACCCTGTGAAGCGATGCCGGGCGGTCGCCGCTCGCGACGGCAAACGCGGCTGCGTCGTCCCGGGCACCGCCACGGCAGCGGCCCTCTCCGGCCGGCTGCGCACACGATCGCCCGGACACCACCACCTGGTGGGCCCGTCCGACCGTCCATGTGCTCAAATCTTCCTGCCAGTTGCGCGCAGTGCCCCGTGCTTCGGTCATGACACCGGCTCTGCACCGAGCATCGGGTCACAGGACAGGGACTTTCTCCGGAGGGGTGAGGTATGGGGGCGGCCGGCGTAGCGGCGGAGGGGTTTGAGGAGTACCGGCGGGAGCTGACTGGCTACTGCTACCGGATGTTGGGGTCTCACGTCGAGGCGGAGGACGCCGTGCAGGAGACGCTGGTCCGGGCGTGGCGGCGCATCGACCGCTTCGAGGGCCGGTCGACGCTGCGGTCGTGGCTGTACCGGATCGCCACCAACGTCTGCCTGGACGCTCTCGCCTCGGGCAAGCGGCGGGCGCTGCCGATGGACCTGTCGGGTCCGAGCGAGGGCGGCGCGCCGCCGGCACCCGCGGAGGACGCCGCGCTGTGGGTGGAACCCTGCCCCGGCGGTGATCCGGAGTCGGCCGCGACGACGGGCGAGTCCGTGCGGCTGGCGTTCGTCGCCGCGCTGCAGCACCTGCCGCCCAGGCAGCGGGCCACGCTGATCCTGCGGGACGTCCTGGGCTTCTCGGCGCGGGAGGTCGCCGACCTGCACGGCTCCACCGTCGCCTCGGCCAACAGCGCACTGCAGCGGGCCCGTGCCACGCTGGCCGAACGCCGCCGGGCGACGGACACACCGGCCGCCCGGATGTGCGACGACAGTGTCCGTCGGCTGCTGGCCGAGCGGTACGCCGTGGCCTTCTCCCGCTACGACCTGGAGGAGCTGAACATGCTCCTCCACGTGGATGCCACGTTGTGCCTGCCGCCGTACGCGAAGTGGATGCGGGGCGTGCCCGACATCCAGGCGTGGCTCACCGGCCCCGCGATCGGCTGCCGCGGCTCGCGTCTGGTTCCGACCGAGGCCAACGGGGCCCCCGCCTTCGGCCAGTATCGCCCTCGCCCGGACGGCGCCGGCTACGTGCCCTGGGCGCTTCAAGTCCTCGAGTTCTCCGGCGACCGGATCATGAGCATCACGGCCTTCCGCGACACCGGCCGCCTCTTCCCGCTGTTCGGCCTGCCGGACCGCCTCGGCGAGGACGCCGGAGCCGGCGCTCCCGGCTGACTGCCTGCCCGCGGTCCCCGGCTCACAAGCCCGGCCCTCACACCGGACCCCGTGCGGCTCCGGGCCTGCGGCCGCCGCGACGTCGACGACGATCAGCCCCGGCTCCGGCACGCGCACCTCGTGCACCGCTCGGCATGACCGGCAGGAGGCGCCGGGGGGCGGAACGGGCCTGCCAGGGCCGGGAGTTCACCCGCAGCGCCCCCGATCGGTGCCCGCGGCTCGTCCTCTTCACGCCCGGGTGAGCCGGGTGCGCGCCCATCGCGGGGTGGCCGCCTGCCGGCGACGGCCTGCCGCGCGCGCCGCCTCGCACGCCCTGTGGCTCTGCGTATCGGATCAGTCACTCTTGGTGTGCGGGTGGTTCGGGGCGGTCTCCCCAAGAGCCCGCACAGTCCCTGCCCGGCCGCCCCCTCTCCTCCGCCTCACCACGTCCGGTGCGGACGGCTCGCCCGCTCGGCCCGGTACCGGTCCTCCCTGAAGGAGCATCATGCAGATCACACGAGGTCTCAAAGCCTCCGTCGCCGCCCTCGTACTGGCCGGCGCGGCCGTTGTCGCCACCGCGGCACCCGCGCCCGCAGCGCCGTCACCCGCCGCCACCGCCCCGTTCGCCGCCGCGGGCCCTTCCACGGTGAGAGACCCGGCCTTCTGCGGCTTCGACAACCGCCTCACGCCGCCCACGATCCGCGAGGGTGCTGCCGGAAACCCGGTGAGCGAGGCCCAGTGCCTGCTCCAGCTCTGGGGCTTCTACGTGGGCCCGCAAGGAGTCGACGGCGTCTTCGGTCCCCTCACCACCAAGGCCACCAAGGCATTCCAGACCAGCCGCGGCCTGGCCGCCGACGGCATCATCGGCCCCAACACCTGGGCGAGGCTGCGCAACGGGTGAGCCTGCGCACCCTGCCGGTGGGTGCTCCGCGCCGTACGCGAAGTTCTTCCCGCATCCGCGTGAGTCAGGAGATGGCCACAGGACCTGTCGGTGAGTGCTGGACACCCCTCGCCGGGGGCCGGCATCTGGACGCCGAACGTCACTCGGTGCAGGTGCGCACACGAAGGTCGGCGTCCAGCATGCGGATCAACTCACCGACGCGTCCGCCGCCACCCGGCGCCGTGGGGAAGCGTTTGAGCACGTCGACGACGACCGGTGTGGCCCGATGCACCGCCCGCTCAAGGTGTTCGGCACCGACGCTCCGGTCGTCGCCGGCGACGAGTTCGGCCGCCCTGGCCGCGTAGGCGCCGGCCCCGAGGATGTGCTTGACCTGGGTGGCCTTGGCCAGCGGATGCAGGTAGGGGGCGCCTGCCGCAGACATCGCCGCCCACGCCGCCTCGCGCGCAGCCGCAGTCTCCGCGCCCTTGGCTGCCTTGAGGGCCGCCACCGCTGTGTCCCGCAGAGATTTCCCGCGCTCACCACCCCGGGCGAACTCCCACGCGGCACCGATGGCGTCTCGAGGCCGCGAGTCGTCCGGCTGACCGGCCTCGAATATCTCCAGCACCCCCTCTGCGCATGCCGCGGCGAACGCGGTGACCTCACGAAGGTCCTGCTTGCTCAGAACGACATCGCTCGCTTCCCCTGTCATGGTTCCATCTTCGGGGATCGCCCCGAACGGCAAGGCGGTAGGGCGGCCCCGAGCCGCCGCCCCTGCCTGGACGACCGCCGGCATCATGACCCACAAACCGACATCGAAAAGCCCACCTGGCCCCGCAGCCCCCTCGGACGTCAGACCGGTCCCCGGTGGGGGGAGTTTCCGGTCCCGCGCCACCTCAACCGTCCGGATTCACGCCCGGCCGGCCTGCCGGTCGCGATGAGATGCCGTGCGGGAGGGCGGTGCGCGAGTTCGGGCGGTGGGACGCCGTGCGCTGCCGAAGACGGCGCTACGCCGTGGCCGCCGCGTGCGCCGGGCTGCCGCAAGGGGCGACCGCTGCGGTGAGCGCCGTCGGCCGCGGTCAGGCCTCGTACTCCGTGAGATCGATGCCGTACACCCGCAGATCGTGGCCCGTGTCCGGGTCCTGCGCCGTGCCCGTCGCGCGCAGGCCGAGTTTGTCCAGGACGTTCGCGGACGCGGTGTCGCTGGTACGGCACACGGCGACGACCCGGTCCAGACCGCGGTCCTGGAGGGCGAACTCGAGCGTGGCCTGGGCCGCCTCCGACGCGTAACCCTGCCCCCAGTACTGGCGCCCGAGCCGCCAGCCGATCGCCACCTGGTCCGCGACGGCGGGCGGGGAGTCGGCGAGGTACAGGCCGACCGCTCCGGCCAGCTCCCCGGATCCGAGGAGTTCGACGGCGAAGATCCCGAAACCCTCCTCGTCCCACTCCTCCTCCCAGGCCTCGATGTCCTGAGCGGTCTCCTCGAAGGAGCGCGGCACACCGTTGCCGACCCACCGCATCACGTTCGGGTCGGCGTGGATCTCGGACAGGGGGACGAGGTCGTCATCCTGCCAGCGACGCAGGAGAAGACGGGGAGTGTGGATCTCGGTCATGGTCCCATCCTGCCCTCTGCTTCCGCATGGCTCTCACCCGCGCGTCCCGGCAGCACGGGGGCCGTCCCGAAGGCCGACGAGGTCCCATCGCTCAAGACCCGGCGCCCGGACGGCGTCTGGGGCCGGGCCGGGACGGGCGCTCGCGCTGACCGACGAGGCACTGGTGCTCACCGAACGGCTCGGCGCCCTGGAGGACAGCGCCGACCTGCTGGTCACCCGGGGCGGTCACCTCGCCCGGGACGGCCTGCCGGGGGCCCGCACCGCCTATGCGAACACCGCCGTGCTCGCCCGCCGCGCCGGCAGTCCCTCCTACCTGGCGGCTGCGCTGCGCGGACTCGGCGACACGGCCCTGGAGGAGGGCGACCTGGCAGAGGCGGAACGCCTCTCCACCGAGGCGCTGGAGCGATCGATCCGCAGACCCGCTTCCGGCGCGGGGTGGCCGCCGAGGCCGAACCCCGTGCTGTCCCTGTGTGGGGGAGTTCCGGGCCTCCGCCCGCGTGCCGGCCCACGCGCACCGCTCCCGGCGGTGGCCGGGGGGATTCAGCGCAGTCGGCGCGCGCGCAGCACCAGGTCGTCGGTGTGGTGCGCGCCCGCGCCGCCGCCGGGCGCCACGCGCGGCCGCTGCTCGTCCACCTCCACCACCCAGTCGTCGTCGAGGAGAGCGGTGACCATCGAGGGCCACACGTAGTCGGCCGGGTCGAAGCCGCTGTCGTGTGCTTGCCGGGTCTCCATCCCCGCATGGTGTACGAGCAGCAGCACACCGCCCGGTGCAACGGCCGCGAGCAGCGCCCGCTCCGCCGCGGCGTCGGGGGTACGCAGCAGAGCCGGGTACTGGGCGGAGACCAGGTCGAAGGAGGCCGGTGCCAGCGCCGCCTCCGTCAGTGCGGCATGGACCCAGCGGACGGCGGCACCAGCGTCCCGCGCGTGCCCGGCCGCCCGCTCCAGCGCCACGCCCGAGACATCGAGCGCGGTCACCTCCCAGCCGGTCCGTGCGAGCCAGATGGCGTCCGCGCCCTCACCGCAGCCCACGTCGAGCACCCGCCCGGGTGTGAGCCCGGCAACCTCGGCCACGAGCGCGCCGTTTGGCCGGCCGCTCCACAACCGTTCCCGGTCGGCGTAGCGGTTGTCCCATTCGGCCCGCACCGTGGGATCCCCGACGTATCCCTCGGTGGCCGAGGCGATGTCGGACGGGCGTGCTGTTGCTGCGATGTCGTCGGTCATGGCCCCACCGTCGCCCGGCGTGTCCCCGTCACGCCAGCTCTGTTGCCGGTCCGGCAAAACGAACGGTGGTGGCGCACGGCACGGTGCGACCGGCGCCCTGCTCGGCAGCGGTACAGGAGGGAGCTCCTCAACCACCTTGGCGTTCGGCATCGCCGTACAAGCCGCGAGCGGTGTCGGCCGCGACGAACTCCAGGAGATGGCCGGCGCCGCCCTGCGCGGCTGGGGCCGCCGGACACGGGGCGGCTTCGGCCGGGCCCCTCGGCGAGTCCTGCACCAGAGCAGCCGTGGCGGCCGCGTCCGCGGACGACTGCCGAAGGCGTGACCGTTCACGGATTGACGCTCACTGCGGTGATTCCCAAGCTGGTGGGGGGGCTGGTGGAAGGGACCGCAGTCGTGAGTGGTGGACAGAGTGGGCTTCCCCGGCTGCTGACGGCGGCAGAGACAGCGGCGCCGGCGGACGCCGTCGACGTGATCGCGGAAGACCTGCGGCGGCGTTTCGACGCCACGAAGGTCTCCTTCCTCATCGTGGACCTGACGGGGAAGGCGGTGGCGCGGCTGTCCACCGCCCCCGCCGAGGGTGGGCGGGAGGCGGAGCGGATCCCCCTGTTCGGCAGCGTCTACGAGGAGGTGATCCGTACCCAGTGCCTGTACCAGGAGGCGACCGGCCAGGGGCAGCGGGTGATCGTGCCGGTCACCAACCGGGGGGATGCGATCGGGCTGCTGGAACTGCTCCTGCCGACCGACCCCGGCGAGGACGTCCTCGATGCGGTCGGGGAAGCCGCGCACATCCTGTCCTACATCGTGATCGCCAACGGTCGCTTCACCGATCTCTACACCTGGGGCAAACGCTCCAAGCCCCCCACCCTGGCAGCTGAGATCCAGTACCAGCTGCTGCCCCCGTCGCTGTCGTGCGAGGCTGCGCAGTTCACCCTGTGCGGGAACCTGGAGCCCTCCGAAGACCTCAGCGGCGACACCTTCGACTACACCCTGGACCGCGACACCTTGCACGTGTCGGTGACCGACCCCATGGGCCACGACATCGATTCCGCTCTGGCCGCCACGGTCCTGGTGGGCGCCCTGCGCGGTGCCCGCCGGGCGGGCACCGACCTGGCCGAACAGGCCCACCGGGCCGATCAGGCGCTGATCGGACACGGCCACGGTCATGCCACCGGGCAGCTCCTGCGCATCAATCTCCATACCGGGCGGGCCCAGCTCGTCAACGCCGGTCACCCCTGGCCGCTGCGCATGCGCGAGGGGGCCGTGGAGGCGATCACCTGCGAGGTGGACCATCCCTTCGGGCTGTCTGAGCTGACCCCCCACCCGTACCGTGTGCAGGACCTCGACCTGCGGCCCGGTGACCGCCTGCTCATGTTCACTGACGGCATGCTCGAACGGCATGGCGAGAACGTCGACCTGCCCGCCCTGCTGGAGCGGACCCGGAACCTCCACCCGAGGGAGACCACGCTGGCGCTGACGTCCGCGGTCCGGGACGCCGCCGACGGCCGGCTCGAAGACGATGCCACCGCCGTGTGCCTGGACTGGCACGGCCCCCAGGAGACCCAGCGGCACGTCAGCTCCGGCGCGGACACCCGGCAAGCCTCAGCCGCACGCCCGAAGGACCAGCCGTGAGCTAGGCGTGCCGGACGGCCGGTAGGCCCCTGGCCGCCTGCAGACACTGCGGGAGCCCCCGGCCTGTCAGGGGTGCTTTCTGCACCGGGACCTCCATCCGGGAAACGTCCTCTTCGCAGGCACCGGCGACGATCTTCTGATCCGTGGTGTCGTCGACTGGGTGGAGACCTCTTGGGGGCCGGCCGACCCGGACGTGGCTCATTGCTCGACGGCCCTCGCCCTGCTGCACGGGGGTTCCCGCGGGCATGCGCTTCGCCGATCGCTACGTCGCGGCGGGAGGGACCTTGGCCGAAGACGGCACTGCCCGTCTCCACTGGCGGCTGCTGGACGCGTTGGCTTTCGCTCCGGACGCGGGGAAGGTCGCTGTCCCCTGGCGCGCACTGGGCCGCGTCGATCTGACAGCCGGTGTCCTGACGCGAAGGCTGCGGCGGCGGAAGCCCTCCGGTCGGCGGTGCGGATCGCGGGGGCGAGGGGGCCCGCCCCCCGTCCGGGCTACGACCCCTTGTCGGGAGGGGCGAGGGAGTCGAGCTGGGCGGCGAGGTCGGGGTGGGCGGTGGCCAGATGGGGGCGGGTGGCGGTCAGGGGCTCGACCAGTTCGGCGGGGTCGTCGTGGGCGAGGGCCTCGTGGAGCTTGCCGACCGGGAGGCGGGCGGCGGGGGGAAGGTCGGTGAGCGCGGTGATCTGGCCGGCGAGGCGGCGCAGGTCGGCCGCGTTGCGGCGGGCCCAGGTCGCGGTGGTGCGCTGGGCGGCGCGGCGCCGGCGGGTGGCCGTCACGCGCTGTTCGCCGGTGGTGCCGGCCGGGCCGGGGCGGCCGCGCAGGTAGCGGCGCTCGGCGGCCTGCCGGCTGGCGACGCCGAGGGGATGGGCGAGGTCGGCCCAGCTGGCGCCGGCGTCGCGGGCCGTCTCGATCAGGCCGGTCTCCCATCCGGCGAGCTGCTCGCGGACCTGCCGCAGCAGCATCAGGGAGGCCAGGGCCTGCTCCGGACCCGGCCCGGCGCCGGGGGTGTCGGGAGCCTGGTGCCGGGCGGCGCGCAGGGCGTCGTCTATGGCGCTGAGGGCCGCTGCGGCGGCGAGGAACGACGCCGGGCTGTGGGCGTCGGCACGGGACGGGGACGGCTGGTCGGCCGAGGTCACGGGCACCTCCCTCTGGTGTCATCGGTTGGACGACACCATGTTTGTCATCCATTGGATGACATGTTACAACGGTGTCAGTGAGGCGCATTGGCAATAGCTGCCCGAACCCTCTGGAGGTGTGTTCCGATGTTGATGCGCACTGACCCCTTCCGTGAGCTCGACCGGCTGGCCCAGCAGCTGATGGGCCCGGGCACCTGGTCGAGGCCGTCGGCGATGCCGATGGACGCCTACCGCGAGGGCGACGAGTACGTGGTGGTCTTCGACCTGCCCGGCGTCAGCGCCGAGGCGATCGACATCGACGTCGAGCGGAACATGCTGACCGTCAAGGCCGAGCGCCGGCCGGTGGCGAAGGCCGACGACGTGCACATGGAACTGTCCGAGCGGCCGCTGGGCGTCTTCTCCCGCCAGATCGTGCTCGCCGACACCCTCGACACCGAGCACATCCAGGCCGACTACGACGCGGGCGTGCTCACCCTGCGCATCCCGATCGCCGAGCGCGCCAAGCCCCGCAAGATCTCCATCGGCGTCGGCTCCGGCCACAAGGAGATCTCCGGCTGACAGCGGCCGGACAGGTGCGGAGGACGGGCACCAGTCCCCCCTCACCCCGCCCTCCGCACCTGCGTGCGCAGTCCGAAGAGGAAGGGGGTGCGGCCAAGATGACTCTGCGACGCGAAGCGTTCCTCGACCGTGTGAAGGAACGCGGCGAGTACGACACCCCGGAGGAAGCCGAGCGCGCGGCCCGCGTGGTGCTCGCCCTGCTCGGCGCGCACCTGGTCGGCGACGTCCGCGCCCAGCTCGCGGCACGCCTGCCGGAGGCCTTCGCCCTGATCCTGCTCAACCCGCTGCAGAGCGCCGAGCCCCTGGCCCCCGAGCGGTTCGTGCGGGCGACCGCGGCCTGGATCGACGGCGCCACCGAGCAGACCGCGACCTGGGACGTCAGCGCCGTCCTGTCCACGGTCGCCGACACCGCCGGCGACGACCTCCTGGGCCAGATCCTGCTCCAGCTCCCCGCCGGCTACGACCTGCTCTTCGGCCGCCCTCAGCCCACCTGACCACCCTGCCGCACCCCGGTGCCCGCACACCGCCACCACCATCCCTGGCGACACCGCCACCACCACCCCTGGCGACAGAAAGGCAAAACGACCCAGTGATGTCCGACCAGCGCTCGACGTTCCAGCACTCCTACGGAACGGCGTACGAGCAGATGCTGGAGAAGGTCCGCTACGAGGGCGCCTACCCCACCCGGGAAAGGGCCGAGGAAGCCGTCCGCCTGGCCCTGTCGGGGCTGGGACGTCAGCTGACCGGCGACGAACGCGTCGACCTTGCCGCCCGGCTTCCCCTCGAGGCCGCACGCATCCTGACCGCGCAGATTCCCGCCCCCCAACCCCTGACCGGCTGGGCCTTCGTCAAGGACCTCGCCGCCCGCTGCGGCGCCTCCCTGGCCACCACCCGCTGGGACACCGGAGCCGTCTTCGCGGCCGTGGCCGCCTACGCCGGCCCCGACCTCATCACCCGCATCCTGCACCAGCTCCCCACCGGCTACGCGCTGCTGTTCGGCCGCGCCGAACTCACCCCGGCCGCGTAACGGGCCACAGCCTTCCGGCGCCTTCGGGGCAGGGGAGACGCATGGCGCATGCACGGGTCGTCAGAACCCCACGCGCCGCCTCCCGGCCACGCCGGCAGGGCCGGTCGACGCACGGTGCCGGCGGCCGAGGCGGAAGGCACGTCGCCGGCCCACCGCCCAGGTGGGGCACCGGGCCGGGTCGATGTCCTCCCCCTGTCACGCCGCTCCCCGGACAGCGCCCCGGTCCCCGGCCGACCCGGCGGCCGCGAGGATCGCCGCGGCGGTGTCAGGTGCCGGAGGCGCCGCCGCCCGTAGCGCGGGTGCCGAGCGGACACGTGGCAGTGACACGGAGGGATCCGCTGAACGGGCCGAAGGTGTAGCGGAATCCGTCCGTGCAGTCGACGAAGACGAACCAACGGACTCCGTTGCAGGTGATCTCGAACGACCGGTCCGTCGGAAATCTGCCGGGCGCGCACACGAGGAGGGCCATCTGTGCGGGCGCCTGCGTGCCGGCGGGCCCCGAGGGGGCGACACTGCCGCGCTGCGTCCTTCCGGTGTCCAGGTCTGTGGCGGTGTAGTCCGCGTCGCTCGCGGCCTTCGCCGTGGTGGGAAAGGGGGAAGCGGTGTCTTCGTGACTGACGCTGTCGGCGGCTCGGGCCGGGGCCGCGAGACCGGCAGTGAGCAGGGCCAGCAGGGCAGTGGTGGTGAGCGGGTGGAGAATGCGCCGCATAGCGGTCCCTTCTGTTCCTTCGCGGCCGGCGATGGCATGCGCAAGTGACCGCAGGGTCCCCTGATCAGGGGCGCTTCCAGAGACACCGAAGGCTTTCCTGGCCGCTTGGTTGGGATAACGCCATGTCACTCAAACGTGTCGCCCGGCACTCGCTCCCCTGCACGGGCCCCGGTCATGGTTCCCGGCCCCCGTCCCTGCCGGCGCCCTCGCGTCTGTCCGGCACCGGTGACGGCGGGAGCCGGCGCACAGGCATCCCTCGCGGGCCACGGGCCCGCCGGCGCAGCTCGGCGAGTACGCGCCGCCCGGCCATGTGGGGAACGATCTCCGCATCGGCGCGCACACCACCGTCCTCCCTCCCGCGCAGGGGAGTTGAGGCACGTCCACAGCCGCGGCACGCCCGCGGCCGGCAGGCTGTAGCGCGCCGCGGCCCGATCCCGCACCCCACACCGGTGACGGTCGCCCACCTTGACGGCCTCCGTCATGCGATACCGGCGCGGCGGCCACTGTCATTCGGTCGAGGCCCCGGCCGGCCGGCGGCTCGCCTCCGGCCACGGGGCCTCGACCCGCTCCACCTCGCCCCGGAGGGGCGGCCCGGTGGTGGTCACCGGGCCGGCTCCGGTCCGCGGCCGGCGAGGAAGGCCGAGGCCACGGCGGCCTCGCAGGCGATCCCCGCGGCGAGCACGTCCTCGTCGATGGCCATGCGGGACGAGTGCAACGACGGCGCCTCGTCCGGCTCCACGTCCGGTGGGCACACGCCGAGGAAGGCCAACGCACCGGGAACGGCCCTCAGGACATAGGAGAAGTCCTCCGCCGTCATCGGGGGAGCGGCCAGGACGCCCACCGCCTCGGCGCCCAGCACGTCGGTCCCGGCCTGCAGGACGAGGTCGGTGAACGCGGCGTCGTTGACGGTGACCGGGTATCCGGGAGTGACGGTCACCTCCGCGGTCGCCGCGTGCGCGGCGGCCACTCCCCGGGCCACCCGGTCGATCGCGGCGTGCAGCCGCTGCCGGGTCGGCTCGGTCAGTGTGCGCAGGGTGCCGGACAGTTCGGCGTCGTCCGGAATGACTCCGGAGGCGGTGCCCGCGGTCAGCCGGGTCACGCTCAGGACGGCGCTCTCCTCGGCGGCCACCCCACGGGTGACCGCTGTCTGCAGCGCGAGCACGATCTCGCAGGCCACGGGCACCGGATCGCACGTGCTCTGCGGCGCCGAGGCGTGCCCGCCGCGCCCCCGGACCAGGACCCGGAACCGGTCGGAGGCCGCCATCTGCGGTCCCGGCCGCAGCCGCAGCGCCCCGGCCGCAATGTTCGGGTGGACGTGCAGGGCGAAGGCGGCGTCCGCCCGGGCCCCGGACGCCTCCAGCACCCCTTCCTCGATCATGTGACGGGCTCCGTGCTCGCCTTCCTCGCCGGGCTGGAACATGAACACCACCCGCCCGGCGAGCGCAGCGCGCCGCCCGGCGAGCAGCCGCGCGGCGCCCACCAGCATCGCCATGTGCGCGTCGTGCCCGCAGGCGTGCATCAACCCCGGGGTGCGCGAGGCGAACGGCAGCCCGGTGTCCTCGGTGACCGGCAGCGCGTCCATGTCGGCGCGCAGCAGGATCGTCGGACCGTCGCCCGCTCCGGCGAGGGTCGCGGTCACGGAGGACAGCGCGCGGCCCGTACGGATCTCCAGGCCGAGACCGTCGAGCGCGTCCAGGATCAGGCGCTGGGTGTCGGGCAGGTCAAGGCCCAGCTCAGGAGTGCCGTGCAGGGCCCGGCGCAGGGCGACCGCTTCCGGGGCCAGCCGGCGCGCCTCGGCGAGCAGAGCCGAGTCGACGGTGGCGGCGGGCGGCCGGAGCGGGGCGGGCGTGCCGTGCGTGGCCCGAGGCGGAGGTGTCATGCAGCCGTTCTCCTTCCGGGGACCGGCCCGTGCCGGCACCGCCCGCATCGGCGGCACACGAGAGCGCCCCCTGGGGATCCCCCGTAGTGAGTGCCTTCTCACCGTAGGGACAGCACAGCCGCGCCGAACAGTCCCCGACGGCCCCGGCGCACGGGATTCGGACAGGACCGGCTGCGGACAGGATGACGGATTCGCCCCCCTGCCCGGGGCCGACGCGCTGACATGCTCCGACGAGAAGAACCCGCGGGCCCGTGCGCGGGTGCGGACCATGCACGGCGATGTCCACGTCCGCGCGGCATCCGGCGTCCTCCCGTGCGGCGCCCCCGGGAAGTCGACGAGGACGTCCCCGTCGACCGCGTACGCCTGCGCAGACCTGCACGGCTCCGCGCGCTCAGGGGTGGGGCCGCTGCTCCGCTGTCACTGCGCAGTACCGCCTACACTCGGGCTCCTGCCGCATCGTGCACAGGGGGGCCTGGTCGTGCCGACTGAAGTAAGAGGGAAGACCGCCGCTTGGGCGAAGGTTCTGGCAGGCATCGTCCTGCTGGTCCTTCTCCCTCTGGTCATCTGGTTCATGATCTCCTATTCCCGGGAGAGCCACATCCCCTGGTGAGTCGTCACGGTCCCCCCACGGCCTTGTCGAGGGTGCCCGGCGGGCGGCCACCGTCCCTGATGCCGGCTCATCCAGCAGACGCTGTGGGAGTCGGGTTCACTCTTCTGCTCGGGTGGCACTCAGATGAGTGCACGCTTCAGCGCCGAGACCACAGGCCCCGAACTGGTGGAGGGTATCTGCCATCGGCGGTCGTCACCGTTGCCGTCGACGTACAGCAGGGTGCCGCCCTTTTCGGCGTCGGTGATGTCGAAAGCGACGGTGTTTCTGCTGAAGGTGCCGGCCGGGACGGTCGGACCGCCGTCGGCGAAGCCTGTGGGAGCGATCCTTGCCGCGCTCTTGCTGTTTCCAGCGCTGACGGTGTGTCCGTTGGCGGCCTTCCAGCGGAAGCCGCCGGTCTTGGTTGTCGCCGTGACGGCGCTCTTGGAACGGTTCTCGGCGCTGAAGGTGACGATGGCGTACAGACCGTGCTCCGGGGTGCCGGTGCTCGTCTTGCGGATGTAGAGCACGGTGTCGGGGGTGATGCGCAGAGTCCCCTCACCTCCGGCACCGGCGGTGTCGGCGCTCTGGCTCAGTTTGAGCGTCGTATGCGCACTCGGCGCCGGGTGGCTCCTGGTGCCGTCGTCGGTGCAGGCGGTGAGGAGTCCGAGGCAGCAGACGGCGACGAGGGTGGTGGATACGGCGGTGCGGTGCATGAATTCCTCTGGGCAGCGAAGCAATACGGTCGGGTGTGGGACAGTAAAGGTAGTCCGCTCAGGGGCCGTTCGCGGCGGCCACCTCGACGCCGAAGAACCGCGACGTCGAGAGTGCGGCGGACGCCGGGAGCCAGAGGACCACTTCGCGCGCATCCGACCGTTCTCGAGGCTGGTCTGTACGGGGTGATCCGTCGTGATGCCGGACCGGCATGCCGACGAACGCCCTTGCCGACGTACGGCGTTTGGCGGGACGCCGCGTCGCCGTGCCCGCCCCCGTGCACAGGGCAGGTGCGCGACCACGCTGGTACCCCGGTACGGCTTCGTGATCCATGGCTGGAGGAGGGACGGCAAGTCGCCACCCGGCGCCAGGACTTGGAGCCGCAGGTGCTGGGCGGGAACTGCCCGCTGCAACGGTTCCGCCGCCCCTCCTCCCGACCGTGTGTGGCCCGGGTATCCGATAACTCTCCGCCCGGCCACACGAATTGAGGGATCCTGGTGGCCGTGACCGAAGATACGAGCGAAACGGCTCCGGGCAGTGAGGTCAGGGCGCTTCTCAGGGTCTTGGACGGGCAGCGGCGCCACGTTCTCGGCATTCTCGACGGGCTCGACGCAAAGGCTTTGCGACGGCCCGTGCTGCCCTCGGGATGGCATTGCCTGGGGCTGGTCCAGCACCTCGCGCTGGACGTCGAGCGGTTCTGGTTCCGCGCGGTTGTCGCCGGTGACGAAGAGATCATCCACGGCCTGACGAGCGGCGACGAAGCCTGGCACGTGGCCCCGGAAGTGCCGGTCGGCGACGTGCTCGACCGATACCGGCAGGAGGCGGAGCTCGCCGACGCCGTCCTCACCACCGTCCCCGCTGACGCCGCTCCGGCCTGGTGGCCCCACGACCTGTTCGGCGAACCGCACCTGCACACCCTGCGCGACGTCCTGCTGCACGTCATCACCGAGACCGCGTGCCATGCCGGCCACCTCGATGCGGCACGAGAGCTCATCGACGGCCGCCGCTGGCTGGTCCTGACCTGAAGCCTGTCTCTGCTGGAAAGCCGGCCGGCCGAACGGAAGTCGGGCGGCCCCAGGGATCGGCCGGCTACGGCCGCTGAAACCCTGCAGCGGCCGACCAGGCCCGCGCCACCCCGGACCGCCACAGGGCGAAGGCGGGGCGGGGGAGTCGTCGTAGGAAGTCCACGCGCGCGGCGAAGGCTTCCCCCCTCCGGGGGCCGGGCGGTCAGGGCGTTCACGTCACCAGGCGCAGTGACGTCGCCGCGATGCCCAGCCGCACGCTCTGGCCCCAGGTCAGCTCCAGGGTGTCGGCCTCCATTCCGTCCCCGAAGACCACCATCCGGTCCGACTCCACGGTCAGCCGCAGCACCTGCCCCCGCCTCAGCTCACCGGCGACCCTCGATGTCCCGGTCGCGGGCGAGGGCCAGGCCTCACGCACGAACCACAGCAGCCGCGGGTCGCGCGGCGCGGGCATCGGCAGCGTGCTGCCGCGCTCCAGCCACAGCGAACGCAGCCACCCGGTGGCTCCCGTGCCGGTGCCGACCAGCACCCCGGAGGACGCCTGGGCCTCCCCCGGGTCGGTTCCGCCGTCGGCGTCCAGACGGTAGCGGGCCGTCTGGTGGCCGGGCGGCCCCAGGTAGATCTCGTTCAGCGCGAGAAGGCGCTGGGTGTCGTCGGCGACGGCCTCGACCATGGTCAGCTCCTCCGCCCGGTCCCCGGCGGCGATCGCGGTCCGCAGCAAGGAGGCCGCGTCGGCACAGCGGTGACGGACCAGCACCCCCGGATTGCGCCCCGGGTCGGTGTCGATGCCCACTACCGGCTGCCCGGACAGATACTTCGCGGTGTTGGCGACCAGGCCGTCCTGGCCGACCACGATCACCACGTCCTCCGGGGCGAACAGGAAGCGGTCCAGGTCCGCCCGCTCCACCCGGGAGCTGCGCCAGGTGAGCGGCACCGCCGACGCCACGTCCCGCAGCGCCTGCCGGGTGTCGTCGTGGCGGCGGGCCACCTCCTCGATCGAGCGGCCGCGGCTGGAGAGGAAGAACGCGGCCTGTCCGTGCGTCCCGTGCCGGGCGAGCAGTTCCTCGTACTCGGTCCGGCGGTGCACGAGCACCGCCCGCGGTGCCAGGCTCACGCGTCCGCCTGGCTTTCCGGGCGCCCGAGTCTGGACAGGAGCCCGGTGAGCACGTCGGGGGAGAGGGTGATGCTCTCGATCCGCGGCAGGTTCTCCGCCAGCCGGGTCGCCGCCAGGACGTGCAGCGTGGCCGGGTCGACCTCGCCGTGCACCCGCAGCCAGGCGGCCTGGGCCTCGGCGCGCGCCGCGCCCGTCGCGCGTGCGGCCTCGGCGTCCGCGCGGGCCAGGCGGACCTTGCGGGCCGCCTCGGCCTCGGTCCGTACGCTGTCGGCCGCCGCCTTCTCCTCGGCCTCGCGACGCGTGTTGGTGCCGCGCTGTTCGACCAACTGCTCCTCGCGCCGGGCCAGTTCGATCTGGCTGGCGAGCTCGTTCTCGGCGATGGCGCGTTCGCGCTCGACGGCGACGGCCCGCCGCTCGTAGGTGGCCCGATCCGCCTCCTGCTGGATCTGCTCGCGGGCCGGGGTGCGCAGGGCGCGCTCCACCTCGGCCTCGGGCCGGATCGCGACGACGCGGACGGCCACCACGTCGATGCCGGTGGCCGGGAGGCGGGGCTCGGCGGCGAGACCGGCGGCGACCCGTTCCCGCACGGAGGCGACGCCGTCCACCAGGGCGACGGCCAGCGGAGTGCGGGCCAGTACGTCCAGTGTGTGCTGCTGTGCGGTCTCGGTGAGGAGGGTGGCGATCTGCTCCAGGGGTGAGCCGCGCCAGTTCCCGCTGTCCGGGTCCACGGAGAAGTCGATCCGGTTCGCCGCCTCGGCCGGGTCGCTGATCCGGTAGGTGACGGTGGCCTGCACGGTGACGTCCTGGAAGTCGGCGGTACGGGCGTGGAACGCCATGGCCAGCTCCCGGTCGTCGACCGGCACTTCGGAGAGTGCCGCCGACAGCGACCGGTACCAGAAGCTGAGCCCCCGGCCGTCGTGGGCGAGCCGGCCGCGCTTGTGGTGGCGGATGTGGGCGGTGGGCGCGGAGCGCAGATGGCGCCATCCGAAGCGCCGGGTGATGTCGGCCATGGTGGACCCCCCTTGATTTCGTCAGCGAGACGATAATGGAGAGACTTGATATCGTCAAGCAGACGAAAACAGGGCGATCCGCAGGACCGGACACCCGGCCCGGACGGCTACTCAGAGGGCACCGCACGCCGAGCCCACCCCCGCGTCCGTCTCCTGCGCACCCCGTACGAAGGGCCGGAATCTCACCGAAGCCCTCCCCGCCGCTCCGTGACGCGACGAGTCCCGCACGCCGTCCCCTGGCCCCGGCCGAGCCGCGGCCTGACGGTACGGCCGGCGGCGAAGCCGCGACTGATCGCCGGTAGGCTGCGCGGATGCGCACGGTCGAGCTCCTGTTGGACGAGGCGGCAGAGCTGGCGGTCCGGGAGGCCTGGCGGCGGCTCGCGCAGGCGGGGCTGCCCAGTCAGGCGCGTCACCGCTCCCCGACCAACAGCCCGCACCTCACCCTGGCCGCCTGCCCGGAGCTGACCGCCCCGATCCGCTGGGAGCTCGCCCAGGTGGCCGCCGCCCTACCACTGGCGGTGCGGTTCACCGGCGTGGTCCGCTTCGAGCGGCCCACCTCGGTGCTGGCGTGGGCGCTGGACCTCGACCCCGCGCTGGCCGGCCTGCACCACCGGGTGTGGGAGGCGGTGGCCTCGGACAGCCCGCCCGAGACACTCAGTCCCTTCCACCAGCCGGGGCACTGGAGCCCGCACATCACCCTCGGCAGGACCCGGCGATCCGGTGCCTTCACCGACCGGCGGATCCCCGAGCTGCTTCCGGCGCCGCCGCTGTCGGCCCGGCTCACCACCCTGCGCAGCTACGACACCCACACCGGCGCCCTGGAGGTGCTGACCCCCCGCCCCTGAGGCGCCGCCCGGGGAGCCGCCGCGGGCACGTCCCGCACTCGTTATGTGCCCGTCCGCCGGGGGGAAACCCGGGTGGCCTGAGCACACCACCCGGGTACAGTCGGGCAGTGCCTGAGCTGAAACGGCTGCATGCCGACGATGCCCCCGCGGTCCTGGCCTTCGAGCTGGCGAACCGCGCCTACTTCGCTGCCTCGATCTCCGACCGCGGTGACGCGTTCTTCGACCAGTTCGCCGCCCGGTACAGCGCCTTGCTGGCTGAACAGGAGGCGGGCATCAGCGCCTTCTACGTGCTCGTCGCCGACGACGGCTCGGTCCTGGGCCGGTTCAACCTGTACGACTTCGAGGACGGCACCGCTGAGCTCGGCTACAGGGTCGCGCAGCATGTCGCCGGCCGCGGTGTGGCGACCGCGACCGTCCGGGAGCTGTGCCGGCTGGCGGCGACGCGGCACGGGCTGCGCACACTGCGGGCGGCCACCTCCCACGACAATGCCGCATCCCAGCGGGTGCTCGCCAAAGCCGGGTTCGTTCCGGTCGGCCCGGCCGACCCCGTGGACCTCGGCGGTAAGGCCGGCACCTGGTACCAGCGCGACCTGGCGTTCCAGCCGTAGACCGTGAGCGTGCGCTGAGCCTGGATGATCAATGCCAAGGGGGCAGTGCGACCGCCCGGCCCCCTTGACGCAGCGGTGCCGAGGACATCCCCGCAAGGAATCGCCGGCCTTGAGCGGTTCCGTGATCGATAGGGTTGCCCGATGCTCGAAGGAAAGTTGGTAAGGCTGCGCGCGCTGCGCTCCGAAGACGCCCAGCACCATGTCCGGTGGCGCAATGACCCGGAGGTGGTGCGCTGGGCCGCAGGCGGCGACCCTTGCTTCGGCCCGGTCACGGCGGAGGCGATCGGGCTCGGCTTCGACACCATGCTGCGACTGAGCCCTCGGGAGTCGGCCGTGTTCACGGTCGAGGACCTGGCAGGCGGGAGGGTGATAGGCATGGCCGACTACCGGGACCTGGACCCCTACGCCGGAGTGGCCACACTGGGAGTCACCATCGGCGAGCGGGAGTTCTGGGGCTGCGGCCACGGCAGTGACGCGTTGCGGCTGCTCGTGGACCACCTGTTCGGTGCGTACTGCCTGAGCCGGCTGGAGCTGGACACCTGGAGCGGCAACGAGCGTGCCGTACGCGCCTTCACCAGGCTGGGCTTCCGTGAGGAAGGCCGCCGTCGGTCGGCTGTGCTGGTGGAGGGGAAGCGCTTCGACCGCGTGCTCTTCGGCATGCTTCGCGAGGAGTGGGCGAACCCCGCGTGAGCACCGTGCCCTCGTAGACCGACACGCGTCCCTCCGGGCCGGGGCCCGGTACGACCGAGGTCCCGCCGCAAGGGTGACCATGGTTCGCCGTCCGGCGCAGAATCCCTGGCCCCGTTCTGAGTATGGGGCGCTGTGTGCGAATCAGCGTGCGATCGAGAGCGCGAAGGGCGCGAATCCGCTGGTCCGGATCACGTGCGGTACGAACAGTATCGCGGCCTCCGTGGCGCGGGCGGTCCGGATCCCGCCGAGATCAGTGATCCACTCCTTGCGCCAGCCGAGGTCGATGAGCAGTTCACGGACGGTCTGCTTGGCCTGCGGGTCCTCCCCGGAGAGGAAGGCGTCGGGCGCCTGGGTGAGCGTGGCCGGCGCGGTCATCACCGGGAAGAGCATGGTGTTGAGTGTCTTGACGACGCGCGTTTCGGGGAGCGCTTCCTGGAGTTGTTCGGCGAGGCTGGAGCCGGGGTAGATCAGGTCGGCGGGCAGTCCGTCCGGTCCGTCGACGGTGGCGTTGGAGACGTCGACGAGGATCTTGTCGCGCAGTTCCTCGCGCAGGGCGGCGAGCCGGTCCAGCGAGCCGGCGCCGGGGGTGGCGTTGATGACGATCCGGGCTGTCCGGGCGGCGTCGGCGGCGACGCCCGGTGCGCGGCCCGCCACGGTCACCTCGTGCCCTGCCCGGGTGAGGGCCGTGGCCAGGTTGCCGCCGACGCGGCCGTTTCCGAGAACGGCGATCGTGGTCATGATGATCTGGTCCTTTCCGTGCGTGCAGGTCGTGGTGGTGCGGTGGTGCGCGGTCAGCGGGAGAGCGTGGCGACGGCCTCGGCGTGGACGCCCGGCGCGGCGGCCAGGAAGCTCTCGCTCCGCGGGGTCCAGGGGCGGCCCTCGGCGTCGGAGATCTGTCCGCCGGCCTCGGTGACGAGCAGTGCCCCGGGCAGCAGGTCCGCGCGGGCGCCGGCGAACTGCCAGAAGGCGTCGATCCGGCCGGCGGCCACGTTCAGCAGGTGCAGGGTCGCGGGCACGGCGGTGCGGACGACGAGCGCGTCGAAGAGCATCGCGGTGATCGAGGAGCCGACGCGCCGCACGACCTTCTCGTCCTCGTCCGGCCGGGCCTGGCTGGTGGCCACGATGCTCAGGCCGAGGTCCGCGCTCTGGGAGACGTGCAGCGGCCGGCCGTCGAGGTGTGCGCCCGCGCCGGTGAGCGCGGTGTAGGTCTCGCCGGTCAACGGCAGGTGGACCGCGGTGAGCACCGGCTGGTTCTCACGCACCAGGGTGGCGGTCACCGCCCACTCCGGCAGGGCGTGCAGGTGGTTGACGTTGCCTTCGGCCGGATCCACGACCCACCATTCGCCGGGCGGCAGCGCCCCGCCGTCCAGTTCGTCCTCCACCCAGCCGGCGTCCGGGCGCAGGCGTGTGAGGCGGGGGCGCAGGATATCGAGGGCCGTGTCGTCGTTGGCGGCGAGCGCGCGCATCAGCTCTTCACGGGCCTGGTAGCGGACCACCTCGCCGAAGCGCTCGCGCAGCGCCGAACCGGCCGCGCGCACGGCGATCGCGGTCTGGCCGAGCAGGTCGGCGTCGGAGGCGGCGACGTCAGTGGTCTGAAGCGTTTCGGGCATGGGGGTGCTCCTGTGTGAGGAGGGGTGTTGAGGCGGGTCGGGCCAAGCTGTGTGTTCCGTCTTGCGCTCTCGTCTCGAAGGTATACAGCACTCTAATTAACTTCAAATGCATGTAAAGCACGCCTAGGATTACTCACATGCAATTGGATTTGAACCTGCTCGCCGCGCTCGACGCGCTGCTGGAGGAGGGAAGCGTGGCCGGGGCGGCGGCGCGCCTGCACGTCACCGCCCCCGCGATGAGCCGGAGTCTGGGACGGATCCGGCGCACGACCGGGGACCAGATCCTGGTGCGCACCGGCCGCACGATGACCCCGACGCCGTATGCGATCGCCGTCCGGGAACAGGTGCACGAGCTGCTGCATCAGGTCCAGGGGGTCCTGGCACCGAGCCGTGAACTCGATCTGGCGACGTTGGAGCGCACTTTCACACTCCGCTGGCACGATTCCCTGGTCGCCTTGAGCGGCCCCGCACTGCTCGCGGCCGTGCGCGAACAGGCGCCGGGCGTGCGATTGCGCTTCGTTGCGGAATCGAGCGTCGACACCCCCGAGTTGCGGCGCGGCGAGGTCGACCTGGAGGCGAACGCCAACCGCCCGACCGCACCGGACATCCGTGCCGAGAACGTGGGCGAGACCCGCCTTGTCATCGTCGTGAGGCAGGGGCACCCCCTCACTCGCGTCAGGACCGTCACCGCAGAGCGGTACGCCGCCGCTGAGCACGTCACCGTCTCGCGACGGGGAAACCTCGGCAATGCCCTCGACGACGCCCTCGCGCGGCTCGGCCTCACCCGCCGCGTGGTGGCGACCGCGCCCACCGAAGCGGCCGCGCTGGAGTTCGCGCGCGGCTCCGATCTCCTGATCAGCGTCCCCGAAGCCACCACGCGGTCAGCGGTCACCGACCTCGGCCTGGTCGTGCTCCCCCTCCCGCTCGAACTGCCGTCGGCACCGGTATACCTGTCGTGGCATCAGCGCTACGACACCGACCACGCCCACGCCTGGCTGCGCGGGCTGGCGCGAACCGCACTGGCCATGTGCGGAGCGTCGTAGCCGGCGCCGTCCGGCCGCTTCCCCCACACGTCCACGCCACGGCGATCTGCCGGAGCAGGCAGCCACGCCACCGTGACCGCTGGGATTGCAAGAGGGCCACAGGCACCGCTCAGAGCCGCCGCCAGCCGCAGACGTGCCCCGCCCGGCGGAGGACTTCCCCACCGGGCGGCTTCCGTCGGTGAGTGCGTGTCGGAGGTTGCCGCGGCAGTCGATGACGTCGGCCCCGGCGATCCGGACGATGCGCAGTACGGCCTCGGTCGGGGCGGCCAGGCGGAGCCGGCCTCCGGCACCCGGTGGCGGTAGGGCCTGAACCACCGTGCGGCAGCCCCGCGCCACGGCCCGACCGTCGGCCACAGAGCCCTCGACGCAGACCACCCGATGTTCACCACTCCATCCCGGGGCACCTGGTGAGACCGGTGCGAGGTGTGCGGTGTCCGCGTCGGCGGCCGGTCCGCGGCACTCACGGAGTCGGTGCCGGCTGCCGGACAACGGAAGTCGCCGATGCCCCGGTGCTGTCCTTCAGGCGGCGAGCCCCACCAAGGGGCAGGCGGGAGAGCCCCGCCGGACGGAGGCACCGCTGCGATCCCCCGACTCCCGGGCGGCCCGCTCGCCGGGATGCTCTGTACCTCGAAAGTGGCTGATGAGACCCTCTCGCATGTGTCGGGGCGGGGCTCGTGCCCCCACTCTTCCTAGGCTGCCACTGTGATCCCCACCGAACTCATCGGCAGCATCCCCCGTCCCCCCGCACTGCAGGCTGCGACCGCGGACTTCCAGGCCGGGAGGATCAACGACACCGAGCTGGCCTCGCGTCGAAGAGAGGCCGTCCGCGAGACCGTCGAGGCTCTGGAGGCCACCGGGTCGCCGGTGGTCACCGACGGCGAGCAGGCCAAGCCCAGTTTCCTCACCTATCCGCTCCAGGGGCTGTCCGACCTGGACCCTGACGGCGTCGTCATTCCCTTCGACGACGGCCACACCCGGCAGCTGCCCCGCCTGGTCTCCGGACCCTTCCGCTACAAGATCCATGCGGAGGAGTACCTGCGGGCCGCGAAGCAGCACACGACGCTCCCCGTGAAGCAGGCCGTCGTCGCCCCCTCCGCCCTGAGCCTGCTCTACCCGCCCGACGGGATCGCCGGCTACCCGCGCGAGCAGTTCCTCGACGACCTGGTGAGCGAGGCGGAGACGGACATCCGCGGCTGCCTGGACGCAGGCGCGCACGTCGTCCAACTGGACTTCGAGGAAGGCCGCCTGGCACTCAAGGTCGACCCGAGCGGTCAGCTGCTGCGCGACTTCATCGCCCTGAACAACAAGGTGCTGTCCCGCTTCACCGACGCCGAGCGCACCCGGATCGGCGTCTACACCGGCCCCGGAGCCGACCATGCCTCCTTCCACAGCCTCGACGTCGACTACGCCGAACTGCTGCCGCACCTGTTCCAGCTCAGCGCCGGGAATTTCTCCCTCGCACTGGCCGGCGAGCCCGACCCGGACCGTGTCCTGCGCGCCGTAGCCGAGCATCTGCGGTCCGGTATCCGCGTCTTCGTCGGAGTGACCGACCCGATCGATCCTCGCGTGGAGACGGTCGAGGAGGTCCGCGACCGCGTCCTGCAAGCCGCCCGCCACATCCCGGTCGACCAGCTGGGCACTTGCGACGACGCCGGCTTCGCACCGTTCGCCGACGACACCTCCACCTCCCGCGACACGGCCTTCGCCAAGATCCGCGCCCGCGTGGGAGGCACCGCACTCGCCGCGGAGCAGCTGGGAGCCTAGGAGCCGTCCGGTCGATCACGCGATCGCGTTGAGCCGGCACCGCGACCACGAACGTTCACGGTGCCGGCTGCCACGCCATGGGGTTCCGGGCGCATGGCCTGGCAGTGGTGGAGCATGCGCAAGCTCCGTCTCAGTCGCCCAGCTTGACTGCACGGCGTACATCGGCGGCGTAGGCCTCGGGCTGCTCCCAGGCTGCGAAGTGGCCGCCTGCCGGGTGTTTCACACAGTCACAGCTGCCGGGCCGTGGCCTCTGAAGCGGTGAGACCGGCCTGCCGTGCCTGGGCCGTCCAGGAGGAGTTCGCGTGGGCAGTGCCGCCGGGACCCAGCACAGCCGTCACAGCGGTTGCCGCCAGCGCGGCGGCCCCAGCGCATGTCCCAGCAGTTCCCCATCGAGCGCTTCGGCCCGCCTGCCACCGCCCACCTCCGCATCCGCCCGGTCATCACCGGCCGATGTCTGAGCCTGCGCCACCAAGACACCCAGGACGGAGCAGAAGTTGTCCAGGGCCGCTGCTCCGGCGCCACCGACCAGGACTTCCTGATCGAACTGACCCCACCCCCGCCAACCGCTGTTGGACGTACTCCGTCGGCACAGTGACAGGTCCCGTCCTGCACGCGGCACGACCGACGCGCACCCTCCAGTTCCGCAGAAGCAACAAGGCGGTGAGAATGTCGGACCAGCTCACCCGTAAGTGGGGGCCTTCTGCGCGGGTTCCTCCTCACCACGCTTCGCGGCGCGAACGCCCTGTAGTTCTCCCGGGCGGAGGTCGACGGCTCCCACATCCGGGCGCGAAAAAGGGGGCCCCAAGACCGGATGAATCACCGCCTACCGGGGCAGGACGGGCGGCACACATCACCTGATCACCGATGCCCCCACCCGCACCGGTTCCGCCGCCTGCACCGGTTCCCCCCGTCTGCACCGGTTCCGCCGCCTACGGGATCCGCTGGGAGATACGCGACGACATCCCCGAAGCCTTCCTCACCTCTGGAGGCGTCTCACCGCGCCACGACGGCAGACGGCCCCTGGATCGCATGGCCCGGGAACCATGGAGGCCGGTCAGTGCACGCGTTCACCGCACTCCGCCGGAAACAGGACGGCACCGGGCGGCAGTTCGCCCGGACGCCGTCCCGTCACCCGTAGGCACGCTTCAAGCGAGCCGTCCACGGGCGGGTATTCGAGGGCGACCTCGTCCAGCGCGGTGATCTCACCGCCGAGGTGCAGTTCCACCGCGTGCACGCCACCCGGGAAACAGCCGGCCAGGGCCCCGAAGGCTGCCGTGTCATTGCCGTCGGCGACGCACTCTCGGATCTCGAAACGCCAGTGCTCGGCCGCATCGGCAAGCAGCGCCCTGCCCCGCTTGCCCCATCCAGCGAGGAGAGCTGTGCGGGCTCGCAGCTGGTGGGCGATGGCGCAGCAGATCGGGACTGCTGTGCCGGAGGACGTCGTCACCCGCGTGTACTCGGCGTGGGGATAGGACGACAGGGCCTCATCGACCAGCCCCAACGCAGTGTCCCGGGCCGCCGGGTGACCCTGCTGAGCGATGTCCAGGAGCAGCGGGGTGGCGACCGCAGCCGCCGGAAACACCGCGGCACTGTGACCATGGACGATGCCACCGCCGCCGAGCAGCGAGCCGGCCTTCGCCGCCTCCACCAGGTTCGCCGCATCAGCCAGCGCCCGCAGACCGCGGGCGGCACGAGCCGGCTCATACCAGTCGGGATGGCCCGGTATGGCGCCCCAGTCCACTGCGTCGATCGCATCCCACACGACAGCATCCTCGCACCTGGCGAGGACATGCTCGCGCGTCATGTGGCGTCCGAGTGGCAAGCACCTTCGATCAGCGCGCGCGTGCCGTCCCGCTCGCCGTGGATCTTGTGCCGGGCCGTTCGGTCAGCCCCCCCGGTTCGTACGCACGCAGGCATAGATGCAAGATGAAGGGGTATTCGCGGGTCGGCGGTATGGGGCTGGCGGCGACGGCTGGCTTCGGTTGTGGGAGGGACAGGTCATGGCGCTCATGAGTGCGACAGCAACGGACGCGCAGATGGTCGATTTGCCGCGGGTTGCCGATCCCTCCCAGGTGGCGCCGAAGGATGCCCGCGAGCTGTCCAAGGTCTTCTTCGACCAGCTGGCGGTGCTGGAAGAGGGCACGCCCGCCTACAGCTACGCCCGCAACACGCTGATCGAGATGAACATGTCCCTGGTCCGCTACGCGGCCGGCCGGTTCCGCAGCCGGGGGCCGGAGGAGATGGAGGACATCGTCCAGGTCGGCATGATCGGCCTGATCAAGGCCATCGACCGGTTCGACCTGGCGAGGGAGGCGGAGTTCACCTCCTTCGCCATTCCCTACATCGTCGGTGAGATCAAGCGATTCTTCCGCGACACCACCTGGGCCGTCCACGTGCCGCGACGCCTGCAGGAGGCCCGCGTGCAGCTCGCGCGGGCAACGGAGGAGCTGCGCAGCCGTCTGGGCCGTACCCCGACGGTCAAGGAGCTGTCGGAGCTGATGAGCCTGCCCGAGGACGAGGTGCGTGAGGCGCGCCTGGCCGCCAACGGCTATAACTCCACCTCCCTGGACGCCACGCTCAACGGAAGCGACGAGGGCGAAGCCGCGCTGCAGGACTTCATCGGCACCGAGGACACCGCACTCGAGCTGGTGGAGGACTTCCACGCCTTGGCCCCGCTGATCGCCGAACTCGACGCACGCGACCGGCAGATCATCCACATGCGGTTCGTGGAGGAACTCACCCAGGCCCAGATCGGTGAAGCCCTGGGCGTCTCCCAGATGCACGTCTCCCGACTGCTCTCGCGCTGCCTGGCCCGGCTGCGCGAAGGCATGCTCACCAGTCACTGAACGCGCGCGCCGAGAGCGGGTACGCAGTTGCCCGCTCTCGGGCTCGGCGGTTCACAGGAGCGTCGAGGATGGGCTGTTGCGGCAGACGCCGTCTAGCGGGCGGCCGTGTGAAGGCGAAGGTGAGCGACGATCTTCTTGCCGGTGTCCTGGGCGATGACGTGCAGTTGGTCGCAGAGTCGGTTGACCAGGTGCAGACCGTGTCCGCCGACGCGGCGGGCGTCGTGGGCCGGCAGTTCAGGAAGGTGAGAGGAGCAGTCACTCACGCTGATGCGCAGCAGGGCGGCGTCGGGAGTCAGATCCAGCACCAATCCGCCCGGGCCGGGGGCGTGCCGCACCGCGTTGGTGACCAGCTCGCTGACGATGAGCTGAGCGTCTTGGCTCGACCGGTGGTGGGGTTCGTGGCCGGCCTGGGCCAGGAGCGTGCGTATGGCTGCTCGGGCCTCGGCGATCGAGACATCTGCAGTCTCCCAGGAGACGCTGTACCGCAGCGACGGCGCAGGCTCCTGTTCATCCGATGCCCGATTCTTCAGCGGGGTGACCATAGAACTCTTTCTGTGGGTTCCTTGCCGTTTCATCACAGACTGTCGTCATCGCGTATTCGCTTACCCGCTGTCGCCGTGCTCCATGGGTGCCGCCCATGGGTCCTAGCTGATCGGTGCGGGCCCCATGCCGGCGATCATGAACAGTCCGAGCGTGCCGCTGACGGTGAGCAGGCGAGTGACGGCCGGCTGCAAGGGACCGAGGAGGATGAGGTCCCGGCCTGCGGCCGCATGACGGCGCCTGGCCTCCAGGAGGGCGTTGAGGAGCATGCTGTCGGCGAACGCGACCCGCGACAGGTCCACTGCCGTGGTGGGGAGCCCGGCATGGTCGGCCGCGCCTCAGACGGCCGCGAACTCCTCGGCGTCTCCGTAGTCCACCTCACCGCTGGCGGTGATCATTAGAACCTGCTCGCGCCGCGTGACGTGCAGCTCCCTCTCGAAGATCGCATGCATGGCGACATCTTCACACCTGTGCATGACAGGAGACCAGCCACCGGCAAGACCACGGGTCGCAGTCCCGGTGACGCGTGCTGGTCGACGACCGACGCTGTCGGCGACGGGCTCGCCACCGCCAGGCGACTACCCTCCGCGCACCGTGCGCTTCACGCCCCGTGCACGGGGATGCGGTGCCGCCTCAGGGATCGGCCTTCGCGTGAGCTGCGACACCGCTCATTCTGGGGTGGTTGTTCACAGATGCGGTGGTCCGCGAGGCGCTGACCGGCGGTGTTTGCGGACACGATGTGTGGGCCGGGGGTGGGTGAGGCCGCAGGAGTGGCCTGTCGATGAGCGGGGCCTGCAAGACTGGCCGGATGGATATCGGCCGCAGGAACAACGTCAGCGTCGTCGGCAACCCGCAGGGGCGAGCGGTGGTGCTGGCGCACGGCTTCGGCTGTGATCAGAACATGTGGCGGCTGACGGTGCCTGCTCTGGCCGAGGAGTACCGGCTGGTGCTGTTCGACTACGTGGGTTCGGGCCGCGCGGATCCGTCCGCTTTCTCGGAGGAACGTTACGCCTCGCTGCACGGGTACGCCCGGGACGTGGTGGAGGTCTGCGAAGAGCTCGACCTGCGGGATGCGGTGTTCGTGGGCCACTCGGTCAGCGCGATGATCGGGGTGCTGGCCGCCGACATGACGCCGCAACGGATCGGGGCCCTGGTGATGGTCGGCCCTTCCCCGCGGTACATCGACGACGGCGACTACCGGGGCGGGTTCAGCGCCGAGGACATCGACGAGCTGCTGGCATCGCTCGAGTCGAACTATCTGGGCTGGTCAGCGGCGATGGCCCCGGTGATCATGGGTAATGCGGAGCGCCCGGAACTGGGGGAGGAGCTGACGAACAGCTTCTGCGCCACCGACCCGGACATGGCCCGCGTCTTCGCCCGCACCACCTTCCTGTCGGACTCCCGGGACGACCTGAAGACCGTGCGGGTGCCGACACTGGTGCTGGAATGCAACCAGGACGTCATCGCCCCCCGGGAAGTCGGCGCCTTCGTCCACCAGGCGATCCCCGGATCGACCCTGGTCACCTTGGACGCGACCGGGCACTGCCCGCACCTGTCCGCACCCGAGGCCACCAACGAAGCGATACAGAGCTTCCTGGCAGGTCTGCGGTGATGTGCAGTACCGGGCGGCAGCCCGACCCGCGTGACGCTGACGGTGACAAGACCTACGAGGTGGCGGCCTTCGCGGCGCTACTGGAGGACAGCGCCGAGGAACTGTACGAGAGCGCGCCGTGCGGCTACCTGTCCACGCTGATGGACGGCACCATCGCGAAGATCAACACCACCTTGCTGGGCTGGCTCGGCCTTGAGCGGGAAGCGGTGGTGGGCCGGATGAGGTTCACCGACCTGCTGACCGTGGGCGGCAAGCTGTACCACGAGACGCACTACGCGCCGCTGCTGCGGATGCAGGGCGAGATCAGCAGCATAGCTCTGGAGATCAAACAGACCGGCGGTGCACGGATGCCCGTCCTGGTGTCATCGGTGGTCAAGCAGGGCAGCAGCGGCGAGCCGCTGCTGATCCGCACCACCGTCTTCGACGCCCGCGACCGCCGCGCCTACGAGGAGGAACTCCTACGCGGCCGGAAAGCAGCCGAGGAAGCACGCAAGCAGGCGGAGGCCGACCGCGCCCGGCTGCAGGACGCCCTCGCCGTGCTCCAGCAGTCACTGCTGCCCGACACCCTCCCGCCGGTCACCGGCATGGAGACGGCCGCCTACTACCACACCGCCCATCCCGACCGGCTCGGCGGCGACTTCTACGACGTCTTCCCCATCGACGGCAAACGCTTCGCCTTCTTCCTCGGCGACGTATGCGGCAAAGGCCCCCAGGCCGCCGCGCTCACCTCGCTGACCCGTTACACCCTGCGCGCCGCCGCCCTGCACGACCCCGATCCCGTCGCCGCCCTGACCACCCTCAACACAGCGCTCCACGAGCGTTACACAGGCAGTGGCGACCCGCGCTACTGCACTGCCATATTCGGCACCCTCGAACCCGACCCTGCATCGGGGGAGGTCACCGTCCGCCTCGCCTCGGGCGGCCACCCGCCGGCCCTCATCGTGCGGACGGACGGCACGGCCGACTTCCTGCCCACCCCGGGCGGCCTCCTGGTCGGCATCCTGCCCTCCGCACGCTTCGCAACGGCCACCACCGTGCTCGCCCCCGGCGACGTGCTGCTGCTCTACACCGACGGCATCACCGAGGCCCGCACCGGTGAGGAGCGCACCACCCTGTTCGGGGACGAGGCCCTGCTTGCCTTCGCCGCTGAGCACGCCGGCCGCCCTCCGCACGCCCTGATCCAGGCCCTGACCGGCCTGCTGAACGGCTTCGGGGACGGCCTTGACGACGACACCGCCCTGCTCGCCCTCGGCGCCACCGTCCTTCATCCCCAGACGACGAACACACGATGAACCCGCTGAAGATCACAACCCGAGATGCCGTCACCGGTCCCGTCCTGGAGATCTCCGGCGAACTCGACTACACCACCGCACCCGACCTGCGCGTAGTGCTCACCACCCTCACTCTCCAGCCGGGCCAGCGCCTCGTCCTGGATTTGGCCGGCATGGACTTCTGCGACTCCAGCGGTCTCACCGCCCTGATCGCGGCGCGCGACCATGCCCACGCCGCCCAGGCCGACATCGCGCTCGCCGCCGTCCCTTCCCCTACCCTGCGCGTCCTGCGCATCGTCGGCCTGGACCAGATCTTCCCGGTCCACCCCGACAGCTTCTCCGCCACCCGGCCCTGACCCCGGTCCCGTCCGCAACAGAACGAGGGCCTTCCCGGACGGGACCGGGAAGGCCCTCGGTGAGTGCGAAGCGCCCGTGCTGGAACGTCCTTGGCCTTCTCCTTCGCCTCACGGGCGTCACCGGCGCTCTTTTGCGCCTGCCCCTCGGCGGCCAGGCGGACGTTGCGGCGTGAGGCGCACCGGGGGCCGAGTTGCCTGTGTGGCCATCGGTGGAACGCTGACCGTATGGGCAAGACTGCGCTGATCGTCATCGACATGATCAACACGTATGACCACAAGGACGCCGACCAGCTGATCCGCTCGGCAGAACCGATCGTGCCCGTCGTCGCGGGTCTGCTGCGACGCGCACGCCGTCACGAGGCCCCGGTGATCTACGTCAATGACAATTTCGGCGAATGGCGCTCCCACCACGGCGAATTGCTGGCACGGGCTCTGGACACTCCGCATGCCCGGCTCGTCGAACCTCTGCGGCCCGACAGCGACTCACTCTTCGTGCTCAAGGCCCGTCACTCGATCTTCTTCGAGACCCCGCTGCAGTACCTGTTGCACCAGCAGGGCATCGACCGGCTGGTGCTCACCGGGCAGGTGACCGAGCAGTGCGTGCTCTACTCGGCCCTCGACGCACACATCCGGCACTTCGAGGTGATCGTTCCCGAGGACGCCGTCGCGCACATCCACGAGGACCTCGCCCGTGCGGCGCTGCGGATGATGGAGCGGAACATGGGTGCCCGGGTATGCGCAAGCCAGGACCTCTGGGCCTGAAGGGGGGGTGCGCCCGCCGGCGGCATCCGCCGGCGTCGTACCGCACCGCACCGCACCAGGTCTACGACGTCAGGTCGAGCGGCTGCAGTGCGCTCCAGTAGCGGCGCAGCACCTCCTGGGGCGCCATCGGCTCGAGCGGTCGCTCGGGGACCGGGGGCCAGGTCTGCGGCCGAGGCGGTGCGTGGCGCGACCACCAGCGGACGGCGCTGACGCCCAGACAGCCGCCCGCGAGCGCCGCCGCGGTGACGGCGAAGGCGTTCCGAGCCCTGACCGACATGTCATCCCCCTGCCTGACGGTCTGCGTGCCTGCGCACGTGTCCGACCGAGTTGCCCGGCAGGACGGCTTCACACCTCGGACCGTCTCCGGGCCGTTCCCGGCAAGCGCTCCGCTCCTCGCCGACGGTGCGGTCCGCGACGGACCCCGGCCGCGGCTCGTGCCGTTGCCGAGCGATCCGCTCCGAGCGGTCAACACCGTCGGCTGTGCTCAGCAGTGACCACCTCCTACCGGTCCGCGCCCTCCGGTGGGAACGACGCCGATGCCTCCGTCGTTTCCCGACCGTCGACTGTGTTGCGGATGATGGGGGGTCAGGTGTGGCGATGTGGGCTATGTCGTTCCCGGCGTTGGCGTGTCTGCTGATCTTGTTCGCCCTGATGGAGAGCGTGTGGCGATGGTTCACGGGGCTGGGCCTGATCCCGTGGCTGCGCAGGCGCACGGGGCGGTCCTTGTCGAGCATCGCCTTCGATGAATTCACGGCGACCGTGAACGGAAACAAGACGGTGGAGATGGAGCAGCGACGGGTGGAGTTGCTGCTGCGGGACGACGAGAGCGACGGTGCGCCGCCCCGCTCCGACATCGACCTGATCAAGGGCACCGCGTTCATCGTGGTGCCCCGGGAAGCGGGTAGCCCCCGCGCTGACAGGCGCGATGCACGTGAAGGTCGGCGATGAACCGCGAACAGGAGGGGCTGGACACAGAACCGTCCATGCTGTGGGGGCGTATTGCGTGTGTATGGGCAGTCGCGTTCGCCGCGTTGCATTTCTACTGGGCCGTCGGCGGTGACGTGGGGCTGAACCTCTCCGCCGGTCCGCTGGCCACCGAGCGGCCGTTGTGGTTCGTCGTGATCGGTTTGTGGGGCGTGGGCGTCCTCTGTCTCCTCGGCGCTCTGCTGGCATGGCTACTTGCCGGGTCCAGACTCCGCGGCGTTCCCGCTCTGCCGGCCAGGCGGCTGGGGTGGGGTGTGAGTGCTCTCCTGCTGGCCCGTGGTATCGGTGTCGAGGTGCTGCTGCTGATCAACCCAACGCACCTGGACACCTCCGTGAGCACGGGGCAGCGGGCCTGGACGCTGGCCCTTTGGAACCCTTGGTTCATCGCGGGAGGACTGGCCTTCGGCCTCGCCGCCCGTCGTTCTCACCGGCACACCGATGCAGAACCGCTGCCTTCGTCGAGACGCTGATTGCTCCGCCAGTCGGCCCACAGCTCCACTTATCCAAGACCAAACGCCTCGCCGCAGGCCACCCTGGTCGACCTCGGCTGCAACTACAGCTGAAGAGGGCGAGGACGTCCAGGCGGGTGGTGGCGGCCTGGACCTGTTCACCGGGCCGCAGCACCGTGGCGGGGGTGCGCACCGCTCTTTCGCTGCCGGGCCCGCGGGGCAGGCCACATGCGGCTTCCCTTACGTGCCGCTGCCACGCCAGGACCTTCTCACGTGCGGCGGCGGGGGCGGTTCCGAACAGCCGCCGCTGCGGGGCCGCCTGAGTAAGTGTTTGTGAATCAAGCTGCGGGTGGAGCCATCGACGGGGTTCTCGGCTGGCCGGAGATCGTCGTGCGTGGTCCGTGCAGGTGCGGCAGAAACGCGGGTTCAGTTCAGTTTCAGCACGCCCACCGTTTGGTCTCCGCTGGTCTCTCCGGTTGGTTGGAATCCGAGCGCCAGATAGAAGCCTGTGGGGCCGTCTGCTCCGGGATGCCAGGTGGTCGTCAGTCGTGTGCCTCCTCGGCGCCGGATCTCGCCGGCCACGGACTGTACTGCGAAGCGTCCGTAGCCTCGGCCCTGCTTTCCCTCTGCGATGTTCAGACGCCAGAGTCCGGAGCGGAAGTCGGTGCCTTTGCCGGTCCAGTCGATGTCGAAGAAGGCCATGAGGAACCCGACGACTTCGTCGTCATCGCAGATGAGCCGGGGCCATGCGATGCCGGGGTGGACGTATGCCTCGGCGAGTGACTTCACCACGGGTGCCACCAGGTGTTCCTGGTCGGGGTGGACTCTCAGGTTGATGGCGGTCTCGAAGTTGTCGGGGGTGATCTCTTGCAGGTGCAGCGACATTGGCATGTCCGCACTCTAAGCGGGCACTGCAAGTGATTTCCGGAGCGTGTTGCCGGTGATCAGCCCACTGGTCCAGGTGTCGGTGCGGGGGCTCTTTCGGGGGTCATCGTGGTGATGAGGGCCCAGGTGGGCTTCGGAGTGCTGGGGCAGGCCGGGAGACGATGCGCAGGGTGAGCCAGAGGCGATCGCGGGCCCAGTCCACGAGGTGGCCGGAGTAGCCGCGGTCGGCCCAGATCTGGGTGACCTGCGGCTGGGTCAGGCGCAGGCGCCAGAACACGTCGCGGGCGGCGTCGCGGGTGAGGCGTCGGCCGTGTCGCCCCGGCTGCGATCCGGCCACTCGGCCCGGGCGCCCCGGCACCCGAACCCGCCCGGCCGTCACCCGCCCCCGTGGGCCGGGCCGCCCCCACCGTGGAATGAATGCGCCCCCCAATTGTTGAAACCTGCATGAAAAAGATCGGGTTCCTGTCCTTCGGGCACTGGACGCCGTCACCGCACTCGCGGACGCGTTCCGCGTCGGACTCCCTGCTCCAGGCGATCGACCTCGCGGTCGCCGCGGAGGAACTGGGGGCGGACGGCGCCTTCTTCCGAGTCCACCACTTCGCCCGGCAGCACGCCTCTCCCTTCCCCCTGCTCGCGGCCATCGGCGCGCGTACCAGCCGGATCGAGATCGGCACGGGCGTGATCGACATGCGCTACGAGAACCCGCTGTACATGGCCGAGGACGCGGGCGCGGCCGACCTGATCTCGGAAGGCCGTCTCCAGCTCGGTCTCAGCCGGGGATCACCGGAGCAGGTGATCGACGGCTGGCGGCACTTCGGCCACCGGCCCCCGGAGGGCGGCACCGACGCCGACATGGCACGCGCGCACACCGAGAAACTGCTCGAGGTGCTCAGGGGCGAGGGCTTCGCGGAGCCCGACCCCCATCCGATGTTCGCCAACCCGCCGGGGCTGCTGCGGATCGAGCCGCATTCCGAGGGACTGCGGGACCGGATCTGGTGGGGCTCCGGCTCGAACGCCACCGCGGTCTGGGCGGCCGGACTCGGGATGAACCTCCAGAGTTCGACGCTCAAGGACGACGAGAGCGGCGAGCCGCTCCACGTGCAGCAGCGCAAGCAGATCGAGGCCTATCACGAGGCATGGCGTGCCGCGGGCCACACACGCCGGCCGCGGGTGTCGGTCAGCCGCAGCGTCTTCCCGCTCGTCGACGACCGGGACCGCGCCTACTTCGGCCGGGACCAGGACTCGCAGGACCAGATCGGCTACATCGACGCGGCCACGCGCAGCATCTTCGGCCGGTCCTATGCCGCCGAGCCGGACGTACTCGTCAAGCAGCTCGCCGAGGACGAGGCCGTCGCCGCCGCCGACACCCTGCTGCTCACCGTGCCCAATCAGCTCGGTGTCGACTACAACGCCCATGTGCTGGAGAGCGTCCTGACCCACGTCGCTCCGGAGCTCGGCTGGCGCTGACCGGTCGCCGCAGGGCAGAAGCACCCGCCGACGCCGACGCCGACGCCGACGCCGACGCCGACGCCGATGCCGGGTGCCGGGCGCGGTGGTGTGCGGGCGGCACCGGGCGGTCGCAGCCCGCACCCGTACGGCCGGGGACCACCGCGGCCGGCCACGGATGCCGGGCTGGCCCCGCCCCATGGACGGCCTGCCCTCCAGAGGACTGAACGGCATGGCCATCCACAGGGGTGACGCGTCGTCATAGGGGTGACGCGTCGTCTACGGCGGCGCCGGCCGGGTCTGGACGTCCCGTGGCCCCACCGTCATCCGGATCCCGTCCCGTGCCCACAGCACGAACCGTTCCACGGGTGTCACCTCGTGGCCCCGGCGCAGGCCGAAAGCGCAGGCGTTTGAGAAGGACGGCCAGTACGAGCCGGGCCTCGACCACGGCCAGGGCAGCGCCCTCGCACCCGCGCGGTCCGATCCCGAAAGGGATGTACGCGAGCCGCGGCCGCCCGGCCACCTCCTGCGGCGTGAACCGCTCGGGGTCGAACCGCTCCGGGTGGCGCGGCGCGCTCGCCGAGCACCCGGTCCAGTTCGGCGGCGACGCGGTCGGCCACCCGGGGGTGGCGGCCCAGCAGGTGCAGCGTCCACGAGACGGCGACGCCGGTGGTGTGGTGCGCGGCGAGCAGCGTCACCATCACGGTGTCCCGGATGCGCGCCGGACTCTCCCCGGCCTCGACGAGCGCCCCGATCAGGTCACTGCGGTCGGTGCGGCCGCCCGAGCGGTGTGCCGCCACCACACGGTCGACCGTCGCGCGCAGATACCCGAGGGCCTCCTCGGCTCGTTCCGCCGAGCGCGGGTCGGTTCGCGGTACCTGGTAGAGCCGTCCGAGGTGCTCGGTGAGCACCTCCTCGAACGCGGCGGCGACCCGCTCCGCGTCCGTGCCGGCGTCGCCGAGCGCGAACCCGCAGATCATGCGGAGCGACAGCGCGGTCAGCTCCTGCTGCACCTCGACGGGTTCGCCCCCGCCCCGCCCGCTCCAGCGGTCCGCGAGCCCAAGCGTCAGCTCGGTGAAGCGCGCGAAGTGCCGTCCGTGGGCCGGGCGCCCGGCGAGCACCGAGAGCAGCAGCCGACGCCAGGGCGTGTGTTCGTCGGCGGGGAGCACCTGCAGGTTGCCCGCCTCGCACAGCGGGTCCAGGAAGGCGAACAGTGCCGCGGGCCGCTCGTCGATGTGCGCCGTGGCCTCCAGGAGCACGGGGTCGGCGATCGACACGGCGGCGTTCGCGCCCGGCAGTTGGAAGCGCACGACGGGCCCGTACGTGTCGTGCAGCTGCAGTTGGTACCGGTGCAGCCCGCCCGCGGCCGCGACGGCGCTCGGTCCGTCGTCCTTCTGGTGTTCGGGGCCGGGGATGCGCATGGCGGCGCCTCCTGTCGGGTGGCGGCGTGATCAGCCGAACAGCTGGGATCCGAGCGGGCGTCGTCGGTCGAAGCCGGGGAGGATCAGGAAGGTCGCGCCGGCGGTCGTGGTGGTGAAGCGCAGCAGCGCGTCGGAGGTGTCCATGTGGGTGAGGGTCGCGGTGAAGGTCCGCAGGTCGTTCTGGAAGCTGATGAAGAGCAGGCCGGGGGCGGGCTCGTCGGTGCTGTAGGAGCGGCGGAGCATGAGGCCGGCGCCGACCGCGGTGGGGTTCGCCCTGCGCGCGTGGGCGTCCACGGGGACGAGATAGCGTCCGTCCGGTGTCTTGGCGCCGAGGTCCGGGCCGGAGGCGACGGTGCCGCCGGAGAGGGGGACGCCGCTGGCCCGGCGCCGCCCGAAGACCGCTTCCTGCTCGGCCACGGACAGGGCGGCGAACCGCGACAGGTCGAGTTCCATGCGCCGCAGTACGGCAAGGGTGCCGCCGGCGACCGCGGAGGGTCCGGAAAGCCACAGGTCGCGTCGTTGTTCGGCGGCCGTGTGCGGTCCCACGATGCCGTCGATGAAGCCGAGCGGATTCCGTGGCGCGGTGAGGCCGTTGCCGAGGGGCACGTGCGTACCGCGGCGCGCGGACTGCCGCCAGCGTTCGCGGACGCGGTCACCGGCCTGGTCCAGGAGCGCGGCGGCGACGACCGGCGGGAGCAGCGCGTCGCTGGCGCAGATCTGCAGCAGCAGGTCACCGCCGCGGGCCCGCGGGGCGATCCGCTCGCGGGAGAAGCGCGGGAGGTCGGTCGCGCCGGGCAGTGAGGCACCGGCCGCGCGCACCAGCCGGGGGCCCACGCCGACGGTCACGGTGAGGTCCCCCGGCGGCAGGCCCAGCAGCCGCGGGTCGGTCCCCGCGGCGAGTGCGCGGATGGCCTGGCCGAGGTCGGCCAGCAACGGGCCTGCGGGCACGGTGGCAGCCAGGTCGGCCACCACCGCCAGCAGGTTGCGCTGGGCCGGCTGGGGGAGCGTGATGCCCGCCTGATGCCGGCCGGTCACCGGGACCGGCATCGGCGTGGTCGCCGCGGAAGGGGCGGGCCGGCCCGGCCGGGCGGAGTCCGCTGTGCACCCGGCGACCAGACCGGCGGCCACCATGGTGCCGGTGACATCGAGGAACGCGCGGCGCGACGGCTGCTGATCGGCTCGGTGCATGGTGTGCAGAGTGCCACACCGGGATCTCGTGTGCCGGTCAACCAGGCGATTCTGGCGTGGAATTGGGCGTCGTGCCAGACTGTGATCATGCCTCGATTAGCTCTTCGCGTGCTGGCGGCGGTGGTGGGCACGCTGACACTGGTGGCCGGCTGCGGCGACGACGGCGGCGGAGCGGGGGAAGGCCGGCGACCGAGCGGCGCGCGGGTGACGATCCGCGTGCCCGCCGACGCCCCGACGATCTCGGCCGCGGTGTCCTTGGCGCGGCCCGGTGACCTGGTGCTGGTGGCACCCGGTGTGTACCACGAATCGGTGAGGATCAAGACGGCTCGCATCACTCTCCGTGGCGCGTCCCGGGACAAGGTCGTCATCGACGGGCGGTTGCGGCAGCCGAACGGTGTCGTCGTCGCGGCGCCCGGGGTGGCGGTGGAGAACCTGACCGTGCGGAACAACACGCAGAATGGCGTGCTGGTGACGGGTTCGGCGGCGGCCGCCGCCGGGCTGCCCGGGCAGAGCGGCGGATACGACACCGGCGACGAGCCCGTGACCTTCCTGAAGTCGTTCCTGGTCTCGCATGTGACCGCGACCCGCAACGGTCTCTACGGCATCTACGCGTTCTCCGCGCAGAACGGTGCCATCGAGCACTCGTACGCGTCGGGCGGGGCCGACTCGGGTATCTACGTCGGGCAGTGCAAGCCGTGTCACATCGTGGTGCGGGACAACGTCGCCGAACTCAACGCGGTCGGTTACGAAGGCACCAACGCGAGCGGCGACATGTACGTGGTCGGCAACCGTCTCGTCGGCAACCGGGTCGGCCTGACCACCAACTCCGACCACCAGGAGAAGCTGCTCCCGCAGCGGGGGGCCGTCATCGCGGGCAACCTGATCGCCGCCAACCAGCAGACGGCCACGCCCGAGCAGGCCGACGGCGGGTGGGGCACCGGCATCGGCGTCGACGGCGGCAGCGACAACCGGTTCGTCCGCAACCGCATCGCCGACAACAGCAACGCCGGGGTGGTGATCACCGCGACCGCCGACCTGCCGCCGCTCGGCAACCAGATCGTGGACAACACGTTCACCGGCAACGGCGTCGACGTCGGCTGGACGTTCCCCACCGCGACACGGGGACGGGGCAACTGCCTGCGCGGCAACGAGCTGCGCAGCACCGTGCCCGCCCGGCTCGCGACCACCGCGTCCTGCCCCGTGCCGGCCGGGGCGGCTTCGCCGGTCGGCAGGTGGACGATGCCGACGGCACCCGGTGGCATCCCGTTCACCGAGGTCGCGGCGCCCGCACCGCAGCCGGAGTTCCCCCACGCCGGGACGACGGGCGCCACCGTCGTCCCGGCCGTTCCGGCCCTGCCGGACACGGAGGGCATCCCGCTGCCGCCGGCGTCCCTGCTCGCCGCGGGCGCCCGGGTGCGCACGTCCTGAACGGCGCTCACGGCGCCGGGGTGACTCCGGGTACCGCCTTGACCGGCCCGTACGTCTGGGTGTCGAAGTCGATGAACACCGGCTGCGGCGCGGAGCGCACGTCGACGCGGACCCGGTACATGGTGCCGTCCGAGCCGATCCAGTAGCGCACGGTGTCCGCCGTACCGGAGCGGTCCCGGGAGGACGGCCCGGTCATGACGTCCACCCGGTGCCCGTGCACCCGGTCCCGTCCCCGCCAGAGGGCGCCGTTCTGCGGCAGCAGTTCGGCGTTGTCCGGCCGGTCGGCGCCGAGACGGAGTGCGATGGCCAGCGAGCTGTCCAGTGAGCCGCCGGACGACCGCAGCGGACGGCTGTACCAGCCCGAGCGAGGCGGTGACGCCGGTGCGTGCGTCGGTGCGTGCGTCATCGGGTGGACGGACACCGAGGTGGCCGTCCACCCGATCAGCCCGTCGCTGGACGTGTCGCGCCCGGTGCCGTGCACCACGCCGTAACCGAGCTTGCCCCGGTAGTCGACGGACGCGGTGACGGTCAGCGCGCCGGCGGTGCCCGGCACGGTGATGGTGACCGCTCGGCCCCGCGCCTCGTAGTTGCGGAACCGTGTGAGCGCCAGCCGGTTGGCCTCGCCGGACGTCAGCGCGCGCGGTCCGTCGGGGCCGGAGCCGGAACGGCCGAGCAGGAACGCGGTCCCCGCGACGGCCGCGACGACGACGGCCGTGAGGGCGACGACGGCCGCCGGCCGGCGTGGCCGCGGCCATCGGCGCCGGCCGGCCGCACCGCCCGATAGAGCTTGCTGGGTTCTCCCGCTGCGCACGCGGCTCGACGCTGACACTCTTCCGCTTCACCCTCTCCGTCACCCCACCGCCCGGCCGAGACGTGATCTGCCTGCCCGCGCCCTGGGGGCCGCGGGCAGGCAGATCACTGCTGTTGTCCGGGTCTTTCTGTTCGTTCCGTCGGTTCAGTGCTGCCGGGCGCGACGCTTGCGGCTCATGTACGCGACGGCCAGGCCCGCGCCCACCAGCAGCGTCGCGAGGGCGATCATCCCTGGCAGCCCGGTCATACCGGTGTCCGCCATCGAACCGCCCCCACCGCCCGGGGCCGGGTGGGCGGGCGGCGCGGGGGGCGGCGTGGCCCCCGGCGGCGAGGACGGCACCGGCGTCGGGCTGGAGGACGGCGTCGAACTCGACGTCGGAGTCGGGGTCGGCGTCGGGGTCGGCGTCTTCTTCGGGAGGTACACCCCGGCGTCGATCGTGTGGTCGACCCCGCCCGGCTTGTCCGGCGCTGTGACGGGCGCGTAGCCGTTGCACAACCGCCCGGTGGTCGGCGGCGTCACATTGGAGTCGTGCGCGCGGTCGGTACCGGCGCGCGGGAGCGTGAACCGCAGCGCGCTCGCCGGGGGCTGACCGGGTACCTGGCCGGTGTCCGCGGTGCACACGTCGAACTGCACCGTGTACTTCGCGCCCGGCGTGAGCTCGTACGCGGCGCCGACACCGCCGAAGTAGTACTCGCCGGCGGCATCGGTGGTGGTCGTGGCGACCTGCTTGCCGTCCTTGTCCAGCAGGTTGACCGTCGCCCCCGGCAGCAGCACGTGCCCGGGGTCCTGGATCCCGTTGTGGTCGCCGTCGAACCACACGACGTTGCCGATCTGGATCGGCGCGTTCGCCGCCGCGTAGGCGATGTCACCGAGTCCGCCGGCCTTGCCGAACCCGCCTTGTGCCTGGCTGACGAACTGGAACCCGTTGGCGGCCGGGTTGTTGCCCGGGCCCTGACCGGTCGTGATGTCGTGGTACCCGGTCCCGGAGGTCGCGACGTTGACGACCGGGTCGAACTCCGTGCTGACGACCCACTGCTGCTGCGGGATGTAGGCCACCGACCCCAGCGCGGTCTCCTGGTGCGCGTTGGCGTAGAAGTCGCCCGGGAAGTATTCGACGACATCGGCGGCCTGGCCGCCATTGGTGGCGGGGGTGGCGTGGTTGGGGCAGTTCCCGGTGCCTTCCCACTGGTATTCACCGGTGGGAGTGGCGCAGACCATGGTGATGTCACCACCGGACATGCCGTTCTCCGCCGTGTCGTTCCCCGGGCGGGGGTCCAGCCCTCCCCAGCTGAGCACGTCCATGAACCGGTCGCGGAAACCCAGGACCATGGAGCCGTCGCGGCCGAAGGCGAGGGAGCTCAGCTCCGGCTGCGGATCGATGAAGACGTTGCCTGCCTTCCGGTCGTCCCACGTGTCCAGGCCGGTGTTCCACGGGTTCCAGTGGGTGGCCTTGTCGCCGGAGCCGAAGACGGTGCCGCGTTCGTACGTGAGCGGGTGGCTCAGCACCGTGGTGAACCGCTTGCCGTCATAGGCGGAGACGAAGACCTTCAGGTCCGCGCGCCGCTGCGTGCTCTCCGCGCTGCACACGCCGCCGACGTACAGCGTGTTGTCGTGGACCTGGAGGCCGAACGGCCGCCAGTCGTCGGGGCTCGCGCACCCCGGGTCCGGGATCGTGACCGTCGACTTGGGTGCCGCGGCGGTGGCCCCGGTCGCGTCGAAGCTCACCAGGCTGCGGGTCCGCAGGTTCACCGCGTACAGCGTGGAGCCGTCCTCCGACAGGGCCAAGCCGCCGATGCTCTCCTTGCCCGGCGTGTCGGTGAACCCGGCATCCTTGATCATGTTGGCGCTGTCGTGCCGCGTCACCGCGGCGTCCGGTACCCGCGCGAACAGCTGCGGCGCACCCGAGCCGTTGACCGGCACGGTGTAGATCGCGCCCCCGCCCTGCGGCCCGTACGGGGCGTACCGGCGGGCGAACGCGCTCTGGAACAGCCGGGTCCGGTCCTTGTCGTACGCCAGTCCGAACGTCGTGCCCACCTGCTCCTGCGTGGCCAGCGTGGCCGGGCACGCCACATCGGTGGGACAGGTGCCCCGGGTCTTCGTCCCGAACGCCACCAGGGCCCGGGTGTCGGTCCCGTTGGCGCCGTTGTGGACCGGTACGAAGTACCGTGTGTCCGGCAGCGTGTAGTCGGCCGGATTCCACACCGCCGTCACCACGGAGGCGTCCTTGCCCTCCGCCACGTCCACGAACGACGTGAAGCTGTCGAAGTGGTTCTCCGCCGTCGACGCGGGCGCCGCCCGCAGATAGCCGCTGTACGGCGCCGGGATGCTGACGTCGACGCGGTACCGGCCGCCGCTGAGCTGGGGCGACGGCGACACCACGACCTTTCCCGTGGTGTCCGTGACGCCGGTGATCTCGTGCCCGGCGGGGTCGGTGATCCGCACCTTCATGCCCCGCTGCGGCACGTCCATCGTCGTGTTGATCACGCCGGTGCCGAAGAAGTCGCGCAGTACCTCGACCGTCAGCGTGCCGTCGGCGGCCGAAGCGGCGGCCTCTCCGGCCGTCGCCCCCACGGCGCCGCCCGCCACCAAGAGACCGGACAACCCTATGCGCGCCAGCGGCTCCACAGCCCTCCAGGCCGGCCGGCGCGAGTCTCTGCCGACTCGGTTCATGGCATCACACTCCCCACTTCTCTGGTCATGAGAACGAAGCCCCCGATTCTCGCTGCTTGTCCTTTTTGCGGCTCAGGCGTGGACGCCGTCCGTGAACGCCACGGAAAAGAAAAAGGGCCCACTGCTGTCGCGTGGGCCGCTTTGCGATGATCCTTCGAAGATGCCGTGGACGAGTCGTAAGCACAACGCGCCGAAGAAGGCGAACGCGCGCGCAGAAACTCGGGCGGAACCCCTCTGTGCCGTGTTTTTCCGCAGCTCAACCACGGTATTCCCGCCCCCACCGCCGACCTCGCCGACCGCCATCGCGAGCAGCGCGCGACATCCTATCCACTGCGGTCTCGCCGTCACCAGCGGAACCTGTGACATGCCAGGGAATTCGTCACGTTCTCCGAACGCCCCGGGAATGGCGCTCGGAAGGGCGTGCGAAAAAGCGTCGCGGCGGCTCCTTGGGCCGCGGCGCCGGCCACCACGGCGGTCCTCATGCCGGCGACGGCCTCGAGGAGGGAAAGGACGGAGCCCGCCCCGGAGGACCGAGACCTCCGGACCCCACCACTGAAGGAGAACCCGAAGGGCATAAACAAGGAGTCGGACCGGATTTTTTCCAGGCCCTTCTGCTCGCGCAGGACTTCGACCGCAGGACACACCTCTCCGGCATTCTCGGCCTTCCGGGAAGGGACCGACCCCCCCCGGCGCAGGAATGCGGAAGTCCGTCCCGGCGGCGGTAGGGGGCCCACAACAGGGATGTACGGCCAGTACACCTGACGTCGGTGACTCGCCCGCCGCCGGAAATGAGCGGTCACCTCCCCCGAAGCGGCACCCCGCGAGCGGCAGCAGCCCCTTCTCCGGCACCCGGCCGGACAGTGCACGAAGGACGACGGCGCGGAAGCGCGACGAAGCCTTCGAGACGCCCCCGCCGCGCCTCTGACACCCCACGATGCGAAGAACCGTCAGGCACGTACATCAGCCGCAAGACGCACCTACCCGTCGTCGACGGTCGACCCTTCCCAGACCTCATGCAGTCGCAGGACGTCGCGGCGCCACTGTGTCCGGAACTCGGCCTCCGCGTACAGAGGGCGGTCCAGATGGTCGAGAATCCTGGCGTAGAACGGATGTACCTGGAAGTCGTCGTCGGTGACGAGGGCGGACAGCAGGGGCGCGTCCTGGGCGGTGTCGCCGTCCGCCTGGATGAGTAGTTCTATTTGGTCATCGGGGTGCAGGCCGAGGACACCTTCGCCCACCTCGGTGCTGAGGACCGACCAGGGCACGACGGTTCCCGCGCGCGCGTGGGACTCGAGGGCGGAGCGGACCTCACTGCCGAGCCGCTGGAGGGCGTCCAGTGTGAGGCGTCCTGACCTTCTGGCCAGCTCGTCGCCCCAGCGCCTCAGTTCGTCGAGTTCGTCGGTGGTGAGGTAGCGGTCGAGTTTGTCGGCTTCCGCCTCGGCGTCGTCGACGAGGCGGCGCAGAGCGGCCAGGGGCAGGTTCTCGCCCTCCTCCTTCAGATGCTTCAGCAGGCTGGCGAGCCGGTGACCCGAGACGGTCGGGCTTCCACCGGACCAGGCCGTCAGCAGTTCGTACTCGGCTGCGGCGGCACTGCGTACGGCTTCGACGACGGTCGGGTTGTCCCGCAGCATGGCGAGGTATCGCGCGGTCTCCCGTACGGCGCCCCAGTCGCCGGCGTCCCTCGCCTCGCGGCTCTGGTCGAGCAGCGCCTCCAGAGCCGCCCGGGCCTCGTGCTCGGGCCCGGACCGCCGTGCGGCGGCGGGAGGGCCGGCGACGCGCGAGGCCGAGGGACCGGGCGCGGGCGCCTGGGCGGGCGGCTCAGCGCCTGACGGCGACTGCGCCGTGCCGAACGCCTGGTAGGCGCGTACCTGCTCTCGCGTGCGGATCCGTGCCGGCGCATCACCGGAGAGGTCGCCTTCCCAGCCTTCACGGATCGCTGGGACGGCATGCTCGTCGTCGAGATCGGGGACTGCCGGTGCGGGTGGGGGTGCTGTGCGGGTGTTGTCCGAGACCTTCCTTGACGGTGAGGGGGGCGCGGTGGGGGCCGGTGCGTTGAGTGGATGCAGGCCCTGCCACGGCTCACGCGCGTTGCCCTCCAGTCGGGCGATGCTCTCCGCTGTGATGATGACGCGGGAATCAGGCGTGGGGCTGTCGCCTGGTAGGGGCAGCCGGAGGGTCGCCGGACCGAGCAGTACCCAAAGCTGGTCGTGGTCGGGTACGGCCGCTTCGGCAGGCAGTGATATGCGGCCAGGGGCCACCGCCGATCCCGAGCACTGGACCTCGGCGTCGTAGAGGCGCCGGGGGCCCTCCGTGCCGGCCACGGCCACGGCAGCGGTGAACGCCACCGTGCCGGGCGCCAGTTGAAAGTGCACCGGTGAACCCTGGGCCGCAGGGGTGGGTGCTGTCGGGGCGGCGCCCGGCCTGCGTACCCGAACGCCCTCATCCGTCTCCTCCAGGTGCGGAGTGAGGATCTTGGAGTCGGAGAGGAGACAGTGGTCCAGAGTGGTCCACTCGATGGTGTGCCCGGGCAGCTGCGTTCCGATCTGTACCTCGCGTGTCGCACCCACAGTGCGGCACTGCACCCGCAGCGCATAGCCCGCAGCGTTGACCTCGTTGTGCGCGAGCATGCTGTCCGGACCGTAGATCCAGTCCGCCTTGCCACGGGCCGCCCGGTTCAGCTTCTCGCGGCGGGCGAGCCAGGACTTCCACTCCATGCGGTCGAGTTGAACTCGGACAGCGCGACGCCCCCCGTCGAACGAGACGGTGACGCAGCCGTCGGAATCGGCGCCGAACAGTTCGTACGAGACGGTCACGTCACGCTGGCCCTGCCGCTGAAGCCACTGTTTGAGAGCCTGCCCGACATACAGGTGGTCAGCGCTGGCCTCGTTGTTCGCGGTGCGCCGGCACCGGACCGGCGGGTGATGCGCGAAGTGGCACTTCTTGCTGGTGTAACGCTTCGCCGACAGCTTCTTCCCGCAGCCGCCAAGGAGCGAGCCGCAGAAGAAGTCGACGTGCGGGTAGCGCGCGAGGAAGTCGGAGAACTCACCGTGATCGAACGGGAGGAAAACCGGTTCGTCCGATCCGGGACGTCCTGCCACGGCGGTCTGGACCTTGCGGGTGTCTTCTTCCCCGAACAGCTGCATCGGATGGGTCACGGGCGGATCATATGCGCACCCAGGACCCGATCTGCCGGCCTGATCGATCACCTCGGAACCACCCGCAGGTACTGCGGCAGGCCGCCGCAGCGGATGACTTCGGCGGGGTGGTACAGGGTGGTGCCGCCCCGTGGATGCCCCGGGGCTACGGTTGCTGGTCGTCGACCTTGAGCTTGGCTCCGGTGTCGGAGACGAAGACGACCAGGAGCTTGGCTGGCTTGGTTCGGCTGGCGTTCTCTGTGAGGACGTGGTGGGCACCGGGCTGCTCGACCCAGTTCTCGCCCTGGTGGTAGGTGGTCACCGGCTTGTCGTCGAGCTTGCTGCGCACGGTGCCTTCGAGGACGTAGGCGTAGACGAACGCCTGGCCGTGCCGGTGCGGCAGCGCGCTCGCGTGGGGCGGGAAGGCGACGATCGCTGAGGTGAACGTCTTGCCCTTCACCTTCGCAAGGGCCTGCTGGAGCAGCGGTGTGAAGGTCTCGGCGGGGCGCGTCGAGGCCATGGCCGCAGGCGATGCCACGGCTGCGGCCGTCCCTGTGGCGTGGGTGGGCTGGTCCGAGGCCGAACAGGCCGTGGCCGCAGTCAGCGTGGCCATGGCCAGGAGGCCGGCGGCGATGCGCATTCCGATCACGATGGGTCTCCTGCTCGGTCTTCGGTGACGCGGATGATCGTCTTGCCCGGGGTGCGCTTGCCGGGAGCGAAGGCGGAGGGGGCTTCGGCGAGCGGCCGCACAGCGCCGACGACCGGCTTGAGCCGGCCGTCTCTCAGCCGCGCGGCGAGATCGGCGAGCCGAACGCGGTCGGGTTCGACGACGAAGAAGACCGCCCGCCCGTCCTTGGGCCGCACCTCGGGGGGCGTGACAACGGTGACCAGCGTGCCACCGGGGCGGACCAGGGCGGCCGAGCGGTCGAGGATGTCGCCGCCGATCACATCGAGCACGACGTCGACCTCGCCGACGTCCTCCAGCTTGTCGGTCCGCAGGTCGAGGAAGGTGTCGACGCCGAGGGCGAGCGCCCTGTCCCGGCCGGAGGCCCGACCGGTGCCGATGACGCGGGCGCCGGCCTCGCGGGCGAGCTGTACCGCGATCGAGCCGACGCCGCCCGCGGCACCATGGACCAGGACGGTCTGGCCTGTCCTGAGGCGGCCGTGGTCGAACAGACCCTGCCAGGCCGTCAGCCCGGAGATCGGCAGCGCGGCGGCCACGGCGTGGTCGATGCCCGCCGGCAGCGGGGCGAGGTTGCGGGCCTCCACTGCGGTGTACTCGGCGAGCGTGCCGTTACGGGTCCAGTCGGCCAGGCCGAACACCCGCTGTCCGACGCTCAGGCCGGTGGTGCCGTATCCCAGCTCAACGACGACGCCGGACAGTTCGTGCCCGGGCACGCTCGGCGTCCGATCGCGGCCGGCCCGATCGGTCCACGTGGCGGGCCAGTCCAGCTCGCCAGGGGTGAAGCCGGCGGCGTGCACCCGGACGATGACGTCGTTCTCAGCCGCATGGGGGTAGGGCATGTCGGTCAGGGACATCCCTGCAAGGCCGGCGTCACGGTCTCGCACAGTGATGGCTTGCATAGAGGTCCTTACGGGGGAGGGGCGAGCCGAGTGCACAGCGTTCGCGCGCAGGGCTCAGAGCGGCTGCAGGTGGATGTATGCCGTGCCGCATGATCGATCTCACCTGCTCCGGGGCCTTCCTTCGCCGCCGGTTGGGCGTTCTCGGCGCCTTGAGTCAGCTCGGCCAGGGAGCGCCCATGATGCGCTCGACCGTGGTGGTGCGCTGGAAGCCGGGAATGAAATGCTCCAGGAAATCCGAATTCACGGTTCCGTTCGTGGTCTCCGGGCGGTGCCTGAGTCCCTCGACGAAGGCTTGCAAAAACTCGTTCTTGAAGTCACCCCGCGGATGGACGGCGGTGATCTCGTCCACCTGGCTGCGGTCCAGCTCGTCCAGGCCCAGGCCGAGCACGTCGGTCAGAACCCCCAGATGCGTGAGGGCGATCTCCGGGCCCATCCGCCCGGGAATTCCCGGGGTGGTGTGCAGCGCGATCGCCGTCCACACCACGTCGGCGGCCGTGGCCGGGAAACCGCGGGCGAGCATGAAATGGCGTGCGTGGTCGGCGCCATCGACCTCAAAACGCTGCTCGACGTCGGAAAACGGCGTCAGGAGGCCGGTGTCGTGGAACAGGGCGGACAGGTGGAGAAGCTCCGGGTCGGGCTCCAGGCCGAGCCGGTGAGCATGCATGACGCCGAAGACGAAAACGCGCCGGGAGTGGTGGTAGATGAGGGGGCTGGTCATCTCCTGCATGAGGCCGGTGGCCTCGGCGACCGCCGCCGTTTCAGGAATCTCCACCCCCGCGATGATCTCGCTCATGACCTGTGCTCCTTCCGATGTCGCTGTGTTACGAATGGACGGTGCGTCCGTCTTCCACCCTGCCAACCACCCGGCGTCCGGCGCTCCCTCGGTCCGGCCATGAGTCACCCGAATCCGGACACGCGGGCCGCGGGATCGTGGGCTCCGCCACGCATCGGGTCGCGATCCTCGTCTACGACGGGGTCAAACTCCTGGACGTCGTCGGCCCCGCGGAGGTATTCGGGGAAGCGAACCGGCTCGGTGCCGACTACACGATCGTGCTGGTGTCACCGACCGGTACCGATGTCACCTCCTCCATCGGGATCCGGATCGCGGTCGACGCCGCCGCCACGGAGCCTGCTCCTGACACGTTCCTGGTGGCCGGCGCAGACCTCTACCCGCGCACACCTGTGCCCCCTGATCTGACCGAGGCCACGCGAACGCTGGCGGGCCGGGCCGGCCGGGTCGCGTCCGTCTGCACCGGAGCATTCATCCTCGGCGCCGCCGGCCTCCTGGACGGCAAGCGCGCGACCACGCACTGGAAGGTCGCGCACGAGCTCGCCGCCCGCTGCCGGGCCAGCCGCGTCGAACCCGACGCGATCTACGTCCGTGACGGCACCACCTACACCTCGGCAGGCGTGACCGCCGGCATCGACCTGGCACTGGCACTCGTCGAGGAGGATCACGGCCCTGATCTGACCCGCGACGTCGCCCGCGCCCTGGTGGTCTATTTGCAGCGTTCGGGCGGCCAGTCACAGTTCTCCGCGCCACTGCAGGGACCGCCGCCCCGATCACCGGCCCTCCGCAGAATCACCGACGTGATCACGGCGAACCCCGGGGGAAACCACTCGCTCGGCGAACTCGCCAAGCACCTCAATGTGAGCCCTCGGCATCTCACGCGGCTCTTTCGCGAAGAGCTGTCCACCACGCCGGCCCGGTACGTGGAGATGATCCGGTTCGACATGGCGAAAGCTCTGCTCGACCAGGGGCATACCGCGACGCAGACGGCATCTCTTGCCGGATTCCCGAATTACGAGAGTATGCGGAGAGTTTTCGTGAGGGAATTGTCCCTCAGCCCCGCCGCCTATCAGCGCCGCTTCAGCACAGCGCGCCGAGCCGACGAGGGACATCAGTAAGACGAAGCTGTCACTGCACGGTCACCACCAACTGGCCTGCTCGCCAGAGCCGACCCCGCGAGCCGACCTCGACCTGCCCGACCTCCCTGGCCACCACCATCTGCGCCATCGGAGCCACGGCACCGGACCGCATCGCTGTACGCCTGGAAGCTGCATGACCAAGTGCGCGGCATGCGCCGGCGCGGCACCAAGGACCACGCTACCGAAAAGTGCGCAACGCGCCGGCCGCACATCACCGCCCGTGCGGCGGACCGCCGCGGCCACTCTCGCCGCCCTCAGGACCGTACCCGCCCGGCACCACGGACCTCGCCGAGGCCGGGCGACATCATCCGCTCAAGATCTTGTTCGAAGAGGCACTTGACCGGTACGAAGGCCGTGGGGAAATGAGTCTGCTGCATCACGATGTCCGGCGCGAAGTGTTCGCGGTAGCAGATCGCTCGCCGGCCACGCCCACGCCGTCGCCTCCGACGTCCGCCGCCGCGCCGCCCAGCTGCCGAAGGACAGCTGCCCCGGGCGCTCGCCGACGTCGTCGCGCGCGAGGCGGAAAGCCGGCTGTCCGTGACGATCGAGGGCACCGTGCGCTGCGTCCAGAACCGCACCCGCCTCGTCCGCGCCCTCTACGAACGCCTGGACCGCCTCGAGACCGCGCGCACCCAGGCCGTGTGACCACCCGTCGGGAGCCGCCGCGGACCGGGCCGGACCGCCGTGGTAAGGGTGACCACGGGCCGACCGTGCCCGGAGCGACCCCGGCCACGGCTGTCCTGTGACATCGAAGTTTGAGCGCGTGCCATTCAAGGTTGGTCGCCGCTGGTGCACTACCAGCCCATGTTCCTGGCAACCTCTTCCTGGGCTGCGGCGATCTCTTCCTCGGTGGACTCGGCGACGTCCATCTCTTCCAAGCGTGCAAACAGGTCTGTGAGCGCCTGCTTCTGAGCCGGGTGCGTGATCGGCACGGTGTTCAGGTCGGTGTTCATCAGCCAGTCGAACAGCACGATGGCGTCCAACCGCCACAGGCGGAGATCGGTAGTCGGCGTCGAACCCCAAGGGAAGCCAGTTTCCATGGGGAAATCATCCCAGCTCAGCGCGGACTGCCGGCAGAAGTTCACCGACGCCGGGTGGGAGGCGATCGGCCACACCCGGGACCGGAGCGAGCGGCAGTCGCACCCGCACCTGTGCGAGGACTGCCAGGACCGGGCCGTCGCAGCGCAAGCGCAGGCCGAAGCCGACGAACGTGAGCGCCAGGAGCGGGAGCAGGAGCGCCCGCGCCGGGAGGCAGAGGAACAGGCCGCCGTGCAGAAGGCCGGCGGCCGGCTCTCCCGCTTCCGCGTCTGACCCGGGCAGGCCGCGGCGACCGACCGCGCGAGCAAGCCCAAGGCTGCCTTGGGCTTGCCCGCGTTGTCGGTGGCGGCTGCAAGGCTTGGTCGGATGAACGGCGATGAGCAGCTGCTGAACGGCCGGGTCTACGGCGCGGAGCACGACGACCCCCACCCGGGCCCGCTCCCACACCGGACCTACGCCGAACTGGTCGGCGGGCCGCTGGACGGCCTGCTGCTGGACATCCACGGGTGGCGGACCGAGGAAGTCGACGACGGCGCGGCCCTGTCCACCGAGCTGTCACGGTGGCCCGGCGGCCGCGCCCTGTACGACCCGCGCCCCGGCGAACCCCGCACGCCCGGCCCGGGTGTGAGCTGCCGCTTCTACTACTCCGGCGACACACCCTGACGCCCGGCGGCACCGCTGCCTACGGCCTGCTTTCGGTCAGATGGGAAGCGGTGTTCTCGATCCACAGCAGCGTCCACTCGACACCGGCCCGCCACCCAGGCTCCGCGCTGTCGTACCGGCCTTCGGCATCGGCCTGGATCATCTCGTCCGTGATGTCACCGGGTCGGAGAGCCGCTCATCGCCCCACCTTGGACGACGGCCCCGCTGACGGCCATACCCGAAGCTCTGGTCAGTGTGATCACTCGTGGCAGCATCCCGACCGGCTCGTAGCCCCATTCACCGGGTGTGATGGCTGACGGCGTCAGTCGAGCTCTTGCGCTCGCGTGGTGGCCGCAGCATTGATCTGCCTGAAGTCCGACACGTCGCCGACATGCTGCCGAACCCATGCTTCGGTGTACTCGTTCCACAGTCTTCGATTTACAGCGGAGCGGCCGACATCCCGGTCGCAGCGTGCCAGGTCGACTGCGGTCCTCGTTGATCCGCGTCGCTGCTCCTTCTCGACGTCGACGGCTGCCTCCTGCGGTGACGCGTAGGAGTAGCCGTGGGCGCTTACGCACCTGCTCCAGGCGCGCGTCGCGGCTGTGTACCGGGCATCTTTGCGCATGTCGTCGGTGATGGCGGCATAGCGGGTGTTGACGAGCGTGTCCACGCGTACCCATGTGCGGTAGTCGCCGTACAGGCGTGTGCGTGCTTCGGCGAAGCAACCGGTGGTGGCCATGGACAGGGTGCCGACACCAGGCACGGAAACCTTGATCCTGAGCGCGGTGCCCGAACCGTCGAGGACATCGGACCATCGCCGCTGCTGTCGGGGAGACAGAGATCGGAGGTAGTCGGCTTCTTGCTGTTCGGCGGTACTGCTTGTTGCTGCGGGCGGCGGCAGGGCGCGGGCAGCTTTCATGTCGTCGCCGTAGAGGTCCGGCAGCCTGCGTCGTTCATCAGCGGCGACCTCGTCGGCGTTGACCTCCTGATAGAAGAACTGGAATCCCTGGCGGCCCATGCATGCGTGCACCAGGCGGAATTCCGTGTTCTGCAGCAGCGTCTTCGTTCTCTCCGGCACGGTGAGGTCGGAGGCCGTAGCGTGCGTTCGTGCTGTGTCCCGCGTGCCGTTACCGGAGCAGGCAGTGACAGGCAGTGCTAGGCCGACAGCGAGCGCGACAGCGGCTGCCCAGGGGCGGCGCGGCATGTTCCCTCCCATGGTTGGCGCCGCGGGGCGCGGGCCTGGGTGGCCCGCGCCCCGCGGTGTGACGGACGGATCGGTGTTCCGGTCAGCAGGTCGCGGAGACCTTCCTGAGCGACTCGACGTCACGCTCCGGGGAGTGGTAGTTCCAGTCAGCGCGCGGCCTCGAGCAGCCGAGCAGGGTGCCCCGGCCATTTGGGTCGGACCACATCTCCATGCCCGCGGTGGTCATCGCGTTGTACGACGACCGGTCGTTGTTCGAGATACCGGACGGAAGGGTGTCCTCGCGGTAGCTGTAGGGGTAGATGTTCCCCGTCTGGTTGTAGCCGGTCCACAGGCAGAAGTTCCCCCTGACGCAGTCGCCGGGCGCGGCCTGTGCGGGGACGGCCAGGCCACCGAAAGCCAAAGCCGCGCCGGCCGATGCGGCTGCGATGGCATAACGGATACGCATCGTTCTCCTTGAGGTTGTGGGCGGGTGTGCCGGCAGCAGGCCGGTCGTGAACCGGCGAAGGTCTGCCGGGAACGACTCTTCGGTGTCGGTGCACCCGGCGGCAACGGTGGTCGGCTGTCTCGGACAAGGCAGTGCGGCTGACCAGCTGAATCGTCAGTGTCCCGGACAGGTCCGAGGCAGTGGCGCCTTCGACTCAGGGCGCCGACCAGGCCATCGCGCAGCTGCTCCAGATCGGCCACCGTCTTGCCGACATTGCTGAGCCGGCTCTCGCGGACCTCGGGGCTGGTTCGCGGGCCGTCATGGCGTCGAGGAGTTGCAGGACGGGCTTGCCCTTGCTGTCGTTGGCCCGCCGGTCGCCCAGGGGCTCATTGAGCTTGAAGCCGCGGCCCATCAGCCGTGTGACGAGCGCGGGGTCGTCGCCCATGACGCTCGCTTCGTAGAAGACTGCGGACCAGTTCACGTGGATCGTCTGGCCGGGCGGTGCGGTATTCGTCGCCGTAGCCGTCAGCGTGCGGTTTCCGCCGGGAGGCACGGAAACACGACTGTTCAGGGGCGTCTGTCCGGCTACGGTCACTCTCACTGTGCCGCCGGCAGGAGCGGTGCCCTGGTTGGTCGTCACCGGCCAGCGGCGGATTTCGGTGCCGCTGAGCGCATGGACGCAGACCAGCACCAAAACGAAGCGGAAGTCGTCCTGCGCGTGGCCGCGCACGCCGGCCAACCGGTCCGAGGCACGGAAGGCGGGGTCTTGTTGATCCCGGCGAAGACGAGGCCGCGGGTGGGATCGCGGAAGATCACGCGCTCCCACCGAAGGGCAAGACCACGGTGAAGCTGACGCATAGGGGCCAGCATCACGGCGCGTACGACCAACCCAGCCGCGTTGCGCCCGCCGCGGACGACTACTGCTGAACGGCACGATCTCCATGGACGGGACGGGCTGCCCCTGGGGGATGACGGGACGGTGGGTACACTCCAGCGCCGGAGGGGATCACGGGGTGAGTGAGATAGACGAGGCGCCTGCGGAGCCTGGTTGGCTGTGCCGGGTGCTGTCGCACAGAAGGCGCGGTCCGTTGCTGCTGATATCCGCGCTGGTGCTCGTGCTTGCGGGTACCGGGCTCGGTACATGGGCGGCGGACACGTGGCCGTGGCCGAAGGACCGCTACTGCTGGGGCGCCTGGGAAGAGGACAGCGGTCCGGGCTTCCTCGGCGACGAGGCCTTCGGTGATGATGACGACGGGTCACGCACCGGCAGGGAGACGGCGCCTACCCGTGAGCGTCCGACCGGCAGCTGCGAGGTCGCCATCGCCAGCGACTACAAGAGCAGCTACGACGGCGACAAGGTCACCACCGATCAGAAGGTGTCCGTCGAGTACGGCCCGGTCCCCAAGGCCGCGGATGCCCGGCTCGCGATCGTCCAGGACGGTTTCCTGGGCGGTGACATGGTCCCGCTGCCGGACGGCCTGCCGGGCACGGTGAACGGGCGCGGTGGCCTGCTGGTGCTCCCGAAGTCCTGCGATACGCAGGATGGCCGGCCGACCGTCGTCACCATGCACGCGTCCGGCACGTACGCCAGCGGCCCCTCGTACACCCAGGACGATCCGGCCGACCTGGGTGGCGCCCGGCAGGCGGCGGTGCTGCTCGTCGCGGCGGCCAACCGAGCGATGGCCGCGGCCGGTTGCGCGCCGGACGAGCCGCTGAGGGTCAGCTCGCCGCTCTTCGACCTGCCGGGCAAGCAGGAGCGCGTCTTCAGCACCTCTGACGACGTCTGCGGTATCCGCGGCCTGCGCCTCGACACGGAGGACATCGAGGACCAGATCGGCGCGGTCACCCGCGACCTGCAGACGTGCAGTGTCCGTGGTGATCGCGACGGCGTGCCGTACCTGAACCTGGCGATGGTCGCGCAGCCCCGGCTGGCCGCGGTGTTCGACGGCATCGCGGGCGAGCGGCCCGCGGCCCGTGGCTGGCGCGGCACGGGCACCTTCGGCAAGGAGCACGCGATCGTACGGGCCGACTGCGCCGGCCGGCCCGTCATCTTCTTGATGGGCGTCTCCACCGACCCCGGCCACCTGGCCGTCTTCGCCAACGCGGCCGCGGCCCGCCTGGGCTGCGCCCCCATCGCCCCCAAGGGAGCCGGCCGGTGAGCAGCACTGCGGACGAGCCGAACCGGGACGAGCAGCCCGTGCCCGCCGAGCGGGAACTGCTCAGCGAACGGCGCCTGCGCCGGTGGCACTGGCGCAGGCTGCTGCGCGGTCGGGTCCGGCCGCTGCTGGCCGCGGGTCTCGCCGGGATGCTGCTCGGCGTCGGCGGCATGGCCTGGCAGACGCAGGCGGGGCCGTTCGCGCCGGACGAGGTGTGCTGGGGTGCCCTGTCCCGCGACGACCTGGCCGAGACGTTCCGCGAGCCGGAGGACGTCAAGGCGGTCGAGGCTCCCGTGCTGCACGGTGGGCGATCCATGGACGGCCCCACCGGCAGTTGTCAGTTGACGAACAGCGACGGTGACGCATGGGCGCTCACCGCCCGGGTCCACCGGCTGGATGACCGCAATGGCGACGACGGCCAGTGGGCCGACGAGTTCCTCTCCGCCCGTCTCACCCCGCTCGGCGGCGGCCTGCCGGGCATGGCCTCGGACAACCGCGCCTGGCTCGCCATCCCGGACGGCTGCCTGGGGCGCCCCGCTGACTTCGGCGGGCCGACCGTCGTGGACATCGCCCAGGGCAGTTGGATCAGCGACATGGAGCCGCGTACCAAGGAACGGGACGGTATGGCCCGCATGGTCGTGAAGCTCGTCAACAAGGTCAGCGCGGACCTGGGCTGCACCGGCACGATCGCCGATCCGGTCGAACGCCTGCCGAAGGCCGCCCGCTACACCCGCACAGAGAAGCCGGACGCGCTCTGCGGCATCAAGGGGCTGACCCTGGGCAAGAAGCGCAAGCCGAACCACTACCCCCTGATCACCGACGGGCACGGCCCGGTGCGCACCTGCGACCGCAACATCACCGGCTCGCAGCCGGAGCAGCGCCTGATGACCGTCGAGGACCCGCGGCTGGCCGCGATCTTCACAAGAATGGCGCTATACGAGGGCGACCGGGTGCGCTCTGCCGTCGGCTACGGCGGCCTCGGCCCCAACCTCGGTATCTTCCGGACCCGTTGTCAGACGGGTGAGACGGTGTTCCTCGTACAGATCAACAAGGGCGGGACGAGCGCGGACCTGCGCACACTCTTCCCCCACTACGTCGAGGCCGAGGCCGCCCGCCTCGGCTGCGGCCCGCTGAAGCTGAACCTGCCACGGCCGGGCGAGGGGCGCTGACTCCCGCCCGGCCGCCGTGCCTTCAGTTGGCCACGCGAGTCTGCTGCCCAGCCCGTTCACCCCGAAGGGTGAGCGGCCCGAGGGGCCGGCCTGGTACGCCACGCCCACCGTCGCATACGCGGTCGAGCTCGGCTACGACGTCGCGCCGATCGAGGCGTACGTCCGGTACGAGAACGGCCGCTACCTGGACGGCTGGTACAACCGGCTGCGCGACGTCTTCCTCGCCACGATGGCCGACCTCGGCGTGCACGCGGACATGGCGCCGGCCGTTCCTGGCGGCGATGGACGGCTGCAAGGAGCGCGACCCGCAGCTGGCGATCGTCGTCTCGGCGATCAAGGCGACGGTCAAGGGCGGTCTGGGCAAGCCGCGCGAGCGCCCGCGCGGTGAGGGCTGGCGGCCGGGCGACGAGGACCGCCTCCGGCACCTGACCGTCGCGCTGCCGCCCCGCTACGCCGCCCGCCTCTTCGAGGCCCAGGAGCAGAGCGCCACCGAGCAGCGTCTGCGGGAGATCGCCGCCGAAGGGCTCAAGGAGGTGTACTTCCAGGACAGCGGCCACCGCGCCGGCCAGCTGGAGGAAGTCCGCTTCACGGACATCGAGCACCTCGAGTCCGACCTGTAGCAGCCGCGCCCGAACAGTCGTGAGACCCGGACCAGAGCTGGTCAGGGCCTCGCTCCCGTGTCCGCAGGGTTATGGCCGGCGGCTACCTGCCCATCAGCTCGTTGAGCAGGGTGACAACGACGACGCCGACGCCGATCGCTGCTCCGAGCACCGGGTGGTACAGGGCGAGGACGACGGTTACTGACTTCGGCTCGGCAGGGTGATGTTCGCTGAACTTCTGGACGGGGATTGGCTGTACATCGTGGTGTGTGAGGTACGCAGACGGAGGCAGGTTGACACCAGCGGCACGTCGACGAAGACAGCGCGCAGACGGCAGGGAAGGCGGTTCCGCACCGCGTGGGCCGGAACACTGTCAGCCACTCGCGCTCGGCGATCACACTTCGGAGCGAACTCGGGTGTAGGGGGAGAGTTCGCCGTACCGACCTGTGTTCTGCACGGACAGAGCTCTGGGGACCTGGTCGGGCGAACGCAACTTTTTCGCATTAAGCTGGGTGCATGAGTGCCCGAGCGACCACACGCCCCGGCGGGCGCAGCGCCCGCGTCCAGCAGTCCGTGCACCAGGCCGTCCGCGATCTGGAGGCGGAGGTGGGGCGAGATGCCCTCACCGTGCCGCTGATCGCCGCCCGCGCGGGAGTGACGCCGTCCACCGTCTACCGGCGCTGGGGGGACCTGCGGGAACTGCTGTCCGACGTGGCCGTCGAACGGCTGCGCCCCGATGGCGCCCCGGCCGACCACGGCAGCCTGCGGGCGGACCTGGAGGCGTGGGCAGTGCAGTTCGCGGAGGAGATGTCCTCGACGGCGGGCCGCACGTACATCCGCGACGCCCTGCTGGGCGACCCCGAGCAGGGCAATGCGGTTCGCTGCTCCGACTACGCCGCCGAGCAGTTGAAGGCCATCGGTGTGCGCGCGGCCGGGCGCGGGGAGGCCGTGCCCGACGTGGAGACCCTGCTGGACGTCGTCGTCGCCCCGCTGATGTACCGCATCCTGTTCCGCCCCTCGGATCTGTCGGCGGCCTACACCGACCGCCTTGTGGCGACGGTGCTCGGCCGGAGTCCCGCTCCCCCCACCCCTAAAAGCTAAGAGTTTGCGTTTGGGGAGACGTGGGGTCTACTCTGCCTAACGCAAAGCGTTTGCCTTTAGGTGTGAGAGGTGCTCCGTGCTCAGCGTCGTAGCCCCGCCGTCCCCGCCCCGTCGCCGGCCCGTGCTGGGCCGCCGCAGCGCCTTCCTCCTTCACGCCACCGTCCTCGTCGGCCTGTTGGCCGCCTCAAGTGCGCCGACCCCGCTCTACGCCCTCTACCAGGCCGAATGGCACTTATCGGCGATGACGGTCACCGTCGTCTTCAGCGCCTACGCGCTCACCCTGCTCGGGGCACTGCTGACTGCGGGCACTCTCTCGGACCACCTGGGCCGGCGCCCGGTCCTCACCGGTGCGCTGTTCGCGGAGGCAGCAGCGATGGCCGTCTTCGCCACCGCCCAGGGCGTGGCGGCGCTGATCACCGCCCGGATCCTGCAGGGTCTGGCCACCGGCGTGGCCACCAGCGCCGCCGGAGCCGCCCTGCTCGACTTCGAGGACCCCGACCGCCCGGGGCAGGCGATGCTCGCCAACGGCATCACCCCAGTGGCCGGCATGGCGGCCGGCGTGCTGGCCTCCACCGTCCTCGTGCAGTACACCCCCGCTCCCACCCGTACCGTCTACCTCCTGCTGCTCCTGCTGTTCACCGCGCAGGCGGCCGCAGTGCTTCTCACCACCGAGACCGCACATCCCCACGCCGGCGCGTGGCGGTCCCTGCGTCCCGGCATCGCCGTCGCCCCCGCCTCCCGCCCGGCCATGAGGCTTCTCGCCCCCGGCGTCGTCGCCGCATGGGGTCTGGGCGGGTTCTACTCCTCCCTCGGTCCCTCGCTCGCCCAGCTCATCGCCCCGCACACGGCCCGTGCCACCGGCGGCCTGGTCTTCTTCACCCTCACGGCCGCAGCCGGCCTCGCCGTCCACGCCGCTCGGCCACTGCCCGCCCACACCGCGAGCTCCGCCGGCACCGCGGTCCTGATCCCGGGGGCCCTGCTGACCCTGAGCGGGCCCCACCTGCACAGCCTGCTCGCCCTGTTCGCCGGCACCGCCCTGGCGGGCACCGGCTTCGGCGCCGTCACCCAGGGCGCCCTGCGCCTGCTGATGTCCCCGGCCGCCCCGGGCGAACACGCCGGCACGCTCGCCGCCTACTACGTCCTCAGCTACCTGGCCATGAGCATCCCCGCCGTCCTCGCCGGCCTGCTGACCAACCTGTACGGCCTGCAGACCGCCGTCTCGCTCTACGCGGTGACGGTCGTCCTGCTGACCCTGATCGGCCTCGCCCGCGCCGTGCGGCAGCCGAGCACCGGCTGACCGAGTCCCGCCTTCCCGCACCGCCCCGCCCCATCCGAAAGGACCCACCGATGAGCACGGCCACGCCCCGTCAGGCCACTTTCTCCACAAGCACGGGATGGAGCCTCGGCGACATCACCGTACGCCGCGTCGAGGAGATCGAACTGCCGCGCCAGACCGGACCCTGGCTGCTGCCGGACGCCACCAGGGAGGTGCTGGACGAGGCATCGTGGCTGCGTCCCGACTTCGCCGACGCCGACGTTCCCCGCTTGGCGAGCCATGGTTTCGCGGTGGAGGCGGGCGGGCTGCGGATCGTCGTGGACACCGGCATCGGCAACGCCAAGCCGCGCGCCAACCCGGCCTGGAACGGTCTCGACACCGACTTCCTTGGGCGCCTGGCGGCGGCCGGCTTCCCGCCCGAGTCCGTGGACCTGGTGATCACCACGCACCTGCACACCGACCACGTCGGCTGGAACACCCGCCTCGCAGGTGAGGACTGGGTTCCCACCTTCCCCCACGCCCGCTACCTCACCAGCCGCACCGAATGGGACCACTGGGCCGCCACCGATCTGGACGAGGCCCGCCGCCAGATGTTCCGCGACTCCGTCACCCCCATCCGCGACGCCGGACAGTACGACCTGGTGGACGTGCACGCGCAAGGGTACGAGGTGGCGCAAGGCGTCCTCCTGATCCCCGCCCCGGGCCACACCCCGGGACAGGTCGCCGTGGAACTGCGCGGCAGCGACCGCCGCGCCCTGATCACCGGCGACAGCATCCACCACCCCGTGCAGCTGTCCCACCCGCACGTGAACAGCTGCGTCGACATCGACCCCGCGCAGGCGATCCGCACCCGTGCCCGGCTGCTCGACGCCTTGGCGGACACCGACGCGCTGCTCCTCGGCACCCACTTCCCGCGGCCCACGGCCGGCACCGTCCGCCGGGAGGCTGGCCGCTACCGGCTCCTCGCCGAGCACGGCGTCGAGATCCCGGCCTCCACGGCCTGACCGCGCGACCGGCCCCGCTCGACCGCTCCTGCACGGGCCGCCGAGCTGCCGCGGCGTCTGCAGCTGTCCCGAGCGAACTCCTGGCCTTCAGTGCGTCGGTCCACTCCGCCGCTCCACCGTCCACCGAGAGGAAGAACATCCATGTCCGCCGCCGAACTCACACCGCCGGAGGCCGCCCGCTGGGCCGCCCGCGCCGGACTTGTGCTGCCCGCCGAGCGCCACGCCGCGGTCGCCGCGGTCGCCAACCACATCCACAGTGTCGTCGCGGTACTGCGAGAGCTGGACTTCGCGGACGTCCCGCCCGCCGCCGCCTACCGCGCCGGAGAGGAGAAGCACGATGCAGCCGTATGAGCTGTCCCTCGACGCCGCGTCGGACGCGATACGTTGCCGGCGACTGTCCCCCGTCGAACTGGTCGACTCCGTCCTCGATCGTATCGAGGAGGTGGAGCCGCACCTCGGCGCCTACGTCACGGTCGCCGCGGAGCAGGCGCGCCGGGCGGCGAGGGCAGCCGGACACGAAGTGGCGCAAGGCCGTTACCGGGGACCCCTGCACGGCATCCCGATGGGGCTCAAGGACCTGATCGATGTCGGTGGGATGGCCACCACGGCCAGCTCCCGGGTCCGCGCCGACCATCGCGCGACGGCGGACAGCACGGTCGCCGAGCGGCTGGGCGCAGCCGGCGCGATCCTGCTCGGCAAGACCCACACCCACGAGTTCGCGTTCGGCCTGACCACTCCGCAGACCCGTAATGCCTGGGACCGCAGCCGGGTCGCGGGTGGTTCCAGCGGCGGCTCGGCGGTCGCCGTCGCGTCGGGCACCGCGACCTTCGCCCTGGGCACCGACACCGGCGGGTCGATCCGGGTGCCCGCCGCGCTCAACGGAGTCGTCGGTCTCAAGCCGACCTACGGTCTCGTGCCCCGTCACGGCGTCACCTCCCTGTCCTGGTCGCTGGACCACGTCGGTCCGGTCACCCGCAGCGTCCGGGATGCCGCCCTGGTCCTGACCGCGCTGGCCGGACACGATCCGCGCGACCCCGCCTCGCTGTCCGTTCCCGTCGTGGACTACCGGCCCTGTGCCGACACGGACCTGACGGGGCTGCGCATCGGCCTGCCGCGCACCTACTACTTCGACAACGTCCAGCCGCAGGTGGAGAGCGCCGTCCGGCACGCCATCGGGCAGCTGGAAGCCCTGGGCGCACAGCTCGTCGAGGTCGACATCCCGATGACCCGCTACGTTCAGGCCACCCAGTGGGGCCTGATGGTGCCGGAGGCCGGCGCTTACCACGAGGGCAGCCTGCGAACGGTGCCCGAGCTGTACCAGGAGGACGTCCGCGTCCTCCTGGAGGCAAGCGAGTTGATGAGCGCCGGTGACTACGTGCGCGCTCAACGCTCCCGCACGCTCATGCGCGCCGAGTGGGCCCGGATGCTGGAGGAGGTCGACGTGGTCGCCGCCCCGAGCGTCCCGATGCCCGCGGTCGGGGCCGACGAGGAGACGGTCACCTGGCCCGACGGCACGGTCGAGGGCGTCTCTGATGCCTACGTTCGCCTCTCCGCCCCTGCCAACATCACCGGAGTGCCCGCTCTGACTGTTCCGGTCGGCCACGACTCGGCGGGCATGCCCATCGGTATGCAGCTGCTCGGCCGGCCCCTCGGTGAGCCCACCCTCCTGCGGATCGGCCACGCCTACGAGCAGACGCAGCCCGCCCGGGCACTCGCCACAGCGGCCTGACCTTTCGCGCTACCCCGCCAACGCGCGGGACCCGGTTGGTCAGACAGCGCACCCGCGAGCAGCACCTGGGAGTTGTAGTCGAGGAACCGCGTGTTCGGCCCGAGCACCAGGACACCGCGCTCGGCGGCCCTCGCGAAGGCGTACGGCACATAGGCTGCTCGATGCAGGGCGACGACGGTCTTTCCTGTGCCGGGGCCGCCCTGCACCACCGTGAGCCCTTGGTGCGGGGAGCGGACGATCGCGTCCTGCTCCGCTTGCAGCGTCGCCACCGCCGCACGCATCCGTCCCGTGCGCCGTGCCTCCAGTGCCTCCGTCAGCGGACCGTCGCCGGCTATGTCGTCGGGCTGTGGGTCTTCGCTCCCCGCACAGGGTGGTCTTCCAGCACCGTCGGGAGCGACCACCACCCGTCCCGGTCGTCGTCCACCATGGCAGCGGAGGCCCTTGAGGGGCCGGCGGGTGGGCTCACCGAGCGCCGTTCAGCGGTACAGGGTGCGCAGGGTGGTGAGGCAGTCCGCGGCCCGCCGCTGCGGGTCCGTGTCGGTGCTGGCCCAGGCGATCCGGGCGTCCGGCCGGATGAGGACGGCGGTGACGTTCCGCCAGATCGGATGCGCCGCCTCGGCGTTGATCTTTCCGGCCCTCCGCTCCAGGCCATCCGCGGGGCACGGTGTCCGCGTCCCGCCGAGGTCCAGCAGTAGTGGTCGGCCGTGGTGCATCAACGGGTGGGCGGTGGGTACGCCGGCTGTGTCCAGGGCGAGGCCGGCCAGTCGGGTGCTGTTCAGAGGGTGTGCGCCGGGTTCGGTTTCGGCGGGGAGCGGGTCGTCGAATCCGGCGATCCGGCGGGCCCACCGGCGGTTGGTCCGCGGTTCGGTCAGCGCGGCGGACCAGACCTCGCGTAGCGCGATCTGCTCCGGGCTCGCCGCGGCGAACAGGGCGAGCTGCGCGCGGGTGTTGTCGATGACGGCGCGGCCGGCCGGCCGGCGCTCCGTGTCGTAGCTGTCGAGTAGTCCGTCGGGCGCCCGGCCCTGGAGGGTGGCGGCCAGCTTCCAGCCCAGGTTGGTGGCGTCCTGGATGCCGAGGTTCATGCCCTGCCCGCCGGCCGGGAAGAACATGTGCGCCGCGTCCCCGGCCACCAGCACATGTCCGGCCCGGTACCGCGCGGCCTGGCGGCTGGCATTGCCGTAGCGCGAGAGCCACCGGGGGGTGCGGATGCCCAGGTCCCGTCCCAGCAGCGTGCGGATCTGCTCGCGCACCTCCTCCAGGGTCAGCGGTTCGCCGGTGCCGCGGTGCATGGTGGCCGTGGAGAGGCCCGCCAGCCGGTGGACGCCGTCGCCGATCGGGGCGGCCAGGAAGGAACCGGCCGGCCCGGTGGCGGTGAGCGGCGCGGTGGGCGGATCGTCGAGTTCGACGTCGGCGAGCCACCCGGTCAGGGTGGTGTCCTGACCGGGGAATTCGATGCCGGCCGCCTGGCGCACCGCGCTGCGGGTGCCGTCGCAGCCCACCACCCAGCGGGCCTGCACGGTCCGGTGGGTGCCGCCGGCCCGGATCACCACTTCGACGGCGTCCGGATCCTGGGTGAGCGAGACGATCTCCTCCCCGCGGAGCACTCGGGCGCCCACGGCGAGTGCGTGCTCCTCCAGGAGCTGTTCGGTGACGGACTGACCGAGCGCCAGCATGAAGGGGTGCACCGCCCCGACCGTGGAGAAGTCCAGCCGGGTGGTCGCCGCGCCGAAGTGGCCGGTCGGCACCGGGGTGCCGCGTTGGATGAACCTCTCCGCGAGCCCGCGGGTGGCGAAGGTGTCCAGCGTGCCGGCCTGCATGCCGACCGCGCGGGACCGTCCGTCCGGGGCCGTCCGGCGTTCCACGACGGTCACCTCCACCCCGTGCAGGCGCAACTCCGCGGCGAGCCAGAGCCCCACCGGGCCGGCCCCGGCGATGAGCACGTCGAGCACGACGACCACTTCCTCTCACTTTTCGGATGCTGCGCCGTGACGGCGGCGCGCCGATGTGCTGGGGCAGGGGCCCGGTGGCGTCAGGTGGGCAGTGCGGCTCATCGGGCGCTGCCGAGGTTCCGGTCGGCGTCGGTGCCTTCGAGCATGAGAGTGGTCTCCTCGATGCGGCGGAAACGGCCGTCGGGGGCGAACTCGCCGAAGAGGTAGACCTCCATGCGGACGGTGGAACCGTCGGTCTTGATGACCTCCATCGTGTGGCGGTCGGCGTAGTGGTGGCCGGAGAAGAGCTCGTCGTGGACCTCGACCGAGCCGCCGGCGACAACCGTGCGCAGGTGGGCGATGTGAGCGAGGAACTCGGTGCGGTTGTCCCAGCTTCCGTCGGTGCGCTGGCGGTAGTCGGGGGCGAAGTGCCGGTCGGCGGCCTCGTCGAGGTCGAGGCCCGGGGTGAGGAGCAGGTCGGTGAGGGCAGTGCGGACGTCGGTGCGGTTCATGGGAATCCCTTCGGCGGGTGCGGGAGTGGCCCGGCGCGGATCAGCCGGAGATGCGTGCCTCAAGCACGCTTATTACCGTATAGGAAAAGCGTGCGCGGCGCACGCTAATCTGGAGGGGTGAAGAACTCGACGGGACACGACATCGCCGATGCGCTGGGCCTGCTCCTGCGGCGGAGCACTCGCGCCAGCCTCTACACCCAGCTGACCGAGGGGCTGGGGGAAGCGGTCGACGACCTCACTTACCCTGTCCTCAGCGGCCTGGCCCGTACCGGGGCGTGCAGCGCCGCCGACCTGGGCCGTGAGATCGGGCTGGACCGCACCACCGTGACCCGCCGAGCCGACCGACTGGAACAGGCCGGCCTGATCCAGCGCCACCCCGACCCGGCCGACGGCCGCGCGACCCTCCTCGCACTCACCGAGGAGGGTCACAACACCGTGTCGGTCACCAGGCAGCGACTGGCGGCCGGCATCGAGTCCTCACTCGCCACCTGGCCCCAGGAGGACGCCCAAGCCTTCGCACGCCAGCTGCGCCGCTTCGTCGACGAGGGGCCGTTCGCCGCCGAACGCCACTGACGGCCACCGGCGCACTGGCGGCCGACCGGTTCGGCGCGCGAACGCCGGTTACCAGGCAATGAGCGCGCAGACGGGCGGGCGGGTGGCGGCACCCCCACACCGCAAGGTCAAGAGATAACGCTCGGAGGGGGGGCTTGTTGGTGTCTCGCCGGCTTGTCGGCCTGGTGTGTTGTGGGTTCGTCGAGAGTGGCCGGGTGTGCGGTTCCGGCGGGCAGTTCGGGGTGTGAGCTGGGGTTGTATGGCGGTGATGGCGGCTTGGCGGATGAGGCGGGTGAGGGATCCGAGACGGGCGGCGGTGCGCTGGTGGAGGTAGGGGGTGTGGCGGGGGAGGGTGCCGGGTTTGTGGTGGCGAGGGCGTTCTCGATGTCGGTGATGACGTCGCGGAAGGGTTGGCAGGTGCCGTGGCGGGCGGGTAGGGGGCCGCAGGTGATGAGGGTGGCGCGGCCGGCGAGCTGGGCACCTCTCACGCCGGTGAAGAGGGGTGTGTCGGTGACGTTGATGCCGGCGTACACGAATGGGCGGTCCCGACTGGGATCAATTCCACTCAATCGGGCGGGGCAGAGTGCCAGTTGTGGAACGCCGCATGAACCATCGCGGCGCTGATAGATAGATCCCCTGTGTATCCCGCGCCGCACGCCGAGGTTGCCGTCTTCACCCCTGTCGCAGTGCATCTGGCAGACAGCAACCGATCACCTGGCGCTCAGAAACGTGAAGTAGGCCCCACCCTGGCCGACGCCTTCCCACAGCTGCGCTCGCGCACCGTTGGCCTTGGATGAATTCGAGATCTCCAGATACTTCCCGCTGTGGGCGTTGTAGAGGACATCGGTACCGTCGCCGGCATCGATGCTGCGCCACATCTGGCCCCCCACGCGGGTGCATGTCCACTGCTGGACCCGTGCACCGTTGGCCTTGGAGGAGTTCTCGACCTCCAGGCACTTACCGCTGTTCAAATTCTGGATCTGGTAGTTGAGACCGTCCCCCCAGTGCGCGCTGACCCACTTGGACGTCTCCTGCTTGTTACAGCTCCACTGCTGCGCCCTTGCCCCATTGGCCTGGCTGCCATCCGCGATCTCCAGGCACTTGTTGCTGTGAGCGTTGCGTATGTAGAAGGGGTGCGTAATGATCCGCTCGGAGTCCTGGCTGGGAGCTGCTGCCGACGCGATTGTCGCGGTGCCGAGGGCAGTTGCTGCAGTCACGGAGAGAGCGGTCAGCAAACGTAAGATCTTCATGGTCAGAGCCACCTTCTGGTAGTCGCTGTCATCGACGCTGAACCCCTGCATCGGCGTCACCCTCAGCGTGCCGGTCAACCATCAGCGTGTCGTCAGCAGAGAGTCCACACCTGCTTGGAGTTACGTCTACTCAGCTGTCGGGTGCGTGGCGGCGGTAGTCGCGGGGCGGCATGTCTGACATGCATGTCGTAGGCAGTGCGGAAGGCGCGGGTGAAGTCGGCGCAGGTGCTGTTGGGCGAAAGCACAGTTTCCCGGCCCTCCGTTCGCCGGGAGTCCGACCACCTCATGCGTCGCCCGGCAACCAAGGCCATGGGACTCTGAGGTTCTCCTGTCCGCCGACTGAAGCACTAACCTGCCAACTGCCGCGCTCAGTGACAACCAGCAAGATCACGATCTACGCCTGGAGCAACAGGCGCAGCGGCGGCCCCAGGGATCGCACACGGACGCCGGAGTGAGCGACGCGTCTACTCATGTGTGCCACCTGTGGGGAGGCCGTCGAAGGTGAGTTCATCCCGGGCAGTGGCGTGGTGCCGGTAGTGCTTGGGAGGGATGCCATAGGCGCTACGGAACGCCCGACTGAAGTCGGCGGCTCGCGGGAAGCCCCACCGAGAGGCAATCTCGTGGATGGGAGTGCTGCGCAGTGTGGGGTCGGCGAGATCGCGACGAGCGTGGGCCAGACGTTGTTCGCGGATCCAGGATGAGACGGTGATGTCTTCTCCCTGGAAGATGCGGTGCAGGTAGCTGACGGAGATGTGGTGGGCGGCAGCGATGGCTGGCGGGGTCAGTTGGGGATCTCGGAGGTGTTGGCCGATGAACGCCTGGATCCGCAGGACCAGGGCGCGCCGGGCGCGGTCGGAAGTGCTGCTGTCGTCCACGTCGAGGTGATGAGCGAACAGCGCGGTCAGCAGCTCCAGGAGTGCCGCCCCCAGTCGCGGACCGTCGGACGGCCGGTAGGAGCCAGTGTCGTTGGTGAGCTGCAGGAGGAATCCCGACAGCAGGGCCCCGACTCCTTCCCGGCCCGGTAATCGTTGGGTGAGGAGCCGGTCCATCCAAGGAGCAGGCAGCGGAAGTCCGGCCTTGGGCACGTCGGCCCCGATCAGGTACACCGATGGGCTGCCGAGGAGACGAAGCTGAAAGGGCCGGGAAGAGTCCAGCACGTGCATGTCGAAGGGACCGTGGACAGCTTCCCGGTCGGCCTGGGCCACTTCGATTCGGCCGCTGATCGGCAGGATCAGCGTGTAAAGGCCAGGGCCGAACTGCCGGGCGAGTTCGGGTGTGCGCCGGACGGTGGTTGGATCCACGGCTGTGGACCACACGCGCGAGCCACCGAGCCTGAGCGAGCGTGTCTCCGCCCGGAAACCATCCCCCTGGTCACGGCCGGAGTCGAGAGGGGAGATGTCCCTGCCCAACCGTTTGCGCCAGGCATCGACGCGGTCGGCCGAGGGGACGTCGTTGCTCCGGAACACCTTCTCGATCAGCATGTCCACTCCTCATCCGACTCGCGCCTTTCTCGAACAGGGCCTCTTATCCGCTGACCAGACCAGGATAGGAGTACATCAACCGCATATATACATCCGGTAAATGCCCAGCGGGGGAGCGCGTCGCGCTCAGACATCTCGTCTGGGGACGACACGGCGATAGCGGGGGAACCGTAGAGGGCGTGAGGCGGGCTCGCGGTCGCCACTGTGCCAAGCGTCCTCGACCGTCGTGCCGGAGGTACCCGTCAGTGAACTGCCGTGGCGGTCAGGGGAATCGGCGGGCCAGGCAGCGGCATGATTCACCTGCGACGCTCAACGATCATCTGAGATGGTGAAGTCATGCAGATGACCGAGCCGTTCGCTGCGACTGTTGCAGCAGTTGCCCCAGTCATCATCGTGGCTGGATCAGTGGAGCTGGCTATCTACGGGAACCACTTGCGCGATTGGAGTCGGCAGGCCGCTATTCCCGTTCTGGAGGCTTTCGGTTCCGTCGGTGAGGGCTCGACGGCCGGCGCACGGCAAGAATCAGCCAGAAGGCGAATACGAGAATCGCTGCGCCGACGGTGGCCGAAGGCATTGACTCAATTCGCCAGGGCCACCTTTGGATTGGTGTGGAGTCTCGTGATGCTGGCGCAAGTCCTGGCAGAGGTGCTTGCACTTAACTGGTTGAGCACACCCCATGCGGGCCCCGACCAGACAGAGGCCAAGATCAGCGCATCGGCAATCGTTATCGGGACCGTCTGGATCGCGCTGTTCCCAGTGGCTCGCCTGCACTGGGCACCTTATCAGCCAATATGGCACTGGTGGTTGAACCGAAACACGCGATGAGCCGGTCGATCGTCATCTTCGAACGTGCCGGGGTCTCGCATCTACGGCGCGCAGACGGCGCCGGCCCGGAGGGTGCCTTGCTCAGGGCGCTGCCGATGCGCGCTGCTGCAAGCCGTCAGCGGGGCGAACCAGCCGGTCAGGCCAGATGGGCGCGCGAATCGATGCCGGTATGGACGCCAGCGCGACGGCGGCATCCGAACGGCACAGCCGGGAGCCGGGAGCCGGGGGTCAGGGGGCGGGCTGGGGTGCGAGGGCGTCCTCAAGGGTGGGGTGCAGTGGGAGGAGGGTGTCGAGGCCGACGATGCGCAGCAGGTCGAGCACCGGTGTGGGGGTGCGGGCCAGGCGCAGACATCCGCCGTGTGAGCGGGCGGTGTTGTTGGCGGCGACGAGGATGTTGATGCCGCTGGAGTCCATGAAGGTGACGTCGCGGAAGTCGACGACCATGTGCGGAGCGGAGCCGTCCGGCGCGGTGAGAGCCTGGCGGAGAGTACTGGCTGTCGTGTGGTCGATGTCCCCGGCCAGGGCGACGACGCGCACGCCGTTGGCGGTGATGTGCTGGGAGACGGACAGCAGGGCCTGACTCATACCGTCTCCTCCTTCAGTTCTGGGCGGGCATCTGCTGCCACGCTGTCTACGCAAACGTATGTCCCAGCACGGTGTCAACTGTGTCAGGCAAGTCTCAAAGCTCTCGGATCGGGGCAGCCGGAATGGGACCGTGCGATGCTTCGCGGACACGATGTGAAGCTCGCGTGACGATCGCGTGCGACAGGGCGGGGCGGGGCGCATGGAGCAGGCCGCGGGAGACGAGGGACAAAAAGCGGACGCCGACAGCGTGCTGTCGGCGTCCGCCGCTTACGACGGCGACCCGTCCTGCATCGGGGCTGCTCGCCACCTGGCGACCACTTTCCTCACCGAGGTGCAAGCCGTGCACGGCCTGCCGGTGTCTGAACGGGCGATGGGCATGACACAGCTGGTGGTCAGCGAGCTGGTCACCAACGCGGTCAAGTACGCCCCTGGCCCGCTCGTGCTCGACCTGCAGATCGCCGAGGGCGCGGTGCGGGTGTCGGTGTGGGACAGCGGCCCGGATCTGCCGGACGTCGCCGTCACCGATCCACGGCGCGTGGGCCGGCACGGCCTGGAGATCACGCTCGCCGTCAGCCAGGCGTACGAGGTGCGCCGGGAACCGGTCGGCAAACGCGTCACCGCCGTGATCGCGCTGGCCGACGACCCCGGTGGGGGCATCGCCGGCCGCACCACCCCCTGACCCCGCCCCGGCGGACAAGAACGCTTCCACGTGCCCGGCAGACACCAGCTCATAGACCAGGCCAGCAGCTAGGGGCGCAGGTCCGGGATCGTGCCGGAGGCGGCGACGTCGGGCAGCCGGGCCACGGTCACGTCGTTGTGGCGCATCCGAACACCGGCCGGATAGCGACGAATGAAGGTGCCCCCCGGCACGGAGGGGACGACCTGTCATGGTGACGGACGCCGGCGGACTCCTGCGATGCGGCACGCCCGCTTTGGGGTGGGCAGCCGGTCATCGACCGTGGGGCTGTTTGTGCGGTGACACGCCGTGGAGGAGGCAGAGGCCTGGGGCAGGCGTGAAGCGGCAGTGGCCGATGGGGGCCCGGGCCGTCCGGCGTGCTCGGATCGGCGCGGCTTCATGGCGCCTGGCATTGCCTGTCCCGCCACCCGACACCACTAAGCGGATAGCTCATCCGATTTTGTGCTACGGTCCCCGACAAGCGGATGAACTATCCGCATGACTGGGTGGAGGAGCACATGGCGAAGACGGCTGTGGTCACGGCGGGGACGGCCGGCATCGGACTGGAGACGGCCCTGGGGCTGGCCGGCGCCGGGTTCTCGGTCACCGTGGTCGGACGCAACGCCGACCGGGGTGCCCGGGCGGTCGACCGAATCAACGCAACGAACCCGGCGCATCCCGGACGGTTCCTGCCCGCCGACCTCGGCTCGCTGGACCAGGTGCGCGCGCTCGCCGACCGGATCGCCGCTGAGCACGCCGCATCCGGCGACCCGCTGACCGTGCTGGTCAACAACGTCGGGGCGATGTTCCCGCAGCGACAGACCCTGGATGGCATCGAGGCGTCGTTCCTCGTCAACCACCTCTCGCCGTACCTGCTGACGGAACTGCTGCTGCCCACGCTGACAGGCGGGGCGCCGAGCAGGATCGTGAACGTGACCTCGGGCGCGGTCGGGCTCGCGAAGAGGTCCTTCGACGCCGTCGAGCCCCCCGGCGGCTACTACGGCTTCCACTGGTACGGCCGCGCCAAGCTCGCCAACCTCGTTTACACGCTCGACCTGGCGAACCGGCTGAAGGGCACGGCCGCCTCCGTCTTCGCCGCCGACCCGGGAGGCGCCGCGACCGACATGACCAACGGGACCCTGACCGACCCGAAGGTCGTCTCACCAGCCCTGCGGCTGCTGTGGCCGCTGGTGCGTCGCAAGTTCGAACGCTCCACCTCGGGTCCGGCGTCCGTGGCTGCCCGGCCCTCGATCGTCGCCGCCACTGACGAAGCCCTCGCGGGCCGGACCGGCATCGTCATCGGGGCCCAGGCGCACCCGGTGACGCCGCTGCGAGCAGCGACCGACCCCCGCATCGCCCAGGACGTGCGCCGGCTCAGTGAACGGTACGCACCTCTCACGGTTTCCTGACCCGCCAGGCGGTGCGGGTGCTGTCGGCGACATCATCCGGATGGAGAATCCGGTTAGCATGTCCCCCATGACGATGCCCCTGCGCAAGGACGCGGCCCGCAACTGGGACCGGATCGTCGCGGTCGCCCGTGCCCTGGTCGACCAGGGCATACCCCTGCAACTGAACGACGTCGCTAGCCGCGCCGGACTCGGAGTCGGCACCGTCTACCGGCACTTCGCCACCCCCGAGGCGCTACTGGAGACCGTCGCCACTCCCTGCCTGGAAGCCCTGGCCGACCACGGCCAGCAGGCTCTGACCGGCACCGACCCCTGGCGCGCGCTCGAAGGTTTCCTGCTCCGCACCGTCGAAGCGCAGGTCACCGACGCGTCCCTGGCCCCGGTCGCCGCCGCAGCCACCGACACCCTGCCGCGCACCACGGAACTCAAAGAGACGCTTCGGTCGGTCGGCACCGCACTCCTCGGCCGGGCTCGCGATGCCGGAGCGGTCCGACGTGACCTGGCCGCCGCCGACCTCGTCCCGCTCATGTGCGGCATCGCCTACGCCGTCAACGTCCACGGCGGCACACCCGCCGACCGGATCGACACCGCACACCGCTACCTGGCCACACTCCTCGAAGGACTGCACGCGACGCCACAGCACGCGTGAGAACACTGCCCGCGCACCAACCGGGACACCGGCCACCCCCCGTCCGGCGGCGGCCTGACCGGTGCGCAGCGCCGGGCCGAGATCCGCGCCCTCGCCGACCAAATCGGCCTGGCCCCGCTGACCGCACCCAGGACCCACCAGATCCTGCTCACCGCCGCACCGGCCGCGGGCCTGACCGCCGTGAAGGTGGGCGCCGCCTGGCGAGCGGCTTCCGGGTTCGCGCACGGTCGCTACTGGCCCAACCTGCGCGCCTCCCAGCCCCGCGCGGTTATACCGGGAGACGACGGCGTCCACACCGTCGCCTTCGTCCTCGAGGAGGATCAGCACCGGCCGCTGGCCGAGTACTGCCGCATCATGCTGCTCCGGCTGCAGGAGCTCTACGAAGCGCGCGCCCAGATTCGCTGACCGCATCCCCGTGTCAGTGGTCGGTGCCCCCAGCCGCGTCGACGCGTGCGATGTACTCGGCCGGCTCGGCGCGCAGGTTGCCAAGGGCGCCGGCCGCCGACCTGGCCTGCTGCTGCATCTCGTCGAGCTCGTCGTCGGTGAGCGAGTCGACCCAGGCGACCATGTGCCGGTGCTCGGCCTCTTCCTCGTCACGCAGCTGCTGGTCGTACCTGTCGAGTTCGGGCTCCGCGAGCCACGACCGGACGGTCTCATCCTGGTGGCGCCGCCCCTCGACCCACTCGTACACCGCGCACGGGTAGGAGGACACCGGCCCAGGCGGCCCGGACAGGATCCTCGCGCGACCGTCCAGCAGGGCCCGGGTGGCCTTCTCACCGGCACCGATGGCGGAACGGTGGGCCGCCTGGGCAGCCCGCTGTCCGAGGTCAGAGCTCGCCGCAGGGTCTTGTCGGAGACGGGCATCCCGGCCTTCGCCCCGTGGCGGACGATGCGGTCGAAGGTCCATTCGCCCTTGGCGTTGCGCATCCATCCGCGCAGCGCGGTCAGTTCCTCCGGCTCATCCGTCCGCCTGCCGATCCGACCCGCGCTCATTCCTGGCTTCCCGAGGCGAGCGCGGAGAGCGTGGCGAGCAGGCGGCTCGCGCGGCCGGGCAGCAGCAGGAGACAGACTGCGGCGACAAGCGCCGTCAGGACGGCAGGAATCGGGCGCTGAAGGATGGCGAGCACGGTCACCGCGGTGATGGAGGCGATGAGGACACAGGCCTCACCGCCTCCCAGACGCCGGATCGCGGCCGGGGCGGCCGGCTGGGCGCTGGTGGCGCCGGTGGACGGGGGCACGGGCATGCCGGTATCTCCTGGTGCGTGGGCTGGGGCGTCGAACGACCGCGAGCCCGGCGGGACTTCGCCCGGCGCGGTGAGCCGATGGTGGCAGCACGCGGACCGCGAGTGCGAGCCGATCACGCAGGACCCGGAAACGACGTACCCTTCACGTTCGACGCATCAACACAGGTCAGCCCCCAGAACCGGTCAAAAGGCCGCCCCCGCCCGGAGCCGATGGCCCCCGCCTTTGTGAGCGCTGGCGATCCACCCGCCGTCCGCCTGGACGCAGCCGTATGCCGCTTGAGCGGATCCCGCCAGCGGGGCGCGCCCGCTGCCCGGCCGCGCCCCGACCACGGGCAAGATCTGCCGCTGAGCCGCCCACCGCGCCGCCGTCCGCACCGCCACCGCCTGCCGGCCGTTCACCAGCCTTCGGGCTGCGCGAGACGGTAAGGGTGCAGAGGCCCTACATTCCCGCCCGTCCGGAACCGGCAGACCGTCTTCACCCCGAAGGCACCGGTATCCGGGCCGAAAGGAACAGCGCCGTGAAGAACACCGAGGACGGCCTCAACGTCCACGACGGACATGCCTCCGGACCGCTCGCCGACGCCGTACTGCGGCGTGCGGCCGCCGGGCGCCGACGGCTCGACCGGCTTCAGCACGAGGCCTTCGACCAGAGCGATGCCCAGTTGCGCTACGAGGTCTACCGCATCATCCGGTACGTCACCCAAGGCGCACCCAGCGCCAACCAGATCTTCAGCCTCGCCCGGGAGATCCGCCGCGGCACCCGTCTCGAGCTCACCGTCCCGGACCGGCTGCCCAGCGCCTGACCTGACTCCGCCGCCGCGTCAGCCGGCGGGTCACCCTGTCCACGCGTCCGGCTGGCCCGGCTGCCTCCACCTGCGCTCCGGCCCGAGCCCGCAGCTCGGTGTCGGGCTGGGCTGTCACGCTGGTGTGGTGCAGAACTGGTGGGCACCGCGCAGTGTGGTGCGTAGTTTCCGCTGGGTGGCCCGGCTGTCGAGGCGTACGTCGAGGGCGCCGGAAAGTGTGCTGTGGGCCCGCAAGCCTGTGGGCAGCCGGGAGGCATCCAGGCCGTCACGCCTGGCGATGAGGATGCCGAGCTCGTGACGGCTCACAGCGTCGGGCCCTGCGAGATGGTGGACGCCGGCCGCGTCGCCGCACGCCAGTTCCAGGAGGGCGGCGGCCAGGTCGGCGACGTGCACCGGGCAGCGGATGTCGTCGGTGAACAGGACACCGTCGCGGGTACCGGCGGCCAGTGCATGCACGACGCGCTCATGCACGGAATCCCCATCGCCGATGATCAGCGACGTGCGGGCGACGACGGCCTGCGGATGCACGAGGAGGATCCCGGTCTCCGCCGCCGCCTTCGCCGCCCCGTACGGGGTGATGGGGTCAGGGAGGCACGACTCGTCGTAATGGACTCGGGCGCCGGAGAACACCGCGTCGCTGGACACATGGACCAGGCGGCTTCCGTACTTCGCCGCGGCCATCGCCAGCCGGACGGGCCCCTGAGCCGTCACCGCCCAGTCGGCGTGGCCGCTCGATGCGTCTCTATTGGTATCCATTGGGTTGAGCTGCACGTCGGCATGGCGCCTTGAGCGAGCCCTGTGTCAATGCCGGGCTGTTGCCCTTCATTGAAATCATCCCTCACGCCGGGTGCTTTCCCGAGGGAGTGGGAATGGAACATGTGCTCGGGCACGCTGAAATAGCGATGGCTCATTATCACCGTTGTTACGCCTTGCGCACTGTGCAACTGTGATCACGACCAAGTCGCCTATCAGGCCCACGGGGGAGACCATGCACAAACGTCGCGTCATTGCGTCCTTCGGCGTGGCCGTAGGAATCGTGCTCGGCACTCTGACGGGAGCGGCCACTGAAGCGTCTGCGGAATCGGCCCCCCAGAGCACCGCACACCCGGCGGCCTGCAGCCGCATCACCTCGCGGGCCGGGGACACCTTTTCCCAGTATGCGGCGAGGTTCGGAATCAACGTCTACAAGCTGCTCTACGACAACAGTAGCTGGTTCCACGGCGGCCCGGACGACCTCATTCCGCCGGGCAACCTTGTTTACATCTGCCCCTGAGTAGATGTTGTGCTGGCCACCTGGCCCGGCAACCGGTAGAGGGTCGCGCCGACATCAAGGACCTGGCTCCCCTGTTCGCCGCCCTGCGCAAAGGCATGGCCGTCGACTACCGGATCGTCCTCAACCCGTCAAACGGCAGCGTCTGCCGCTCGAGGACAAAGGCCAAAGGGGCCGCGTCCTTCCGCCGTCCGGGCCGGATGCCGATCAGTGGTGGACACAGCGCGCCTCCAGCTCCACATCCTCACCCCCACCAACCTTGCCCCCGCAAGGCCACGAGGCGCCGACGCCCCGACCCATGCGGCGCAGCCTGATCCGCTACGACGGCACCGCCACCATCACCGACCCCGATGCCCTCACCCAAGCCATCGTCACAGGTATCTGCCGCGGCAAGGCCTACGGCGTCGGCCTCCTCAGCCTCGCCCCGGCCAGAACCACGTGAGCGCACCGCGAAGAGGCGGCGATGCACGCGAACGCCTCGCCGCCCCCCTCGCCATGCTGCCGCGCGTCGCCGACTCCCTGCCCTTCCTCTACGTGAACGTGGTCCGCATCGTCCAGGGCGACACCGGCGTGTGCGCTCAGATCCTCACCGAGGACCGCCGCACCGACACCGTCCACATCCCCACCGCCGCCGACCACCTGCGCGGCGCTCTCAGTCGGTGGACCAGTGAGTCAGGAAGTGCCCTTCCCGCCGACGCGGGGGCGTTCCGCCGCGCGTTCTTCGTCAACAGCGCGCAGCCGTTTCCTCCCCGCCGCCGCGGAGGTGTTCCGCCCGCGCGGCGGACACGCCCCCGGCCCAGACCCGGACCTGGACCCGTAGACGGCCTCTGCGTCCGTTCGGCGGCTGCCGTGGCTCAGGAGTAGGTCATCGGGCAGCCGTACCGCAGGGAGTACTGCGCGGCGCGTAGGTAGAGCGCCACGTAGAAGGCTGCGTCCCGGTCCTCGGCCCACCGTCCCGGTCGCACCCGGGCGGTCCGCTCCGCCCCGCCCTCCAGGAACCACAGGCTCAGTGCGAGGTTCTCGCCCGCCGGTATCGCGTCGACGGGCAGTCCGACGGCGCCGGCCAGCCGCTCGGCCAGGGCGAGCACCTGCGGGGCCCCGGCGACCGCTGTCTCCTCGCCGGAGTACGCGGTGCCGACGGGGAGCACGATCTCCTTCTCCAGCGCGAACGGCACCAGCACGCTCCAGTCGAGGAGGGTCGACAGCTCCGCGTCGGTCAGCCGCGTCCTGCACAGCGCCACGAAGCCGTCCATGGACGGGCTGACCTTCTCCTCGAACCAGCCCGGCGCCTCCCGTGCGCCCGGCCGCAGCTCGTAAGAGGGCAGCCCGCGCCGCTCCAGCTCGGTGTTCAGCGCGGCGGCGACGTGCCCGTACCCGTCCTCCCCCGGTCGCGACCAGTCCTGCGCGGCGACACTCACCAGATAGACACCCATGATCGCAAGGTATCGGCCGTCACCGACAACGTCCCCGGCCCCTCGTGAGAACCAGGGAACAAGCGCTCAAAGGATCGCGCTCGCGAGTACGAGGCTCTGTTCGGGGTCAACCACGCCATCAAGGAGACCGGCCTGAGCTTCAACACCGATGCCGTCCTCGCGCTGAAGACCAGCGAGGTTCGCCTCTTCGAGCTCGACAACGGCACCATGTCCCAGGCCCGCCTCGCACGTGAGGTCTGGGGCTACGAGCGCTACGCCGGACACCGCGTCTGGGAAGGCGCCCGCGGCACGATCGGCAACACGTTCCCGTTCTGGCAGCGCTGTCAGTCGACCTCCGGGTGCGCGGGGAGGACGGCGTCGACGGATGCCGTGGTGTAGAGCGCGACGTCGACGGCCCCGGCCCGGCTTGTGCCGAAGCGGACCTCGATCGACTGCGGCGAGCGGACCCAACCGAGCCGCACCATCCAATCGAACTCAACTCTGCGCCAGGCCGACGGGTTCGTGCATTCCTGGAGGGGAATTCACGGGAACCGGAAGGGGGCCGAGGGCTCAGTAGCAACGTGGCCGATGGGTTCGTCCTTGGTTGATGAAGCTGCGCGATCAGCAGCTATGTTTCCTGGTCGGCCCCGCGTGGGACCTCGGGGTATTCAGCACCCGGTGCTCACCCTTCCTCCGCATCCCGCCTCTGTTCGTACTCGTTGATCTGCCGATAGAGCGTTTCGAACTCGTTGTCGAAAGAGTCCCATTGAGACTGCAAGGCACGCCTCATGGCGCGAGACTCTGCTGCACCCTTCATTACGGCGCCGATGAGCACGACGAGGATGCCCAAGCCGGTGCACAGCAACGTGTACCAGGCAAGCCATCGCGCTGGGCCATGACCGTCGATCGCGGCCCACAGAAGAGTCAATCCCAGTGCGCTGACCAGCACCCCGCAGAGGAAGGTCCACGCGGTCGACAACCACCACTGCAACACGAAGGTGGCGCCCATGGCCTTGCGTTCCTCGCGCACAGCGATCGCGGTCTGCAGCTCCGCCTCGGTGAGCTGGTGTCCAGCACGGAGGCGCTCAAAGAAGGCCTGCAATCGCGGGAGGTTCTGTGACTCGTCAGCGAGTACTTGCTCTCTGGCTCGCTTCTTCAGATCGTGAAGTTCGACAAACCCCACAACCAGGATCGTGACGATGGCCGAGGACACGATCGCCGCATAATCGTTGCTCATGGCCAGTTTCATATTCCCCCAAGTGACCTTCAGCCGCCCATCGTCCTGCCCTGCTAAGGCAGTGTTGCTCAGATCGCCTCCCTCGGTCACGCCTGGGTCGGCTCCTTGCCAAAGCGCTGAGGGTGGGCGGCCTTGACGTACTTCATTGCTATCTCGGGGGCGATCCCGAAGACGCGCACCGCGGTCTCGTGTGCTTCGTCGAGGATTCGATCGGCCTTCAACTTGCGCGGTTGAGCACGAGGTGGGTGAAGAGTGGCTGAAAGGCGCATTCCGCGACGGACGGTCCGCTGGGGTCGAGAGCATGGAGCGGGCCATCCCCGAGTTCGCGGGCATCCCGGCCCCGGCCGTCTCCTGCTGGACCGCAGCCCATGCGGATGTGCACGGGGCGAACCTCACCGAACCGCTGCGCCTGCTGGACTGGGAAGGATGGGGGCGCGCTCCGGAGGGGTTCGACGCCGCCACGCTCTACGCCTACTCGCTGCTCCAGCCGGACACTGCCGCCCGCGTCCGCGCCGCCTTCCCCGTGCTGGGCAGTCCGGCCGGCCTCGCCGCCGAAGCGACCGTGTGCGCCCAGCTGCTGCGCCCCCGGCTCGACCGAGACCACTGCGCACGCCGATCAGCAACCGCGGAAGGTGCCCTACGACGAGCCCGGCTCGCTCGCCATGCTCCTGCACGAAAATCTCGTCGGACGAGACCTTCTTCGAGCTCCTTCGCTTCCTCGGCGCGAGAGGTCTTGAACGAGACGCGGCTCGCCTCGGCGAACTGGCAAGCTCTCTTTCTCAGCAGGCGAAATCCCAGGCCGGCTGACCACTGGGCCATCCGGCCTTTCACGAGAGCGGCAACCGTGACGCCGCGAGCGCCGAAGCAGACGGCCGACGGCACGGCGCGGGGCGGATCTCTTGCAGACCCACCCCGCGCCCTCGTTCTGCTGTGCCTCGGACTCCTCACAAGAATGGTGGCCCTGACCTGGTCGGCTGCCGGTGTTCTGCATGAGGCCGCCGGGTAGCGGGACGCGGCCAGCCGCGCAGTCGCACGCGACAACAGAAGAGCGAACCAACCCTGCAGCGAAGACGGGCTTCCAGATGGGTCGCCTCGGTTCGAGGGTGGCCCACCTTCTGTGTGTGGGCTCAGCCGGGAGGTGGTCGCGGGCGCAAGGCGGTGATACCGAGGCGGGCCTCGGAGATCGACCGCGTCACTGCCCTCCATGGGCACTCAAGCCCGCCCACCTCCCGGTCGATCTCCCGCAGTGTCGACCTGAGGACCGGGGACGACCTCACAATCGCCGCAGCCGTCTCTGTCCAGAATCCCGCCCCAATCGGAAACACTGGGGTCGGGCCGTGGCTTCGAACCTGCGAATCGGGGCAGTTGCTCCACACTGTCGGTACATGCGCCGAGGGGCCCACAACCGTGCCGATGCAGCGCGTGTGCCAGATGGCCGGCAGAGGCGAACAGGAGAGGAGGGACCGTGACCCGCACGCGAGCGGATGCCCGCACCCGGCACCCCCGCCACGAGCGCAGAGGAGAAGCCCGGCTGCCCGCAGTGATCGCGACGCTCGCGGCCATCGCCCTCTACCTCGCCCTGCCCCAACGGCTTCTGCTCGCCCCGCGCTACGTGCTGCCAGCGCTGGAGTTCCTCCTCCTCGTCCCGCTCGTCGCGATCAACCCAAAGCGACTGACCCGCCAGACGAAAACATTCCGCGCACTGTCATTGACCCTGGTCGCTGTCATCGCGGCGAGCAACCTCGTCGCACTGGGACTGCTCATCCACGAGCTCCTCTACGCGGGTGTGAAGGACGGCCGCGGCCTGCTCGTCGCCGCACTGCAGGTCTGGCTCACCAACATCATCGTCTTCGGACTGGCCTACTGGGAGCTGGACCGGGGTGGTCCCGTCAGCCGCACTCAGGCACCCCGCGCCGCACTGCCCCTGGCCGACTTCCGCTTCTCACAGGACGAGAACGACGACGCTGTCGAGGAGGTTGCCGACGGCGCCAGCCGTGCATCGGACTGGGTGCCCACGTTGACGGACTACCTGTACGTGTCCGTCACCAACTCCACGGCCTTCAGCCCGACCGACACCATGCCGCTGTCCACCCGCGCCAAGCTCCTGATGAGCATCCAAAGTGTCTCCGCCCTGCTCACCTCGCTGCTGGTCATCGCCCGGGCCGTCAGTGTCCTTCATTGAATTCAGCCCGCCCCGGGCACGACGGCGCCTGGGCCGTGTCTCTCAACCTCGTAGCCAGGCGATGACCGCCGCCAGCAGTGCTGCGGAGCGATAGACGCTCGCGAGTTTGTCGTAGCGGGTTGCCAGGCCCCGCCACTGCTTGAGCAGGCTGAATGATCGTTCCACGACATTCCTGCGCTTGTAGGTGTCGGTGTCCAGGACGCGGGGTCGTCCGCCGCTGCGGCCCTTTCTCTTTCGGTTGGCCTGCTGATCGGCGCGCTCGGGAATCACGGTGCGGATGCCACGGGCCGCGAGGTCTGCGCGCACATGCTTGGAGGAGTACGCCTTATCTGCGAGTAGAGCGTCCGGTGTGGTGCGCGGCCTGCCGCGGCCGAGTCGCGGCACCCGGATGTCGCTCAGCAAGACGGGGAGGACCTGCGCGTCGTGGACCTGGCCCGGAGTGACCACGACGGCCAGCATCCCACGTCCACAACCGTGGCCGGCTCAGACACGGCGCCGGCCGTCAGGCGGGCCCCGACTTTGCGGATGGGCGCGTAGGCGCCGGTGGACAGGAATCGGTCCCGGGCCTGGACCATGGCTGAATCGTCGCCGCTGGTGGCGCGGGTGCCCGTCAGCAGGCTGGCGTACCCGTGGCGGGCGATGTCGAAGGTATGGCCTACCAGGCAGCGCAGTGCACCGCGGTCGGGCTGCAGGTGGCGCGTGCGGCACGTTGGGCAGCACAGCAGGTCGAGGGACAGTGCGAGGGCAGGGGGAAGCGACACAGACACGAGGCACTCCTGGCAAGGGTGACGGAAAGAGACCGTGCCTGCACGCGCGCTCACTGCCTCAGAAAGGAACGGGCAGCGTCGGGAGCGTGGTTCACGAAGCAGGCACACCAAGGAGGGCGACGCCGTCCGGCATCGTCCTCAGCGCCTTCCGATCACAGGAAGCAGCAGTGCGGGGTGCTCATGAATGCCACGTCATGATTCTACGAGCATCGTCGAAGCCCCGATTCCTCAACGGAGTTGGGAGACACGACCTAGCCCCGAAGACGTCGGCCAGCCGGGCGCCGGCTCGGCCGGCCACCGCGAGGCCGACCTCGGCCAGCGCCGACCGCATTCGTTCGGTCCGCTGGCTGTGTCGGCGGGTCAGGCCCGTGACCTGCTCGACGAACGTCCGCCGCCCGCATGAGGCGTCCTCGCACGTGAACCGCCGGACCAGCAGCCGCAGCACCACCCGCCGTCCTGCCACGGGAAGATCGGCGGGAAACCGCAGATAGGAGCCGTGCACCCGCACCGACCAGCTTTCGTGGCCCGGGCAGCAAGCCTTGGTCGTCCGGGATCTGACACCGATCCGGATCACGTCGCTCGCCGTCGTCCTGCACCGACACGACCCTGATCTCCGAAGCCGACAGGACGGAAACGCTGCCTCCAGCGGCCACCAGGCCCGTCGCGACGGCCGCTGGCACGGACCTGTCGTGGAGAACATGAGGCCGCCCATGACAAGGCCGATGATGACAGCCGTCAGGAACACCACGGCGGCGTGCACCGACAGCAGCGGGGTCTCCGACGGCATCCCTGCGCTGGCCGGGCCGGGCCGGGCCGGGTCGGGTCGGGCGGGTATGGGAGGGCGTGTGCGGGTCCCGAGACATCCGGAGTCTCCTACGTGCGATGTGCCGGTCTGGTGTCGGTGGGTGGTGTCAGTGACGGCACATCAGAGCTGGGTGTTTTCGATGGTCAGGTGTCGAGGAAGGGTGGGGCCACTGCCGTGGGGCGGTATCTGTTGCGGCGTGGCTGTCAGGGGGCGGCCGCCCCGCTCCGTTCCACTGCCTTGAGAACGGCACTTCTGATCCTTCCGAGGGCTGCGCGGCGGCACGGTGGTCCGTGTCGGTCTTGCGCGGGCGGAAGGGGGCGGGGCGGGGGAGTCGGGCGCGTGGGGTGAGGTCCCGGCGGGGTTGAGGGTGTTCAGACCGGTGCTCTCCGGCGCCCAGCGGGCTGCGATCCGTCATAGCCCGATCATCGCGGCGGGTCGTCGAATTCCTTGACGTCTAATTGACCGGTTCTCGCCTCGCACCCCGAATGTTGCCGCGCCACTATAGTGCGGCGCCAATGAGCTTGCAGGAGGGAATGAAATCGATGGGATTACGCCTTCCCGTTTTGGCATCCGCGGCCGGTCTGACGGCACTGGGAGGACTGCTCCTGATGCCGGGGCCCGCCTCGGCCGCAGTACCGGCGACTGCGACACCCGCTGTGCAGGCCTACGAGTGGGACACAGCGGTGTCGGGCGGCACCCCACCTCAGGACTGTCTCGCCAACGCCATTTCCAGGACGGGCTCTGAGGCCTGCTTCGCGCGTTACGGCGACGTTCTGTGGGTAAAGGACACCAGCGCCGACGGCCACTCGGCCACCAACTCCTGGGACAATTACCTGGCCGATTCGAGCGGTAACTGGAAACTTTATCGCCAGGGCTCATGCGTGAACAAGCTGGGTTCCGGTCAATGGGGTCACTGCAACAAGGACTTCTATGAGAACTCCTCTGCCAATGCCTACGGAGGCAGGGGCAGCTCAGTCGACTACGCAGCATGCGTTTACGACTCGGCGGACGGTACCTGGCACGGCTGCACCGGGTCGCTCTCCATGCTGAACGATCAGTAGAGCACCTGCCTCACCACCTCCCCCGTAGCGCGGCCGGCACCGATTCGAGGAGCCACGGCCAGGACCTCGTCCGACGCGTCGGGCAGGAATCAGTGGCCCGGGTCGCTCAAGGCCCAGGTGCAACGCAGTGCTGCTGCCCGGGCTCCCTCCCCGTCGAGAGCCGCGGCCGCCGCGGCCGACGGCTCGGTTCCTCGACCGGTGCCTCTGCTCGCCGGGGCGGGACAGTCGGTTGCCGGAGGTGGGCGGGCAGCAGGGCGTGGGAGGCGGCGCGTCCCCGCTGGGTGGTGGCGGTGGTGGCGGTGGTGTCGGCGATGCGTAGCAGGTAGCCGGCGACGTCGCGGACGCCGGCGAACCAGCCGTCCTCGAACTGCTGCTCCGCCCCGCGCCCAGGGGGCTGCTCTCGGAGATCCAGGTGCGGGCGCCGACCACCGCCCCGGCCTCCAGCTTCGACACGATGTCGTCGGCCTGCTCGTGTCCGATTCCGGCGGCGTCCATGGCCTGGAAGACCGTGAACCGAGCGTCGGTGGCCTCGTGCTGGTGGTGGCTGATGCGGGCCGGCTCCTGGCCGTACGCGTCGGCGCCCGGCTGATCGGTGCTCACGTGGTGCCTCCCTTGTCTGTTCCGTCGCTGAACGTCTCCACCAAGACGGGGTACTTCACCGCGGCCACCGGCACCGACGCCGTGAACGACGGTGTCCTCGACCAGGACCAGGCCGCCGCCGGGCACAGCCTGGCCCCCGACTACGTGCGCTGGCAGACCGGCCGCAACCGCGAGCAGCTCGGGTGCGACCGCCTGGACCTGGTCCTGCCGTACAACCCCGAGCGCGCCTACCCTGGCGACCGCCCCGCCCTGCACCGCGTGATCCGGGACGCCTTCGCCGTCCGGGAGGATGAGGTCGCGGCTGGGCATGTGGCGGGGTACGGCGTCGCGACGTGGGCGGGTCTGGAGGAGGAGGCGTTCACGGTGGGGGAGCTGCTCGCCCTGGCCGCCGAAGCCGCCGGCGGACAGCACCACCTGGCCGCCGTCCAGCTGCCGGTCAGCCTGGTGATGATGACGCCGATCGCGCAGGCCCTCCACGGCCGGGGCCCGCTCCTGGCCGCCGCCGGGGCGGGATGGGCGGCACGGCCGCGGCCGGGGGCCGGGCGCACTCAGCCGGTTGCGCGGCGGCCGGGCCCGCCGCGCCGCACCCGCCTTCGGCCCGGCGGCCGGGCCGGGACGGAAGTCGCCGGAACCTGGTGCTGTCCGCCGGGCGCTGACTGCCTGACGCTGTCGGGGATCTTGGAATCCGGTATGTCTGAGCAGGGTGAGCGCTCTACCCGAGCGATGTGTTCGTCCTGGTCAGATGCCTGATCGACCCGTCGGCCGACCGCCGGATAGTCCCTTGTGGGCATGGTGACCGTTGGGCGAACGGAACGTTCGTGGTTGGTGATGCCCGTGTTGCTGCGGTGCCGGGTGGGGTGTTGGCGGTTCACTCGTTTGTGGAGAGCGCCCCGAGATCAGCGGACTCGGCTGCCGGTGCGAAGGCACGGTTGGGCCCCGCGACTTCGGAGGTCCGAGATGTGCGTTCGCTCCCGTACCGGCTGTGTGGTTCCCGAGCTGACGGTGCGGGTGGCGCGGGCGCGCAACCCGCGCGGCACCACGGCCATGGCCATCCGTGACCACCTCAACGGCCTGTGGAGTGATGAGGACTTCGAGGAGTGGTATCCCAGGGACGGCAAGTCGGGCCTGTCACCTGCTCAGTTGGCGACGGTGTCCGTGTTGCAGTTCCTGCTGGGACTGTCCGACCGGCAGGCTGCCGAGTCCGTACGCAACCGCATCGACTTCAAGTACGCCTTGGGCGTGGAGCTGGAGGACCCCGGGTTCCACCACAGCGTTCTCACCGACTTCCGCGCGCGCCTGGCCGTGGAGGGCCGAACCGACAAGCTGCTGGACCTCGCGCCAGAGAAGATCCGGGCCGTCGGCCTGGTCCGCGAGCGCGGCCGGCGGCGCACCGACTCCACCCACGTCCTGGCCGCGGTCCGCGACCTGAACCGCCTGGAGCTGGTGACCGAGGCCATGCGAGCCGCCCTGGAGGAACTCGCCCGCCGGGCGCCGCACGAGCTGGTCGCGCTGGTGAACGAAGAGTGGGCCAAGCGCTAGGGACGCGCGGCCCGGCTCGGGAAGAACCCGTCCAAGCCGAAGACCCGGATCAAGGAGACCGGCGAGGACGCACGCCTGCTCCCGCGCTACGTCCACCGCTACCTACCCGCCCTCCGCGACGGCGAGCAGGTCCAGGCCCTGCGGCAGATCTTCGTGCAGAATTACGTCCTCGACGCCCAGGACCGGCCGAAATGGCGCGAACCCGAGGAGCCCGGCTGCCTTCCTTGGGTGAGGAGGTCGTAGATGCGGGCACCGTCGGGCTGGCGCACCTGCGGGTGGAGCAGCGAGTCTGCGGCCACCACGGTGTCGGACACGAGAACACCAGCCACGGCTGCGTCGGCCTGCACGACGCCAAGGGCGCGAACGACAGCTCCGTGGCGGGCTACAGGTTCTACGAAAGCTCGATGCTCGGCGACGTGGTGATCGTGAAGAACTCGGGCGAGAGGACCGTGGACCCGTCGAACGGCCTGAACGGCCGGAACCTGTCCTGGGCGGACTGGAAGGACGGCAGCGCGCTCCAGCCCGTTTGCGCCTTCACCGGGTGAACTCCCCTGCGCCGGAAAGACTTTCTTTGTTTTAACTCTTGACGGTCGGAGGGTGCGAGAGCACAGTGATCGCGCCTTGAGAGCGCTCTCAAGAGCACCCGCGCACATCCCTCCGTACCCGAGAGGCCTCCCCATGAGCGCAACCTCCGGCATACCCACACGGCGCCCCCTCGGGCGGGCGCTCGTCGCCGTGCTCGGCACACTCGGCCTGGCCGCAGCCGTCGCCACGGCCGCCGCCCTCCCCGCGGACGCGTCCGCCCCCACCCCACCGTCCGGCTGGTCCCAGGTCTTCCTCGACGACTTCGACGGGCCCGCCGGATCGGGCATCAACACGGCCAACTGGCAGTACACGACGGGCACGAGCTACCCCGGCGGGCCCGCCGGCTTCGGCACCGGGGAGGTCGAGACGATGACCTCCAGCACCAGCAACGTCTCGCTCGACGGTGCCGGAAACCTCAGGATCACCCCACGGCGCGACACCGCGGGCAACTGGACGTCCGGCCGTGTCGAGACGAACCGCTCCGACTTCCAGCCGCCCGCCGGCGGCAAGCTGCGCGTCGAGGCCCGCCTCCAGATGCCGAACGTGACCGGCGCCGCCGCCAAGGGTTACTGGCCGGCCTTCTGGATGCTGGGCGCCCCCTACCGCGGCAACTGGTGGAACTGGCCCGGCGTGGGCGAACTGGACATCATGGAGAACGTCCAGGGCATCAACAACGAGTGGGCCACGATGCACTGCGGCACCAGCCCGGGCGGCCCCTGCAACGAGAAGTCCGGCATCGGCGGCCAGAAGGCCTGCGCGGGCACGACCTGCCAGGGCGGCTTCCACACCTACGCCGTCGAGTGGGACAGGTCGACCAGCCCCGAGGAGATGCGCTTCTACCTCGACGGCGTCAACTTCCACACGGTCAGGCAGAATCAGGTCGACGCGACGACCTGGGCCAACGCCACGAACCACGGCTACTTCATCATCCTGAACGTCGCGATGGGCGGCGAGTTCCCGGCGGCCTTCGGTGGCGGGCCCGACGGCGGCACCGACCCTGGTCACCCGCTCGTGGTCGACTACGTCCAGGTGCTCCGGTCGGCCGGCGGCGGCACCACCCCGCCGCCCACGACCCCACCGCCGTCCGGCAACCGTGACGCGTACAGCGCGATCCAGGCCGAGTCGTACGACGGCCAGGCCGGCGTCGGCACCGAGACCACCACCGACACGGGCGGCGGCCAGAACATCAGCACGCTCGCGAACGGCGACTACGCGCTGTACAAGGGCGTCGACTTCGGTTCCACGGCGGCCAGGCAGTTCTACGGCCGGGTCGCGAGCGGCGCGGCGGGCGGTGTCAGCGGACTGGTCGAGGTGCGCCTCGACAGCCGTACGAGCGCGCCGATCGGCAGCTTCGCGGTGGCCGACACCGGCGGCTGGCAGGCCTGGCGGACGGTGCCCGCGAACATCAGCTCCGTCACTGGAACGCACGACGTCTATCTGACCTTCACCAGCGGGCAGCCGGCCGACTTCGTGAACGTCAACTGGTTCGACTTCAGCCACTGACAAGGGAGTCGACCGATGACCACACACTCCGCGGCCAGGTCCGGAGCGCTCGGCCCCGGGGCCGGGCGGCTGGTGACGGCCGTCCTGACCGCCCTCCTCACGGTGCTGGCACTCGGCCTGGCCGGGGCGGCGCCCGCGAGGGCCGCCGCCGACTACACCCAAGGGGTCACCCCGGCAGGCACCGGCTCGGTCCAGATCTGGTTCAAGCCGGCCGCACCCGCATCCCTTGTCGATGTGCACTACCTGTCGCCGACCGCCGGACAGCAGAACTTCCGGATGACGAACAACGCGGGCACCTGGCAGCAGAGCGTCAGCGGCCTGCCGGGCGGCTTCACACTGGAGTACTGGTTCACGTACGAGAAGAGCGGCCCGCTCTACGACACCCCGCACTTCGCCTACACCGTCGGCAGCGGAGGCGGAGGTGACGGCGGTGGCGGCGGTACCGGCAGCTTCCCGATCTCGTTCCAGAACAACACCCGTGGCACGTACGGGAACTCACAGATCTACGTCACCGTGCTCGGCCAGGTGACGCCCGGTCAGTGGTCGTACATGAAGTCCGACGGGACGATGACGCACATCAATCACCTGGACGCCACCGCGCCCGGCCACCTGACCAAGAACGGCGTGAACTACCCGAACATGTCGTTCACGCTGGCCCAGTCGGGCGGCTCGGTGCCTTCACCCACATCGATCCGCGGCGGACGGATCTACGTGTCCCTCGGCTCCCCGCTGTACATCCCGGTGTCCCCGGACGACCAGGGCTGGGGCGGCCCCGACCTGCGCAATCCGAACGACCCCAACACGGACGTCTACTACGACTGGTACGAGTACACGTACGTCTTCGGACAGGTGTCCTTCGGCGGCAACACCACGCAGGTCGACCAGTTCGGCTTCCCGATGACCTCGCGGCTGACGCAGATCTCCAGCGGCTACGACACCACGCGGGGCATCACGCTGACCCGCGCCCAGGTCATGTCGCAGTACGCCGCCTCGGTGGGCGCGGCCTTCAGACCGCTGCAGAACACGTACCGTATCGTCGCCCCGCGCTCCTCCAGCCTCTTCCTCGCGGGCGGCTCCCAGGCGAACTACCTCCAGGCGTACGTCGATCAGACCTGGTCCTACTACGCCGCCCACCCCTTCAAGCTCACCCGGCTCGGTGAGACCTTCTCGGGACAGGTCTCCGGGAACACCCTCACCTTCACCAAGAACGGCGCCGGTCCCTACACACTGGCCAAGCCGTCCTCCCCGGACGTCGTGGCCTGCGCGGGCGCGCTGGCCTCGGGCAGCGACCCGGAGAAGCAACTCGGCGCGGAGTTCTGCGCCGCGTTCAACCGGGGCGTGGCCCTCGACACCTCGGTCTGGTACACCCCGTCCGCCTACTACACCGCAGGCATCAAGAACGACTACGCCGCCTTCCTGCACACCGTCGGTCTCGACAAGCGTGCCTATGCCTTCCCCTACGACGACATCAACGACCAGTCGTCGGTGCAGATCCTGGGCAACGCGAACCCGCCGACCGGGCTGACGCTCGGCATCGGCTGGTGATCCACAGGTACTGAAGAGGGGGCGGGCCTTGATGCCCGCCCCTTCGGCACACGGCGGCTTCACCGGGTGAACTCCACTGAGAAACAAGGAGGGCGAGATGCACCATGTTGACGGCCCACCGGCTACCGGACCCTTGGGAGCGCTGGCCCGAGGCAGCGAACCGCCGGCACACGCCGCCCCACCGCGGGGGAAGTACTCACCCGAAAGCGAGTAGCAAGGGTCACCTCGTGCTCCTTCGACGCGGCGGACGCCGCCTGGTCCGGGCCGCCGCCACGGCCGAGGTGCACACCGAGCGCTGACGTCGCCAGGCTCAGTACGGCGCCTGCGCTCATGCGATCCGGAAGTCGTGATGTGCGGTCACACCGACCTAAGAGCCGCCGACCACCGTGACCAGAACCACGACGCCGCCCGTGGCCGAGATCTGGCGGGCAGAGTTGACCAGCGACCCGGTCACCGCCCGGTGCACCGTCAGGGCGTGCACACCACCAGCCACCAGAGTGCCCAGGGCAGGCCGGTCAACAACTGGCTGGGCAGCAGGCCACGTCTCACCGCCGACCGTGCACGAGCTCGATGGCCCTGTTCGCGGACCCTTGCTGATGCGGTGCAGGCATCGGACGTGCGTGACCTACGAGCGCACCGACAGACTCAGCGGTGGGGCCGCGGAAAGTGATGCAGGGGTACTCCGGCACCACCTGGGTACGCGGGTGCGGCACCACCTTGGAGGCGCACCTGTGGGCAGTACCTGGGGAAGCAGTAGGAGATGACATGAGGCTGCACCAGTCGGCTTTGACGCCGTTCCGGTGTTCCGCACCAGTGCTGGGCGGACGGTACCGCCTGGACGCGGTCATCGGCTCGGGTGGCGCCGGCGACGTCCACCGTGGCTTCGACCTGCGTCTGAAACGACCGGTGGCCGTCAAGGTCTTTCGTGCCGGTACCGGTGGTGACACGGAGGACGGCTTCCACAACGAGGCCGTGATCCTTGCCCGGTTGCGGCACCCCGGGCTGGTCACCGTCTACGATGCCGGCCGGCATGACGGGCGTGCCCATCTGGTGATGGAGCTGATCGAAGGCCCTACGTTGAAGGCGCGCATCGCCGCGGGCCCCCTGACGTCCAGGGAAACCGCTGCCCTCGGAGCCGACCTCGCACGTGCCCTGGCCCACGCTCACGAAGCAGGGATCGTTCACCGCGACGTGAAACCCTCGAACATCATTCTGGACGCGTCCGGCCGCCCCCACCTGACCGACTTCGGTATCTCCCGGCTCCTGGACGCCACCACCTGTACCACTACCGGCACACTCGTCGGCACGGCCGCCTATCTGTCTCCCGAGCAGGTGCTCGGCCAGTCCGTCGGCCCGTCCGCCGATGTCTACGCCCTCGGGCTGGTGCTCCTCGAATGCGTCACGAGCCGACTCGAATACGACGGTGCTCCCTTGGAGGCCGCAATCGCGCGGCTCCACCGGCAGCCCGGAATGCCCGACTCCCTACCGGAGGAGTTCGCTGCCCTGCTGGTGAACATGACCGCCCTGGACGCGCAGGCCCGACCATCAGCCCCCGACTGCGCCCGGACGCTGGCCGCCCTGGCCGGCGCGATCGGTCCCAGGCCCGTCCCACCCCCGGCCAACATCACCAGCCAGGTGCCCCGACAGGCTCCGGTGCGGGCTGACTTCACGCACCCGCACGCGTCGTACGCCACCAGCACGGCCGCATCAAAGGCCGCGCCCGCGCGCGGACGTCGCCTGGTCGCCGGTACGGCCGCCGTGCTGGCGGCTGCCGTGGCCTCCACTCTTGCCGTATCCGACGGCACTTCGCATCACATGGCGGCACGGGCGGTGAGCAGCCCCTCCGCGAAAGCCGACACACCAGGCGCCTCCGCTCTCAGCGACGAGGAGGGCTCTGCCCCTGCCAAACCCTCCAGCCGCGACCTCCCCTCCGGACAACTGCGCGACCCCGGTACCGATCAGGCCTCCGGCTCTGCCCCCGCTGTCTCGAACCAGGAGCCCGCTGCCGACATAGGCGCCCACGGCACCACGGCCCCACCCGTACACAACACCGGACAAGGCACACCAGGCAGTGGAGTCGCCGCAACGCCCGACACGGCATCGCGTGGCAAGAAGAAAGCGCACCCTCACAACAAGCGATCGAACAAGTCCCGTCACGCCGAAGAGCTTCGTCACAAGCAGGCCCGGCAGAAGAACGCCGACTAGAAGGCTCATGAAGATCTTGGTGAGGGGCTGTCCGGCCCGAGGCGTACTCCCGGGCCGAGGCCACCACTGCGGACCCGTCCACGAACACCTCCGCCCTGCCGGGATCGTCCCCGTCACTGCGAGGGTGGAGCACCCTGCGGACCCCTGTTGCCGAGAGCCGGATACCGTCACGCGAAAGGGTGGCAACCCGTCTCAAACTATCTGGTCGACGCAGGCCAGGGGAGTCCTGACCGCTCCCGGGCCATCGTCAGGGCCGGAGTTGCCTTGCCTGCGTGTCGAAGCAGTTGAGGCCCATTGACGAAGCAACCCCCGCCGCGCAGGCAGATGCCTCCACCGCCATGCTCCAGCGCATGGGGAAGTAGATCAGCGGGCCGCGGGCCTCCCTGATCAACGGACCGGTCGACCACGGCGAGATGTCGTCCTCGTCCTCGGTGAGATCCGGCCACCGTTCCATGAGCGCAGAGACGAAGGCCGCTATTCGCTCCACCGGGGGAACCGCAGGCTCCTGCGTGTCGATGTACCGGTCGTACAGATCGGTGAAGCACCGGGCCGCAGCGGCGTCATCCGCCGGCCGCTCGCCCTCCCACGGCAAGGTCATACCTCATGGGCGCAGCCTGCCACCCCTCACCGACAGCAGCACCAACGGACCAGATCGCCTGAGCCGGGACAGGGGATACGGCAACCGGGAGCAGCAGGTGGGTCGTGTCCCGTGCCACTGGATCTTGACCGTTTGCCCTCGGATTTCGACGGACGCGAGTTGTGTCATCGGAGTTTGAACACCGCAGGTCAGCGACTCGGCGCACCGAAGGTGCGCCGAGTCGCTGACCTGCACTTATGTGCAGTTCCTCGTAAACGTTCAGGTCAGAGCCTTGCGATCGTCGTGCAGGCTGCTCGATCTGTGGGGACGGTGGGGTCAGGAAGGCTTGACCGCCGAGACCGGGGTGGCGGTCACCTTGTTGTCGCACTCGGCCCACACCCCGTCGTTCAGGGCGACCTGGTGCTTCCCGGAGTGCGGCAGCCCGATGACCATCGTCGGATAGGTCACCGGGTCCTTGCCCGACACGCAGTAGCCGTCGGCCTCCCCCTGGACCTGGACGAAGGTCAGCTTCACCCACGCCTTGCCGTGCGGCCGGACCGTCACGGTGGCCGCCCTGCCGGTGGGGGTGACCTTGAGCGGGGTGTTGTGGGCGGGGGAGCCGTTGCCGGCGCCCGCGACCGTCGGATGCCCCTTCAGGACGCACGTCCTCCGGGAGACGTTGGTGAACTGCACGACCGCCGCCCCGGTCCCGGTCCCGACGGGCCGGTGGACGGCCTGCCAGGCGCTGACCTGGAGGGCGGAGGCCGGGCAGGCGGGCGGCGGGGTGGAGGTGGTGGTGCTCGCCGCCATGGCGGTGCCGGGCAGGATACCGGTCACCGCCGCCGCGACGGCCGTGACCGCCGTCGTCGCCAGAGCCGCCCTGCGAATGCCGTTGCTGTGACGCATGCTGTCGTCCCCCTGAGTCGTCTCGTCCGCGGGTTTCGGTCGTCGGTTGTTGCCCCGCGGTACGCGTGGTCGTGGTACGTGAGTGCAGACAGGGCGGGAGAGCGGCAGGGTTCCGTGCGACGACTATTGTGACGGAACGGTGACGACAGGCTGCACCCGTGCAGATGGCCGTCAGGGCAGACAGAAACACCTCCAGCGCGCCACGGGTTTTACCACGCCCCCGGCGCGCACCGAAGGTGCGCTGAGTCGCTGACCTGCGGTGATCACACTCCGATGACACAAACTCGCGTCCTCAAAGTCCGATGGCAAACGGTCAAGATCCAGTGGCACGGGACACTCGCGCCAGGGTCATGCGCTGTGTCCTGCCGCCGCTGGGCAGGGTGGGGTCGGGCGTACCGGTGTGAAGGCTGATCTTGCTGCCGGTGAGGGTGCCGGTGGTGGCGGGATCGGGGTCGCAGTCCAAAGCCCATCAGGAGCAGCACGGTCAGGGACATGGCGGCGAGGAGCCAGGTGAAGGCGCGGGAGGCGCGCAGGCCGTAGCCGGACAGCAGCCAGTACCCCCACAGCAGGCGGCGTTCACCATGCGTGGTACCGGCCAGGTCGTGGCGGCGCATGTCGCATTCACCGTAGTAGAAGTCGGCGGCGCCGGGTTCGTTCTTGCCGTCCTCGAACGCTTTGCGCAGCTGCGGGTACAGCGCAGCGACGTCTTCCGGGTCGGGGGTACGGGCGGAGTCGGGATGGTGCGGTCCGGGACGCCACAGACGGGTATCTGGCAGCGCACCTGCTGTGGGAACAGGTTGGCCGGAGGTGTGGGCGCGCCAGTGGTGTCCGTCTTCATCAGGCTCCTTGGGGTGTCAGCAGGTTCCGCTCCGGCGCGCGTCCGGCGCCGAGGTCTCGTTGCTGTCGGGTGCCGGGGCCGGCGCGAGGGTGATGCGCATCCAGGGCGCGGCGTTCTCGCGGTAGGAGTGGCCAAGCGGTTCGATGCCGCTCTGGTCGTTGAGGCTGAAGCCGGTCACCATGACCGTGCTGGAGCCGTCGGCCACGGACACCAGATGCGTGCCGCAGCCGGGACAGAAGCCGCGGCGGAGGGTGGGGTAGGTCCGGTACCACTTCGGCTCGCCGCCGGGCCGGGTCCAGATCAGAGAGTCCAGGGGGAATCCCACCCACAGCACCGCGGGCCCGCCGGAAATCCGCGTCTCACGGACACAAGAACACAGTTCCCTGTCAAGTCCATGTGTTCACTTCGTGCGCCTCCTCTGTGGTGGCGTGCGATGGTGGCCTCGAAGGAGTGGGACGGCCACCAACGGTTCGGACGAGCAGCTCCTGCCAGGTCGACTGAGCCTCGTTCACCGGCGCGATGTAGGCCACTTCGATGTAATTGATGAACCTGTGTGTTTTCGTCGCCGAGCATGGTTTCGATGCAGGAGCCGCTTCCAGAACCCGCGGATCTCGTCCGCTTCGCTCCCTGCGGTCATGCGCCGCCCCGCTCGAAGCCGTGGCTGTGCTCGACCTTGGCGATGTGCAGGGAGTACCGCTCGTACCAGTGCTCGCGCCCGTACGCCTTGGCGGCCTGGTGCTCGGTGTGGTTGCGCCATTCCTCTATCCCGGCCAGATCCCGGAAGTAGGCGACGGTGACGGAGAGCCCGCCGGGCGTGCGGGCGGAGTCCTCGCCGAGGAACCCGGGAACCTCCTTCACCAGCTCGCCCATGCGCTGGGCGGTCTCGCCGTATCCGCCGTCCGCCTCGGTGCGCAGGGAGGTGAAGACGACGGCGTAGTAGGGCGGCTCATGGGCCGCGACAGGTACAACGCGTTGGTCGCTCATGTCGTTCACGATCGTCCCGGGCCCGACCCCTCGTCCACCCTCCTTGCCGAAAGGGACCCACAAGGGATCCAATTCTTGACCCGAAGCAGCGCCGTGCCCGCGGATTCGATAGGGGTGGGGCGCGGGCCAGTCAGGCGATGAGCCGGTGAGGGTCGCCCGGCGCGGGGGCCGGGGAGAGCCGGGTGAAGAACTCGGTGTGGATGATCTTGTTGCGTTCGACTTCGGGCAGGCAGGCGAGGAGGCCGGGCGAAGGCCCTACGCGGGCAACCTCGCTGCGGTGGGCGAGGATCGCGCGCCACTTCAGCGCGGCCCACGGGGAGACATCGACGGTCGCGGGTCACGTACGCGTCCGGCACGGCGAGGACCGTCTTGTCCACGCTCTGAAGGAGCGGGCCGAGCAGGTCCACACCGGACTGCGGGTGCGTGGCCGCGTACAGGGCCGCCGGCTGCCAGGGCTGACCGGCGTCGGGATACAGGCGCGGCAGGCCGGCGGCTTCGATGGCGAGGAGCGTGATCTGGTGGGCGCGCCGGTGGTCCGGGTGCCCGGTGAGCTGGCCCAGGGCGTCGTGGCCGACCACGATGTCGGGCTGGAATGCGCGGATGTGAGCGACCAGGCGGCCGACGGCCTCGTCCAGGGGCGCGTCGACGAGGCGTGCGGCGCCGCCAGGGGCGGAGGCGGGGTTGCGGGCATCGGCGTGGCCGAGCAGCCGCGGGGCGCCGGCCCCCAAGGTGTCGAGCGCATCGGCGAGTTCGGGGATGCGGTGGGTGTCGGCCGTCCAGGTGGCGGTGACGACCGCAGTGCGGGCGCCCGCGGCAGCGTGCTGGGCGAGGACTCCGCCAGCGAGCAGGGCTTCGTCGTCCGGGGGGGCCAGAACGGTAAGAAGCGAAGGAGCAGGCGCATCCGGGAGAGGAGGGGTCACGGTGGTGGAGCCTTCCGGTCGAACGCGGGTGGGCGTGGCCGCCGGGCTACGCGCGGGCGGGGGTCTCGTACCGCTGGGAGTGGGCGGGCGGGTGGTCGAGCGGCAGCTCCGGCCTCCAGAAGGCCAGGTACTGGGCGCTTGGTACGAACAGCGGGGCGGGCAGGCCGTCCAGGGGCCAGAACCGCCAGGAGCCGATGGCCAGCCGAGGATGCCCCAGTCCCACCGGACCAGCTCGGGCAGCTTTAGTCCTCGCGCGAGTTGGTGGTTTGCGTAGGTGTTCCAGATCGCGACGGTGTCCTGCTCGGTGGTCACCGGTCCCTCCATCAGATCGCGGGGCGGGAGTCAGGGGCGCAGGGCGTAGCAGCGCAGGACGTCGAGGTCGGCGGTGTGGACGGCGGACCAGCCGGCGATGAGGAGTTCGGCCTGGGCCGGGGTGATCCCGAGGCCCTGCACGTGGGCGGTGGCGGGGCGGCGGCCGGGGATCTCGGTGACGACCCAGAAGGTCCCGCCCGGGGGCGAGGAGGTGGCGGACGCGGTTGAGGAAGGCCGCCTTGTCGTCGATCCACCGGTAGACGAGGCGGCAGGTGATGACCGCGTACGCCGGCTCCGGCAGGGAACTGAGGTCGTCGGTGGTGATGTCCATGCACTGCCACACCGGCGCGCGGCCGGGCCCGGGGTCCTGGGCTGCGGCGAGCGCGATGGCGGTCGGGGGAGCAGTCGATGCCGGTCGTGCGGTAGCCGAGTTCGGCGAGGCGTCGGGCGAGCGAGCCGTCGCCGCAGCCGATGTCGAGCGCCGGGCGGTCGCGGCCGGTGCCGAGATGGTGCATGAGCAGCCGGGTTTCGGTGTCGTGGAGCTGTCGGTAGCGGCGGCCCTGGGACCAGAGCGGCTCGCAGTAGGTCGCGGCTGCGGTGGACGCGGTGGTCATGACGGGGCTCCTTCACCGGCGGGAGGCACGGCCGCGCGGGCGGGGATCGTCCGCAGCGTGCGGATGGGGGAAGCCAGCAGCAGGACGACGGGGACGACGGGGAGGATCGCGCCGATAGCGAGGGTGGCCCGGACGATTCCTGTGCGGGCTGGAGATCACGCGGTGTCGCCCTCACGACCACCGGCGCGCTGCTGAAGTTCCCAGAGGGACCGGAAGAGGCCCGGCTTGCGGGTGAGCTGCGCGTAGGTCCCCTCCTGCACCAGGCGTCCCTGATCCAGCACAACGATCCGGTCGGCCACGGCGACGTTGGCGAGCCGGTGCGTGATCAACAGGATGGCCCGGTCCATAGCCAGCTCCCGCAGTCCCGTGCAGACGTGATGCTCAGCTCGTGCGTCCAGGGCGGCCGTGGGCTCGTCCATCACCAGCAGAGCCGCGTCGCGATGGAAGGCCCGAGTGAGCACCACGCACGCTGCCACTGCCCGCCGGACAGCTGCTGGCCACCGAACCACTCGGAGGTCAACAGGGTGTCGAGGCCGGACCGGAGAACGGGCAGCATGTCGGCGGCTCCGGACGCCTCACAGGCCATCAGGACGGCGGCGTCACTGCTGTCGCCCTGCCCGAAGGTGATGTTGTCCCGCAGGGGCAGCGGCAGGTAGGTGTACCGCTGCGGGGCCAGGGCGACGTGCTTCCACGCCGCCCAGGGCTCCATCTGGGCGGTGGTGGTGTGGTCCCAGCCCACCTCGCCGGTGGTGGGCAGGAGCAGGCTGGTCAACGAGCTGGTCGAGGCAGCCGACGAGAAGCAGCTGAACAAGACCATCGCCCGCTACGGCCGCGCCGACCAGCTCTGCATCGACGAACCCGGCTACACGGAACTCGACCGCCAAGGCGCCGAACTCCTCTTCCAGGTCCTGACCGAACGGCGAAGAGAAGAACAGCGTTGCGATCGCCTCGAACGAGTCGTTCGGTGGCTGGACGAAGACCTTCATCGACCCTCGCCTCTGCGCGGCCATCGTCGACCGGCTCACCTTCAACGGCACCATCATCGAGACCGGTACCGACTCCTACCGCCTCGCCAGCACCCGGGCACGAACCGAACAACCCGCAGCGGGCTGACTCCCTGAATCGCTGGACTGCTGGTCAGGGCACCTGTCAGGCTCCGCCTGTGGAGATTCTCGATGTCCTGACCAGCGTGGCGAAGACAGGTCGGCTGGGCCCGGTGTTCAGCGGGGCCGACTGGAACGATGTGACCGCAGCACTCGGCGAGCCGTGGGACATCGGAACAATGAGCCGGAACAGAAAGTGGCCGCGGCTCTTCGCCTACGGAGACCTTGAGCTGAGTGTCTGCCGCTGCCGCAAGGTTTCCCTTATCTGCGTCCAGACCTGGCGTGACGTCGTCGAACTCCCTCCGTCGGTTGTCGGGGGGACGGGCACCTTCCTGGCGGGGCTCAAGCACGCGGACGTCGTTTCCGCGTTGGACAGGGCCAGCTGTTCCTGGGAGCCGTATGCTCCGCTGACCTTCGGCAACCAGTGCTCGCTCACGGCGATCGCGTCAGGAGCGAACTTCACCTTCGAGATCCCCGAGGGCGAGGAACCTGTGCTGAACGTCATGGGCCTGCCCGGCGACGGACACGACTGCTCCGCACGGACCGCAGGCCAAGATCACTGACACGAAGCGCCGTCAAAACTCGTGAAGACCTATCGCCCCAGAGATCGCTAACCGCCGCTCAAACTGGTCCACAAACGCTGTCACTGAAGGTGAACAAAGCCATACAAGAACAACGACGGCAAGGACACCGACCAGAAAGACGTGGTCACGGCCCCACGGCAGACAGCCGGACCCCGAGCCCCGCAGCGGCGGGATCGGCGGGGCCTGCGTGCTGACCGTGGGCACCGCGGCGTACATGGTGCTGACCCGTGAGCGCCGGGAGCTGAGGCGTGAGTGGGTCGTCCCGCTGCACGAAGCCCTCCACCGGCCGCTCGGGCCGGCCGAGCAGACGATCCGCGCCGCCACCTCCTCATCCCGAAGGACCTCTCCGACGACGACGCGGAGATACGGATCGACCTGCCCAAGCACCCGGGACTTCTCCCGCGGCGTCGTCGCCGACCGCATCACCCAGAAGACCCGCAAGCCCCCGGCGAAGGCCCTCTTCAAGGGGCCCAAAGTCCTCGAGCTGGTGGCCAAGTTCCCGGAGTCCGCGCCCATCAAAGGACCTGCCGACGGTCACGCACCGCGACAACGTCGCCGGCATCCATGACCCCCTGGTCGGCCTCGGCTCCGAGCTGGAGCGCCGCACCGACCTCGACGATCTCGACGGTGTGCCGCGGCTGATGGTCGTGATCGACCGGGCCGACGACATGCTGCGGCACCTCGCCCGCTACTGGGAGACGTTCCGACAGGAGGACGACCCGTAGCGATCCCCGGCCATCGCCGCCCTCGAGGCCGTTCCGTACGAGGGGCGCGCGGCCCGCATCCACGTCATCTACGCCGGACCCGCCACCGTCGGCGGTCGCCTCATCCCCGGCGCCTGCGAGCAGTTCTCCACCGTCATCCTCGCCCAGGTCAGCGCCGGCATGTGGCAGCGGCTCGCCTCGATAGTCGACCCCGCCTCCAAGAGCAGCCCGCTCCCGGGCCGCGTTCACGTTGTCCAGGACGGCGACGCCCACCCCGCTCAGGTGCCGCTGATGACCGACGCCCAAGCCGCCGACTGGCTCACCACCACGGCGGCTGGGGAGATCTGACCCGCGTCCGGACACACCACGGGCCCCGGGGAGTGAAGGCATCCCCAGGGCCCGCTGTATGGAGTCACCCGACTCAACGACCCTACTGCCTCCGCGTCACGCGGCCGGCGACCGTCAGCGACGCCGCCGGATCAGAGCGGGGGGAACGTTGCCGCGGATCTGATGTACACCAGGACCATGAAGACCCAAGAAGCGTTCTGCGTGCGATGTGGCAGTGCCGACACCCGAGTTACCCGACTTGACGAAAACAGCGCGGAAGGTGACTGCTTCCGTTGCGACAAGCCTTTCCAGGCCACGCCGTGCCAGGGATGCGGCGGCTTCCGTATCGACGGCTCCTTCGGCGTCTCCGGCACGCGATTCGAGCACCTTCCGGAGACTGCGAAGTGCTGGGACTGCGGGCACCGTAACCCGCTGCGCGATCCTGGCCCGGAGTAGGCGAACACTCGGCTGTCGGTCCCTCTCCGTACTCTGGCGCTCAGCCGCTTGGGCTACGCGGCACGTGCTGGGCCTTGGATCATAGGAAGCGGGACCCACAGTGACATCGATTTACCTCAAGGACGCGAACGACAGAGTGCGTGACGGTACGTCCGGTACGCCGTGCCAGTTCCCCACACCGGCGTGCTGAAGCTCACAGAAGAAGCGCACGCCGCGGGTGAACACGTGCCCCCGGGCGCTCCACGGGAGGACGCCCAGATTGTGGTGCGGCGGGCGAATGCCCGTTCTTCAGCAGGGCGAGTACCACGGACGGCCGCTTCAGGCGCCGTCGTGCTGCAGTACGCCAGCGAGGTCGGCGGCGAGGCTGTATCAGGGCCTGTCGTCCAGGAGTTCCATACGTGGGTTATAGCGCTGGGTGGTGCGGGAGTCCTTGTGGTCGGCCCAGCGCTGAGCCTTGCCCGGGCGGGCGCCCTTCCTGGCCAGGGCGTGGGTGACGGCGTCGCCCTTTGTACCGTGCGGACCGCGCACAGGCAGCCCGGCACGCTTGGTCAGCGAGGCACACAGCCGCCACACCGCGGGTTCGTGCCGCCGCTGGCCGTGCAGAACAGCCAACCTTCGGTGCGGCCAGCGAGGGAGTCCTGCAGCGCTTCCCATGCCACCGGCGGCATCGGCTTCTTCTTCCGCCCGCCACCTTCATCTTCTCCAATAGCAGGACCCGGTGGCCCGTGTCATAACCGAGATCCTCGATCCGAGCTTGAGCAGCGAGTCGATGCGCAGGCAGCAGGTGTAGAGCATGAGCAGCAAGGCGTAGGCGCGCTTGCGGTACGCGGCGACCCGGTGGCCGTCCCGGCCGGTAACCAGCAGCCTGACCCACTCCTGCTTGGTGTAGCCGGGGGCGAGTAGTCCAGATCGATGTACGGGCGCTGCACCGCGGCGAAGGGATTCTTCACCGCGTCCTCACTGACCTTCGCCAGGTAGGTGAAGAAGGACGAGGCCGCTGACAGGGCGTTCGCCCGGGACGCCTCCGAGTACGGCTTTCCGGACCGGATCATCCCCCCCCCGCGTCGGCCGCCCTTGACCCGCACCCGGGCGGGCGTCGTAAGGCGTCGCCGAACGCGAGCCCGCACAACGAATCCAGCACAGCCGCAGGGACGGTGATCATCAGGACAGTTTCGCAGCGCGACGGCGCTTCCGCGCCCCAGTTTCGAACCGGGCTTCCGATCTGGACATGGCGCTTCCGCGGAGCAGGAGCAGGAGCAGGAGCCTGAGGGGCGAGGGCGCTTGGCGCCTTACTTGGCCGACCGGTGCTTGGCCTGGTCACCTGCTTGCACGGCTGGCACCAAAGCGACGCTTGTTTCCGCCAGGCGTTTGCGGGGTGTGGTGTGCAGTTGTGATGATGTGCTGCATGTCTGAGCACGGGGGTGCGGTCGATGGGCCGCAGAGGGTTCCACGGTCGCGACTTGCGGACTACGCGGATATGACGGACGCGCCGGCCACTGCCGAGCCGATGGCGTCTTCGCATGAGCAGCGAGATCAGGGTGCGCAGCTGGGAGAACAGCCAATCGCTCGAGAGCGAGTGCACACCGCTGCACACGACGACCCCGAAGCAGCGGCGCGCAAGCGGGATTTCGCGGCGCTGCTCGGCGAGTTCCGTCGTGCCCCCGTCCTCGTGCCGCTTGGTGACGGCCCCGGACCGGACGACGAACGCGGTCTGCTGACTGCCGACTGGAACGGGGTGCGGTTCATCCTCGCGTTCTCGGACGAGCAGGCGCTCGCCCGTTACGCCCGGGAGCGGGGCGCCTTCGCGCGGGAGTGGACGTACCAGACGGTGCTCGGCGCGCGGCTGCTGGATGTGGCGGTGCCCGCGGCCGGGGTGCCCTGCGGGGTGGCTCTTGACTGCGCGGACGGGCCGGACGGGATGGTGTTCCCGCCGGTGCGGGGCATCGTGCCCGACGAGGCGGCGCTGGACTTCGAGACGGGGGACGAGGCATGAGCGACGGTGGGAAGGACCTGAAGGCGGACGGGCTGGCGCTGGTCGCGAAGGGTCTGACCGAGGCGCTGGGCGAGCTGAAGGAGTTGGGCATGGTGGGCGGGGCCGGGGCCGGGCGCGGTTTCTCCGACATCGCGCTGTCCGGTCTGGAGCTGGGCCACGAGGGGCTGACGGGCGACTTCAAGTCGTTCTGCGAGCGCTGGGAGTGGGGCGTGCGGTCGCTGATCAACGAGGGCAACGGGTTCGCCCTGAAGACGGGTCTGTCGGCGGGCACGTACTACGAGACGGAGCACTACGTCGAGGGCTCCTTCAAGGTGGTCGCCAACTCGGCCATCGGCAATCCGTACGCTTCGGAGGAGGACGTGGAGAAGATGGGCTGGGGCGACATCGCCACGTCCGGCGGGAACGTGGACTACAGCAAGGAGTCCTTCGACCAGGCGATGGCCAACAGCGGGCAGGCGTGGAAGGACGCGGGCCGGGACGTGATGACCTCGCACACCCTCGGCCCCATGGGCGTCAACCCCGAGAACCTGCACAGCGCGTTCGGTGTCTCGGACCAGGAGTACGACCAGTACCTCGACGACACCTTCGGACCCTCGCCCGAGGCCCGCGCCAAGGCCGCCGAGCAGCAGGGGAGTGAAGGCTGATGGGCGTTTTGGGAGACGTAGGCGACGGCCTCAACAACGCCCTCGGCTACGGCGAACACCTCTATGACGAGGGCAAGAAGAAACTCGGCGAGGCTGTCGACTACGGCACGGACAAACTGGGCGGCACGCTGGACTACGTCGGTGCGCACGACTGGGCCGACAGCGTGGAGGACTGGGGCGACGAGGTCGCCTCCGACCTGGGCGCCACCCCGGGCGAGCAGCAGCTCGGCCAGACCGAGGAGCCGAACGAACTCGTCCACGGCCACCCGGACAAGATCCGTGAGAGTGCCAAGCACCTGCGGGACTTCCACGGCGCCTTCGACAAGGTGAGCACGGGGCTGAAGAAGGTCGACTCCTCCGGCTGGCAGGGCCAGGGCGGCGACGCGTTCCGGGAGAAGTTCGGCGTGCACCCCACCAAATGGGCGCAGGCCGCCGAGGCCTGTGACACGGCCGCCGGGGCGCTGGAGGCGTACGCGGACACCGTCAAGTGGGCGCAAGCCCAGGCCAAGGAGGCCGTCGAGCTCTACAAGAAGGGCGTGAAGGCGGCCAAGGCCGCGGCCGAGGACTACCGGACCAAGGCCCAGGCCTACGACGCCAAGGCCCGTGCGGGCGACGACCCGGGACCGGAGCCGAAGCAGGACATGGAGGCGGGCAAGGCCGACGTCAAGGCCGCCGTCCACAAGCTCGCCGAGGCCCGCAAGCAGCGCAACACCGCCGCCTCCCAGGCGCAGGGCAAGGTGAAGGCGGCGCTCGCGCACGCACCCGCCGAGCCGCCGCCGCTTCAGCGCCTGGGTAACGACCTCACGGACGGCTACCAGGCCGTCAACACCGAACTCACCCACGTGGTCGGCGGCGCGCTGAAGGGCACGGCCGGACTGCTCAACTTCGTCCGCGGCCTCAATCCGACCGACCCGTACAACCTGACCCACCCGGCCGCCTATGTGCAGAACGTCAACATGACGCTGGCCGGCCTGGTCTCCACCGCCTCCCACCCCGAGCGGGTCGTCCAGGCGGCCGTCGACGGCTTCAAGAAGGACCCCTCGGAGTTCGTCGGCCGCCTCATCCCCGAGCTGGTCGGCACCAAGGGCGCGGGACTCGCCCGCGGCGGACTGCGACTCGCACTGAAGGAAGGAGCGGAGGGAGTCGCGGAACAGGGAGTGCGCAAGACCGCCCGGAACGCCGTGGAAGAGGGCGCGGAGGATGTCTCGCGCCGGCCGCTGGAGAAGGTCTGCGAGAAGGACCCCGTCGACGTCGCGACCGGCCGTATGGTGCTGCCGGTGACCGACGTCTCGCTCCCCGCCCAGCTGCCGCTACTGCTCAAGCGGCAGTTCGAGTCCTCGTACCGCCTGGGCGGCTGGTTCGGACCGGCCTGGTCCTCCACGCTCGACCAGCGCCTGGAGATCGACGCCGAGGGCGTGGTTCTCGTCGGCGAGGACGGCCTGACCCTCGCCTACCCGCACCCGGCACCGGGCGTACCGACGCTGCCCAGCCACGGTCCGCGCTGGCCGCTGGACAGGGTGGACGACGGGTACACCGTCACCGACCCAGAATCGGGTCGGGTACGGCACTTCGCCGACCGCACCGACACGCTGGCGTTGCTGGAACAGCTCGACGACCGCAACGGCAACTGGATCACTTTCGAGTACGACACCGACGGCACACCTCGTTCGGTGATCCACAGCGGCGGCTACCGTCTGCACGTCTCGACGTCGCAGGGCCGGGTCACCGCCCTGCACCTGGCCGGTGCGGCTGCGGACGGCGGCGACCAGGAACTGGTCCGCTACGGCTACACCGACGGCGACCTCACCGAGACGACCAACTCCTCTGGCCGTCCGACCCGCTTCGGCTACGACGACCAGGGCCGCATCACCTCCTGGACCGACACCAACGACAGCCACTTCACGTACGTCTACGACGACGAGGACCGCTGCACCCACCAGGCCGGCGCCGCCGGCCACCTGCGCTCTACCTTCACCTACGGACCGGTCGACCCGGACACCGGCGAGCACGCCACGACCATCACCGACTCGCACGGCCACGCCACCCGATACCTGATCAACCGCCGCTGCCAGGTGATCGCCGAGACTGACGCCCTCGGTGCCACCACCCGTTACGTACGCGACCGCTACAACCGCCTGCTGTCCGAGACGGATCCGCTGGGCCACACGACGGCGTTCGAGTACGACGAGGCGGGCAACCTGACCAGGCTCGTTCGCCGGGACGGGCGCGAAGCGCGAGCGGAGTACAACGGCCTCGGTGAACCGGTGAAGGTGGTGAACCCTGACGGCACTGTGATCCGCCAGACCTACGATGCGCGCGGCAACCGCACCTCGGTGACGGACCCGGCGGGCCGCGTCATCCGCTTCACGTACGACGAGGCCGGCAACCTGACGTCCGTGACGGACCCGCTTGGCCACACCACCCGTGTCGTTTGTGACCGGGCCGGCCTCCCCTCGCAGATCACGGATCCCCTGGGCGGGACCATCCGCTACGAACGGGACGCCTACGGCCGACCGGTCGCCGTTACGGACCCCACCGGCGTGCCAACAATGCTGGAGTGGTCGGTCGAGGGCCGCCTAACCCGCCGTACGGCGCCTGACGGCACCACCGAGACATGGGCGTACGACGGCGAGGGCAACTGCACCAGCTACACCGACCCGATCGGCGGCGTCTCCCGCTTCGAGTACACCCACTTCGACCTGCTGGCGGCCCGCACGGCCCCGAACGGTGTTCGCTATGAATTCGGCTACGACACAGAGTTGCGTCTGACGAAGGTCACCAACCCACACGGACTTGAGTGGAGTTACGAGTACGACGCTGCCGGGCGCACGGTGGCGGAGACGGATTTCGACGACCGCAGACTGACCTACGCCTACGATCCTGCGGGCCGCCTCGTCTCGCGCGTCAATGCTCTGGGCGAAGTGGTGACCTTCGGACGCAACGAGCTGGGGCAGCTGACCCGCAAGGATGCGGCGGGACAGGTCACCGAATACGCCTACGACCTGACCGACCAACTGGCCCAGGCCACCGGCCCCGAAGGATCCACCCTCAGCCGCCTCCGTGACCAGTACGGCCGCCTGCACTCGGAAACGGTCAACGGCCGCACACTGACGTACACCCACGATGTGCTGGGCCGCGTCACAGGCCGTACGACTCCCACGGGTGCCACCACCACCTGGTCGTACGACGCCGCGGGGCGCCGTGCCGACATGGTGGCTTCCGGGCGGCGCGTCGACTTCACCTACGACGCGGCGGGACGAGAACTGAACCGCAGCATCGGCGGAACGATCGCACTGGAGCACACCTTCGACGCACTGGGCCGCCTGACGACCCAGTCGGTGACCAGCGCCACAGACCGCAGGTTGCAACACCGGGCGTACACCTACCGCGCCGACGGCAACCTCGTCGGCATCGACGACCAGCTCTCCGGATCCCGCCGCTTCGATCTGGACGCGACAGGTCGCGTAACGGCAGTACACGCAGAGGGCTGGACGGAACGGTACGCGTACGACGAGGCGGGCAACCAGACACAGGCAAGCTGGCCGGCCGGCCACCCGGGCCAGGACGCGACCGGAACCCGCCAGTACACGGGCACCCGCATTACCCGCGCCGGAAACATTCGCTACGAACACGACGCACTCGGGCGCATCACCCTCCGGCAGAAGACGCGACTCTCACGCAAGCCGGACACCTGGTGCTACGCATGGGACGCCGAGGACCGCCTCATCTCGGTGACGACCCCGGATGGAACTCGCTGGCGCTACACCTACGATCCGCTGGGCCGCCGCACGGCAAAACTGCGCCTGGCGGAAGACGGCGAAACGGTGATCGAACGCGTCGACTTCACGTGGGACGGCACAACGCTCTGCGAACAGACGACGCGCTCCCCTGACCTGCCCAACCCGGTCACCCTCACCTGGGACCATCAGGGCCTGTGCCCCCTGAGTCAGACGGAACGCATCATCTCGCCCGACGCTCCCCAAGGCGAGATCGACTCCCGCTTCTTCGCCATCATCACCGACCTGATCGGCACACCCAGCGAGCTCGTTGACGAACACGGAGAGATCGCCTGGCGCACCCGCAGCACTCTGTGGGGTACGACGGCGTGGGCCACCAGCAGCACCACCTACACGCCTCTGCGCTTTCCCGGGCAGTACTACGACCCCGAGAGCGAACTCCACTACAACTGCTTCCGCCACTACGACCCGGACACCGCCCGCTACCTCAGCCCCGACCCACTCGGGCTCACCCCCGCACCCAATCCCGTCGCCTACATCCACAACCCACACCTGTGGGGCGACCCACTGGGCCTTGGACCGTGTCCCATCGGCGGGGAGGAGAACCACGTCCCTCTCAACGCCGCCCGCGGGGACGTCGTCTACCCCACTCAGGAGGAGGCGTTGAACGAAGCACTGCGGCGGCACGGCGTGACCGACCCCTCTCTCATCGAACGAACTCCGCAGTGGGGTAAGAACCCGAATCTGACAGGTCCCAACGGTGAACCTTGGGAAACGATCAACGCTATCGACTCCAAGGGGAACATCGTGGAAATCCACCATCACGCCAATGGGCACTTCTTCAAGGACAAGGACGAGTGGGCGCTACCTCACTACCACGGTCCCAATGGCGAACATGTCTACTATGGGAGCATGGATTCCGGATATGGTCTGCAAGGAAGGCCCAGAGGTGCTGAATAATCACTCGCAGAATGCGGTGCAAAAAACCATCTTCGGTCAGCCCGCATGGGATTGTCCGGGAATCGACTCTCGCATCTCCGCACTCGAGGGCAGTCTGCCCGGGGTTTCCGCGTTCTGGATCATGTGCGACCCCATCGACGAACTGACATGCCTGCAGGAGACGCTTGCGGCATTCACAGGCCATCAGCTGTTCACTTGGTCGACCAAAATCTTGGCGGAGGAGCAGCCCGCACCGTCGGAAGACTCCCGGGTGTACCTCAGGAGATTCGGGAGGCGTGCGGGACTGGCAAAGTTCTCGATGCTGCCGTTCGTGGAATCCACCTATCTGCGCCACCCGCGCTTCAAGGCCGATGACCACAGCGAGATCGAGCCGCTCCCGCGCCGGAACTCGGGTTACGCCCTGGGAATCGGAGCCGCCGACTGCCCCTCGGAACGGTGGACGGGGGCAGCCCAGCTACTCGAAGGACATTTCTCGCTTTCCTTCGACTTCGAGAACACCGTCGAAATGGAATCTCTGCGCAGGAAACTGGTGGCACTGTACGTGTCGACGGCCATCGAGATGGATTTGATGCCGCTGATCCCCCTCAACAGGCACCCGGCCGGCGGCCACGTGCTCTTCTGCCGCAGCAGTTCGTACTCCACGGCGGCAGAAGCGCTGGCCGAGCACTCCGCAGTACGAGAAGGCGACTCTGCCACGCAGGAACTCACCACTTTCCTCGACAGCGGAGGCGGGCTGGCTTATCTCTAAAACGGACCCCGGGCGCGAGCCGTCCTGAAGGCTGTCCCGTAACCGCTGGTCACGAGTGAGACGATCTTGGTGTGGCTGGTGTGATCACAGCGTCTGATCCGTCTTGGATAGCTCCGTTCACGGGGCTGTCCCCTCGGTCCTTCGGTGCGTTGGTCAACGTGCTGCGTCGGGAGGAGGCGGGTGTGTCCCGTCCTGGGCGGCCAGGACCGGGTGCTGCTGGTGGTCGCGTACTGGCGCACAAACCTCACGCTGCGGCAGTTAGCCCCGCTGTTCGGGGTGTCGAGGTCTGCAGCCGCTCGGATCGTCCGCTGCCCCGGTCCGCTGCTCGCGCTCAAGGCTCGCCAACGGTTTCGCAGGGGCACCGTTCTGATCGTGGACGGCACTTTGGTACCCACCCGCGACCGCACCATCGCCCAACAGTCCAAGAACTACCGTTACTCCACCAATCACCAGATCGTGCTGGACGCGGAAAGCAGCTTGGTTGTCGCCGTGGGCCGGCCAGTGCCCGGTAACCGCAACGACTGCAAGGCTTGGGAAGAATCGGGTGCAAAGGCCATGGTCGGCCGGGTCACCACCACCGCTGACGGCGGCTACCGCGGCACCGGGCTGGTCATCCCGCACCGACGTGCTCCAGGCGAGGAGCTTGCGGCATGGAAGCAGCAGCACAACGCCTCGCACCGCCGAGTCCGTGCTCGCGTCGTGCACGCCTTCGCGCGGATGAAGACTTGGAAGATCCTTCGCGACTGTCGGCTGAAAGGCGAAGGCGTCCACCACGCGATGCTCGGCATCGCCCATCTGCACAACCTTACGCGGCGCGCCTGAACCGGACCCGACCGAGGCACTGCCTGTTCAGGATTCGGTGGGCAGGAGCTGAACCAGGCCGACCCAGTTCTCCTCGTCCACCTTGGTGTGGGTGGCGCGGACCTTCCAGCAGCCGGCGGGCAACGGGACCGATGCCTGGTCGGACATTCCGCCGCTGGGAATACCCGATGCCCAGTTCGGAACCCGCTTCGGCGGAGTCCATGAGCACCGCCGGACCGTCCGACACCCAGGTGCCGCACTCCTCCCACGCTGTGGCCGGGTCGGCGAGAACAGCGCTGGCCGCGGTCCTCAGCCCGGCCTCGCAGTCGGCGGCAAGCCACCGCAGGAACGCTCGGCGCTCGGGCAGGTAGCAGCTAGTGGCCGGCTCGTCCGCCAGCACCAGTGCCTGCGCACCGTTGTCGCCAACGGTGATCACACCGGCCAAATCGTCCTCCGCACAGGCCCGGTCGTAGTCGTCTGGAGCGGTGGCGTCCCCCGCCAAGACCCCGCTCTCAGTGCAGCCGCGCCATGCACCCAGGGCGGAGACGGGGACGACGATCAAAGGGCCGCCCATCGACTCCACCCAGACAGGGGAGGCGTGGGACGCATCAGCTGCGATGGATGAAGAGTCGCTCGTGCAGGCAGTGTGCCCTCGCCCACTGACAACACCCTCGGCACCCACGGCGGCCAGCACAGGGAGCGGCTCAATGCCTGCGCCAGCTAACGGTTACGGGACAGCCTTTAGGGACGTGGAAACGGCCTCCGTCTGATCATGCGCTTCGATCAAAGAGGCACTTGACCGGTACGAAGGCCGTGGGGGAATGAGTCTGCTGCATCACGATGTCCGGCGCGCAGTGTTCGCGGTGGCATCACACTTCCGGAACGACTTCTTCGACCGTCTGACCGTGCGCGGGGACACGCTACTCGAGCTGACCGACGCGCGGTGCTGTGCGCGGACGGGCCGGTGACCACGCCGGTGGATCTGACGTTGACGGCCGAACACCGGCGTGGGCACGGCGCGATGTACGAGGCGTTGAACCACGGGAACGTGGACGTGCCCCGGCTGCGGCAGGTACCGGCCGGTCTCCCGATGTCGCAGGCCGCCGACGGGCGCCTGGTCCTCGCGGTCGACATCAGCAACTGGCTCCGCCCCGACGCGCCGACCAGCGCGGACCGCTTGTTCTGCCCCGTCTACGGCCGCAGCGGACGGTCCTCGGACCGGTTCATCCCCGGCTGGCCCTACTCCTTCGTCGCCACCCTCGAATCGGGCCGCCACGTCCTGGTGCCAGCTTCTTGGACGCCGTCCGCCTCGGACCCGAGGACGACACCGACGAGGCCACCGCCACCCAACTCCGCCGGGTCGTCACGGACCTGATCGAGAGGGGCCGCTGGCACGTCGGCGACCGCGACATCCTCATCGTCTTCGACGCCGGCTACGACCAGTCCAGCTTCTTCGCGACGCGCAGCTTCCTCAGCAGCACCAGATGCAGTTCGTTCCACACGCCGGCCTCATTCCACGCGGCCAGCCGCCGCCAGCAGGTCATCCCCGAACCGAATCCCAGCTCCTGCGGCAGGTACTCCCACTGGATGCCGGTGTGTAGCACGAACAGGAACCCGCACAACGCCTGCCGGTCCGGAATCCGCGGTCTGCCCTCGACCGGCTTCGGACCCGGCACGGGCAGCAACGGCTCGATGAGCGACCACAGTTCGTCCGAGACGATCCACGGCCGCGACTGTCGTTTCCCCACGACCAGACCAACGATCACCCGAGCCGAAAGGCACATGATCAACAGCTTCTGTCAGGGACTCTTTAGGCACTACGAGTCCAGGGCCACGGAATCGAGGCCGCTGCTCCACGCGCACGCGGTGGTGTCGGTCCGGGCCCGGCGGCCGCACGACGGGAAGTGGGGCAACCTGTCGGCGGACTCGCTGATGGCCCACATCGTCTCGGCCGACACCCTCTACATCCTGTACTTCATGGAGGAGGTGTCCGCCCGGCTCGGGTGGGCGTGGGAGCCGCGCGAGGTGACGCCCGGCCGCCGGCCGGTCATGGAGATCGCGGGCATCGACCGGCGGCTCCTCGGCTGGCAGTCGACCCGCCGCCAGCAGATCGAGGACGCGCTGCCCGTGCTGACCGTCAGGTACGAGGAACGGCAGGGGCACGCGCCGGGGGAGCGGGCCTCCTACGCGCTGGCCTGCCAGGCCGCCGACCAGACCCGCCCGCCCAAGCGCACGGAGCTGCTGTCGCTGACCGAGCTGCGCAAGCGATGGCGCACCTTAGCGATCCGGGCCTGCGGCGCCGACGTCGTCGACCGGCTCGCCGAGCGGGCGCGGGCGGCGGCCGTGGCGGTGTGGGCGCGGGTGCGGCCGGTGGTCGACATCGCGCTGGCGGCCGTCGACGTCGTCGCCGTGGTGTACGTGATGCGCGGCGCCTTCGCGCGCCACCACCTGCTCGCCGAAGCCCGCCGCTACCTCTCCTACGTCCTGCGCGGCCGGCCACACCAGCCGGGCCTGGACAACCAGATCGTGCAGACGGTCGTCGACGACTACGCCCGCCCGGCCAGCCGACGGATGATGACCGCCGACCTGCGCGCCCTGTACCCGCGCGACACCGAGGACCAGGCCGTGCTGCGCCCGCTGGCCCGCAAGCGGACCGCCCCGCCGTACGAGCGGGCCCGCCTCGCCGCCGGTGCCCTGGCCGCCCGGGTCCATGCGGTGCGCCGTGCGGAGCGACTGGGCTCCCGCCCCCGCCCGTACGCCGTCGCGGTGCCCGCCGCCTCGAGGCCGCACCCCCGGCCGTTCCGTACCGGCCCGAAGGACTGCCGCCTCCTGAAGCAGGAGACCGGCGTTGACACGGCGGAACAGACGCGCCAGACCTTGGAAGCCGCCGCTGCGCAGGTGGCCGCCACGCTCCAGGACAGTCGGGGGGCGCGCGAAGTCGCCCACGGCCCCCGCCCGCAGCCCGCCCCGGCGACGTCCCCGCCGCCGCACACCCAGCAGCCCGGCACCCAGCACACGCCGGGCCGAACCACAGGAGGAGTTGCGTGAGCACCCCGGAAGAACGCCCCAACCCCGACGAAGCCCTCGCCCGCGCCCGCGCCGACCGCGCGAAGATGGCCGCCGCGCTCAACGAGGACCAGGAGCCCGAGCCCGACGACCCCCTGGGGTGGCAGCCGATCTGGAAGCGGCCCCGGAAGCCGAAGTCGAAGGCGACGAAGAAGGCGGAACTGCGCAAGCAGCGGAAGCGACTCCAGGAAGCCGGGAAGCGCCGCCTCGCCGCCGCGCAGTCGCGCCGGCCCCGCTCCCGGCAGAACCGGATCGGCAACGCGGCCGCGCGCCGCGACGCGCGTGCCCTGTCCCGAGTGCGGCACTCCAACGCCTGGCTGTGGTGACGAGCCGGACACCGTCCACCGAGTGGAGCCCATCCGATGGGTTCCACTCGGTGGAGTCCACCCGATGGGCTCCACCGAGTGGACTCCACTCCGGTGCGCACCGGATGACGATGGACGCCACCGAGGTGCGCACCGCGATGTCCACCGCACCCGGTGCGCGCACTGCATTGGCGCGCGCACCAGCACCCCTCCTCCAGGTGGGGCCGGGTTCGCGCGTGACCCCTTGCCCAGGTCTGCTACCCGCACGTGCGCCCCCTTGTCCACCTCTGCTACCCGGCCCATTTCTCCTTGCCACAGCGCCCTCCGGCCGCCGATCAGACCGCGGTCAAGGGGGTGCGTGATATAGGAGCCCGCCGCCCGTGGCGTGCCTGGTGCGGTGCGCCGGCACCGATGGCGCGCACCGCGATGGACAGCGCGGTGCGGTGGTGCGCGCGCCGCGCGGTGGTGGTGTGCACCGCCACCGCGCGGCGCGCGCACCACACGACCCGGCCGCCGCTTCTGGGCGCCGCGCCGGTACGAGACCTACTACCGCGAGGCGATCACGGCGGAGGACTACAGCCAGGCCGTGCCGGTCGTCGTCACCACTCTGGAGCAGCTGACGGAGCACGGCGCGGACGCGGCGGTGTGGCGGAGCCTGGGGTGCAAGGACGAACAGACCCTGACCGACGCGCTCGACAACCCCGACGGCGATGCCCTCTACCGCTGCCAGTACGCCCGCACCGAAGCGGCAGACGAACGGCGCCGTGCCGCTGAGCGGGAGGCACGGCGGCCGGTGTGCAGGCGGTGCGGGCGGAAGTTCACCGACGAGCGCTGGGAGGAGACCACCGCGAGAACTGCCTGGAAGGCCGGGGACCTGTCGGTGTGCGGCGACTGCCACGCCGACGACGTCGCCCGCAAGGAAGCCGCCGCCCAAGCAGCCCGACTCCAGGCCGCCACGCCATCAGAACCGGAGCCGGAGCACGACCGGGAGCCGGGCAAGCTCCGCGGGCTGTTCCGCCGCCGCGGCTGACACCACACGGCGACGCCGCCCCTCCCCGCCGGATACGGGGGAGAGGCGGCATCGACGATGGGTGGCCCGGGTCAGGCCGGGGCGGTCTGCTTCCCCAGCGCGGCGAGAGGGGAGCGCCGGCCCTTCTCCACCGCGCGTACCAGCTCCCAGTCGACCTCGGGGTGGGCGGGGATGACCGCGTCGACGGATGCCGTGGTATAGAGCGCGACGTCGACGGTCCCGGCCCGGCTGGTGCCGAAGCGGACCTCGATCGACTGCGGCGAGCGGACCCAACCGAGCCGCACCATCCAGTCGAACTCGCGTTTACCGATCGCTGCTCTGATCGCGTCGCCGTGAAGTGGGAAGATGCGTCCGGGCGTGTCAGGGACGGTGTTAGAACGGGACCAGGGCAGAAGAGAAGGCCAGGCGGGGTCCATTCGCTCCCGGAGCACTGCCCCCCAGGCCGCAAAGTCGACAGAGTGTGATGCCTTGCACATAAGTGCGTTCGCCGGACGGCCCTCCAAGGGTTCTGACCTGCAAAAACTAGGTTTGCGCGAGGGTGTGCCCCTCCCTCAGAGTGACTGCTGTGCCCGAGCGGGCGCAACGACTCACGGGAGGAACCCGATGGACCCCAACGTCCTGAGCCCTGCCACTGGGCCCGCACCCCCGATCATCCGCCCTGCCTTGTGGGCGACGGCCGGGCTTTCTGCCGTCGGCGTGGTTGCTCTGGGACTCGCTGTCGCCCTCGCGGACCTAGAGACGGCCAGCTGGGTGGCCTCTCTTGTCGGCGCTTTCCTGAGCGCGGCCGCACTCGTCTGGTCCGTTGCCTCCCTCACCGCCAGCACCCCCCAGCGTCGACGTATCCAGATTTACGGCGGCCGGGCTTCCGCCGTCGGGGATGTCGTCGCCCCCGGGGCGGCGCAATCTTCGCCGTCGAACGGCGTTGCCGACGTGGACGCGGACGTGGACGTCCGATCGGGCCCCGACGGCATCGCGGCCGGACGGGACATCATCGGCTTCAGCCTGGACCGGTACCAGTGATCCGCTGGCCCTGGCGCCGCCGGAAAGCCGTCGTCACCCAGGTGTACGGCGGGCACCTCGCGGCCGGGCGGGATGTCATCGTCCATGCCGGAGAGACGGATCCGGTGGTCCGCCTCTCCAACGCCGCCCGTGACTTCATGTCCCGGGCGGATTCGGTCTGGACAGTCCATGCCTCTGCCGATTTCAACGGGGAACGGGGTCCGGGCTACGACTGGGAGGAGCAGGCCTTGATCCACGTGGACAACGCCCTGTTCCACCTGCGGGCCGAAGCCGAGCGGACCCGAGCACTGCGCCCTGATCTGGCTGATCTGGCCGACCAGATCGTCACCCAGGCACACGACGTGCGCCGGTTCTGCATCGAGGACTACGTATCCGAGGAGGACACAACCTCGTTCTTTCTGGTGTACCTGGACAACCTACGGACCGCGCTGACCGAGTTCACCCACACTGCCGCTTGACAGCCGCTCCCGGGGCACGGTGCGCCGTCCGGGGAGCACACGCCACGACTCGCCACTGAGCATGCACTGTGCGGGTACTCAGTGTGACCGCTGCAGCTCCAGGACGTGTGCTTCGAGGTCGGCGATGCGCTTGTCGGCGAAACGGAGGTTGGAGCGGGCGCCTTCAAGCCGTTCCTGCAGGGCTCGGTGTTCCTGGGACAGTTACTGGACGCGGCGCTTGAGGGTGGTGTTCTCGGTGGTGAGCCGTTGGACAGATTCGCCGGGAACCATCTGTTCGAGGTCCCAGCTGGCCGAATCGCTCGCGACGGCAGACCTCCGCGACCTGGTCGGGGTGATGCAGCGTCCCCTCGGGGTTCGCGCTCAGGTCGACCAGTAGGCCGCGGTCGACGAACCGGCGCACCACGAAGGCCGTCACGTTCGCCTTCTCGCCGATCGCGTTCGGGGTGCCGAGCGCGTCGGCGATCCGGTAGGCCGCCGCGCCACCGCCAATAGACGCGTTATGTGAAACCTACAGCTTGGCCGACGAGGTGATCGGCGATCCGGCCGGGGCTGCGGAGTCCGGCACCCCCGCGTAGTCGGGCAGCTCGACGCCGTTGATCGCGCGCCCTACCAGCTCCGTGAACCGTTCGCCGGTGAAATCGGGGCGCGGCTCGGCGTCTGGCCCGGGGACGTCGCGGCTGCGGGCGTTCAACCGGCCGATCTCCTGGTTGGCCTCGACGAAGGAGCGCATCCTTGCCTCGTAGCGGGCGAACCCGGCGTCGGGGTCCCATCCGGCGGCGGCCAGCTCTCCGGCCAGCAGGTAGGCGCGGGCGACGGCTGGGCCGGCATGGCCCCCCCAGGCACGCTCATCCGCCAGCGGCTCCTCAAGCCAAGCGTGCAGCCCTCACAGCCATGCCCGGCCCCGATCCTCCGTAGGTCGGTTCTCCCACACCGCCCGCCCCCGTCTGCCAGCGCATTCTCGAGACAGCGCCAGTCGACGCAGGCTACGAGCGAGCGCGGTTCAGGGACGTCGCCGAAGACCACCCCGGGCAGGTCCCTCACGCCACCGCTGGCGCGCACCACCCCCGGCTGCCACCGCCGGCAGCAGCAACCACCCCCGGAGCAGCAGGTAGCACCTCTGCTGTGCGGACCGCCCCCCGGCAATCAGGAAACGACGCCGCGGAGCCGAGCATGCGGTGACGCCCTCGCCTCCGCCTTCCTCACCGCAGCCGCACCAGACCGCATGGCCATCTACGACCGCCGAGCCCAGAGCGGACTGCGGACCCTCGGCATCACCCTCAGCCACGCGCCCGGCCGCTACAGCCGCTACATAGAAGCAATCGACCAGCTCCTGTCCGCCGCCCCAGCCCCTATCCGCAACTGGACCACGTAGGACACGGTCTAAGTTCGGTGAGCAGGTTGAACAGGCAGTGCGGCTTCAGCGGTGGCCGCGCTTCTTCTGCTCGGTCCGGATGATCAGTACGCTCACGGTCAGTACGGCGAACAGGATGCCCAGGAACCAGGCGGGTGGGCCGACGAAGATCGACACGACAAAGCCCAGGAATGTGGCCAGGAGGCCCATACTCGCCCACAACTCGCGATCACTCATGCGTCCCCCGCGCGTGGTGAGTCCTCGTCCGCCCCGCCAGGCGAGCGGAGAAAGAACACCACCAGACACACGGCAACCCGTCAAGTGCCCCCGGCTGTACTTGACCTTCGCGGGACAACCGCCGGTCCATGGCGGCGGCACTGTGCCCGGGTCGCCTCGATCGAGGCCGGCGCATCGTCCGGGACGACGTCCGGCTCTCCCAGGTCGGAGGAGCGCTCCTGCTTTTTGATCACGAACAGACGTCGCACTCTGCTGAAAGCGCGAGGCTAGGTGTATTGATCACGAGCGTTGTTGACACTTGGCGGGCTTGATCATGGCGAAGACCTCCGGTGTGGTGGAGCTGTCTAGGACTGCACCGCAC
>NZ_JBVJYH010000023.1:0-146069 GCF_055600785.1 Streptomyces sp. NPDC038200
ACGCCATCCCCCATATCCAGCGTCAAAGAGTCCGACCACCCCCATCATGCCCCACCCAGCTGCAGCAACCAGTCACACCTAACGTAATTGTCCGCCGCTACCGTCCGCGACAACACCCCACTCCGAACCACCCCACGTGGCCCCCTATGCCCCATATAAAGTCACACCAGGCGAGAGATGGCGTGCGCGCAAGAAGGCCACGAAAGTCTAATTTGGGGACGCCGAATTACGCGCCGCCCGGCGACAATAGGGAGTGAGGAAAACCACTCCGCCATCGGCGCTCAGGGGTGCGAGGACCAAGGGCCCGGGGCCATGCCGACCCCGCCCCTCACCCCGGGGAGACCACCGGAGAGGCGACCGGGACCGACCTCGTCGGCCACGGATCAACACATCAACGCCCCTGTGGAAACCCCCAGTTGGCATAACCATACCCAGATGGCTGTAGCAGCAACCCGAGTTGAAAGAAACACCAGGCCGCAATATCCACCAAACCGGACACATACCCCACACCCGGTCGTCCGTATGCTCCACCGGACAGGCACAAGGGTATGTTCAACGCACATTGCGACCGGCCCAGGGATGTGTCGTCGGCTCCAGGCACACCAGCGACGCAGCTGCCCCTGGTGGCTACCGAACTTGATTGAGTGATGTCGGTGCCGTTCGCCTGACAGCTGGGTGTCGGCACCAGTAGCCCCGGGCTGTGAGGTACGCGCAGGGCGGCGGGCTGACCGACGCCCAGAGAACCACACGGGAGCTGTTACGGCTCCAGGCCGTGAAGCGCAAGCTGAAGATGCTGCAGTACCGACCGGAGACCGTCGACGGCTGCCTCACAGGCACCGATCTGGCCCTGAACAGGTGACCGTGACTGTCGTCGTCGGCTGAGCCGGCATGGGTCGAAGCCCAAAGCTGCTGGTCAGCTACCGTGACGGCATGACCGACAGCCTGCCCGATGACGTAGCCGACGTGCTTGACCTCGTCCTGGACTCGGTCGAGCCCGTTCACGTCGCACTCCGACGGCAGGTTCCCCGGCTCAGGGTGCGATCCCGCTGCAAGTGCGGGTGCGGCACCGCCTATTTCGAAATCGACACCGACAAGGTGGTGCCCGCACCGACCGGCCCCGGCAGCGTCGTCGCCGCCGCCGTACAGCTCCTCACCGAAACCGGCGAGTGCCCTGGCGAGGTCCTGGTGTTCGCCCAGGGCGGTTATCTCTCGTGGCTGGAGGTCTGCTCGTGGAGCGATGACGTCGAGGTGAGTCTCGCCGCGGCGCGGCGGTGGCTGAAGTCACCCTCGTGAACCCCAGCCGGCGGCTTCCGGGGTCTGCTGCCGATCCGTCAGGAGTCCTGCCTCGGCTCAGAAAGCGAGCAGCCGGACAAGCACCACGGTCACCGTGCCGACGGTGACGATCGACCCCAGCACCGTGAACAGCACGTCGATCGCCTTGATGTCCCAGCCCTCGATCGCGAACCGGCGAGGGTTCTTGGGGTCGTAACGAACCGTCACCTGCGCCCCGACGCCGAATCCGCTTCGCATGGTTCCCCGCCCGAACCGGGAGGCGTACTCGTGCGTGCTTCCGTCGTCCGCCGTCCAGGCCGCCACCGGGTGGTAGTACGTGGCACCCTCGTCGTCGCGCCGGGTCTCGTGGCGGACGATCCATGCCTTGGCATCGACGCCTGTACGGCGCAGCACGCTCGCACGGTGAAGACCGAACACGCCGAAGGCAAGGAAGACCACGCCGATCGCCAGGGGTATCAAAGAGAAGAGCCATTCGCGTTCCACGTCTCCACCGACGCGTGTGCCGGGCTTTCGGTTGCGCAGCGACCACCGGTGATCACGGACAGGGCGCGCTCGCCACGTCAAGCGCAGTGGCCACCCCGGCTGACCACCTTGGTGTACAGCCGGCCCCGGCGGCCCGCACGGCTACGCGGCTCTCTGGGAGGCGGCTGCCTCAGGCCGCAGGTCACCGAGGGTCAGCTGGTGGGCCGGGACATCGGGCAGGATCACTCGACGGTTGATGCGCAGGTCGGGGCCGACGTGAAAGAGTTCGCCCGGCTCCATCGGGCGCCAGTGGGGATTGTCGTCCATCTGCTCGCTGGCGACGATGACGGCGGGGCGGTCGGCCAGATCGGCGGAATGGATACGCATGCGGCCGTGGCTGCCGCTGTGGTCCAGATGCCGGCTTCTGTGCTGGCCACCCGCCGGCCGCTCCAGGACGTACAGCTCATGGGTCTCCGGATAACGCAAAGCCCACAGCTGGTCAGGGGTGACAAGGATCAGGTTGAGGGCGTAGACGGGCAGGTTCCGGGCGATCCAGGAAGCGGCCTGCTCGATACCGGCGGTGACGTCCCCTTCGTGCCGGTGCGTCTCCTTGGTGATCAGAGCGAAGAACCGCTCGGAGTCCGTGTCGCCCTTGACCAGTGACCGCTCATCGCCCAGGTGGTCATCGAGCTGGTCCAGGCCCTCGATGACTCCGTTGTGCGCGAACAGCCGCCCCTCTTGCTCGAAGGGATGGGTGTTGCGGGCGTCGAGGCTGCCCGTGGAGGCGAAGCGCACGTGGGCGATGAAGGTGGCGGACTGCGCGTGCCGGGCATCCTGGGCGAAAGTGCGGTCTCGGTAGGCCGCGATGGGAGCCTTGTCGATGTGCGGGGTGCCGTCGCCGGTGAAGTACCCCAGGCCGGTACCGTCCGGGTCTTGGCGGCTCTGCAGGCTGAGGCTGTCGGGTGCGTCCAGCAGCCAGAACGTGGCGTGGGTACGGTTCGGGGCGCTGCTGAGGCCGAACAAGCGACACACGGGCTTCCTCCCTCGATCGCCGTACCAGCCAATTGTCGCAGGGGGCGAAGGGCACCGGCCACTTCTACGCCTTCGGCGTCCGCTGCCTCCCCTGGATTCCGGCGCCGTGCCTCGTGGTGCCCCGCACAGTGCAGCGTTGCCCCGTGGCCGGGTCAAGCGAATCACGGCCGGGTGCGCGACCGCTCACAGCGGGGATCGGTCCGGGACCGGCCCCGGACCGATCCACCGGAGGGGACGACGGCTTGCTAGCGCCAGTCGGCTTCCAGGTCATGGGAGTCGGTCTTGGTGAGCTGGGCCAGGCCGGTGCCGTCGGCCCGGACCAGGTAGAGGTGTTCCGGGTCCGCGTCGTCGCCACCGCCTCTGGTGAAGACCAGACGGCTGCCGTCCGGGGACCACGAAGGGTTCTTGTCGTTGAAGCGGGCGGCGGTGATGCGATGCAGTCCGGTGCCGTCGGGGCGGACGAGGTAGAGGCGGGCGAAGCCCGAGGAGTCCACGCGGCTGAAGGCGATCCTGTTGCCGTGCGACCAGTCGGGCGTCCAGTCGTGGGACCCGGAACCGGTGACCGGCGTCTGGGTCAGAGTGGAGAGCCGGATCCGCATCAGCCTGCTGTGTCCGCCCGCGTCCGCGCGGTTGAACGCCAGGTACTTGCCGTCCGGGGACCACGTCGGATGGAGGTCGTCCGCGGCGGTGTGAGTGAGCCGGGTGGCGGGAGTGCCGTCGATGTCGGCCACATAGATCTCACGCTGGGTGCCGACCGGCTTGGCGTAGGCGATCCGCTGGCCGTCCGGGGACCAAGCCGGGTCGGAGGCGCCCTTGGTGCCGGGGACGGCCTTCAGGCCGCCGCCCGTGGCCTTCGTCGTCCAGATGCCGTCGATGCTGCCACCGGATCCGTAGCGGACGAAGGCCACCCGCTTGCCGTCCGGGGACCAGCTGGGCATCACGTCGCTCACGGTCGCGGTGTGAGTGAGCTTGACGGGCGTGCCTCCGCCGGAGGAGATCGCGTAGAGGTCTTCGACGGGTGCTGCCGCGGTGTAACGGGCGAAGACGATCCGGTGCTCCCCCGCCGCCCCCGCGTCGGCCGCGGCGTCGAGGGTCAGGGGTACGGCCATGGCGAGCGCGGTGGCGGCCAGTGCGGCCCGGCGGCGCCGTGTCGTGCCGTTACCGTCGGTCCTGCCGCGTCTTCGAGCGCTGCCGGCGGTTCTGCCGTTGCCGGTTCGGTGCTGTCGCCTCGTCAAGGTCTCCACCCCGTTCCCTCCCTGCGGCCCGCCGCGGGCCGCTCCGGCCGGTAAACATCCCACCCGGCGGAGCTCGGGGGAAGCCGCGGCACCTGCCGGTACGAGCCCTGTGACAGGTTCCGTACACCGCTGTCACATGCGGTGCGAACGCGCGGTGGCCGGGTCAGGGCGCCTCGGCCGTGAACCCGGCGATCAGCTCCGCCGGATTGGCGGCCGACGTCAGCGCGAACATCGCGTCCGGGTCGAACATGTCGTACAGGATCACGGGGACCGGCCGTCCCAGCACTTCCACGAGCCGGCCGCTGTGGTGGAGGTGCCGAGCCGCCGCGACGCACACCTCGTAGAACCACTCGACCAACCGCTCGTCGCGATCGTCCGTCTCGTCGTCGTCCTCGTACCAGAGCCCCCGCGCCTCGGCCTCGCGCCGGTGCGCCAGCGCACCGTCGGGTTCGCGCCCGACACTCCTGACCCCTTCCAGCCCTGTCTCCGGAAAGAACGCGTAACTCCAGCGCGCCTCCCAGGCGTCCGAAGCCGTCTGCGCCGACACGCCGGCGTCGGCCTCGGTCGTGTAGCCGATCGCCACGTACGGGAATCTCGGGTCCTGATCGACGCTGTCGATACGGAACGTCACGGCGTAGATCCCACTGGCCGCCGGAAACTCACCGACGACCTCGCCGACGGCCCGTTCCACGTACTCCTGAAACGCCATGTGGCCCCTCCTCCATCAGGTCGGAGATCATAGACAACGCGAGGCGAGGAACGGCCTGGCGTCGGCACCGGACGACCGCCGTCGGGGAGCCCGGCCGCCGGAGCGGGACGGTCACGGCGAGGCACATCACGAAGCACAGCACTCAGTGATCAGGGGAAGGCGACTCTGCCGAGGCGTTCAGCAGCAGGTCGCGTAGTGCCGCCGCGGTGTCCGACGGCTCGGTGGAGGTGAGGACGACCTGGTCGGCGGTGGTCGAAGGGCCGGTGAGGGGGATGATGCGCAGGCCGGGTGGCTGGTGGTCGAGTGCGGATTCGACCGTGATGCCGATGCCCGTTCCCGCCGCGACATGAGCGGCGATGGCGTGCACGCTGTCGGCGGTTCTGATGATGCGCAGGTCGGCTCCGCCGATGCGGAAGGCGGACAGGAGGCGGTCGCAGAGACCGCTGTTGATCTGGTGGGGCCACGTGAGCAGGTCGGTGGTGGACAGTTCGGACGCGCTCAGCTCGGCGTGCCCGGCGAGGGGGTGGGTCGCGGGTACGAGCGCCATGAACCTCTCGGTGGACAGCACCCTCGCGCGGACGCCCGTGACGTCGTCGGTGGCCCAGCCGATGCCCAGCCCGATCGTCTCCGCCCGCAGCGCGGTGAGCTGGGCCGTCGTGGGCATGGTCTCCGGCACGATCGTCACGTCGGGGAAACGGTCGCGCAGTTGCGGCAGGCAGCGCAACAGCAGCTGGTGGCCGGTGTATTCGGCATGGGCGACAACGAGGGTGGTGCCGGCTCGGTCGCCGGCGGCCAGGGAGCGTCCTCGCTGCCGGAAGCGGCGCAGCTGGGCCAGGGTGGCGTGGGCGTCGGGCAGCAGCGCTTCGCCGAGATCGGTCAGTGACACCCGGCGGCTGGTGCGGTGGAACAGCCGCCCGCCCAGGGTGGTCTCCAGCCGCCTGACGGCGTCGCTGACGGTGGGCTGCCCCCGGTGCAGACGCGCGGCGGCGCGGCCGAAGTGGAGCTCTTCCGCGACCGCGACGAACGCTTCCAGCTCGATCCTGTCCATGGGGCCAGGCTAACGCGATCGATCGGTGCGACCGATCGCTGCATGCCGAAGTTCGGCGTTGATGCCGGGCCGTACGGAGGCTGTGATGGCTGGGCGAGCAAGGACGTTCCCCTGGCCGGAAGTAAGGGAAAGCACATGACAGTCCATGACGTTGACCGTGCGCAGGACGCGCCGATGGTCACGGTGACGGTGGTCCACCACTCGGTGCACGGGCACACCCGGGTACTGGCCGAGCACCTCGCCGACGGGGCGCGGCTGGTGCCGGGCGCCCGGGTGCATCTCGTGGAGATCCGGCCCGAGGACGTCCGCGAGGGCCGCTGGCATGACGCGGAGGTGCTGGCGCTGCTCGAGCGCTCCGATGCGATCGTCTTCGGCTGCCCGACGCTGATGGGCAGCGTGTCGGCGGTGTTCAAGGCGTTCATGGAGGCGGCGTTCACGCCGTTCACGACGCAGGCGTGGAAGGACAAACTGGCCGGAGGCTTCACCATGTCCGCCTCGCAGAGCGGCGACAAGCTGGTGGTCCTGGAGCAGTTGGCGGTCTTCGCCGCGCAGATGGGCATGCAGTGGATCGGCGTGGGCGACATGCCCGGCAACAACTGGAGCGGTGGCGCCCGCGACGATGTGAACCGGCTGGGCTCGTGGCTGGGCCTGATGAGCCAGAGCCATGCCGACCAGGGGCCGGAGCAGGCCGGTTCGCGCGGCGACCGGATCACCGCGGAGCGGTACGGCGAGCGGATCGCCCGGCTGACTCAGCGTTGGGTCAACGCCGTGCCGTACGACACCTCCCGGATGACCGAACACGAGGCCCGCGCCCTGTCGGCCTCCCTCAGGGAGACGGAGGACGCACCGGCAGCGAGGCACACCGCTCGTTGAGGGCCGAGACGGTGAACGGGGGCCGGGCGGCGGGCGGCGGGCGGCGGGCGGTCGAGTGCCGCTGACTGCGGACGCCCCCGCCACCGGGTACGCGTTCGGATGCGCGGGCCGCCTGTCGGTGCCGGTGCCGGTGTCGTTCACGCCCGGCGCCGCGCGGTCATGCCGGGACGAAGCTCGGCCACCAGGGTGGGACGTTGCCCGGGCACAAGGGGGCCGGGTAGGAGGTCGGCATGCCGAGCCATGTCACGAGGAACCAGATGAACCCCAGGGTGAGGACGAGCCCCGCGGCCAGTGCTGCCCTGGGGTGACGTCTTCCGAGGGTGCTGTGCAGGATCACCCACGGAACCGCAGCGGCGATCCATACGAGCGGGGCGAGGAACAGCAGGGTCATGCCGTCGGCCGCGGCACTGCCGCCGATGTCACAAGCGGCCCACGCCCTCCCGATGGCGGTGAGGGACACCACCGCGGTCAGCGCGCCGACGAGGACGCCGGAGCCCACTCCTCTGAGCCTGGGTCTCGGAGGACTCGACGGCCCTGCCTCCACGATCGCCTCCCTCCCTCGCCGTGGATGCGGAGCGTACCAACACCGGGAACAGCCCTCCGGACTCCGGTCCGTACCGGCCTCGGTGACAGCCGCCCTCGTCGTGCCGCATCGCATCACGTCGTGCCGCAACGGATCGAGCGGTGGGGACACCGGTCTCCCCCGTCCCTCGGTGGCTCGAGGGAGTCAACGACCGGCGGGGCGATGATCGGCGGGATAGTCGGGCAGGGCCACGGTGCTGCTCACTCTCTCCCCCATCCTGAGCATGGCGTTCAGGAGTACGGGGCGGGACAGCAGGGTGTTGCGCAGACGTATGCCCGCGGCCGAGCCGGGGGCGAGGAACTTGCCGGTGCGCCCGCCTCCCGCCTGGCAGCCTTCGGCGTACTTCCGGAGCCGGGACTCGTACCGGGAGAAGGCCGTGCGGTAGTCGCCATGAGCCCGTGCGAGTTCGCCGGCCAGCACATAGGCGGCCACCACCGCGGTTCCCGTGCCCATGCCGCCGATGGTGGCCCCGCAGGCGGCGTCCCCGACGAGGCACACGCGCCCCCTGGACCAGGTGTCCACGTCCACCCGACTGATCGAGTCGAAGTACAGGTCGGGCGCCTGGTGCAGTGCGTCGAGCAGGCGGGGCACTTCCCAGCCGAGGCCCTTGAACGCACCGTCGATCAGGTCCTTCTGCGCTTGCGGGTCATGGCGGTCGTACGACAGCTGTGGCGCGGCGAACACGAAGAAGGCGCCCGCGCGTGCCGGATCCCGGTGGTGGGCGCCGACGGACGCCAACCGTCCGGGCACGTTGAATCCGACCGAGCCTTTCTCCAGCGCGAGATCGTTGGGCAGTTGCCAGGTGGCGGCGTAGTGGCCGAGGTGGCTCACGTAGTCCTCCTCGGGGCCGAAGGCGAGGCGGCGGACCTGGGAGTGCAACCCGTCCGCGCCGATGACCAGGTCGAAGTCGCGCGAGACTCCGCCCTGGAAGTCGACCCGCACTCCCGTGGAGGTCTCGGTGAGCCGGGCGACGGAGTCACCGAAGACGTACTCGGTGCGGGGAAGGCTGCGCTCGTACAGGACCCGGGCCAGGTCTTCGCGGAGCACCTCCACCTCGCCTCCTGCGAACTCGGCCGGCAGGCGCAGCAGTGTCCGACCGCCTTCGTCGACGAAACGCATCGGGCTGCCGCCGGTCTGGATACGGCGCAGTGCGGGAAGCACGCCCATGCGGTCCAGCACGGTCAGGTGCGTCGTGCCGCGGAAGTCGACGGCGTGGCCGCCCTGACGCGGGGCCGGAGCCAGTTCCACGACGGTGGGATCGAACCCGTAGCGGCCCAGCCAGTAGGCCAGCGCGGGACCGGCGACGCTCGCGCCGGAGATGAGGACGTTCAACGGAACCCTCCGATCAGAAACTGTGTCCGATGGACACTAAAGGCATTGTGTACTTTGGACACGGTTACTTCGTCAAGACCGGGCAGGAGAGGCGGCAAGCAGTGAGGGGTGATCAGGCCGAGGTGGCGCGGTTGCTCTGGGGCCCGCGTCCCAAGCCCACGCGAGGCCCCCGGCCGACGCTCGATCTCGACCGGATCGCGCGGGCCGGGATCGAGATCGCCGACTCTGACGGCCTGGCCGATGTGTCCATGCAGCGGGTCGCCGCCCAACTGGGCGTGACCAAGATGGCGCTGTACCGCTATGTGCCGGGCAAGGCCGAACTGGTGGCCCTGATGGTGGACGTCGCGATCGGCCCGTGCCCCGCGGCGGTACGTGAGCACTCCGGCTGGCGTCGGCAGCTGGAGGAGTGGGCACGCCGGCTGCTTGCGCACTTCTGCCGTCACCCCTGGGTGCTGGATGCGACGACCGGGCCGCGCGTCCCGGGCCCCGGGGAACTCTCCTGGCTGGAGGGCGTCGTCGCCGCTCTCCACGGTTCGGGACTGAGCGGGGCCGAGCAGATGGACGCGGCCGTCCTGCTCGTCGGGCACGTACGCGCCATCGCGCAGCAGGCGCGAGCCGCGGGGCCCGCCGGCAAGCCCGAGGCCGGCCTCGGTTCTGCCCTCACCGAGCTGATGCGGGCGCACGGCGAACGGTTCCCCGCTCTCACCGCCGCCCTCGCCTCGGCAACTCGGTCCGGCGGACAGGACCAGGCGTGGGAGTTCGGGCTCCAGCGCATCCTGGACGGCCTGGCCGCCCTCATCGACCAGCGCGGGCGCTGAACCCGACCGCGAGGGTCCGTCCCCCAACCGAACGGGCTCGTTTCGCGTCCTTCTCGGAAAGTCCGGCTCCGGGTCCATCCGGTGCGGAGTCATCGCGGTCCCGGAGAAGCCTCATCGACACGTTCACTGCCGACCGGCTCGGTCGCACGGCGCCGCCGGCCCGCCTCAAGGGAAGGATCGGCGCCTTCCTGACGGGCACCGTCGCGGGTGTCCTGCTGACCGTTGGCGTCGTGACCGCGCTGTGGTGGCCGCAGACCGAAGTGACGTACCGGAGCACCGCGCCCGCGTCACCCCTCTACGACGACCGATCGCCGCATTACCTGGGGCTGGTGCACGAACACACCCTGTCCGGACGGCACGCGTACCGGATGGTGATCGGCCGGGACTCCGGCCTGTCCTACGGACACTGGGTGCACGTCTCCCCGGACCTGGGGGCCCTGGGCATCAAGTCCGTCACCTGGACCGAGTCCGGAGTGCGGGTCCGATTCCCGACCGGTCACGAGGTCTTCGTCCCCGCCCGCTTCTTCTTGTACGGGAGGTGACCGGCCGTTCGCCGGCCGCCGCGTGCTGCTGGGCCTCCGAGCCGGGAAGCCGTCCGGTTGCGGCGAGGGCCTCGGCCGAGGGTGTCGTTGGCACCACCCCCGATCCGGTGCCAAGGCCCCGCGACACCGGGCCCGGCCGTCGGCAGGATTCATGAGGTCGGCGCACGGGCCGACACGGATCCCACCCACGGACTCGGGGGAACTCTCATGAAGGAAAGCTTCGCCAGGCGCCTGACCGGCGTCGCCGGTATCGTCACCGCGGTCGCCCTGATCATCGAAGTGCCGTTGTACTTCGTCTACTCGGGCCCGCCTCCGGACGCCAACGTCCTGACCAGGCTGTTGCTCGGCATCGTCGGCCTCACGTGCCTGGCCGTGTTCGTGACCGCGTTCCGGGAACTGGTGAGGCAGACCCGGCCGGACTACGAGTGGGCCGGGTCGCTGGCCTTCGCCATCGGTCTGGTCTACACGGCGATCGCCCTGGTCTCGACCGGGCTGGAGGCCGGTGCGGTGATCGCCGTCGACCACCCGATCGATCCGACGATCACGGTCAGCGGCACCTACGTCCTCTACGGCTCGATCTCCCGGCTGCTGCTGGCGCTGGTCCTGGCCACACTGGGGTACGTCGTCTCCCGCACGGCTCTGCTGCCCCGCTGGATCGGCCGCTCCGCGTACATCCTGGCGGCTTGCAACCTGGCGTTCGTGCCGTCCGTGTTCTTCGGCAACACCCCGGCCCACTTCTACGCGGCCAACGGCTGGGGCACGACCGCGCTCATGGGGGCCCTGTTCAGCTACTGGCTGCTGGCCGTCGGCATCTCCACGTACCGCAGCTCCACCCGCTCCCACGTCCCGGTCGCAGCGTAGCCCCTGGCCAGGGCCGACGGGCGGGGCCCCACGCGGGCAGACCGTGGACGTCGCCCGGGACCCGCAGGTCCTGGGTGACGTCTCGGTGAGTGCCGGCAGATCGGCGTCTTTCGGTGCACGAACTCGACCGCCACCGCCTGAGTTCCACCGGGGACGCCCTCCGGGGCTTCCCCGACCGCGACTTCGAGCGGCTGAGACCGCCCGGCCGCCGGCCACCCCTCACCCCGAACGCACCGCGACACGGATGTTGCGGGGCACAGGGCCGCCACGGGCGAGGCTCCAGCAGGACGCCCGTCCCTCCAACAGGTCCCCCACCAGCACGATGCCCTCCATCGACCGCTCGGGCAGGTCTCCGAAGCCCAGGACGAGTTGGGGCGGGTCGGGCGCCCCGGAGGTGCGGTGGGCGCTCATGCCGTGGAGACCGACACGGCGGGCGCGGGCCGCGGCGATCAGCGCCTGCTCGTCCGTCCCGGTCGGCTGATGGGCCACCGCGTGGAAGCCCGCCGCGAGGCCGGTCAGGCGTACGGCCGGGGCATGGGCGGACAGGGCGCTGCGCAGTGCCGTACGGCGGGCCGCGTACAGCGTGCGCATGCGGCGCGGGTGACGGTCGTGGCGGCCTGACTCCAGGAGCCGGGCGAGGGCGAGCTGATCGAGCGTGCGGGTGCCGCGGTCGGCGATCCGTTTCAGTTCGGTGAGCGGTGCGGTGAGCGCGGGCGGGGACAGCAGCCAGCCGACACGCAGGGCCGGGGCCAGGGACTTGCTGACCGTGCTGATCGACACCACACGGTCGGGTGCCAGACCTTGCGGCGCGCCGACCGGTTGTCTGTCGTAGCGGAACTCGGCGTCGTAGTCGTCCTCGACGACGTACGCGTCGTGGCGCCGGGCCCAGGCGAGCAGCGCGTGCCGGCGTTCCGGGGCGAGGACGACTCCGGTGGGCCACTGGTGGGCGGGGGTGACGATGACGGCTCGGGCGCCGGTCGCCTCCAGCGTGGTGACGTCGATGCCGTGCGCGTCGACCGGGACGGGGACCGAGGTGAGTCCCGCCGCGCGCGTGGACGCGGCCGTGGCTGCCGGGCCGCCGGGGTCCTCGTGGGCGACGGCACGGACGCCGGCGTGGGCCAGGACCTGGAGGGTGAGGGCGAGTCCCTGGGCGTAGCCGGAGCAGACGAGGGTGTGCGCGGGGTCGGCGACGGCCGCGCGGACCCGGCGGAGATAGGCGGCGAGCACCTCGCGCAGGGCACGGCTCCCGCGCGGGTCGCCATAGTCGAGGTCTGCGGTGGGCATGGTCCGGGTCGCTTCCCGGACCGCCCAGAGCCAGTCGGCCCGGGGAAAGCGGGCGAGGTCCGGGACGCCGTGCCGGAAGTCGGCGATCAGGTGCGGGGGTCCGTCGGCCGGTTCCTCCTCGGGCGGGGGCACGGTGGTGGGTGCGCAGGGAGCGACGCGGGTGGCCGAGCCGACGCGGCCGACCGGATAGCCCTCGGCCTGCAGTTGGGCGTAACACTCCTGGACCAGGCCACGGGACAGGCCGAGGGCGCGGGCGAGTTCACGGGAGGAGGGCAGCCGTCGCCCTCACCGAGTCGCCCGGTGCGGATGTCGCCCCGCAACTGCCGCTCCAGCTGGGCACGCAGCTGTTCGCCGCTGCCCCGGTCGACGGTCAGCAGCAGCTCGGGCGAGAGACCGGCCCACTGCACAGACATGAAATTGGATCTTACCGGGGGGGCCGACCGGGACCTAGCGTCGACGGCATGACGAACTCCCCTGCCCGTGAACGGACTTCGACAGCCCGGCCGTCCTTGCTGAGCCGGGCCCTGCTGCTGCGGTTCGTGAGCGTGGTGGGCGCGACGGTGAGCTTCTTCCTGCTGCCACCGCCGTCGCCTCCGGCATTCTGGTCGCCTTTCTGCCGCTGGCGGTCCCGCACGGGTCCGGCGTCGCCACGGTGGCCCTGCTGGCACAGAGCACCGCCTCGACCGTGGCCCGTTGGGCGGCTGGGCGCTACGGCGACCGCCGGCGCCCGGCACGGCTGGTCGTACCGGGGCTGCTGGTGTCGGCCGCCGGTCTGTCGGCTCTGGCTGTGATCTCCAGCCCGGTCGCCGTACTGGCCGGCGCGGTGGTCTTCGGCACCGGCTTCGGCATCACCCAGAACGCCACGCTCACCCTCATGTACAGCCGTGCCTCCCGTCCGTCGTACAGCACGGTCACCGCCCTGTGGAATCTCGCCTACGACGGCGGCATGGGCGTGGGCGCCGCGGGTTTCGGCCTCCTCGCGGCGTACACGGGGTACGCGTGGGGGTTCGTGTCGACGGGGGTGCTGATGCTGGGCGCCCTGGCACCGGCCGTACGCGACCGGCGAGCGGATGAAGATCACCACCGCGTACACCGCTAGCCCGTCTCCTCCAGGTCACCGGCCGGGAACGGGCAGGAGGACCGCCGTCCACTGGGCACGTCCGCGGCCGGCGGAGCAGCCCTGGAGGCCGCTTTCCATGATGCTGGTGAAGACGTCCTCGTCTGCGATGCCGATGCGCCGGACCGCGGGAGCTCAGCGGTCGGTCGCCGCCGCGGGCGCCGTGGTGGACCGTTCGATCAGGCCGTGGACCTCCTGGTCACCGTGCGCGTCCATGGGCGTGGAGTAGTCGCCGACGGCCCAGAAGGCACCTGAGTCGCCGGCCGGTGCCACATCGTAGAAGGTGTAGGACGGCCATCGGGTGTCGCCGTCGGGTGCCGACGCTCCGTCTTCCTTGGTCCAGGCGGTGCCGTCGTAGTGCCAGAAGACCGGCTCCGCACGGGCGGGTTCGGTCTGGTCGTTGCCGGTGACCCACAGCCCGCCACGGCCGTCGGGAGCGATCGCGTGCACATAGAGGCCGGCCAGCTCTCCGGTGACGTCCTCCCACGCGCTGCCGTTCCAGTGGGCGACGCTCGGCACGGGCGGGCCGGCGTCGGGGCCGTCCGCCCACCCGGCGACATAGACGCTGTCCGATGACACGGCGGCGATCTTTGCGGTGTCCGTACCGGCGTGTACGGGTGCTTGGTCCAGCAGCGTCCACGTGGTGCCGTCCCAGTGGTAGGTCACCGAGTGGCCCCCTTGCACCGGGTACCGCATGCCGGTGGCGTACGCGTCGTTCGCCGAGAGAGCGTCGATGTCCCGGATGTCCACCTGGGCCGGCAGCGCGAAGGTGTGCCAGGCGCCGTCGGAGTAGGTGGAGAGCGCGTTCCCGCCCTTGAAAAGACGTCCGGGGACGGCATCGATCGGCACCTCGGGCCAGGAGTCGTCCGCGGGGCCCACCGTGGGAACACTGCTCCAGTGGTCCCCGTCATAGTGCACGAGCCGCTGATCCCGGCCCGTCGTGCCGTAGGCCCAGACGTCGTCCGCGGACACCGCGCTGACCGCTGACCATTCCCAGACGTCGGGGAGTCCGGGCGCGGTGTCCTTGCTCCACTTCGCGCCGTCCCAGCGCATGATGACACCCTGGCCTCCCTTCCTTCCCACCGCCCAGGCCAGATCGTCATCGACGGAGGAGACGGACATGAGGGACCCGGCAGGGCTGTCACCGGAGAGGGAGACCTCCCAGCCGGATGCCGGTGCCGCGGTCGCTCCGCCGGCCGTGAGCACCGTGGAGGCGAGAGCCAGTGAGGCGACCACAGCGCGCGTGAGGTGCCGTATGCGCATCGATGAGAGTCCTTAGTGGTAGGGGGCAAGGCCTCGCGGACGACGCATGGGGGCGTCGTCCGTCGTCCGTGCACAGGACTAGATCAACGGTGATGTCGGATGGTTGTAGGAATCTGATCAAGAAAAACTGGTGTCGGTGAAGGCCGACTTCACGACGGACCAAGGGAGTTCACGCGGTCCGTGTACGGGGGCGGCGATGCGAGCCGTCGCCGGGGACACCGCGTCCGCCACCGCACTCGGGCCGGCGTCAGCGTTCGAGAACGCTCTCACTCTTCACCGCTCCGGATCGACGTCAGACGGGGTGCCGCGCTGGAACGGGACGGCCTCACATCGGGGATAGCCTGCGGCGATGAAAGTCTATCTCCTGTGGCATGTCGGACATCAGAACGAAGCCGGCGATGGCGGTACCACCTTGCACGCCGATGGTCCCACCGTGTACATCGACGAGCAGGACGGCGACGACGCGAAGTTGCTCGGCGTCTACTCCACCCTGGAGAAGGCCGAGGAACGCGTGTGCCGAGCACGGCTCCAGCCGGGCTTCGCCGACGAGCCGGACTGCTTCGTCATCGACGAGTACACCGTCGACGAGGACGAGTGGACCAGGGGATTCGTGCGCGTCGCCCCTGATGTCACCGCTCACGACGGCTGATCCACGCAGACGGCCGTGCCTGCGGCGCGTCCGGTACGCCCGATCTCTTCCCGCCGTCCCGGATCGGGGTGCCGTCTCACGCCTGAGGGGGCCCGGCCGTGTTCGGCCGGGCCCCCTCTCCACTTTCACGCGGGGCGTGCGCCCGCGCTCAGGCGTCTTCGCCCACCAGCGGTACCGGCTACCAGCGGTACCAGCGCCCCTTGCGGCCACCACCGCCCGCGGGCCGGACGACGAAGCCGAGCAGCCACACGACCAGGACGATCACCGCGATCCACCACAGCGCCTTCAGAGCGAAACCCGCGCCGAAGAGGATCAGAGCCAGCAGAAGAACCAGAAGCAGGGGAACCATTGTTATCAACCTCCTGGCCACCGAATGCCCTTATCCCAGCCCTACAAGCACACAAAATCCAAGTTATTTCTACAGCGTGAGGGGCATGCGCTCCGTGCACGATTCCCCCTCTCCGGCATCTCACGCACCGAGGTCTCGCAGAACGCGTCACGCGATGTACCGCTCTGACCTCGGGTTTACCGGCACCGTGACGGGTCATGCGCACAGCCAGCACCTGACACCGCAACCAAGGAAGGTGAACAGCATGGCCGCCAGCGAGAAGGTCCGGGCCAAGGCCGAGCAGGCAGTCGGCAAGGCCGCCCAGGCAGCCGGACGAGCCACCGGCAACGAGAAGCTGATCGCCAAGGGCCGCGCGGCCGAGGCCGCGGGCGACGCCCGCGAGGCCAAGGAGTCGCTCAAGGACACCGGCCGGCCCTGATCGTCGCGGAGTGCCTGTCATGGGGGCGGGGTCCCGGAACCGGGGCCCCGCCCCCATGCCGTGCCCCGCTCGGCCCGTTGCGTGGCTCGGCCCCGAGGGTGCGCCTCAGATGCGGAGAGGCCCGGGGAAGGCGCCGTGGCCGACACCCGGTGCGGTGAGGGCCAGCCAGCCATGGCCGCGCACTGCGGTGTCCGGGCCGACCTCGCCGGGGTCGACCGAGAGGTGGCCGCAGGCGGAACGGGCGCCCGTGGTGCCCACGTTGGGCGGGGCTTCGTCGTACTCGGGGTCGAAGTCGGGGTCGTCGACCGCGAGGGTTTCCCAGGGCAGCGGGTCGCCCTCCCATTCGGGGTCGCTCTCGGCAGCGTACTGACGGATGACCTGACCGTTCTCGGCGACCATCCACACGTCGGAGCCACCGGCGTCGTCCAGGAAGAAGAACTGGGCCTGCCCGCAGTGCGCGCTGACGCGCTCGACGGTCTCGACCATGCCGTCCCAGGGGTCGCCGACGAGCAGGTCGAAGGCACCGAAGACCAGGCGCCAGCCGTCCAACTCCGGGGTGACGTTCTTCATGTGGCAGCACAGTAGCCCCGGACGCCGACACTCCCTGCGGGGGCCGCACACGAGGACGGCTCACGCCGTGCACGCGGCGGGTGCGGGTGCTCGGGGTTGGGGCCCGGCGCCACTGCGGCGGACCCGGCGCGGCGGGGGCGGCGACCCGATGCCACGGCAAGACCGGTCGGTGACGGCCAGGCCGATTCCTCACGGGCCACGCGCGGCCCGCTCGACGGCCCTCCTCCGCGTTCCGGACGACCTGGGTCTCGGTGCGGGCCGGTTCCCGACTGCGGCCGGCCGACCGCGGCAGCACACCACCCGTTCGGCGCCGCATGCGCGCGCCGGGGCGGGGCACTCAGCGGGGGCATGGTGAGTACCCGTGGAAAGGAATGCCGCGGCCGAACCCAAGTCCGGCCGCGGCATCGCCCGTGGCCTGCGGCGGTCCTCGCTTCGGAGAGCAAGGGGCCGTCCCGACACCTCGTTCGGTGTCTGCGGGCACTCCGGTCTGAAACCACCATCCCGTCCGGAGCGAACTCGATCCCGACGTGCGACGCCTCCAAGGACGCCGGAATCGCCTCGACTAGCGCGTTCTCCCCAGAGCCGGCCACGGTTGACGGAACGCACGCACAGCGGCGATGACAGCAAGCCCCGGGTGAAGTGCGGGTGCTGTGGTCACTCGTTGCCGCGCTCCTCGCGGCGCAGGAGTGCCAGTTGGTGACGCACGGCGGCCGCCACCCTGTGTTTGTCGTCGGTGGCGAGAAGGTCGAGCAGCGCCCCTCGCAATACTGCCAGCGTGAGGGTGCGGCGGGCGGCGCCTTCCTCGCCGTCTCGTTCCGGCTGCGGCTGACAGGCGGCCAGGACGTCGAGCCAGTCGTCCACGGTGGACCTGGCGAACCCGGCCCAGGGTCCGTCGGGCTCGACGAGGGAACGAGCGTACGCCTCGGCCCACAGGCGCAGCAGCGGGCGGTGCCCGTCGGCGGCGAGCCACGTCCACACCTGCTCCGCTGCCGGAACCAGGCCGGCCGGAGGGTCGCCCTGGCGGAGGCGTGCCAGGAGTGCCAGCTCATCGGCGCGGGCCCGCTCCAGCAGCGCTCGCACGAGCCCGTCCTTGTTGCCGAAGAGGAACATCAGCACCCGCGTACTGGAGCCGATGGCCTCGGCCAGCGGGCGCAGGGACAGATCGGCCAGTCCGTGGGTGAGCGCGTACTCGTATGCGGCTTCGAGCAGCTGTGTCTGGCGTGCGGAGGGGTTTGCCGTCTTCGTGGGCATGGGCCTAGTCTAAATCGACTGACACGATCGTGTCAGTAACTTATGGTGATTATTGATTCCGGAGAGTGTGCGATGCCGAAGGAAGACGCTCCACAGCAGCGGCAGGCCGAGATCCGCCGTGCCGACCGTCCTGGCGACCTGGGCTGGATGGTGATGGCGCACGGCGAGCTGTACAGCCGGCAGTTCGGGTTCAGCACCGACTTCGAGGCCCTGGTGGCCAAGATCGTCGGCGACTACGCGACGAAGCATTCCCCGGCCACGGAGGCGGCCTGGATCGCCGAGATCGACGGGGAACGCGCGGGCTGCGTGTTCCTGGTCGCCGACGACCAGCCCGGAGTGGCCAAACTGCGCGTCCTGCTCGTCACCCCGGCCGCCCGGGGCCTCGGCCTGGGCACGCGCCTTGTCGAGCAGTCCCTCACCTTCGCCCGCGAAGCCGGTTACCAGCGCGTGACGCTGTGGACCACCGACAACCTGGTGTCCGCCCGCAGGATCTACGAACACTTCGGATTCACCCTCGCCGACGAGGCACCCCACCACGATTTCGGCCACGCCCTCGTCGGCCAGACCTGGACCCTCGACCTCCAGGGCAACGCGGCATGAACGCAGCCGCCTCCCCCGTCCGATGCGGAAGGCCGGGACTCCGGGTGACATCGACATCGACCGTCATCGACATCGACATCGACCGACATCGCAAACTCGGTCAGAGGGTGACTCCCCCCTTCACTTCGCGACGACCTCCACGCTGAGATACCTCTACGCCGGTTGGGGCCGCGGCAATCGCACACGGCGGCGCAGCAGCCCCGCTCGTCGGCAGGTCAGGGCTGCTCGCCGAGATCAGTCGCTCAAGGAGCCGCCGGACAGCGGGTCGGCCGGCTCACAGGCCGTCGCATGACGGCGGGTCAACTTGTGGTGGCCGGGATCTGCGGGGTCACAGGGTCGTTGTCGAGGGACCACCAGACCTTCTCGGCGTTGTTGTTCGGTTCGAGGACGACGACTTCTCCGAGGTTGGTGCCGTAGTACGGAGTCATGATCTGGCGCGCGGAACGGCTGTAGATCTTGTACGCGCCGTCGAGCGGCCGCTGGGTCAGCTCCCACTGGAACTCCAGACCGGTCCCACAGGTCCCCTCCGTGACCCGCGGCTTGTTGAACCAGGGAGCGCCGGGCTTGAGGCACATGCCGGTCTTGGTGTTGCGGATGATGTAGACGAAGCCGGCGACGGGCTCGAATTCCCACTGGTCGGCCCCGAGAGTCTGGCCTCGGTCCCAGACGTAGTGCACCCACCCTTCCTGGAAGCCGTCACCCCAGTTGTGCGGGAGCAGACTGCCGCCGGTCTTGATGTTGACGATGTGGGTGCCCAGGTCCCGCGCGTGGGCCGTGGTGGCGGTCACGGCTCCGCCGAGCAGCGCGCCGAGCATGCCGATGACGAGGAGGAGTCGCGCCAGGAGGCGATGCATGGAAGATCCTTTCCGCGGTGCGGGTACGCCGTCGGCCGGGCGCACCAGCACTGCCCGGGGACGGAGCGAGAACGCTCCGTAGCGCACCGCATTCATGCGAACACGAAAAGTGACGAGAGGCCAAGTCTCGTCACCCCCGCGCAGCAGGTTTAGAGAGTCCTTCCCTGCCGCGACGCCACCCGTACGGTCGTGCACACGCCCCCTGAGCCACACTCGTATCCCTGACACCTGCCGCCCACCCAGTCGTGACCGAAACCGCCCCGCCACGCCTCCCCCGCTCACCCTTTCCCGGGATGAATCGACAGGCGTGAGGTTGACGGTGTCCGGCACTCTGGGTCATCATCCGACGCTCATTGCGGCGCGCTGCCGGAGCGAGCCGGCAGCTCCCTCGACACCGCGTCGCCGCCTCGACACGGCCGGACCGGCCCACGGCTCCTCGTTGCTCCGGTGGACCGCTCGAACCGCTTCACCCGGCCGGGTGAGGCGCCGACCCGCACGCCTCGTGGTGCCGGACGCGTGCCGGAACCTGTAGGTGACCAGGCGATGCGGGCGGCCCGGGGCTGGAGATCCGGCCCGGTCTCCCACGTGTCCGGGTGGGCGGTGGCGCATTCGTTGGGTGAAGCTGAAGGCGTGAGCATCAGTAGCGAGCGTCCGGTGAGTACCGAGCAGATCCACGCAGCGCTGGCCGCTCTGGCGGCTGAGCCGGTGGCGGATCCGGAGAAGCGCCCCGAGGGGTCGCGCGAGGAAGACCGCCTGCACCTGCTGGGCAGTCTGCTGGCGAAGACGGAGCTCGAGATCACCGCCGCGACGCGTCTGACCGAGGAAGAGGAGATCGAGGACGTCCTTGAGACGCTGCTCGGCTGGGGGGAAGCGGTGGGCGAGGATCCCGGCCTCGCCATCAACGTTCTGACGAACAGGCTGCAGCGCACCGCGCTGCAGGTCTCCGCGCCCGAGGCGGAGGAACTGCCACCCGGCCGGGAAGCCGCCTTCGCCGCCGTCATGACCGCCGTGTACGCGCTCAGCGCCCAGTTCCACGCGGAGCGCGGCGACACCGAGGGAACCCGGCACGCTCTGAGCGGGGCCGAGGAAGCCCTCATCGACATCCTGCAAGGCATGCACGACCTGCGCGTCTCCATCGGCGACGCGCCCGGTCAGGAAGACGACGCCGACGACTGACCCGCTCTGCACGGGTCCCCGAGAGGCTCCGGACGGGAGCCCCAGCGGGGCCGCCGGGGCGGGCGGCCCGTTTCGCACGGCGCCGCGTTCCACCGTGAGCGCGACACCGTGGAGCGCTGCGTGAACACGATCAAAGCGTCCTTGACCGCGTCGTCGGTTCCGCTCGCGCCGGCCGTCCCTTCGGCGTGCGCAGCAGGCGCAGGCCCGCGAGGCTCTGGAGTGTCATCGCGGCGGCGGCCGTGGTGGTGAGTGCGAAGCCGCCGGATGGACCGAGTGAGTCGATCGCCCAGCCGGAGACCGCCGCCGCGGCGGCCGAGCCTGCCGCGGCGGCGGAGCCGAGCCAGGAGAACGCCTGCGTCAGGACGGCCTGGTGGACGGTCGACTCGGCGAGCACGGAGAAGAGCGCCAGCAGGGGCGGGATGGTGGCACCGGTGAGGGTCGCGACCATTCCGAGCGCGACCGGTGAGCCGACCGTGAGCAGCAGCAGCGTGCCCAGCAACAGCGCAGTGGTCGTCGCCAGCAGTTGTACCGGCGGTGTGGCACGCCATCGGCGCAGCCCGTACAGCCATCCGGCCAGCAGGCCGCTGCCATGGGAGACGGCGAAGATCGGGGCCGCGGCGCCCGGTGCGCCGTGCTCCACCACGAAGGCGGTGACCGACACCTGCAGGGCACCGAAGAAGACCCCGATGGCGAGGTTGAGGCCCAGGAGTACGAGGACTGCGCTGCGCAGCAAGGGCCGGTTCCCGTGGGCGTGCGCGGCCTTGTCGCCGGCGGGTGAGGGCGCACTGCCGCGTTGCGCCGCGAGGGCCAGGCCGCCGACCACCGACACGGAGGCGGCCAGCACTGTGCCGGCCATGGGATGTCCGGCCGCGGCGAGTGCGCTGACCGAGGTCGGTCCCACGAGGTAGCCCACCGCGTTGCCGATGGACTCCAGCGCGAAAGCGGTGGGCAGTTCCGCCGCTCGGCCGGTGCGCAGCAGTGCCGCCCAGCGTGCCGCCGACATCGCACCGAGCTGGGGAACGCTGGCCCCGACCAGTGCACCGCCCAGGGTCAGGAAGGCGTCGGAGGCGTCTGCGGCGACCAGGGACACGAGGACGGTCACCGCAAGGGCGTGCGCGAGCAGTGCGGGCGGCAGGACGCGGGTCTGCCCGAAACGGTCCACGAGCCGGGCCTGTTGTGGCGCTCCGAGCGCTTCGGTCACCGCGAAGGCACCGCTGACCAGGCCGACCGCGGAGAAGGTGCCGGTGTGGCTGTGCACGAGCCAGACGATGCCGAGGTTGGTCATCGCGACGCCGACGCGTCCGAACGATGCCGCCAGGAAGAAGGCCGCGGCGCCCGGGGTACGCAGCAGGGGACGGTAGTTCGCCGATGGCACGGCGAGTCCATTTCGCTGCCCGGCGGGACGGCCCACCTGGGTCGTCGGTGCCTGAATGTACCGACCCGTGGTCGCCGCCTGGAACCGTCCAGTGCTGGCGCGGAGAGGGGACACACGCCCCGCGCCGACTCCATCACCAGGCAGAATTCTCGATGTGTGGTGAGCGGCTATTCTCGTCCCTGGTGCCTGTGGTGTCCATCAGGATGCGGACTTGGGCTGTCCGACTCCGTCGAGGAGTCGGACAGTCATCACCCCTGGGACGCGGAGAGGGACATGCATGCCCTCCCGCCCGACCTTCCTGCGGCGCGGCTTCCTCCGTCGTCCGAGAGGCTCCGGCCGTGGACGGCAGGCCGGTCCGGTGCTGGTCGGCCACCCGGAGCCCGCCGCGTCGATCGTCCGGTCTGTCCGCCGCGACCAGCGCCTCTCCGAGACGGTCGCCGTCCTCGCCGAGGTGCTGCGCTCTCAGGGCGCGGACCGGGCGCGCATCGCCGCATCCTGGTCGCGCGTCGCGGTCGAAGGCACCCGCGGGCAGATCCGGTTCTCCCGCACACCGGACATCAGCGTGTGGCAATGGGCTGGCCGTCGGTCGAAGTCGTCGACCGGGGTCCGGCACGCCCGGATCGCTTTCGGGTCCTCCACGCCGGCTGAGACAGCACGACCTTGCGACACTGCGGGTGACCGTGTTCGAGAGAGAGGCGGTATCAGGTGAGTGTCCCCCGCACGGCCGTGGACGAGGAGGCCGGTGAGGTCCGCCGTTTCTGGACCGGGCTCGGCCTTCCCGGACTGATCGACGTCCACACCCACTTCATGCCCGAGCGTGTCCTGCACAAGGTCTGGGAGTACTTCGACGCCAACGGGCCGCTGACCGGCGGGCTGGAGTGGCCGATCACCTACCGCAGGGAGGAGAAGGAACGCACGACCCTACTGCGGGAGTTCGGCGTACGGGCCTTCACCTCGATGCTCTACCCCCACAAGCCCGGCATGGCCGGCTGGCTGAACGGATGGGCTGCCGACTTCGCCCGCCGCACCCCCGACTGCCTGCACACCGCGACCCTCTACCCCGAACCTGACGTCGGGAGTTACGTCCGCGAGGCCGTCGCATCGGGCGCGCGCGTGTTCAAGGCCCATGTGCAAGTGGGAGCGTACGATCCCGCTGACGATCGTCTCCAGGAGGCGTGGGGAGTGCTGGCCGAGGCCAGGATTCCCGTGGTGATGCACTGCGGCTCCGGGCCCGCGCCCGGCAAGCACACCGGCCCCGAGCCCGTCGCGCGGGTCCTGGCACGGCACCCGCGACTGCGGCTGATCGTCGCCCACATGGGCATGCCGGAGTACGAGGAGTTCCTCGACCTCGCCGAACGGTACGACCAGGTGCGCCTCGACACGACGATGGCGTTCACCGACTTCACCGAAGCACTCATGCCGTTCCCCCGCCGGACCCTGCCCCGGCTCGCCGCCCTGGGCGACCGCATCCTGCTCGGCTCCGACTTCCCCAACATCCCCTACCCCTACCTGCACCAGCTCCACGCCCTGGAACGGCTGGGACTCGGGCAGGAGTGGCTCCGGGCCGTGTGCCACGACAACGCGGCAGACCTGTTCGGCCTGTCGACCGAAGGGTGGTGACCGGCCCCGCTGCCTCCCCGTCAGCGTGGTGACCCGTTCGTCCAGTCCCTGAACTGTCCGTCGAAGGCGTCGGAGCCGGTCGGCGGATCCCCGACCGGCCGCTGGACGTAGGCGGTACGCATACCCCTCGCCCGGGTTCCGCGGAGGTCCCCGCCGTGGGCGGCGACCATGAGGAGGCGTGGTGGAGGACATCGGGCGGTGTCGATGTCCGTCAGCTGATCGACACCCTCGGCCGGCCCGTCGTGCAATAGCTTGGCCACTCGGAGTGCCATCGAATCCGAGGAGCGACATGGCCGACGTCCTGAGCCGCCGGGCGCTGAACCGGGCCACGCTGGCACGGCAGTTGCTGCTGGAGCGGGCGCACATGCCGGTGACCGACGCCGTGGAACGCCTGCTCGCCCTGCAGGCCCAACAGCCGAGCGCCCCCTTCCTCGGTCTGTGGAACCGGCTGTCCGGCTTCACGGCCGACGACCTGCGCGCGGCCCTGGACACTCGCGAGGTGGTCCGGGCCACCTACGTCCGGGCCACCCTGCATCTGCTCAGTGCCCGCGACTACCTGGCCTTCCGTGCACTGGTGGAGCCCTCCCTGGCGGCCGCCGCAGCCGCCGCGACCAAGCGCATCCCCGGGCCGCAGGCCGACCGGGAACGCCTGGTGGCCGTCGCGCGCGCTGTCCTCGGCGCGGGACCGCTCGACTTCGCGGCGATCCGGGAGCGGATGCAGACCGAGTTCCCTGATGTCAACGACCGAGCGCTCGGGTACTGCGTCCGCATGAACCTGCCCTTGGTCATGGTTCCGACGGCGGACCGGTGGGCCTTCCCCGCCTCCAGCGAGGTCACCATGGCCGAGTCGTGGCTCGGCGCCCGGCCTGCCCCGGAGAGCTCGGCAGAGGATTTCGTCCGCCGCTACCTGGCCGCCTACGGCCCGGCCGGGCCTGCCGATCTGCGCGAGTTCGGCTGGCTGAAGACGGCGGACGTGTTCCGGCGACTCGCCCCGGAGCTGCGCGAGTTCACCACCGAGGACGGTCAGGTGGTCTACGACCTCGCCGACGCCCCGCGCCCCGACCCGGACACTCCGGCACCGGCGCGCCTGCTCCCGGAGTTCGACAGTCTGGTCCTCGCCCACAAGGACCGGAGCAGGATCGTCCCCACCGAGTACCGGCCCCGGATGATCACCAAGAACCTGCGGGTGCCGGCGTCGTTCCTGTGGAACGGGTTCGTCGCCGGCACCTGGAGCACGACGCGGCGCAAGACGGCGGTCACTCTCACCCTCAGCCCGTTCGAGCGCCTGCCCGCCAGGGCCGTCCGGGAACTGAGCGCCGAGGCCGACCGGGTGTTGCGGTTCACCGACGCCGGCACCGCCGAGCGGGACGTGGTGGTGGCACCGGTCGAGTGACCCCGGCGACGGGCCGCGTATCGGAGAGGTGCATGGCGCGGAGCCGTTTCCGCGCTGTGGCGGCGGGGGCATGGCGCGGACCGGTCGGGTCAGGGACCGTTCGAGCCGGCGGTCGGGCACGTGCGCGGCCGGCTGAACTCACGCGGCGGTGCCGAATCGTGGAGGATCCGCGGGTCGCGGCGTCACCCGGTGACATGCGCACCGGCAGCTTTCGGAGTTGTTCGTATGGTTCTCCAGCTTCCTTCTGGTTGGTTCGTCGGCCGTTTCGCAGAGCGCCTTGCGCAGGACGACGAAGGACTCGGTGTAGGCGCCGTCGAAAACCTCGTCCGATGTGTCGGACTCGGTCAGTTTCTTCTTGATCTCATGAAAGGTACAAATGTACTCGAGTACGTGAACAGTGATCATTCGATCGAGGAAGAGAACCGCTTCATCGGGTGCGTTTCCACTGTCCTTCAGGAGGAGTTCGCGGCCGGATGCGACATGTTCGAAGGCCCAGAGCATCGCGAAGTACGCCGACATCACCTCGCTCCGCTCCTCCCCTTCACCCGAGATGCTCTTGTTCTGCCAGTGGAGACATCCGAGCCGGTGCCGTGCCTTTCTGGCGGAGTCGTTGATCAAGACGGCGTGCAGGTCGCGGGCGATCCCGAATCGAGTGATCTGGTGCTGCTGGTGGCTTGCCCGCTTGGAGAAGCGGAGCGCGGCGAGGGCGATCAGGCACGAAACCACCGTGGCGCCCCGCCATAACAACTCGATCTTGCCTTCCATCGTGGTTCCTCTCTGTCGGGCTGCGCACCGCCGGAAGGCGAGTGGAGTCCCTGCGGTTCCAGGGCACCGTCGGGTCCTCGGCACCATGCCGGTGCAGCCAGCCGTCCGGGCCGACTCGGCTGGGGCTAGTTGACGAGTGACAGGCGCACTTCCGCGCTCTTGGTGCCGGGGAAAGAGAAGTCGAAGTTCTCGCGGGTGCCCGCACCGCACGCGTCGGCGGTCCGGGTCGACCCACGGCCGTGCGCGCTGACGAACGCGCAGTCCCCGTCCACCCGGGTGTCCTCGAGCCAGCCGTACACCTTCAAAGTGGTGCCGGAACACGCCAGGGTCCAGTGGGCCTCCGCGCCCGGGATCGCGGGCTTCGCGGACGAGGGACAGGATGCCGCGCCGGCCGGGGCGGCACCGGCGAGGCACAGTCCCGCGGCGAGCACGGTCGCGGACAGAAGGGCGGTGAGCGTCCGGGAGAACGTGGACTCCGTCGTTGCCTTTTCCTTGATCACGACAGCACAGATAGCGGTCAGCGGCGCCGGCGCGTCGACGAATGACGACCAAGTCAGCCGAGCGGGTGACAAGATGCACCGCAGAAACGGTCCCCCTGCCGGGCCGGCAAGACGCCGTGGACCGCCGTCGTCGCGGGGGCCGACGAGTTCATCGACGTCTCCCACACCGCCACCCACGCCGTCCCGCGCTCCTTCGGCCCCCTCCTGCGCCCGGGCGGCCGGCTGCTCGTCGTGGCCGGCAGCCTGGGTACCAACACGACCTCGCCACCGGCACGCTCCTCGCGGCCGTCTGCCCCGGCATGGTCGACACCGCCACCTCACGCCCCCTGGTTCAGCGACTGCAGCCACGCCCAGTCACCGGACCAAGCCGCCCGAGCCCTACTCGACCTGACCCTCACCGAGCACGTCGACCCCACGCACCACGGCGACTCGTCCGCTTCGGCAAGGCCCCGCCCTGGCACGACGGCACACCCCTCGTGGAGCAGGACCGCCTGATCACCCCCTGAACGACCGTTCTCGACGCCTGCCGGGACCGGCGCCTGTCCGCAGGATCTCTTCGGCCGTGTGGACGGCGCGCCGCGACTGATCAGCGCCACGGCGGGTGCGTCGCAGTGCACGTGCGGATCGTCCCGGAATGGTCCGGTGGTCACGGTCAAGTCCATTGCCGTGGCGCCCGGGCGCGGCGAGGATGATCCGCATGCGGAACATCGTGGTCATCGACGCCCCCTCCAACCTCGGCCTCAGGCCGCCCGCCCCCGGAACCGTGCCCGGCTGTTACAAGCTGGCCGGGGCGCTGCGCGAGAACGGGATCGTGAGGCGCCTCGGGGCGGTCGAGGGCGGGGTCGTGGTGCCGCCCCGTTACGACCGCGGCGGCTGGCAGGAGGGCGACGGCGTCTTCAACGCCGCCGCCATCGCCGCGTACACGGTCCGGCTCGCCGACCGCATCGAACGCCATGTGTCGGCCGGGGACTTCACGCTCGTCCTCGGCGGCGACTGCTCGATCCAACTGGGCGCCTCCCTCGCTCTGCGCCGGCTCGGCCGCTACGGTCTCGCGTCGGTCGACGCCTCCCCCGACTTCCGCAATCCGGACAACTCCGACCGGATCGGCGCGGCCGGCGGCGAGGAACTCGCTCTGGCCACGGGCCGTGGCCAGGCCGATCTGACCGACCTGGAGGGACGCCGGCCCTATCTCCGGGACGAGGACGTCCGGGTCTTCGGCACCCGGGACGCCTACGGGGACGACCCGGAGATCGTCCAGCTGCGCGAGCTCAAGATCCCCGTCGTCACCGTTTCGGAACTGCGCCGGTGGGGTCCGGACGATCTCGGCGCGGCGACCGCGCTCGGTCTCGAGGCGGCGGCCCTCGACGGCTTCTGGGTCCATCTGGACGCCGATGTACTCGACCCGACCGTCATGCCGGCGGTCGACAGCCCCGACCCGGACGGTCTGCTGCCGGACGAGGTGACCGCCCTGCTACGGCCGCTGGTCCGCTCTCCGCGCTGCGCAGGGCTCAACGTCACCATCTACGACCCCGACCTCGACCCCGACGGTACCGCCGGCGCGCTCCTGACCGATCTCGTCGTGGCGGCCTTCGCCGAGGACTGACACCACGTCGACCCGCTTCCGGTCCCTTTCCGCCCGCCCGGAACCCTCGCGGGCAGCGCGTCCGCTCCGCAGGCCGTACGGGCCGTGGAGCCCGCCCTGACGCCGCTGTCGGGAGCCGCTCCCCCTTACCTCGCCGCGCCGGCCGGCCTCCTCCGGAGCGAAGGGCCCGGAGCGCCCGCGCTCCTCGGTCAGGTGCTGGAGGTCGGGGACCGGTCTCCCGCCCGCTCGCTGTCCGCCGGGCAGGAGCGGCGGCCGGAGGAGGGGACCACAAGGGTGCCGGGGCGGCCGGCTACCGGCGAGCGGTGATTCCGGTGAGGATGAGGTCGATGCCGGCGACGAACTCCGCCCGGTCGTCGTGGTCGCGCAGTTGCGCGGCGGCGTTCCGGGTGAACGCGTACTCGTCGGGGTCGAGGGCCGCCCATGTGGTCGCGACGGCGTCGAGGAACTCGGTCCGGTCCGTGTTCGGCTCAGCCGCTCGGGCGTTGGCGGCGTTCTGGCCCGCCACGCCGAGGATGTAGCTCAGCAGCGCGGACGCCGCGGTGAACTGGGCGGCTTCGGGCACCCGCAGCGCCTGGACCTGGCGGCCGATGCGCTCGAAGACCCACAGCATCGGTGCCTGCGAGGGCGTGCGGGCGAGCTGGGCGCCGACCCACGGGTGGGCGTCGATCGCGTCGAACAGGCCGAGCGCGAGGGCGCGGATCGCTTCCTGCGGCGTCGCCTCGGTGTCGTCGACGCCGACGGTGGTGGCGACGACGGTCTCGGTGGCCGCGGCGAGGAGTTCGGTCTTGCCCGTGACGTGCCAGTAGATCGCCCCGGGGCCGGTCGCGAGGCGCTCGGCCAGCGCACGGAACGTGAGGCCGCCCTCGCCCACGGTGTCGAGGAGTTCGACGGCAGCGCCGACGATGCGCTCCCGGGTGAGCGGTTCCTGCCGTCGTTCCGGACGACGCGCCCTCGTAGCCATGCCTTCCCTCCTAGCCCCCTGGAACACCGTTCCAGCTTAACAGTGAAGGGACGTCGTTCCATCCCGAAGGCTCTGGAACGACGTTCCAGAGACGTTCCGCCGGGTGTCCGCCCGGCGGTCCGCGGTCAGGAGGGAAGCACCCTGACCACTCCGGTCACGATCATCTCTGCACGTCCATGAGGGAGACGTACCTTTTCGACAGCGACACGCGTCACCCGGCCGGCGTCCGGGCCGTCGGCGACGGCTCGTGCTTCACTCTCCCCCGGCCAGGGGAGCTCCGCCGACGCCCTGCCGACCGAACACCGCTGGGATCGCGCACCCGGCGTGACGCTGCTCGGCCTTCAGTCGGCCTTCCGGAACACCGCCGACATCCCGTCCCCCGTGTCGTGGGCCAGCAGTCCCGGTGCCTCCGGCGGGATCAGGCCGACCCGGGCGGCCAGCTCGCGGCCGTGTACGTCGACGGCTGCCTCGATGAGGCCCGCGAGGGCGTCCAGGGCAGCGCGGGCGCGGAACCGGGCGACGACCGCGCAGCCGACGGCGGCCAGCGCGGCCGGCCACCACCAGCAGGCCAGCAGGGCGTAGCCGCCGGCCCAGGCGGCGAGGCGTGCGCCAGCGCTGAAGGAGTCGTGCGCCGACTGGAGTTGTCGTACGGCCGGCTCGGGCAGGATCAGCCACAGCCGCGGCCACAGCGCGGCGAGATCCACTCCGTAGGCGGCCTCGACACGGTCGGCCGCCGCCTGCATACGGTCCCCGTACCAGGTGGGGCGGGTCGGTTCGCGCAACGCGATCCGGTCACGGGCCTCGGTGAGGGCCTGGATCCGCGCCCAGGTGCCGGCCGGGACCGTGACCGCGCCGTCGGGACCGACCGCTGCCGGTCGGGCACGGCCGATCGCCTCGTCCAACCGCGCGTCCCTTTCCCGCCACTTGCGGGCGCGGCGGGCGGTCCGGGACCGCGACAGCGGGTCCCGGGCGAAGCGCAGCCAGTACTGCTCGATCACGCTGCCGACGAACTGCGCGGCGAGTGAGGCCGCTGTCGCGGCGAGCAGGACCAGGGCGACCAGGAGCGCTGCCGTGCCGGTGCGGTCCAGGGCGGGACGGGCGGCCAGGTCGTCCAGGGTGGTGCGCAGCCGGTCCGTGTCGTGCCAGTGGCGGTGGCCCAGGACGGTGCCGACGGCCGTGGCGGCCAGGAACAGAGCGCCGGGGAGGACCAGCAGGTTCAGCCAGCGTTCGGTGAGTTTGCCGCCGAGGGTGCCGAGGAGGGGATTCATGCGGGCCGGGTCACTGCGCGGGGCCCAGTCGGCCCTTGCGCATGCGGGTGCCGTTGACGGCGCAGTGCGGGGCGGGAAGCAGGTCGCGGGCCCGTTCCACGCGGGTGCAGCGGGCCGGTCCCGGGCACACGGCCACCTTGATGTGGGCCGTGATGCCCGGGGCCGTCGCGCCTCGGGATTCGCTGTCCAGCCCGCGTGCGTCCACGGTCCGGCGCAACGCTCTGTCCAGGTCGCGGTAGGCGGCCTCGAGTTCCGCCGCGTCCGCGCCCGACCGCAGCAGGTCCCGTGCCCGCTCGGCCGCCTCCCGGACCCCGGGATGCCGCAGGGCGTCCGGCGAGCCGAGCAGCACGCACAACGCCGCGGCCGCCCTGTGGCCGGGTCCGTCGGGTTCGGGGCTGTCTCCAGGTGCGGTCATGCTCCAAGTGTGCCGGAAATCGGGCAGAGTTGAGCGTGGGTCGACCGGGCGTCTCGGTCGACGGCAGGGGGGCGACGGGGTGAGGTACGACCGGGACTGGTTTCTGCAGGCGATCCGTGCGCGCCTCGACCGGGCGCGCACGGCGGACGGGGGTGTGGCGGCCGACGTGGTCTTCGGTCCCGACGCGGACGCCGAACTGCGGGGCCTGCTGCGGACCGCCGACACGAGCAGCGACATGGAGGCCCGGCACGCCGCCGGCTGGCTCTGCGTCGCCCGTGCGACGGCCGGCCCGGAAACACACGCCGCCGTGCACGGGTGCATGGCCGGGACCCTGCTCTTCCCGGTGTGGGTGGCGGATCCGGCGCTGGTCCCGACGGAGCTGGCGGCGTACTACGCGAGCAACGATCCCGCCGGACACCCCGATCCGGCGCACGCGGACGGTCCCGGCGAATGGGCGGCCCTGTGCGAGGCAGGTGTGATCGCGGCGGAGGGACGGCAGGACAGCCCTCCGACGGACGCCTCCGAGGGCGTGCGCCGACTCCACGAGATGGCCGCGCTGGTGCCCTCCATGGCGCCCACCCGCGAGGCCCGGCTCGCCCTCGCGATCGGGTGGGGCAGCCTCGCCGTCCTCGCGACCGCGGAGTACACCCCCTGGTTCCCGAGACAGCTCAAGGCGCTGTCCCGTGCCGTGTCCCTCGCCGGGATCACCTGGCCGTTCGGGGACCTGGCGGGCGGGGACCCGGTCCGGTTCCTCCACGCCGCCGTCAAGAGCATCCCGGCCGACTCCCCCGCACGGCTCCTCACCCTCGACGGTCTGGGCCGCCGGCTCCGGGACCGCTACCTGGAGTCGTTCGACGCCGAGGACCTGGACGAGGCGGTCGGCATCGCGCGTGACGTGGCGGCCCAGCTGCCGCCCGGAAGCCCGTACCTGGCCCACGTCCTCGGCGCGTTGGGACACGCTCTGCTGCTGTCGCGGCAGCTGAAGGGGGCGACGGCCGAGGAGTGCGACGAGGTGGTGGACCTGTGCCGCCGGGGCTTTGCCGTCCATCCGCAGGGGCCCTGGGCGGCCGGCCACGACCTGGGCATGGCGCTCCTGCTGAGGGCGCAGCACACCGGCCGGGTGGAGGACCTGCACGAGGCGGTCCAGGTGCTGGCCGAGGCGCTCCGGGCGGCGAGCGGTCCGGAGGAGAGCGCCCTGCTGCGCAGGGTGCTGGGCAATGCCCTGCGCGCCCGTTCGGTCGCGACCGGCTCCCCGGCCGATCTGGACGCGGCGCTCGACCTCACCGACCCCATGACCGCCGCCACGAGCGCGACGGCCGCCCCGCAGCGGCCGGGGCTGGGCTCCGCGATGGCCCTGTACACCCGGTACACGCGCGATCCGAAGGCCCACGGAGCCGACCTGGACGAGGCGCTGCGCCGGCTGCGGCAGGCCGAGACCCTCATGCCACCGGGCCACCCGGACCGGCCCGCGGCACTCGACGACCTCGGCCTGGTGCTGATCGCCTGCTATCAACGCTCGGGGAAGCCGGAGGAGTTGAACGAGGCCGTGCAGGCTCATAGGGAGTCGGTGGCCCTCACCCAGGACGGTCACGGGATGCTCGGGGTGCGGATGCTCAACCTCGGTGCCGCGCTGAGCCTCCGTCACCGGCTGACCGAGGACGGCGAGGACCTGCGAGAGGCCCAGGAGTGCCGACGCCGGGCCGCCACGCTGCCCGGCATGGGCCGCGCCCACCACGCGATGCTGCTGAGCTCGACGGGGGTCAGCCTGGCGACGGGCTTCGAGCGCGCCGCCGACCCGGTCGCCCGGCTCGACGAGGCTGTGGAGCTTCTGCGGCAGGCACTCGCCCTCACCCCGGAGGGGGACCCGCTGTTGCCCCGGCGACGCCACAACCTCGCCAGCGCTCTGATGGCCCGCATGTCGCAGACGCTGCGGATCGGCGACTCCCGCGAGGTGCGCGAGCTGACCGACGCGGTGGTCGCGGCGCTGCCCCCGCACTCGCCCGACCTGCCCGGTGCCCTGGTGGTGGCCGCGGGCGCACGGCTGGCGAGCCCGCGCGCCCTGCTGTCGTCGGCCGCCCGGGGCGAGGCGGTGGCTCTGTACCGCCGGGCGGTGGAGGCCACTCCGCCCGGCCACCCCAAGCGCACGCAGCGCCTGACCGGCCTGGGTGAACTCCTGCGCGATCCGGGTCCGGGCCGCCGTCGCCGTCGTGCCGGACTGGTCGCGGCGGCCGAGACGTTCCAGGCGGCGGCCCTCGAACAGCAGTGCCCGCCCTCCGAGCGCCTGGACGCCGCCCGGGCCTGGGGCGATGCCTGGGCAGAACTCGGCGTCTGGGACCGGGCGCTGGAAGGCTATGTGATGGCGGTCGACCTGCTGCACTCCGTGGCACCCCGTCATCTCGTCCGTGACGACCAGGAGTTCCTGCTGAGCCGCACCGTGGGGCTGGGCGCGGCCGCCGCTGCCTGCGCAAGCCGCTGCGGTCGGCCCGGTCTCGCGGTCGGCCTGCTCGAACAGGCCAGGGGCGTGCTCCTCTCCCACGCCTTCGACGCCGACAGCGATCTCACCCGCCTCCGGGAGGCCGCCCCCGACCTCGCCGCCCGCTTCGAAGAACTCAGGGACGCCCTGGACACGGCGACCGGCAGCCGGGAGCTATTCGAAGAGGTCCCGTCCGGCGCCGGCGGCCAGGCACTCCCCCAACCGGGGAGCCCCGGCACCCGCGCCGATCTACGGCAGCGACTGGCCGCCGAGTGGCGCGACCTCACCGAGCGGATCCGCGCCGAGCACCCGGACCTGGGCCTGCTGCGTCCGGTGCGGGACTGGGACGAACACGAACTGCGCGCGACGGCCGCCGCGGGCCCGGTGATCCTGGTCAACGTCTCCCCCCACGGCAGCGACGCACTCATCGTCACCGGCCACTCCGTCGAGGCCGTGGCGCTCCCGGCACTGGACCCGCGGACGACGGCACGGCGCCGGCAGACCTTCGAGCGCGCGCTGGTCCGTCTCGAGACGCCCGGCACCTCTCGCAAGCAGTCGCAGCGCGCTCAGCAGGACGTGCGGGAAACCCTCACCTGGCTGTGGCAGGCGGTCACCGGCCCGGTTCTCGACCGTCTTCCCGCGGTGACCCGTCTGTGGTGGTCGCCCGGTGGTCTGTTGGGCACGCTGCCGTTGCACGCGGCGGCCCCCGCGGGCGGCGCTCCCGGCGCCCTGGACCGGGTGGTCTCGTCGTACACGCCGACTCTGCGGGCTCTGCACCACGCCCGCCGGCGTGCCGCCCGGCCGCCCGGCACCGGAACCCTCGTGGTGAGCGTCGCACACGCCACCGGAAAGGCGCCGCTGCCGGGCGCTCGCCGTGAGGCCGACCGCCTGGCCCGCCTGCTTCCCGGCGCCGAGCTGCTGGCGGACGGCTCCGCCACCCACGCGGCGGTCGTCTCCGCCCTGCACCATCACGCCTACGCCCACTTCGCCTGCCACGCCGTGGGCGACCTGGAACGCGCCTCCGGCAGCCGGCTCGTCCTGCACGACCACGACGAACGCCCGCTGACCGTTCGCGACCTGGCCCGGCTGCGGCTGCCGTCGGTCCAGCTCGCCTACCTCTCCGCCTGCGACACCCTGCGCACCAGCCCCGAACTCGCCGACGAAGCCGTCCACATCGTCAGTGCCTTCCAGATGGCGGGCTTCCCCCACGTCGTCGGCTCGCTGTGGCACGTCGACGACACGATCGCGGCCGAGGTGGCGAACGGCGTGTACACCGCCCTGGACAGGGGCGACGGCACGCTCGACGTCGCCCGTACGGCCGATGCCCTGCACGGCGCCGTACGCGCCCTGCGCGACACCTATCCCCAGACACCCAGCCTGTGGGCCTGCCAGGTGCACGCGGGCCCCTGAGCCGGCCAGCCGGCCGGCTCCTCGCACGGGAGGGCGGAAGAACGTCCGCCGCTAGTGTGAACCGCCGCCGGATGCGGTTGCCGGCTCCACGAGCGCGGTCGTGCCCGGCGGGCGTGTTTCTCGGTCCTTCTCGGTGGCGACGGCGGAGGCCGACAGGAGCGTGGCGGCGGCGAGGCTGCCCCAGAGGGCTCCGGGGCCGTGGGGCGCGAGCGTGGTGATGACCGCCGGGGAGACGGCGAGTCCGAGGCCCGTGGACAGTTCGAAGCGGGCGAGGGCGCGTCCCAGGGCATGGGCCGGAGCGAGGACGGTGACGAGCGCGGTGGCGCTGCCGGCGTAGACGATCTCGCCGATGGTGCAGAGCACGGACACCGTGGCGACGGCCGGGGCGCCCCAGCCGTGTCCCAGCGAGGTGGCCACGAGGAATCCGAGGTAGGACGCGGTGAGCACCACACCGGAGAGAGCCAGCACGGTCCGCCGGGAGAAGCGGGACATCAGGAGGGTGACCGGGACCTGCAGGGTGACCACCAGCACCGTGTTGGCCACGAAGACGGCCGCCGACCACACCGGGGACGCCTGCAACTGTGTCACCAGGACGAGGGGGAGCGCGATCTCGGGGACGTTGAGGCAGAAGACGTAGACCACGTTGGCGGCCAGCAGCGCCCGCATCCGAGGTGCGGGCCCGCCGGCCGCGTCCTCGGCCGGGACTGCGGCCGGATGCGCGCGCAGGCGGACCGACCACGCCAAGGCCGCGGCGGCGAGACAGGCGAGCCCGGTGACGGCTGCCAGCGCCTGCAACGCGGGGGTGCCGCCCGCCAGGCAGATGGTGGCGATGAGCGCGCCCACGCCGAGGCCGGCGTTGCGCAGGGCGCGGCCTGCCGCGAGAGCGGCGTCGCGTTCCCGGCCGTGGGCGATCGTGGCCACGAGAGCCGCATGGGCGGCCGGCCACGCCTGGTTGCCGATGCCGAGGAAGAGCGCCGCCGTCGCGAACAGCCGGACGTCTCCCGCGGGGGTGGCCAGCAGCAGCGCCACGCCCAGCACCCGCACCAGCATCGACGCCGCCACGACCGTGCTGCGTGCGCCCCGGTCCAGCCAGCGGCCCACCGCCGGCATGCACACCAGACCCGCTACCACGCCGACCGTCAGGGCCGTGCCGGTGACCGGTGCGGACAGCTTCAGCACCGTCACGCCGTAGAGCAGCAAAAAGGGCCGCAGCAGGCCGGTGCCGAGCGCGTCCACGGCCAGGGCGACGGCATAGCGGGGCCCTCCGGAGGCCCGGACGAGGGCGCGGGGCTGGGTCTTGGTGGTTGCCATGGCGTCACACGGTGGGTGCGGCCGCCGGGCTCGGCACGTCGGTTGACGATCACCGTCAACCGACGCGGTCACGGGACGGCCGGGCGGTGATGATGACGGGATGACGCTGAGGATCGACATCGGCGGACTGCCGTCCGAGCGGCTGCGGTTCGCCGCCTCCCCGCTGGCCGAGCTGACCGCGATGCTGCACGTGCTGGCGGAACCCGCGCATCATCCGCAGCTCGCCGGGTGGGCCGGGGACGTCTGGGCCGGTCTGCGACCGGAGCTGGCCGAGCGGTTGCGGGAGGCGGAGTTCCTCTGGCGTTCCTCACAAGCCGACTTCCTGCTCCCCGCCCGGCCGCGGTCCACTCTCGCCGAGGAATTGGACGACGTGGACCGGATCGACGACGAGTCGTACGTGACCGCCGCGCTCGTCACCACGTGCGGCGGCAGGCCGGTCCACTCGGCCGCTCCGTCACCGCTCACCGACGCCACCGCCCGCGAGCGGGCGCTGGACCTGGCCCAGGCCCGCGGCGGGCGGCAAGAGGCCTTCGCGGAACGGCTGCTGGCGGATCCGGCCGCGGTGCGGGCGCGGGTGCGTCACACCCTCGAACAGTGCGCCGACGCGTTCTTCGACGCCGCCTGGTCGGGGGTCGCCGTGCGGCTCGCCACGGACCTGCGTCTGAAGAACGACCTGCTGAGGCACCAGGGCGTCGGAGCGGCGCTCGCAGCGGTCTCCGGCGCGGTCGCTCTGGCACCGGACGGCGACAGCATCGTCGTGGACAAGCTGCAGGACAAGGCGACCGCCGCCCACGGTACGGGGGTCACCTTCATCCCCAGCGTTTTCGGCAGCCCGCACCTGGTGGTGGTCCACGCGCCCGGATGGCAGCCGGTGGTGCAGTATCCCGTCCCCGAGCCGGGTCCGGCGGAGCCGGTGTCGCTGGAGACGGTCACACTACGGCTGGAGGCGCTCGCGCATCCGGTACGCCTGCGACTGCTGCGCACCCTGGCCCGCGGTCCGCACACCACCGGTGAACTGGCCCACACCTGGGAACTCTCACCTCCCGAGGTGTCCCGTCACCTCGCCGTCCTGCGCCGTGCCGGCCTGCTGACGGCCCGGCGGCAGGGCCGCTACGTCCGTCACGCCCTCGATCTGCCCGGCCTGACGGCGCTGGGTACCGACCTGCTGGCGGCCGTACTGCGCTGAACCGCTGCGGTCCGCCGCCACGTGGGCGCACCCGTCCGCTCCCGGGCGTTCTCGTGGGTGGGCCTCGACGTGCACAGGCCGTCGTCAGCGTCCGGCCGGCCCAGCTTGCCGGGGATGCCATCGAGGCCATGGCCGCACGGGCGGGTCCAGCGGTCGAAGGTCACCGAGGCCACCGGTTCCCCACTCGGCCGAGGGGGGCGGAGGCGCCGCCTAGGATCTTCGGCATGGCGAAGCGCACGGTCCATCGGCGGGCCCGGAAGAAACTGGGCGAGGAGCCGCCGGGCGCCTCACTCCCCCAGGCGGCTCAGTGCCCGCATCGCCTCACGCTCGATACGGGCCAGCTCGCACAGGACGGTGCCTCCTGTAGGAGGCACCGGGCATCGCCTGATTCACCGGCCGCTGTGAGCAGTGCCGCGACTTCCGTCCACAGGGTGGCTGCCTCGGAGTACAGCGCGTGCCCCGTGCGCAGTGGTTCGCTGTCGAGCAGTTGGCCGCATTCGGCGAGGAAGTCGCGGTAGAGGTTACGGAACAGGGCGCCGCCGGTACCGGCCTTCTCCATCAGGAGGGCGGCGTGCGGGAGGTCGCGCTCCGGATCGTCGGTCCGCTGGAACCAGGTGCGTACCCGCTTGGCCGCCGTCTCGATGCCTCGGCAGCCGAGGTTGGCGATGGGAGGCTTGAGGAAGGTGTCGGCGCAGGCGGTGACGGCGGGGACGATCCGGTCCCGTGGCGAGGGCCGGTTGTCAGCCGGGTCACACCTTCCTTACGGTGACGCCGGCGGCCGTGAACGCGCCGATCTCGTCCTCCGGAGCCGCTTCGTCGGTCACCAGTGCGTGCAGCGCGGAGGACGGCGCGACGAAGGCGAGCGCGGTGCGGGAGAGTTTCGAGGATTCCGTGACGGCGATGACGCGGCGGGCGGAGGCGATCGCCGCGCGCTTGACCGCGGCGTCGTCCAGGTCGTAGGCGGTCAGGCCGTCGGCCGCGGTGAGTCCGCAGCAGCCGATGATCGCGGTGTCGAAGCGCAGGGCTGCCAGCGATGCCTGGGTCAGCGGGCCGGTGAGGGCCAGCTCTCCGGGGCGCGGGCGGCCACCGGGCACCAGCAGGGTCACCTGAGGGGCCGCGGTCAGTGCGTTCACCGCGTGCAGGGACAGGGGTGCGACGGTCACGCGGCGGCTCCGCAACGCGTGAGCGACCTCCAGGCAGGTGGTGCCGCTGTCGAGGACGACGGATTCCCCGTCGGCGATCAGATCCGCGACCTCGGCGGCGAGACGCCGCTTGACGTCCGTCCCGTCCTGGGCCCGCAGCGCGAAGGGCGGCTCCTCGCCGCGCAGCAGCAGACTCCTGGCTCCTCCGCGGTAGCGCTCCAACACGCCCTGGTCCGCGAGGACTTCGAGGTCACGGCGGATGGTCATCTCGGAGGCCCCGGTGAGCGCTGCGAGTTCCGCCACTCCCATGCGGCCCGCCTCGCGCACGGCCTCGGTGATCCGCCTCAGTCGTTCTGTACCGGACATACTCCCATTGAACACCCTGCATGTTCGAACTGCAAGCTTTCGAAACTGCTCATTGTTCGTTATGTTCGAAGCGTGGATAAGAGCCTACGAGCCGGCCGACTGGCCACCTTCACGTACTTCACTCTCAACGGATTCCTGATGGGGATGTGGATCGTCCACATCCCCGTCATCGAGCATCGGGTGGGCATCGGTCACGCCGTGCTCGGCTGGCTCCTGCTGCTGCTCGGCGCGGGAGCCTTCGCCGGTATGCAGGCCGCCGGTCCGCTCACCGACCGTTTCGGGGCCCGTACCGTCGTACCGCTCGGGGCGGCCCTGTGCAGCGCCACGGTCGTCCTGCCCGGCCTCGCCACCGACGCCTGGACGCTGGGGGCGGCACTCCTGGCGCTCGGCCTCGCCAACGGCTGCCTGGACGTCAGCATGAACGCCCACGCCGTCCAGGTCGAGCACCGTTATCAACGGCCTGTCATGTCCGCCTTCCACGCGACCTTCTCCATCGGCGGCGTCCTTGCCTCGCTGGTGGGCACCCGCACACTCAGCTGGAACTGGAGCCCGGCGACGACCATGGGCGGGGCGGCGCTCGTCGGTCTCGCCGTCACGGTGCTCGCCGCCCCCGCGCTGCTGCGCCCCGCCGACGCCGGAGGAGTCCTCCCGGACACCGGCAGCCCCGCCGCGACCGCCCGCCGGACCACGTCCCGGCGGGTCTGGGCACTGGCCGCCCTGGCATTGATGATCATGCTGTGCGAAGGGGTGGCCAACGACTGGAGCACCCTTCACCTGCGCAACGTCCTGGACGCGGGCCCCGCCACCGCGGCCCTCGCCTACGGCGCGTTCGCGACCGCCATGACCGTAGGCCGCCTGCTCGCCGACCGCGTGGCCGCGAGGGTCGGACCGGCGGCCGTCCTCCGCCACGGCGCGTCCCTCGCCGCACTCGGCCTGACGGCGGCGGCCCTCTCCCCCTGGATCCCCCTGGCCCTGCTGGGCTGGGCCGTGTTCGGGGCCGGGCTCTCAGGATGCGTGCCGCAGCTCTTCAGCGCCGCCGGCCATGCCGACCAGGGCGCCGCCGGCACGAACGTCTCCCGCGTCGCCGGCCTCGGTTACCTCGGCATGCTCGCCGGACCCGCCGTCATCGGCCCGCTGACCCACGTCCTGCCCCTCAACCTCACCTTCTTCCTCCCCGTACTGTGCTGCGCCGTCGCGGCCGCCGCGGCCGGCATCGTCCGGCCGGCCCGGCACGCTCCCGCCCGCCTGGAGGCCGAGGCCGTGTAGCCGGCGCCCCTCCCGGAGCCGCGCCCGCGGACGGCCCACGCCGATGTTCAGGGCGTGAGCAGATCGTCCAGTTCCGCCGCGAACAGCTGGGCCGGGTCGAAGCCCATGCCCGCGAACTGACCGGCGAGTTCCAGGGACAGGACGCCGTGCAGCCGGGTCCAGAAGGACAGGGCCCGGTGGAGGGCCGCGGAGGGGGCGGGGTGGCCGTCGGCCCAGTCCCGGTGCTCGTCCAGGTGGGTGCCGAAGGGCGTCTCGAGGTCGCCCTGGACGAGCGCCGCGGAGGCGTCCAGCAGCAGTGCCATGATCCGGGAGGCGATGCGCGTGGTGTCCTCGGGGGCGTGGTAGCCCGGCACGGGGGTGCCGTAGATGAGGAAGTACCGCTGAGGGTCTTCCAGCGCCCAGCCGCGCAGGGCGTGCGCCAGTCCGGCCAGGTCGGCACCGGCGGCAGCCGCCGCGCGGAGGGTGTCGGCGAGGCTTGCGTAGGCGTCCCGGACGAGTTCCGTGAGCAGGTCGTCGCGGCTGGCGAAGTAGCGGTAGAGGGCGGGTCCGCTCAGGCCCATGCTCTTGGCCACCGCGTTGAGGGACAGCGCGGGCACCCCCGCCGTGGCGATCTGCTCCCAGGCGCGTTCCTTGATCTCCGCGCGCACCTGGGCGCGGTAGCGCTCCCGCGGCGTCATCGCGCCGGTCTCGCTGTGGCCTGCCATTTTCCCCGATCCATATGGGTCGCCTTCGAGGCTTCGTTAGAAGCTATCACGCAGTTGTTGACCTCCAGCCGAGGCGCGCGTTATAACTTCTAACTAAAGCAAGGGCATGTATCACACACGCGTGCTCCAACCGACCGAGGGAACGCCATGTCCGGTATCCGCCACACCCGCGTCCGCGCCGCGCTGTTGACCCTCCCGCTCGCCGTCACCCTGCTCGGCACTGCCGTCACACCGGCCGTGGCCGCCTCCGGCACCGCCGGGAACTCCCTCACCTGCGACGGGAAAGGCATCGCCCCCGACGCGCGGGTCCGCTACAGGACCGAGACACTGATCCACGCGCCGCTGCGCACCGTCTGGAAGCTGCAGACCGACGTCGAGCGCTGGCCGTCCTGGCAGGCCGCCGTCGCGACCGTACGGCGTCTCGATCACGGCCCGTTCCGGCCGGGCGCGGCGTTCCGCTGGACGACCCCGGTCCCTCCCAACCCCTCGACGCCGGCCACGAGCCTGGAGATCACCTCGACCGTCGAGCAACTGCGCCGCACGTCCTGCATCCGCTGGACCGGCCCCGCGATCGGCGAGGGCCTGCGCATCGACGGCATCCACGTGTGGAACTTCACCAGGACCAGGGACGGCGTCCGCGTGCGCACCGAAGAGACACATACCGGTGCCCAGGTCGACGCCGACGTGCCCACCGCGACCCGAATCCTTCGCGAGGGTCTCGAAGCCTGGCTCCGCGACCTGAAGGCCGCGGCGGAGGGCCGCTGACCCGGCCACCGCGCCGCCCGGCGCACGGCTCGGTCACGTCCGGGTCCTGCCGTGCAGGCGCCGCAGGGCGGCGGCGGTACGGCGATCGGTCTCGGTGTCGCCGCCCCACACGCCGTAGCGCTGCTCGGACGCGGTGGCGAAGCCGGCGCACGGGACGCGGACCGGGCAGTGCCGGCAGATCTCCTGCGCTGCCTCCTCGCGCCGGCGGCGCGCATTGCCCCGCTCGCCGGTCGGTGAGAAGAACACCGAGCTGTCCATGCCGCGGCACGCCGCCTCGGCCTGCCATTCCCAAGTCCGCAGCAGCGGCTCGAGTCGAGTCGTCATCGGTCCTGCCTCCACGTTCCGGTGGGCGTGCGGTGGCGGTCAGCTCACCGCGTGGACGGCGTCGCGGATGACCAGTGCGACGGCCGTGGGCTGGGAGAGGGGCACGGCGTGCGAGGCGCCGTCGATCTCCACGACGGTGGCGCCGGCCCGGGTGGCGCCGAAGCGCACCGCGTCGGGGGCGATCACCCTGTCGGCGCCGGCGACCAGCGCCCAGGAGGGCCTGGTGCGCCAGGCGGCGGCGGTGGCCGCCTCGTGGAAAGCGGCAACCGCGAGGGGCCGTTGACAGGAGGCGAGCACCTCCACGACCGAGGCGGAGACGTCCGCGGCGAACACCGCGGGGAAGGCCTCGGCGGCGATGGTGACCTCGACGGCCCGGCCGCCGCCGGGGGCCGGGTAGGTCCACTCTCTGAGGTTGCCGGTCAGATCGGTGGCCGGGAAGCGGCCCTGCAGGTCGGCCAGGCTCTCGCCCTCGTCCGGGACGAAAGCGGCCACATAGACCAGGCCGACGACGTTCTCGGCCGTGCCGGCCACGGTGATCAGGGCTCCGCCGTAGGCGTGCCCGACCAGGACGACGGGGCCGTCGATCTGCGCGGCCACCGAGGCGATGTGCGCGGCGTCGTAGGCGAGTCCGCGCAGCGGGTTCGGTGGCGCGACGACGGGGATACCGTGTCTGTGCAGCTCGGCGACGACACCGAACCAGGCCGCGGTGTCACAGAACGCACCGTGGACCAGGACGACGGTGGGCAGGGGCATGGGCAGGGGCATGGCAGGGCTTCCTTGGGAATCGGACGGGGCCCGGCCGGCGGGCCCGGTGACGGCCCTGCGTGTCCGGAGGGGCGGTCGCGGGCCGGCGGCCCGCGGAACGAGACATGGCCGCACCCGGCGGCAGGAGGACGGCGCTCAGGACTCGGAGGACGCGGCGGCCTGCCACTGCGTGGGCGTGATCCCGTAGGTCTGCCGGAAGAGCCGGCTGAAATGGGAAGGGCTCGCGAAGCCCCAGTTCTGTGCCACGGCCGCCACGGTTCGGCGCCGTCGCCGCAGTTCGACCCGACAGGCATCGAGTCTGCACTGCCGTATCCATCCGCTCACGGTGACGTCACCGGACTGGAAGAGCTTGTGCAGGTAGCGCACCGAGATGTGGTGCGCCCGGGCGATCGACTCGGGCGACAGGTTCGGGTCCATGAGGTTCTGCTGGATGTGCCGTTGGATACGTGTCAGCATGTCGTGGCTCGCGCGGGCGCCGCTCTCCGGTTCGCGTCTCTGCAGCACCTCGCCGACCAGCAGCGCCACGAGGTCGGCCGTGTTCAGTGCCAGCCGCCGGCCGCCGGTGAGGTGCTGCCCGCGGGGCATTCTGGCGAGGGCGGTGAGGAACTGCGAGACCAGCGACGCCAGTCCGCTCCGGCCACTGAGGTGGGTGTGCGGAATCCCGCGCAGTTCGGCCGCGGACGCGTCGAGCAAGGAGAAGGGCACCCGGAAGAGGGCCAGTTGCCCGCCGCGGGGCAGAAGCCCGGGACGGCGGGCCGCTGCGATGACGAGATCACCGGGCTCCACGCACAGGACGGGATCGCGCTCCAGGAGCACGGTCTCGTCGGAGATGTTGACGGCCAGATAGAGGTGGTCGTCGTCCGCGCCGGCCGGCCAGGGAAGGAGGATGAAAGGGCCTGCGTCATTTCCCGCGTCAGGTGCCGCGTCGATTCCTGCGAAATGGTCCGGGGTCATGTCGGAGGGCCCCGTTTCCAAGGTTTCAGGCATGGGAGAAGTAGTCGACCGGGTCATATCGAGTTCCCGTCGTTTCCTAACGGTGTTCAGTTCTTGTGGGATGAGGAGTGGACAAGCGCGATGAGCCGCGGCAGCGGATTCAGTTCTCTTCCGCGGCGAGGAATGCGCCGACCACCGCGTTGAAGGCCGGCGGATTCTCCAGGAAGGGGAAGTGCGAGTTGGCCTCCGTGACCGGGAAGACGTGCAGCCGGGCGCCGGGGATCCGGTGGGCGACGTACTCCTGCGAACTGGGGTGCACATGGCTGCCGTCGCATCCGACGACGAGCGTCGGCACGTCGATGCGCGGGAGGACGTCCCGCCAGTCCTGAGCGCAGTGGTCGAAGAGCAGGGGCACCCCGGCGTGCGCCGGAGTCAGCCTGATCTGCTCGGCGACGAAGGTGAGCACCTCGGCGTCGGGGTCGCCGGAGAACATGCCGCGAACGAATTCCTCCCGCGCCTGTTCACCCCGCGGTCCGGCGAGTTCCGCACCGAGCGCGACCAGAGTGGCCACATCGAAGATCGCGCCCGACTGCTGCCGCTGCTCTGCGGACATCCACGGTACGGCGGCGACGGCCGCGGGCTGGTCGACGGAGACGAATCGCCGGATGCGCCCCGTGCCGTACTGATCGATGAAGCTCCACCACACCGAGGTTCCCATCGACCAGCCGAGCGCGTCGAAGCGGTCGTGTCCGAGGTGATCGACGAGATGGAGAACGTCGGCGGCGAGTCGGGCGATGCGGTAGCCGTGGTGCGGCTTGTCGGAGAGCCCGTGCCCCCGGAAGTCCAGGGTGATGACGCGACGATCGGGCGCGAGACCCGTCGCCTGATGACGGAACATCTCCTGTGTCTGTCCCCAGCCGTGCAGCATGACCAGAGGGAATCCCTCTCCCCCGCTGTCCCGGTACACCAGGCTGACGCCGTCACTGGTCGTGAACTGCCCCACGGCCCGCACTCTTTTTCCTCTCCATATTCTCCGCCCTGCCCCGAAGGCCCCGGCGGAGACTGATCCGTCCGTCGAGCCGACCTCGTGGCCGGCTTTCGCACCACCCGATTCTGTCCCGCCGGGTTTCTGTCGCACCACCGCGCTCCGTAGGGATTCATCAGGGAAAACTTCGTCACTCTGTAGGGGCCGGCGGCACACCACCGCGCTCCGTAGGACTCGGTCGGCACGCAATGCGTCACTCTGTAGGAGACCGGTGCCGGGCACACCCTTGTGCCCGTCGGCGCACCCGGCCGCCGGCCCCGCTCACATGACGGTCTGGGCCGCCTGCGCCTCCAGCAGTTCGCGTGTGCGCAGGCCCAGGTGCAGCACCAGGCGGTCGCCCCCGCTGTCCAGGTCGAGGCCGGTGATCTCCTGGATCTGGCGCAGCCGGTAGTAGAGCGAAGTGCGGTGGATCTGCAGGGCCTCCGCGGTCCGGGGTATCGACCCGGCGTGCTCCAGGAAGCACCGCAGTGTCTCCGCCAGGCGCTCCCCGCCGGCGCTCTCCAGCAGCAGGCACAGCGGCTTCGGCAGCAGCGAGGAGTTCAGGGCGTGCTCCGGCACCTGAAGCAGTAAGGCCAGCTCGCCCAGCGACTCCCAGGCCCCGGCGCTCTTCAGCTCGGGCAGGCGGCGCGCCGCACGGGCCGCGACGAGGGCCTGGGAGTGCGAGGTCCAGGCTTCGGCCAGACCGTTCTGGGCGCCGCCGGTGCCCACGACCGGAGCGGCCGAGGCGTCCAGGAAGGCACCGAGTGCCTCCAGTACGGCCGTGGCCTGGTCCCCGAGTTCCCGCGCCGGCATGGGCCGGGCGGAGACCTGGAGCAGCACCGCCGAGTCGGCCGTGACGGCCATGACGCCTTCCGCCGAGTGGGTACGGCGGAACCGCTCCAGGGCCGCGCGGAGCGCGATCTCCACCTGGCCGGGCGGCTCGGAGGAGCGGAGCACCTGAACGACGCTCACGACGGTGTGGGGAGCGTCCGGCAGCGCCCCGGCGTCGAGTATCCGCTGGCGGGCGGCAGCACGGGCCGCCTCACTGGTGCCGATCAGGGAGAGCAGGGCCTCCTGCGTGTCGAGTTCCCCGGCGTCGGCGGCCAGTTGGTCCGCGCGCAGCTGTGCGGTGATCGCCGGCACCGCCTCCGCGACGGCTTCGGTCTCCTCGGGGGTGAGCGCACCCTCCGGCGCGACGACCATCAGCAGGCCCAGCAGTTCGCCGCGTTCGCGCAGCGGGACGCAGTAGCGGGTGAGCAGTCCCAGGTCGTCGCGGCCCTGGATGAAGCCCGGTGCGGGCCATCGGGCCACGCCCTGGTCGAGGACGTACCGGATGATCTCGGCGTCGGCCCGGCCCTGCAGCAGGCTGCGGATCCGGACGGGGTCCTCGTCCCCGAAGTGCTGGCTGGAACAGATCAGCCGCACCAGCGGGTCGTCGATGACCACGGAGCGCTGGAGCCGCACGGCAAGCTTCTCCACCAGTTCCTGCAGGGCGTCGCTGCCCACGCGGACCCGTTGCCGTCGTTCACCCATGATGCCTCCCTCTCTCGAACTCGTTCTTTCTACAAGTCGAGAAAGGTGAAGCTCAAACCTTCAACAAACTGAGGACGGCGGGAGCGGCTCCGGTTTCCCCACCGGGCGAGGACGTCGAAGAGGCCGAACGGGCCGCGCGAGCGGTCATGACCGCACCGAACCCTCGGTAACTGTCCTGACAGCGCACCGACGCTTGCCTGAGAGCGCACAGAATGCCTCGCGCCTCTTGCATCGGCGCTTCCCGCCGTATCTCGCACAGCGGTGCGTTCTCGGCACCACATCGGTGCACTCTCAGAACATCGGGGTCTACGGCAGGGGCCTGTCGAGCGCCTTGGAGTACAGCTGTTCCCGTACGGAGAAGCCCAGCCTCCGCAGTCCGGCGTCGAGCTGCTCGTGGCCGGTCCAGGTCCACCCCGCCCCTTCCCAGAAGGCGCGTGCGGGCCGACTGTCGCTGCACACCCTCAGGATCGCCGTTTCGACACCCGTCGCGGTGAGCTACTGCTCCCCCTCGGCGAGCAGCAGCCGCCCGACGCCGGTACCGATGTGCCGTGGATCGACGAACAGGTACGCCCTCTCGCCGGCCGCCGGGCGGGTGCGTCGTCGCGGCGAAGTGTCCGCAGCGGGCCATGGCAGCGCGGCCCGGCCGGCACGTCGGCGACCGGCGGAAGGCGGAGGGTCGGCGGACCAGGATGCCGTCCTTGCGCGGCCGCGTCTGCGGGCGGCCCGTCACCGGTCGTCCGCTACGGCCGCGCCGCCGGGAGCGACCGGGTCGCTCGCCCGACGGCCGGAGACGCCTCCCGTGCTCAGCCCAGCAGGACCGGCAGGCTCTTGTGGCCGTTGCTGATGAACGACGGATACGGCTCGACCTGATCGGCCGGCACCGCCAGCGACATCGCCGGGAATCGTTCGAAGAGCATCGACAGGGCGACCGATGCCTCCATCCGGGCCAGAGTGGCTCCCAGACAGTGATGCACCCCGTGCCCGAAAGCGAAGTGATCGCCCCGCGTCGGCCGGGCCACATCGAACCGGTCCGCGTCCTCACCGTGCCGGACCGGGTCCCGCCCCGCGCCCGCGAACGCGATCACGATCGGATCGCCCTTGGGGATGGCGGCCCCGGCCACCTCGATGTCCTCCACCGCGTAGCGCAGGATCGAGTACGCTCCCGGCGCGTCCAGCCGAAGCGCCTCCTCGACCGCGTCCGCCCACGACGCCGCGCCCTCCCGGATCAGCCCCAACTGCCCCGGACTCTCCAGCAGCCGGAAGACGGCGTTGTCGATGAGATTCACCGTGGTCTCATATCCGGCCGTGTACAGCAGGATGAGGTTGTCGATCAGCTCCTTCTCGCTCAACGACTCGCCCGCGCCGTCCCGTTCGGCGATCAGCGCACAGGTGAGATCGTCGCCGGGCTCGGCCCGCTTGATCCGCACCAGCTCCGTCATCGTCACGTACAGATCCCGTGCGTTGGCCGCCGCGTCCTCGGCCGAGGCCGTCGTGGAGAAGAATCCCCGGATGATCCGTTGCAGGTCCTCCCGTAACCCGTCGGGAATCCCGAACAGCTCGCACATCACCTGATTCGGCAACGGATAGGCCAGCCGCTCCCGCAGATCCACCGCCCGTCCCGCCGGCTCGCCCGCCAGCGCGTCGAGCAGCTCGCCGGTCAGGCGCTCCACCTGTCCGCGCAGCCCGGCCACCCGCCGCTGGGTGAACGCCGACGCCACCGGCCTGCGCAACCTCGCGTGATCCGGACCGTACGCGGTCACCATGTTCTGTACCGACACCCAGATCGCCAGCGGCCATTCCGGGGACACTTCGCCGTTGATCCACGCCGGCCAGTGTTGGTACGCGTCCTTGGACACCCGTGGATCCCTCAGCAGCTGCCGCGCCTCGGCATAGCCCACCACGGCCCAGGCGCCCACACCCCCCGGCAGCACGATCCGGCTGACCACGCCCTCCTGCCGAATGCGCTCCAGCTCCCCGGGAATGTCCCCACCCGACGGATCAAGAACGACCGGACACACTCGTGTCATCGTCGCGTTCCCCCTCCACACCTGTCACGTCCGCCGGCCCGACAGCGACCTCCGCCGCCTCCCACCGGACCGCCGCCGCCGCGTCACCGGACCGCTGCGGGCCGAGGCACATTACCCACACACGCGTACCAGCAATCACACAACCGGTCACATGTCACAGCGCGGAAACACACAGCGACGAGCGTTCGCCGACAGGACCTGGCGCGGCCGAACGCCGGTGCCCTCCGGGCACCGACGGCCGAGCGGCATCACACCAGTGGGCCCGACGGCCCCGGTTCGAGCACGTATCCGCGGCCCCACACCGTCGTGACGGCCAGACCCAGCGACGCGATCCGCCGCCGCACGCGCATCATCTGAATGTGCATCGCATTGCGCGACGGATCCGACCTGCCGCGCACTCCGACCTGACGCTGCAGGTCCTCGTGCGCGACCAGCTCCCCGAAATGGTCCACCAGCACTTCCAGCACCACCGCCTGCAACGGGGACAGCTGGACCGAGCGTCCGCCGAAATGCAGCATCCCGCGGTCCCCCAGCAACGGGATCCGGCTCTCCCGATACCGCCTCAGCAGCGCGCCGACCCGCACTTCCAGATCCCCCCGCGAAACGGGGGCCCGCACCCAGTCCTCCCACACGTCCACGCACTCCGGCGCGTCCACCCCGGCCTCCACCACCAGCAATCGAGGCACCCCTTCACGCCGCAGACGCTCCCTCAACCCACACTGCACGGGCCATCGCACCAACCGCACCGCCCCCACCACCACACCCCCGCCGACCGCAATGGAATGAAAGGGACCTCGAAGCGCCGGAAGCCAGAGACACGAGCACGCACGCAGAACCAGCCCGCCGGATATCCGGGGAAGGGCGGACACCAAAGGGAACCGACAGGCCGGGAGGAGGTCCGCGGTCGAGTGAACCCCACCCGCCACCCACCCGTCCAATAACCCCCACCATGACCAAAGCGCATACCCCCGGACCAGCCGAGCCGGGCCCCTCGGCCGCGAGGCGCGTTCCGGGATCAGCGACGGCGGGCGATGGTCACCCCGTCACGCACCGGCAGCATCACCGCGTCCACCCGCTCGTCGGACACGATCAGGTCGTTCAGCCGCCGCATCGCCAGGTGGCGCTCCTCCTGGTACGCGGGGTCGAGGACGCGGCCGCCGAGGAAGACGTTGTCCAGCACCACCAGGCCGCCGGGACGCAGTCGGCGCACAATCTCCTCGTAGTAATCCGGGTAGTTGCCCTTGTCGGCGTCGATGAACGCGATGTCGACGACCGGTTCCGCGTCGAGTGCGCGCAGTGTCTCGAGGGCGGGGGCTATACGCAGGTCGATCCGGTCGGCGACGCCGGCACGTGCCCAGTACGGCCGGCCGATCGCGGTCCACTCCTCGCTGACGTCACAGGCCAGCAGCCGGCCGCCGTCGGCCAGGCCGCGGGCGATGCAGAGCGTCGAGTAGCCGGTGAACACGCCGACCTCGACGGCGAAACGGGCGCCGGTCAGCCGGGTCAACATGGTCAGCAACGCGCCCTCGTCGGCGGAGACCTGCATCTGCGCCGCTTCGGCGGTGGCCTCGCGGGTGGCCGCGGCCAGCTCCACGAGTACCTCGTCGGCCGGCGTGTGATGCGCGAGCAGGTACTCGCCGACGACCGGGGCGACGGGCTCCAGCGCGGCGCCGTCGGTCGGGGCGGACCACTCCACGGCGAGTTCCTCACCGGCGGCGAAGCGCACCAGGTGACGAGTGATCACGTCCTGGACCCGGGTCAGCGACTCGGCGTCGACCGCGGTGGCGGTCAGCTCCAGCCAGTCCGGTACGGGCGTGAGGGTGCACCTCCCGGCGGGGACCGTGACCGTGCCGCGGCCGTCCGGCGTCAGAGCGGTGGAGGCCGTGTGGCCCAGGTGCGAGACGAGTTGCCTGATGTGGCGAGCGGGGCGGGCGGTGGCGACGCGGGCTGTGGCGAGAGGCATGGGATTCCTTCGGTTCTACCGTCGTAAGCGGCGAGAAATCTCGTCACTTTCTGAGGAGAGGATTCTGGAGCCGACGCCCTCGAGTTGTCAAAAGCGTTTAGATTCCTGGACACTTCTCGTCATGGCAGAACGACAGCCGCCCCCACCCAGCAGCGACGACGGCCCGCTCCGGCGATCGGACGACGAGCCGGCCCCTCTCGTGCTGCGCTCGTCCGAGCAGTTCAAGGCCCTCGGGCATCCTCTGCGCCACCGCATGGTCAATGTGCTGCGCCAGCGCCCCGCGACACTGCGCCAGCTCTCCGACGTTCTGGGCATGAGCAAGGGGACCATCGGCTACCACGTGCGTGTACTGCGCGAGGCAGGTCTGGTCCGGCTCACCGAGACCCGCCAGGTCCGCGGCGGCACCGAGCAGTACTTCGCCCTCGTCAGCCGTGCCTTCACCCTCCACCCGGACGCGGCGGCCGGTCCGGAGTTCCTCATCAACGCCGCGCTCGGCGAGATGCTGCCCAGCGAGCCCGGCCAGGCCTCGCACACCGCGCTGCGCCACCTCTGGCTCACCGACGCCGAGGCGCAGGCGCTGGAGGACCGGTTGCGTACCCTGACCGCCGAGCCGCATCCCACGGACCGCGCACGGGGCGCCCCGTACGGACTGCTCGTCAGTCTCTTCCGCGCCGACGTGCCCAGCCTGCCGCCGGACGACGCACACTGAACGCCCGCCCCGCGCGCCGGTGCCGGCACCACGCCGGGAGGCCGTTCGCCTCCCTCAGCCCGCGAGGAAGGCGGCCAGCGCCCTCGCCGTCTCCTCCGGGGCCTCGACCTGCGGATAGTGGCCCACTCCGGGCAGCTCGACGAAGGCAGCGCGGGGGCATCGCGCGCGGAGGCGGTGGAGGACGTGTGCTCCGCTGACGGGGTCTTCGGGACCCCAGACGAACATCAGCGGGCCTTCGTAGTGTTCGAGGGAGCGGGTCCAGCGGTGGAAGTGGACGCGGCGATCGTCGATGTAGTGGAGCAGGCGCGGGGCCAGGCGATGGCCGTCCTCACGGGTCACGGACGTCCACATGTCGTGCAGGTCCGTGTCCGGGACGGGTCTGGCCAGCACGCCGCGCAGGTTCGCGGTGAACCTCTTCTCGTCGGTGAGCCGGGCCACCAGCGGGCCGACGCGGCTGTGCAGGAGGCGCTGCGCCAGGATGGGGCGGTGCAGGTCGGCGTAGAGACCGCCGTTGAGCAGAGCGGTGCGGGTGATACGGCCCGGGTCACGAGCCAGCAGCTCCTGGGCGACCGAGACGCCGTAGTCGTGGGCGACCAGCGCGGTCTCGCCGATGCCCAGGTGCCGCCAGACGGCTTCGATCAGATCGGCCTGCTCATGGATGGAGTAGCGGTGCGGGCGCGGCTTGTCGCTCTGGCCGAAGCCGAGCAGATCCACGGTGGTGGCCTGGCATCCCGCCTCGACCAGACGAGGCACGGTCCTCGCCCAGTCGTGGGAGGAGGTGGGGAAGCCGTGCACCAGCGTCACGGGGCTGCCCGTACCGTCCTGGCGGACGAACAGGCGATGCCCGTTCAGTTCCGCCCCGGTGCCGCCCGCGATCCAGTCGGCGAGGTTCATCGGGGGTCTCCCATTCCGTCGAGCAGGGCGGTCAGGCCGAAGGGGAACTCCTGGTCGCCGTCGGGAAGGTCGGTCGGTTCGGCGAGTTGCCGTACCAGCGGGCACTGCGGCAGCCCCGCGAACGGTTCCGTCATCTGCCGGTCTCCGGCGGATCCACCTCGCCCGGCACGTGGTCGACCAGTTCCACCAGCAACTCGTCCCGGCCGGCCACGTGCCGGTACAGCGAGGTGTGCCGCACCCCCGTCCCTCGGCCACCCTGGGCGTGGTGAGCGCGGCGAGTCCCTCGGCGTCCGCGCTCTCCGGGGCCGTCCGGGTGATCCGCCGCAGTGCGCGTCCGCCGGCCCGGGGCCGCTGTCGCTCCGGCGCCGCGTACCGCGCCCGCCACCATGCCGTCGATCCCGTCCGCACCCCGTCACCATGCGTCCCGTGGACGCATGGCGCAAGAGCCCCGGCGGGTCCGGTGGCGGCTGTCGCGGTCGCCGGGGGCGCGACGTCGTGGGCCGGCGGTCCCGCAGCGCGTCACCGCACGGTCAGGGCCTCGACGAAGTCGCGGATCTCCCGCCGGTCGTCGTCCGACCGCCAGGCCACCGCTAGCTCGCTCGGGGAGAGTCCGGACACCGGTACCGTCACGATTCCCGGCCTGCGGTACAGCGCGGCGTTGCCCTCCGACAGCAGCGCGATCCCCTCGCCCCGCCCCACCGCGTCCAGCGTCTCCCCCGCGTTCGACGCCGTGGCCCCGACGCGCGGCGCGCGACCGCCCCGTGCTTCCACCGCCAGCCAGTAGTCACGTAACGGTCCCGCGCTGGCCGGCAGCGCCACGAACGGCTCCTCCAGCAGTTCCTCGAACGCGACCTCGGAACAGTCCGCGAGCGGGTGTCCGGCGGGCAGCGCCACCCAACGCGGCTCCCTCGCCACCACCCGGAACGCGAACGCCTCCTCGTCGGGCAACGGCAGCCACACGAACGCCACGTCCACCGCACGGCTGCTCAGTCCCGCCGCCGCGTCCTCCCAGTCCACCTGCCTGAACTCCAGCCGCCATCGGGGCCTGCGCTCCTCGAACCGCTCCCGGACCTGCTGCAACAGCCCGCGCCCCACACTCGTGGACAGGCCGACCGTCAGCACCGCCTGCTCGGACGCGACGGCATCACCGAGCGACCGCTGCGCCCGGTCCCAGCGGGCGAGCACCTCCCGGGCGTGCGGGAGCAACGCGTGACCCGCGACCGTCAGCGACACACTGCGCCACTGCCGGTCGAACAGCTGCGCCCGTACCTCACTCTCCAGCTGCCGTATCTGCTTGCTCAACAACGACTGCGACACGAACAACGCATCCGCCGCACGCTGAAAACTCAGCTCCTCCGCGACCGCCACGAAATACCTCAGATCACGCAGGTGCACATCCATAACGCATCCCATCAGCAAGAGAACTCCGGCAACCGCCGTACGCCCGCCGCGGAACCACACCACCGTGTCCACGGACGGGAGTTGTCGCGATGGCCTCTTCCACGGCCACCGAACGCGAAGTATGCCGTCGGCTCGCCGCCTTCGGACACACCGTCCCGCCGGCCCCCGGCCCGCGTGTACACCCCCTCCGCGCCGCCGCGCATCCGGCTTTCGGCCATGCGAGGTGGCTCTGCCCTGGAGCACCACGGGTCCCGCGCGCCGCGCACCGTCCGCGGACGGCTGCCGGACCTGCGCCTGCCCCCACCCGGGCCGGCGCCGTCCGCGACCACCGAAGGGGGCACGAGCCCGGTCGGCGCACGGATGGTGACTGGGTAACCGCTTGCCGCGCCCCGGGCGCGGGACGAGCATTCTCCCACCCGCTGTTCGACAGGGAGTGGCCTATGCCCCCGAGAGCGACAGTCGTGATCACGCGCCGTGCGGCGTCCGCGATCCGTGGATGCCGGTGTCCCGTGTCTTCCGAAAGGGCTGGACGTGCCAGAGCCGCTTGATGCCATGACCCCTGCCGCTGTCGGTGCGCCCGCACACCCGGCTCGGGTGACCGCACCGCCGACCGTCGGCGTGGAGGAGGAGTTCGTCCTGGCCGGACGGCACAGCAGGGCGGCCGTGTACCGGGCCCCCGCCGTGGTGCGTGCCGCCCGTGACCGGCTCGGCGCGTCCCATGTCACACCGGAGGTCTCGCAGGCCCAGGTGGAGACCGTCAGCGCGGTGTGCCGGACGGCCGCCGAACTGGAGGCGGAAATCGTCCGATTACGTCGCGGCGTGGCCGCGGCGGCGGCCGGGCACGACTGCCTGCTGGTGCCCAGCGGCACCCCGATCCTCGGCAGACCCGGCCCACCGCCCGTCGTGGACAAGGCGCGGTACCGGGACTTCATGAGCCGCTTCGGGCCGCTGGTCCACGACCAGGGGGTGAACGCCTGCCACGTGCACGTCGGGGTGGCCGATCGGGAGGAGGCCGTACGGGCGGTCAACCACCTGCGGGGCTGGATGCCGTTGCTGCTGGCCATCACCGGCAACTCCCCGTTCAACGACGGGACGGACACCGGGTACGCGAGCTGGCGCTCCATGATGTGGGGCCGGTGGCCCGTGGCCGGCCCTCCGCCGTACCTGCGGGGCGCGGCCCACTACGACCAGGTCGTCGGCCAACTCGTGGCCACCGAGGCCGCGATGGATCCCGGCATGGTCTACTGGCACGTCCGGCCCTCACCGCATCTGCCCACCATCGAGGTGCGCATCGCCGATGTGCTGCCCGAGGCCGCGACCACCACTGCCTACGCGCTCCTCGTCCGCGCCCTGGTCGGCTGCGCCGTGGACGCGGTACGCGCCGGTGAACCCGCGCCCGAGACACCCGACCTGCTGCTGAGGGCGGCGTGCTGGCAGGCCTCCCGGCACGGGACGCACGGCACCCTGCCGGCCACCCACACCCGCGACTGCACCCCCACGGCCGTCACCCGGCTGGTCGAGGAGCTGTGGAAACGGGTCGAGTCGCATCTCAGCCGCTACGGCGACGATCGCCGGGTCGGCGACTGGCTCGGCGACGTGCAGCGCCACCAGACCGGCAGCGCGCGACAGCGACGCGCCGCGGAGCGCCACGGGGGTTCCCTCCAGGCCGTGGTCGACGAACTCGCGGTCGCCCCTGAGTGAGACGCCCCTCGGCGGCGGGCCGAGCACCGGCGGACCGCCGCGGTGAGGCCTCGCAGAGCGGGGGGCTCGGCGGGGTGTCGGGGCACCGAACGTTCTCGGTCGAAAGCGGGGACCGGACGGTGCCGCCGCGACACCGGCGGCCGACCCTCCGCCACCGCCCCGCACGTCCGTTCGCCCGGGGCGAGGAGCAAGGGCTGTCGGACATGTCCCATGGAGAGAAATGGTGGGCCAACGCCGCCGACGGGGTCGGCAGCCAGCTGACCACCGGGCGGCCGCCCCTGGGACTGGTGCTCGCCGCCGTACTGGTCGAGCGGCCGGCGACCGCCTGCTTCGAGGCAGCGGCACGCGGCACAGTCGCCTTGATCTGCCCGGGCCCCGAACAGCCCCGGGCGATCGCCCGGCTCGCCGCCGCCGACCAGGGCGCGCTGATCGCCGGCCCGGCGCTCGGCGGTCTCCTCTTCCGGGCCGCCCGCGCGCTGCCGTTCCTCGCCGACGCGTTCTCCTGTTCCCCGTCCCCTTCTCGTCCTCGTCGAACCACCACACGTGCGCGTCCCGGTCGATGGCGCCGTGCTTGTGGCGCAAGGGCCCCGGCTTCGTCCAGATCCGGGACCGCCGGGGGGTGCTGCGCCGGTTCACCGCCGACGAGCCGCACTACGAGCACACCATCGAGCGCCTGGCCTACGGAGCACCGGCGGACGCCGTGCCGGCCGATGTCCTCGACGACTTCCGGAGCGAGAAACTCGTCCTCGACTTCGGACCGCTCGCCTGGTGGCTGCCGTACCGGATCAGCCGCCGGCTCCAGGAGCCGATGACCATCTGACACCGCCGACCGGGACGACCCGACGAGACGGGCGGCCCCGGTCGGCCACCGGAGCGAGGCGGCGTGCGTCAGCAGGTGCGGCCCACGTAGTAGGCGCCCTGGATCCGGTCGGCGGAGCCCAGCCAGGACCGGCCCGGTGCCACGCAGCGCTCGTAGTCGGGTGCCAGCGCGACCTCGACCTTGATCACCACGTGGGAGCCGTCGGAGGTGCAGTGGTTGTAGTAGGCGTCGGAGCCGGTCTCGTAGAAACCGCACGGATCGGCGGCCGCCGGGGTCGCGGTGGCGGTGCCGGCGCCCAGGAAGGACAGCGCGAGGGCGACGGATGAGAGGGTGCTGGTCAGGAGGCGACGGACAGGCACAACGGACTCCTCGTGGAAGGCGGGAAAGAGACAGCGGTGGAGCGGTGCCGCGGCGATCGGCGGGGCCGCGCGGCCGGGCACGCGCCCATGGTCACGGACCGCGGCGGCCCGATCCGCCGGCCGGCTCGCCTTTTCACCCGCCGAATCATTTCCTCGGTACGCCAACCGGATCACCGGCCTGGACGCGCACCCGGAACTGCGGTATGGCATCGCCTTCCGCGGGCCGCCGCCGGCGTGAAGTGTTCGCCACCGGTGGCGCACCGGTGTGCCGCTGCCATGCCTCGGCGCAAGCGGTGGCGGTGTCGTGGTCTGCGGTGACGCCGGAGAGGAGTTGGCCGAGGCCGACCGGTGGGCGGTGCGTCGCTCGGCCTCCTCGAGGGAGAGCGTGGTGAGGGTCAGGCGCCGCGGCCTTGCCGGGCGGACGGCCCGCCGGTTCCCCCCATCCCCTTGCTGCGGCCCGTTCCGCGAACCAATCATGACTGTCATGGAGCGACCGAGTCGGATCATAGAGTGCGGAGACTTCGTCCTGCGGCGCTGGCGGGGGGAGAGCGATGTGGCTCCGGCGTTCGCGTTGATCGAGGAGTCCGCCGACCACCTGAGCCCGTGGATGCCGTGGGTCGCCCGTCACAGCGAGACCAACACCCGCGACTTCCTCGCGAAGTCCGAGTCGCAATGGGCAGCCGGCGACGCGTACAACTACGCCATCGCCCAGGACGGCACGCTCGTCGGCATGTGCCAGGCCTACCGCGCGGCCGAACCCCAGGGCTGGCGGATGGGGTACTGGCTGCACCCTGCCGCCACCGGCCGGGGCATCGCCACGAGGGCGACGGCAGCCATGGTGAGCGAGATGTTCGCCCTGCCGGACGTGGAGTACCTGGAAATAACGCACGACCTGCTCAACACCGCCAGTGCCGCCGTTCCGCGCCGGTTGGGGTTCACCGAAGTCCGGCGTGAGGAGGCGCCTCCCCCCACGGCTCCCTCGGGCAGCGGCATCGACGTGGTCTGGCGCCTGGACCGTCCCGCTCGTTGAGGGTACGGGCGGGCTCGGAGCACGGCTCGGCGGCGTGCGATAGGCGACGGTCCCGCACGCGGGTTCGGGGAAAAACGTGTGACGCGCGACGCCCGCTCGTCGACAATCCACGCGTGGCCACGATGAACATCGACAGGATCGACCGCGTCCCGTCCCGCCGCTCCCCTCTGACGGCACTGGCCGGACGGACCTTCGGCGCGATCCCGCCGACGGCACTGGTACTGCTCGGCATCGTCAGCGTCCAGGTGGGCTCGGCGTTGGCCAAGCACCTGTTCGACGCGGTGGGCGACTTCGGGACAGTGGCGTTGCGACTGTTCTTCGCGGCGGCGGTGCTGATGCTGCTGTGGCGGCCGTCCCCGCGCATGAACCGGCGCACGTGGGCAGTGGTGCTGGGCTACGGCGTGATCCTCGGCTCGATGAACCTGTGCTTCTACCTGGCGTTGTCCCGGATCCCGTTGGGGATCGCGGTGACCATCGAGTTCCTCGGGCCGCTGGCGGTGGCCCTGGCCGGGTCGAGACGGTGGCTGGACGCCGTCTGGGCCGTGCTCGCGGCGGGTGGTGTGGTCCTGCTGATGGAGGGCCGCGGCGACCTCGACCTCGCCGGCCTGCTGTTCGGCCTCGCCGCGGGAGCGTGCTGGGGCCTGTACATCCTGATCGGCGCGGCGCTGGGCCGCCACACCACGGAAGGCAACGGTCTGGCTCTGGGAATGGCCGTCGCGGCACTGGTGGCCGTGCCGTTCGGCGTGGTCGACAGCGGAACGGCGCTGATCCAGCCGTGGGTGCTGATCGCGGGGCTCGGCGTGGCACTGCTGTCGTCGGTGATCCCGTACTCGCTGGATCTGGAAGCACTGCGCAAGGTCCCGCCGCACGTGTTCGGCATCCTGATGAGCCTCGAACCGGCGATGGCGGCCCTCATCGGCCTCGTCGTGCTCCACGAGTCGCTGCGGTGGTCGCAGTGGATCGCGGTGCTGTGCGTGGTGGCCGCGTCGGCGGGCGCCACCCGTGGCTCCCGCCCGGACGTCTAGCCGCGGGCTTTCACCGGGGCGGGCTGTGTCCCCAGCGTCGGCGCCACGGCCCTGAGCAGCGTACCGGCGGCCTCCGTGGTGAGGGGACCGGACGGATCGTCGGCCTGCGCATGGTCGGGCGCAGGGGACATCGGCGTATCCATAACGCATCCTCATCACAGAAGAACTTCGACAACTCCCGTGCGGTCACCGCAGGATCGACTCGTCACCCCGTTCTCAGACAGGAGTCCCCACGATGACCGGTTCCACGGCGGAGCCCGCCCCCACGGTGTCGCTCGTCACCGGCGCCAACCGCGGAATCGGACGAGAGGTCTGCCGCCAGCTCGCCGCTCTCGGACACACCGTCGTCCTCACCGCACGCTCCCTGGAGCAAGCGGAGAAGACGGCAGAGCAGCTCGCCCGGAGCGGTACGCGGATCCACCCGCTGCGACTCGACGTCCGCGACCCCGACAGCATCGCGGCCGCCGCGCGGGACGTCACCGAGGACTTCGGCCGGCTCGACGTACTCGTCAACAACGCGGCCATCACGTACGACACATGGCAGCGAGCGGTCACCGCCGACCTCACCGTCGTCGCCGAAGCCGCCGAGACCAACCTCTACGGTCCCTGGCGCACCGTCCAGGCCTTCCTTCCGCTGCTGCGACGGAGCCGTCACGGCAGAATCGTCAACGTCAGCAGCGAAGCGGCCTCACTCGCGAGCATGGGAGGCGGCACCCCGGCCTACAGCGTCACGAAGGCGGGACTCAACGCCCTCACCCTCATGCTCGCCGCCGAACTCCGTGGCGACCGCGTCCTGGTCAACGCCGTCTGCCCCGGCTGGGTCGCCACCGACATGGGCGGTGCCGGAGGCCGCCCCGTCCGTGACGGCGCCGCCGGTGTGGTGTGGGCCGCCGCACTGCCCGACGACGGGCCCACCGGCGGCTTCTTCCGTGACGGCCGCCCGATCCCCTGGTAGGCGCGACGCCGCCTCAAGAACCTGATCTTCGCTGCCGACGGCGCCGAGTCACAGATCGTGCTGCGTGAGGCGGTGAACAACGACGTCGAGATCGTCCGCCACGCCCACACCTGTCTGGTGTTCACCGACCCCCCGCCGCCGCACGGGGTGACGTGGCGGCAGATGGTCGGCTCCGGTGGACGAAGAAGCACCAGCCGGACGCTGACGAGAAGGGTGCCGCCGGCCCCTTGCACCGGCGTCTGTACCGGTCGCTGGAGTCCCCGCCCCAGCCGTCCTGCGCAGGCTCACCTCCTGCGGCCCCCCACGCCGACGAAGGGGCCTTCGACCTCACCGCACTGATCCCTCAGGCGCACCTCCAGCCGCTGCGTGCCGACGGGCCGCCGGCGGCAGCTCGGACAGGGCCCCGAGACGCGGAGCGCGCATCCAGACCCGCTCCGAAGCGGCTTTTTTCAGCCAAGTAGTGGTCACATGCCCTCACCTGCGGATTTGTGTGATCACACGAGCGCTGCGGGACCTCATGTAGACCCTGTGACCTGCGGCTTCACCGCGCCGATCCCTGCGAATCGGCTAGCGGGCTCCAACACGGTGGCTGGGGGCAGCCGTCGCCCTTCCCCACGGCCGGAACTCATCGCTTACCTTTGGGGCGTCAGGAAGGCACAACAGTGCAAACCAGCGGAAAAGTGCTGGTGAGAGCAGCTACGGAGACACCTTCAGGGTGTCTCCGTAAGCCGCGCACAGCAACACGGGCTCGCGCCCTCCTGGCACCTTCAACGCGACGCGTGAGCGGGAGCCGCCCCGGCAGGCGGCTCCCGCGAGTGTCCCCACCCTCTCCCGATCACGAAGACGGAAGGACTCCGCCCATGGAATCACAGAGCTGGCGACGCATGGGAACCGTCGAGGCCCGCTGCCCCACCATCGCCAACATCGCGGTCTCCCTCTCCGTGTTCCTCGCCCTCCACCCGCGCCCGGACATCCCCGAGGGCGTTGCGGCCGGCCTCGCCTTCGCCGCCCTCGACTGCCTGCGCTACCGGCGCACCTGCGCGACCGGTACGGCCCTCGAACTGCCGGAGCACAGCACGATGCGGACGAGGGGTTCGCAACACCCGCGCCCCCGCCGTTGAACGGCCGGGCACGGCGCCGGCGAGCCCGCCTTCCAGGAGCAAGTCGGCCATGCCGGGGGACAGCCGCTGCTGCCCCCCCCGGCATGGAGTTGATCCACCGCCGCGCCCGCCCGTCCGCACGATGTAGGAGTCATTGAGTGGAAGAGGCGCGCTTTCCGGCCAGTACTCGCAGGTAGCGGTTCGTGAGGCTGACCTATGGGGGCATGATCGCGGTCGTGTACCGCGAAAACATGCCCTGCTGCGTACGGTGGGAAGTCCTGATGCACGAACAGTTCAGCGGCGTGTGGATCTGCAAAGACTTCGGCCGCACGACCACCGGTGCGAACCCCACGGAGCTCGGGCGGGCCGTCCTCGCCGCATACCTCGCCGGCCGGTCCACCCGGGGTGAAACGTTCCGCGTCCTCGTCCGCACCGACGACGGCAGCCAGTCCGTCATCACTCCCGACCACCTCGCCACCCCCGGATGGAAGGCGGATCCCGCCATCTGCCAGGCGCTGCCCGCCTACCTCCGCAGCGCCCTCGCCTGACGACAGCTGCCCCACCGCGAGGGCGCGCAGGAGGGGGCCAGCCCCGGCGCCGGTCAGCGGGCAGCGGGCAGCCGCGTAGTGGCGGCGCTCGCGGTCGGCCTGGACCACACGACCACCGCCGCGTGGTACGACCCGAAGGATCCGTTCAACGAGGCGGTGACCGCGTTCTACGTCCAGCCCTCGAACTGATCCCGCAGCCGCTCGGGATGCGAGCCGTACTTGCCCGTCGGCAGGAACGGCTCGATCAACTCCCTCTGCGGATCTCTGAGTTGTCCGCGCTTCGCGAGCGGCTGGCTACCGGATCCGCTGTCCAGGCGCATCCGGATCGGCAAGCTCTCAGGACGGCACCGCGGGGCAGCTGGTGCCCCGTGGGGGGACTGCCAGGTCGGTGAGGTAACTGTCCACGGCGTCCTCCATGCACGGGCCGCTGGTGACGCTGCCGTGGCCATGGCCCTCGTAGGTGAGGAGCACGCCGCTGCGACCGAGCTGCCGGGCCACCGAGACCGCCCACGGGTAGCCGGTGGCGGGGTCGTGCAGCGCGTTGGACACCAGGATCGGCGGGGCCCCGTGTGCGACCAGCCGGTGCTGCGGGTTGGCGGTCGGCGCGCCCAGGCACGCCGCTGCCACATGGATGGGCAGCAGGTAAGGCAGGTCAGGCGCGGTCGTGTTCATCATGGCGACGAGCGAGGAGTACTCCCGGTAGTCGCGCACCGGCAGGCGCCAGTCCGAGCAGAAGACCGGCGTGGCCGGATGCAGCGGCGCTGTCGAAGTGGGCGACGCGGGCAGCGGTTTGCTCGCCTCCATCCTCGCGACCTCCGTGGCCAGGCCCGCGTAGTCGGCATCGTAGAACCTCCGGAACGCGATCTTGTTGACCAGATCCGAAGACGAGAGCGAGGCGCCCGGCTTCGCCGGGTCCTCCAGCTCGCCGCGCCCGGCCCGGGCCGACAAGCCGTGCCAGACGGCACGGACGTCACGGCCGTGCAGTGCGCATGCCGAGGCCCCGTCGCACCATTTCACGAACTCCTGGAAGGAATCCTCTGCCGTGGCCGCCTCGGACCGCAGGAAATCACGGGTGGTCGGGACACTGTGGTCCATGACGCTCTCCAGCACCATCGCACGCACGCGGCGCGGGAAAGTCTCGGCGTACTGCGCGCCGAGCAGAGTGCCGTACGAGCTGCCGTGGAGGGTCAGTTTCCGCTCGCCGAGGGCGGCCCGGAGGGCGTCCACGTCCCGGACCGTCTGGGCGGTGTCAAGGTGGTCGAACACCGGACCGGTACGGGCCCGGCAGTCGGCACGGAGCCGCCTGTTGTAGGCCAGGGTGGCGTCGAAGTCCGCCTGGCTCTTCAGCTCCGGTGACGGCCGCTCGGCAAGGAGGTCGCCGGAGCAGGTCACCGGGTTGCTGCCGCCCACGCCGCGCGGGTCGAAGCTGACGATGTCGAATCTGCGGCGGACCTCGGGGCTGAACCGGCTGATACGGCGCACCACCATCTCCACGCCCGAGTCGCCGGGCCCGCCGGGCCCGAACACCATCGAGCCGACGCGTGCGTCGGGGGCGGTGGCCTTGCGGCGGGCCACGGCGAGATCGAGGCTCGGCCCGTCCGGATGGGCCCAGTCGACCGGCACGGAAAGAGTGGCGCATTCGGCTCCCGGCTTTGCCTGGTCGTCACACGGTGCCCACCGAAGGGTCCCGGTGGCAGACGGCGACGCGTGGACCGCAGGAGCGGCGGCAAGGCCGGTGACGACGGCCATGGCGGCTCCCACGGCCATGACGGTGCCCCGCGCGGCGAAGCGCCGCAGTGCGGTTCTACCCCTGAAGGGCATGGATCCCCCTGGTGAAGAGAGCGGTGGTGTCAGACGTGGCCCGGCCGGGGTACCGTCGTCACGTTAGGGGCACTGCCGCCCACAGCGGTGTCCCCGTCAGGGGCTTTTCAGGGTCGGATCGGGGACCGCTCAGGGGCGATCGGGGTCCAGGGCGAAGACCGGTCAGGGCCGGGTCACGGGAGGGGCTCCGTCGCGGTTTCGGTCGGCCTGTCCGCCACGACGCCGACCGAAGCTCCAGTGACGCATCCGGCTCCGTACACGATGATCGGCGTACGACCGCCACGGCACAGCCCGGAGTCCGGCAGCCCGGCTTCGTATGCCCGGCAGCCCCGTGCGGGGCCTTTTCGGGGGTAGCCGGTTCACACGGCACAGCAGTGCTTGTACTGACGGGGAGGGATTTCGTATGGCCGACAGCGACTGGCTTGTGACGGCGGCCGGGGGACGAGCACCGGATTTCGTGCCCACGTGGGTGCAGGTACTGATCTTCGTGCTCGCGTTCGGGCTGGTTGCGGTGGCGATGCGCCGCCGGAACAAGCGCTGACCTTCGCACGCGGCCCGGGGCGGATGACCACCCACTCCGGCGGCTGCTCCCCCGACGAGGCAGTGCCGCCATCGGTGGCGCGCGCGTCGCCCGGGTCAGCCGGCACTCCGGCCGCCGCGCGCAGCGGGATCACGCGGGCAGACGACGCCCGCTGATCTCGTGCGGCTGGATGGTTCGGTCCCTCCTTCTCAGCGCAGTTGCTCGGCCAGTCCGACGATGATGCCCTCCGGGCCGCGGACGTAGCAGAGCAGGTAGCTGTCCTCGAACCGGGCGATCTCACCGACGAGTTCGGCGCCGTGAGGGCGCAGGCGGGCGACGGTGTCCTCGATGTCGTCGACGGCGAACATGACGCGGTGCGTGCCCAGAATGTTGTGCGGCCGGTTGCGCGGCCCGGCGCTGATCACCGCCGGGTTGCGGTACTTCGCCAGCTCGAGCCGGCTGTGACCGTCCGGGGTCCGGACCATCGCGATGTCACAGCGGACGCCGTCGAGTCCGGTGCACTGGTCGGCGAAGAGGCCCTCGATCTCCCCCCTGCCCTCCAGTTCCATACCGAGTTCCACGAAGAACGCGATGGCGGCCTCCATGTCCTCGACGACGATGCCGACGTTGTCCATCCGCTGGATCGCCATACTGGTTTCTCCATTCTTCCGCGTGCGGCCGGTGGTGGCCGCTGATGTCCCTGGGACGGAGCCGGTGGCACGTTCTCGACATCCTCGGACCGCCGGACTCCGAAAAATCTGGATCGCGCCTCAGCACGCCACAGCAGATCCGCGAGCCGGGCACCACCACCGCGGGTGAGCGCGGCGCAGGTGGCCCCTCCCCTGAAGACGGTCAGCCGAAGCGTGCCGTCCCGGCTCTTCCATGCTTCCCGACGATTCGCAGCGTGCACGCTTGAGCATCACGCCTCCCCCATCGATTCACCGTCCCGGGTCACCCTTGGCGGGTGGAGTTCCCCGTGCCGCTCGCCGCGCGCGGCTCAACGCCTGTACGTCACGCAGCAGGCACCGCTACCGCGGGCCATGCGGGTGCGTGTCCCCGCAGCTCGACGGGCGGGCTGACCGCAGGTCGCGGAAGAACGCGGTGATGTCGTCGGCGAGCAGGCCGGGTTCCTCGTGGGCGGCGAAGTGGCCGCCGCGGGGCATGCGGGTGTAGCGCGTGAGGTGGTAGGTGCGCTCGGCCCAGCTTCGTGGTGGTTGCGAGAGGTCCGCGGGGAACAGGGCGAGGGCGGTGGGGACCTCGACCCGCCGCACGCGCCGGGTGAGCTGGTGCGCGTACTCGTAGTAGGGCCGGAACGAGGTGGAGATCGTGCCGGTGAACCAGTAGACGGACGCCTGGGTGAGGAGGAAGTCGTCGCTGAAGCGCGTGGACAGGTCGCCTCCGCAGTCGCTCCACGCGCGGTACTTCTCCATGATCCAGGAGAGCAGGCCGGCGGGTGAGTCGGTGAGAGCGGGGGCGAGGGTGAGGGGGCGGGTGTTCTGCTGGTGCAGGTAGCCACCCTCCTCCGTCTGCCAGGCCGCGGCGGAGGCGAGGTAGGCCTCCTCTTCGGGGGTGAGAGAGGCCGGGTCGTGGTCGGTCGGGGCCGCGGCGGCGAGCAGGTGGATGCCTACGACGGCCTCGGGGTGTGCCTCGGCGAGCCGTGAGGTGATGCCGGCGCCGAGGTCTCCGCCATGGGCCGCGTAGTGCCGGAAGCCGAGGTGGTCGTGCATCAGCCGGTGCCAGAGGTCGTGGGTCTGCTCGGTGCCGGTGAGGGTGGGCCGCTGGGGGGAGAAGGCGAAGCCGGGCAGGGAGGGGATGATGACGGTGAAGGCGTCCTGAGCGTCTTTGCCGTGGCGTGACGGGGTGGCCAACCGTTCGGCGAGGGCCGTGAGTTCCAGGACGGTGCTCGGCCAGCCGTGGGTGAGCACGATCGGCAGGGCGTCCGGATGTTCGGCGTCGTAGCGAAGGTAGTGCACCGGTGTGCCGTCGATGTCGGCGAAGTGGGAGGGCAGGGCGTTGACGGCGGCTTCGTGGGTGCGCCACGTGTAGTCGGTGGCCCAGTACGTGACGAGGCGGCGGAGTTCGGCGGCGTCGGTGCCCGCCTCCCAGGGGCCGAGCGGCCAAGGCTCGGGCCACCGGGTGGCGCGGAGCCGGGCGCGGAGGTCGGCCAGGTCGGCGTCACTGACCTCGATGAGGGGTGCGGTGCTCGGCACGGTGTGCTCCTTGGCAGGTCGGTACTCAGGGGGTGGCTGTGACGGGGGCGGCGTCGGCCGCTTCCTCGCGCGAGGCCCGTGGGGCGGTGCGTACGGCCGTGGCGTGGTGGCGGTCGATGACGGTGAGGCTGATCCAGTTGCTCCCCGCTCCTTCCGCCAGGGCGAAGGCCAGGGCGACAAGACCGAGGGCCACGGTGCGCGGGTCTCCCCAGGCGTGTGTCCCGGACCCTGGCGCCTTCCTCCGCGACGGGGGCGCCGTGGGAGCGGGACAGGGGAGGAAGTGGCGGACGGCCGCGGGTGTCGGCAGGGCGACAAGCAGGGCCACCGCGCCGATGTGCAGGCTCACCGGAACGCGCAGGACCGTCATCAGCGCGCCGAGGCAGGCGCCCACGACGGTGCCGAGGCTGAATCCGGCGAAGAAGCGGGGCATCAGGGCCCGGCCGAGCCGTCGTTCGAGGGCCGCCGCGTGCACGGTCACCGCGACGTCCCAGAAGCCCGTGGCGGTGCCCAGCACGAAGAGGCCGACGAGGAGCAGCGGTGGCCAGAGAGCGAAACCGGAGGCCACCGCCCCGAGACCGGCACCGACGAGGACGGCCACCGCGGTGACGGCCCGGCGCGGCCCGGTACGCGCGACGAAGGGGCCGGCCAGAGGCAGCGCGACCAGACCGCCGATCGCGAGGAGCAGGAGCAGGAAGCCCACCGACGCGGCGTCCAGGTCCAGGCGCTCCCGGATCTGCGGCAGCCGGGACGCCCACGTCGCCCCGGCCAGGCCCAGGAGGGCGAAGACCAGGTAGGTCGACCGTACGGCGCGCGTGGTCTCGCGTGCACACGGGCTTTCGGCGCGGGTGTTCACGTGACCGCTCCGACCGCCGGACCGAGCGCCTGCACGACAGCCACCCGGATCTCCTCACGCGGTTCCCGCTCCGTGGACGGCAGGGCGAGCATGCTCATCCCTTCCCGAAGGGCGTCGAGACGGGCGGCTGTCTCCGGCCTGCGCAGCGGGTCGTGCCGGCGGATGCGTCGCCCCTCGCCAACCGCCGCCTCTGCTCTTCCGGTACTTCCTTCCCGCCGCGCCCGCCTGCGGCCACAGGACGTCAACGTGGCGAGTCACGGCGTGCGCAGAGTCGCCGGATTGCGCCGTGAGGAGGTCGCCGTCCTGGCCGGCGTCAACGCCGACTACTACCCCCGGCTGGAGCAGGGGCGCGAGCGCCCCCCCTCGCCACACGTGCTGGACGCCCTCGGCCGTGCGCTCCTGCTCGACACGGACGCCCGCGCCCACCTGCACCGCCTGGCCGGGGTGTCACCGGACGACCATGATTCCCTCCACGCCACCGAGCGGGTCGGTCCCGCGCTGCGTCAGCTGACGGACGGCTACGCGCACACCCGGCGTTCGTCATGAGCCGCACCCTCGACCTCCTGGCCGCGAACGCCCTGGCCGACGCGCTCTACGCCCCCTTCACCCCCGCGGACAACCTGGCCCGCATGACCTTCATCGACCCCGCCGGACGGCAGTTCTACCGAGACTGGGACCGAGCCGCCCAGGCCACCGTCGCCAACCTGCGCCAGGCGAGCGGCTTCGACCCCGAGCACCCGCGCCTGCGGCACCTGGAGGACACGCTGAAGGCCCAACCGCGGCGGATCATGCCGGACGTCGACGACCTCGGCGGCTACGTCATGGCCACCCCGGCCGACTACGCCCAGGTCTACCGCCCGAGGACATGTACATCTGCACCAGACCGGCCGCCTTGGCCGCGATCGACAGCGGCATCACCACCATGCTCGACTTCTCCCACAACTCCCGCACCCGCGAGCACTCCGACGCCGCGATCGAGGCCCTCCGCGACACCCGCATCCGCGGCGTGCACGCCTCCATGGGCCCGCACTTCGGCGAGTGGGACCGGCAGTGGCCAGGCGACCTGACCCGCATCAAAAACCGGTACTTCCGCAGCGACGACCAACTACTCACCCTGCGTCTGGGGCACCCGTGCAAACAAGGGAAACGCCCTGACCAAGACCTTCCGCCACGCCCTGGAGGTCGAGCCACGAGAGCCTCACACTCGCTCGATGTCGCTGCGTCATCAACCGACTTCGGAGCGTATAGGCTGGCCGCATGACCGCTGAGATCACCCGTCGATTGGTCCTGCTGCGACACGGCAAGTCTGAATGGTCGGATGTGGACGACCATGAGCGGCCGCTCGCGGAGCGGGGCCGCAAGGACGCACCGGCCGCGGGCAAGTGGCTGGTGGGCACCGGCATCGCTCTGGACCGTGCTCTCTGTTCGACGGCCGCGCGGTGCCGGGAGACCTGGAAGCTCGTGGTTCCCGAGCTGTCGCAGCGCCCCCACACGGTTTATGAGGATCGCCTCTATGAGGCTTCGCTGGGCGAGCTGGTCGCGGTGCTCAACGAGACCTCCGACGACGTCACGAACCTGCTGCTCGTCGGCCACAATCCCGCTATTCATGCGCTCGCCGATGCCCTCGCGGGCGAGTCCGAGGGCGACCTGCTGGCGCTGATGAACCGCAGCGGATTCCCGACCGCCTCGATCGCGGTCCTGACTTTCGAAGGGTCCTGGAAGGCCGTTGAGCACGGCGTTGCCCGCCTGGTCAGCTTCCGGTCCCCTGGGCGCGTGAGCGATGGGCCGAATTGATACCTCGCCGCTCGCAGCCGAGTGCCCGTGACGGAGTCGTTCTCCCGCACCGGCCCGTTACGAGGCTCAGAAGAGCTCCGGGTCACCAATCCGCATGTGGCGCGGTGCCGTCCCGGTCTTCGTCGCCGGACAACATGATCAACCGGACGATATCGGCGCCAACCTCCCCTGTCCGCAGGGTCGTTCGAGAGGGTGATCCCGGCCGGCACCTCGACTTCCCCGTCCGTGCCCGGTCAGGGGGGGTGGTGCCGTCTCCGCCGGTCGCGTCAGGGAGCGGCAGGGGCTGACGCCTGTCCCCCGATGACAGTGACGCCCATGATCTGCTCGAGCCGGTTCAGCAGTGCTGCGGACAGCTCACCGCGAGCCTCGTCCGCCGCGTCGAGTGCGCCCCTCAACGCCTCGGCCCGGTCCGCGTCCAGCGGCTCTCCCCTGATCACCGCCACCCGGGTGAGGTTCGTCAGGTGGCCGAGCGCCGTCAGCACACGGAGCTGGTCCGGGCCGAACGGGCCGGAGGGAGCGGCGGGATAGCCGTAGCCGGTCTGCTGGATCCAGATGCCGTCGTGCAGGGCGTGATCCAGAGCGGACTGCGCGCTGTCCCGGGCAGTGGACACCGCTTCGTCGAATGCGGTGATCTCCACCAGGAGCCCGAGTTCGAGATCCTCGATGGTCCGCGCGAGCAGATCACGCCACGTGCGTGTCGTGGTACGCATGAGGATGATCCGGGTCGTCTCGGCCTCCCGGCGTGCCCGGCCCTCCGCCCTGCCCGCCTCCTTTCGCGCAGCCGCCGACAGACGCAAGGGCCCCCAGTAGGCGGCCGCAGCGGTGATGAGCGACCCACCGAGCGCACCCAGTAATCCGTACACCGTCTCGGACATGGCTTCGTTCTTCCCCCCGGAAGAGTGCCGTTATGCGCCTGTCCTATGAGGTTCGGTGATCGCCGGGGGTGCCGAGCGGGGCGTGCATCGCGCAGGACAGGCGTGGAGGCGTGCAACACCGCGAAGCAATTCGGCCTGCCGCGGGAGGAGATCGCCGAGCTGCTGAAGGTCCGTGACGGGGCCTGCGTGGACGTCAGGGCGCAACTGCGCTCGCGGCCGCGGGCGCGCATCGGCGATGCGGAGAAGCACATCGCCGACCTGGGCACGTTCGTCACGGTCACCGAGCCGGCGACTGCCGAGCAACAATGCTGTCCGTTCTACGATTTCCGCCGCCACCTCGATGGCCGCAGCCTTCATCCGGAGGTCCGCGCGCCCGCGGAAGGCGCCACCATGCTCGCCGAACTCTGCAGACCCACTCCCTGACCCGCCACTCGACCGAGAGAAGAGACCACACCGCCATGCTCGTCGCCCGATCCGTCGTCCTGTTTCTCGCCGCCGCGCTCTTCGAGATCGGCGGTGCGTGGCTGGTGTGGCAGGGCATCCGAGAACACAAGGGTGTCGTCTGGATCGGGCTGGGCGTCATCGCTCTCGGTGTCTACGGCTTCGTCGCCACGCTGCAGCCCGACGCGAACTTCGGCCGCGTCCTCGCCGCCTACGGCGGTGTCTTCGTCGCGGGCTCACTCGCCTGGGGCGTGATCGCCGACGGCTTCCGCCCGGACCGCTGGGACCTGACGGGAGCGGCCATCTGCCTCATCGGTATGGCCGTCATCATGTACGCGCCGCGTGGCCGGTGACACCGACGTGCCCCGCTGTCCCGGGCCCGGCGCAGATCAGTGTGAAGTCCGTCCGGCACCGGGGCCGGCCCGTCGGCCGGCCGGGTGTCACGGTTCGGGGCCGGCGGCGGTCGACCAGGGCTCCGCACGGGCGATGAGCAGGGCCACGTCGTCATGGTCGGCCGGGTGCCGGAGCTGCTGGAGCAACCGGTCGCAGGTCTCCTCCGTGGAGTGGTCCGGCCTGTTCAGGAGACGCAGGAGATCGTCCAGGCGCTCGTCGATGGGGTCGTTGCGGGTTTCGACCAGGCCGTCGGTGTAGAGGACCAGCCGATCGCCGGGTCTCAGGTCGAAGGTGGTCGTCTCGAAGGGGACGCCACCGACACCCAACGGGGTTCCGGTGGGCAGGTCGAGGAGTTCCGGTGCTCCGCCGGCCCGGATCAGGACCGGGGGCAGGTGGCCGGCGGAGGCCACCTGCAGGCGGGCCCGGTGCGGGTCGTAGATCGCGTACACACACGTGGCGATGAACGGGTCCAGGCCGAGGATGATCTTGTCGAGGTGCGTCAGGATCCTCGCGGGGTCGAGGTCGAGGTCGGCCAGGGTGGAGGTGGCGGTGCGCAGGCGCCCCATGGCGGTGGCCGCCGGGATGCCGCTGCCCATGACGTCGCCCACCGCGAGAGCGGTGCGGTCCCCCTCGAGCGGGATCACGTCGTACCAGTCCCCGCCGACCTCGCTGAACGCCTGGGCGGGCCGGTAGCGGGCGGCGACCTCGAGACCGGGGTGCCGGGGCGGGAGCTGGGGAAGCAGGCTTCGCTGGAGGGTCTCGGCGGCGCTGCGGATGTGCTCGTGCAGGACGGCGTTGTCGATGCTCAGAGCGGCGGTGGAAGCGAGTTCGCAGGCGAGGGCGAGGTCGTCGTGGTCGAACGGCAGGGGGTTGCGGGCGCGGGCCAGGCCCATCACGCCGATGACCTGATCCCGGGCGATGAGAGGGACCGCCATGTCCGTGTGCACGCCGGCCCGGGCGAGCAGGCGGGCGGCCGCGTCGTCGGCGGCGATCCGGGCATGGTCGCCCTTGTCCAGGTGGGTGATCAAGTGGGGCTTGCGGGTGCGGACGCAGTGGGCGGCCGGGTGGTCGGCGTGGTAGGTGGTGAGCCGGCCGGGCGGCACGATGGCTCCCGCGGCATCGGTGGGGTAGGCGGTCTTCACCGCCAGTGCGCGGAACAGCGCCGGGCCCTCGCCGATGTCCGTACGGCCCGTCTGCAGGACCGAGTCGAGGAGGTCCACCGAGACCATGTCGGCCAGGTCGGGGACGACGACGTCGGCCAGTTCCCGCGCGGTCCGCTCCACCTCCAGGGTGGTGCCGATGCGGGCCGATCCGTTGGCGATCAGGCGCAGGCGCTGCTGGGCCCGGTCGGCCTTGCGGGCTTCCCGGTACCGGTCGCTGACGTCCACCACCACGTTGGCGATGCCCAGCACGTTGGCGTGCTGGTCCTCCAGCCGGTACAGCGACACCGTCCAGGCGTGATCGCTTTCCGGGTCGGCGCGTGTGCGGCCCACCACCTGCTGCTCCACCACGGGGACGCCGGACTCCAGGACCCGCCGCATTGCGGCCGTCACGGCCTGGAAGGGCGCACTGGGCAGGATCTCGCCGAATCCGCGGCCGACGTGATCGGCCTCCGCGACGCCGTGCATCGACGCCAGCGCCGGGTTGACCACCACGTACCGCAGGTCGGTGTCCAGGATCGCCAGCCCGATCGGCGCCTGGGTCACCAGCCGGGTGGACAGGGCCACGCCCCGCTCCACCTGCCGGAGGGTGGTCCGGTCGGTGGCCAGCCCCAGGGCGTAGTGGTCGCCGAGGTGGTCGGTCAGCCGCATGTTGCGGAATTCGACCATCCGGGTGCTGCCGTCCTTGTGGCGAACCGGGAACGCGCCTGCCCAACCCCGGCCCGTCGCCATCACCTCGGCGAACAGCATGATCGCCGCGTCCTGGTGCTCCGGGTGCAGCAGCAGCGGTGCCGCGTACTGTCCGAGGGCCTCGCTGCCGGTGTAGCCGAAGAGCTTCTCGGCCTGCGGGCTCCACATGTCGATCCGGCCGTCCGCCTCCAGCAGTACCGCGGCGACGCCCAGCAGGTCCATCAAGCCACTCGGGCCGGAGGCAGCGTCCTCCGGCAGCACCGGATGCTCGGGACGTTGTTCCGCTGGGCTCATCACCGTGGCTCCTTCGACGTGCTGACCTCGACCGGAGTGCCGGCCTCCCGGCGAAGGTCAGCGGAGACGGCCTTCCTGCAGGTCAGCGACCCTCTCCACGATGCTCCACAGTACGTGGGAGGGCCAGGGGGACGCGCCGGGCAGGACGCCGGCCGCCGTCGGTCCGGCGGATGCCTCGGTGGCCGGTCCGGCCGTTCCCGTGCAGCCTCCTCGCTTTCGGGATATCCACCTTGCCTGTAGCCCTGACCCACCGCCACTGTTTGTCCGTCCCCCGTCAACCACCGCGGGGCGACGGAGCTCGCCGCCGGTGCGTCAGCCGGGGACCGGTCCCGCGCCGCGAGCCGACCCTCCGGCGTGAAAGCCCGCCCCGTGCCGATGGGGCCTGTGGGCGCTCTGTGTGCGGCACAGCGCGATGAGCGCCGCGTCGTCGTCGAGGCGTCCGCCGACGTGGTCGAGCAGGTCGCGGCGGATGTGGTGCACCAGTTCCTCGGGGCTCGTGCCGGCCCACCGGGCGGCCCGTTCCGTGAGCGGGTAGAAGGTGCCGCCGGCATCCCGGGCCTCGACGACGCCGTCGGTGTAGAGCAGGAGGGTGTCGTCGGGCTCGAAGGTGAACACGTCGACGGTGTACTCCGCGGGTGCCGGCCCGTGGATCCCGAGCGGGGGTGCGGGGTGCACCGGCACGGTGACGGCGCTGCCGGGACGGAGCAGCAGGGGCGGAGGATGGCCGCAGCTCAGGATCCGGGTGACATGGCCCTCGTCGGGGATCTCGACCAGCATCACGGTCGCGAACCGCTCCCCCGATTCGTCCTCGGGCACGAGGTCGGGGAGGTTGCGGGCCACGCTCCGTTCCAGGGCGGTGGCCAGCGCGGGCAGTGAGGTGTGGTGGTGGGCGGCTTCGCGGAAGGCTCCGATCAGCAGGGCGGCCTCGCCGATGGCGGACAGCCCCTTGCCGCGTACGTCGCCGATCATGACGCGCAGCCCGCCGTCGATGGGGGTCGCGGCGTACAGGTCGCCGCCGATCTGGGCCTCGGCTTCCGCGGCCAGATACAGACAGGCGATCTTCATGGGGCCGATCTGTTCCGGCAGGGGCCACAGCAGGACGTGCTGCGCGGCCTCCGCGACGAGGCGCACCTGAGCGAGCTGGCGCAGGCGGCGTTCGCGCACCACGCAGTAGAACACGGTCAGAGCCGACAGGACGGCCAGGGCGAGGAGCTGCACCAGCACGTTACGGGTGAACAGCACGCCGAAGTGCCACCCGATGTACGCCTGCGCCCCCACGGACAGGAACCCGACCAGCCCCGTGAGCCAGGCTCCGGCGAAGGAGACGGTGATCGCGGGGGCGATGACCAGCAGCGGGCCGAGATGGATGTCGGCGGGGACCAGTTGGTCCACCACCGTGATGACGAGGATCAGCACGATCGGGATCACCAGCAGCGCATGGCTCGACTGCCACGGCTGTCGCAAACCGGCAGCGGTTCGCCGGACGTCCACGTGTTCCACAGTGCACCCTCACCGGCAGGGCTGACGAGCGCACTCGTGCCACGGGACCGCCTCTCCGGGGCGGCGACGCCGGTGCCGACGGCCAGGGGCACCGGTCTCCGATCGGTCCGGCCGCCTCGGCGGGTCCGTGGACGCGCGCGGCGGCGCTCAGCCTTCCCCGGGGAAGACGTCGCCGTACATCGGCAGGCCGCTCAGGGACTGCTCCCGGGTTGCCTCCACCTCGATCACATCCCAGTGCTCCACCAGGATGCCGTTCTCCAGGCGCAGGAAGTCGACGGCGATCCAGGAGGCGGTCCGCCCGTGCCCCGAGAAGCGCCCCCGCACCATGACCATGTCCCCTTCCGCCATGATCAGCTCGTGCTCGTGCCGTACCTCCGCCGGGAGGCTTCTGACCAGGTCGAAGAGCCCCTCCCGGCCGGGCGCGATATGGGCGCTGTGCTGGATGCAGCCGGGCGACCAGAAGCGCTCGGCAGCGGCGTAGTCCCGCTGGTTGAACAGCGTGTCGAACGCCTCGCGGACGACGGCCTTGTTGCTCTCTTCGACGGCGCTCATGAGGTGATCGCCTTCTCTCTGCGCGGATCCCGGCCGGGCGGTGTCACGGCCGGCCCCCTGCCGCGGCTCCCCGCCGGAAGGCACGCCGGTAGGCGGTGGGTGTGGTGCCGAGAGAGTCGCGGAACCGGGCCCGGAGGTTGGTGCTCGTACCGAGTCCGCTCCGGGCCGCGATGTGTTCGATGCCGAGGTCGGTGACTTCCAGCAGTTCGCGGGCGTGGTTGACGCGGGCTGTGAGCAGCCACTGGTGGGGGGTGACACCGGTTTCCTGACGCCACATACGTACCAGGGTGCGGGTCGAGACGCGTGCGTGCCCGGCGAGGACCTGGAGGGTGAGGGCTTCGTCGAGGCGGCGCAGGGCCCACTCGCGGGTGTCGGCGAGTGTGTGAGCGGTGGGTTCCGGGAGGGACTGGGTGATGTACTGCGCCTGACCGCCGTCGCGGTGCGGTGCGGCGACCAGTTCGCGGGCGATGTCGTTGGCGACGGCGGCACCGAGGTCCTTGCGGACGATGTGCAGACACAGGTCGATGCCGGCGGTCACGCCCGCGGAGGTCAGCAGGGGATCGTCGTCGATGTAGAGGACGTCGCGGTCCACGCGGAGTTCCGGATGGAGCCGTTCCAGGTCGTCGGCGCTGGCCCAGTGCGTGGTCACGGTACGACCGTCGAGCAGCCCGGCCGCGGCGAGCGCGAAGGCGCCGGTACAGATGGAGGCGATACGGGCACCTCGGCGGTGGGCGAGCCTCAGGGCCGCCGTGACCTCCGGCGCCGGTGGCCGCTGGTACTCCCGGTAGCCGGGCACGATGATCGTGTCCGCTCGGGCGAGGGCCGGCAGTCCGGCCGTGACTCCGACCGTGAACCCCGTGCTGGTGAGGACGCTGCCCCGGGCCCCGCCGCAGACCGTGAGTTCGTACGGCGTGTCGGGCCGCGCGTCGAAGATCTGCGTGGGGATGCCGAGATCGAGGGGGATCACGTGGGGCAGGGCGAGTACCGCGACGCGATGAGGAGCCATGGCGGCAATGCTACGACCGTAACTTTCCGGACCCGCTCGGACAGCGGCATCGGCGCAGCGGTGCCATCGTGAGACGTGGAAACGACCGAGGCGGACCGGCGCGTCGCCGAGTGGACGGCTGCCGGACGCGTTGTCCCGAAACTTACGAGCAGTGGCATCCGAGCCTATGGTTGATCAAGCGAGACTGGCCGACGATCGTGCCATGAGCAGCGAATACCACGCCGCCGGTGCCCACGGCGGCCGCGACACGACGGCACGGCACCAGCCCCGGCAAGGACGCCCGGCACTCACGACGCCCCCCACTCCGGTCGGCCGGTACTTCACCGTCCGGGACGGGCGGGTCTACGGCCATGTGCGCGAGGGCGAGGGCCCGGCCCTGGTCTTTCTCCACTACTGGGGCGGCTCCCATCGCACCTGGCGCCCGGTCGTCGAGCATCTGCACCCCGCCCGGGCGTTCGTCGCGTACGACCATCGCGGCTGGGGCGAGTCCACCGACGTACCCGGCCCCTACGGCATCGAGCAGCTCGCCGACGACGCCGAGCGTGTCATCGAGGAACTGGGCTACGGCGAGTACGTGGTGGTGGGCCACTCGATGGGCGGAAAGGTGGCCCAGGTGCTCGCCTCACGCCGTCCCGCCGGGCTGAGGGGGGTGGTCCTCGTCGCGCCCGCGCCGCCGGCTCCGGTCGGTGTGACGCGCGAGTTCCAGGAGCGGTTGGCGCACGCCTACGACAGCGACGAGACCATCGGCCGGAGCATCGATCTGGTACTGACCAGCGGCGGGCTGTCCGCCGAGGCGCGCCGGCAGGTTCTCGAGGACAGCTCCCGGGCCGGCGAGGAGGCCCGCGCGGCGTGGCCGTGGCATGCGCTGGTCGAGGACTTCGCGGACCGGGTCGGCGCGATCGACGTGCCCGTTCTCGTGCTGGCCGGCGCCGAGGACAAGGTGGACCCACCGCAGGTCCTGCGCGCGCACCTGCTTCCCCTGCTGCCCACCGCCACCCTCACCGAACTGGGCGGCACCGGGCATCTGTCGCCCCTGGAGGTACCCGACCAAGTCGCCTCCCACCTCAGTACGTTCCTCGCCCTCCTCTAGGAGAAGCCCGCCATGACCACTGTCGCCGCGTACGCCGCGCCCGCCGCGAAGGCCCCGCTGGAGCGGACCACCATCGAGCGACGCGCGGTCGGCGAGTTCGACGTCCTGATCGACATCGAGTTCGTCGGCATCTGCCACTCCGACATCCACCAGGCCCGCGAGGGCTGGGGCGAGGCGATCTTCCCGATGGTCCCCGGCCACGAGATCGCGGGCGTCGTCGCCGAGGTCGGCCCCGGGGTCACGAAGTACCGGGTCGGCGACCGGGTGGGCGTCGGCTGCATGGTCGACTCCTGCCGCACGTGCGACAACTGCAGGGCCGGCCTCCAGCAGTACTGCACCGGCGGCGGCCCCGTCTGGACGTACAACTCCCTCGGGAAGGACGGGGAGCCGACGTACGGCGGCTACTCGGAGAAGATCGTGGTCGACGAGAACTTCGTCGTCCGCATCCCCGACGGCCTGTCCCTCGACGTGGCCGCGCCGCTGCTCTGCGCCGGCATCACCACGTACTCCCCGCTGCGCCACTGGAACGCCGGTCCCGGCAAGAAGGTCGCCGTCGTCGGCCTGGGCGGCCTCGGCCACATGGGCGTCAAGATCGCCCACGCCATGGGTGCCGACGTCACCGTCCTCTCCCAGTCCCTGCGCAAGAAGGACGACGGCCTGCGGCTGGGCGCCGACCACTACCACGCCACCGGCGACCCGAAGACCTTCGAGGAACTGGCGGGGACCTTCGACATCATCCTCAACACCGTGTCCGCCTCCCTCGACTTCGCGGCTTATCTGTCGCTGCTGCGCACCGACGGCACCATGGTGAACCTCGGTCTGCCGGAGGAACCGGTGCAGATCGCGCTCCAGTCGTTGTTCGGCAACCGGCGCAGCATGAGCAGTTCCGGTATCGGTGGCATCCCGGAGACCCAGGAGATGCTGGATTTCTGCGCCGAGCACGGGACGGGCGCCGAGATCGAGCTGATCGGCGCGGCCGAGATCAACGAGGCGTACGAGCGGGTGCAGGCGAGCGACGTCCGCTACCGCTTCGTGATCGACACGGCCACGATCTGACGTCGGCGGGTAGCCGTTGCGGTGGCCGGGCGGAGCGTCCCCAGCGGTGAGGCGACGGGAGGCGGCAGGGGCAGGCGAGCGGCGCCCGCGGGCCCGGCGAGCGCCGCGAGCGCCTCGGCCGGGCCGCACCTGCGCGCTACTCGGCGGTCAGCCCCGCCCGCATCGCCTTCGCGGTGGCGGCGGGGTCGTAGTCCTCGGGGACGCCCGGGACCAGGATGATGTCGCCGTCGATGTGCAGCGAACGCAGCGGTGCGATCTCCTGGTAGGCGGGCGAGTCCCACCAGGCCCGTGCCTCGGCCGTCGACGGGAAGGAGATCACCACGACGTGCCCGGGCCAACCACCCTCCAGCACCTCGTGTTGCGCGGCGTGCACGAGGAAGCGGCCGCCGTACGGCTCGAAGGTGGCGGTGATGCGCTCGATGTACTCGGCGATCTCCGGGTGCGGAGCGGCCTCCTGCAAGTGCCCTATGACGTAGGCGGACATCATGCTTCCTTCCGGTGGACCGGGCTGCTGACGCCGTTGATCGTGCCATGCCGGCGTACCGAGATCGATGACCCGACAGGTAATCTCCCCGCGTACGCGGGCAGTTGAGGGAGCACTGCCGGAAATTCGCGGCTTCGGACGGGAGTGCGAGATAACCTCGGCACCGCTGACGTCCGACAGGGAGAGGTGGGGCATGCGGGGGCAGGAGTGGGCCGAACACGCGGAAGAGCTGTTCGAGGCGGCGATGTTCGGCGGGGACACGTCCGCGCTGGACCGGTCCGACGACGTACTGGACGCGGTCGAGGCGCGGCTTTCCCTGGCGCGCGGGAAGGTCCTCCACGTCCGATTCCTGAACGACCGTGAGGAGGACGGCCGGGAACTGGTGCTGTTCGAACGCGCGGCCGAGTTGTACCGGCGTCTGGGAGACACGTCGGGGGAGGCGAACGCGTTGTTCTGGGTGGGCTGCTGGCATCAGGTGGTGAAGGGCGACGGTGCCGCCGGCACGCCGTACTTCGAGCGGTCGTACGCGCTGGCGCACTCCGTCGGCGACCGCTTGACGATGTCCTATGCGATACGCCACCTCGGCTTCGCGGAGAGGGAGGCGGGGCGGTTCGACGAGGCACGCGAGCGACTCACGGAATCGGTGACACTGCGCCGGGAGATCGGCTTCCGGCCGGGGGAAGCGGCCGGCCTGGTGGCGCTGGCCTACCTCGCCAACGAGACCGGCGATCCGTCCACTGCGCTCCGCCATCTCGACGCGGCCCGGTCGGTCGCCGAGAGCTGCGGCGCCAAGGCCGTGCTGGGCTGGATCGAGGAGGCCCGCGCCCTCGTCCAGTCCTAGGACCGGCTGCCGGAAGCCCCGGTCACCGACGCTCGCCGGGATCTGCGACCAGGCCGCCGTGACGGCCCGCGGGCAGCGACGGGCGGGGGTCCGTGCGCGCGTGCCGCGTCGGCGAGGGAGGGCCCCGGCTCGTAGGCGGTCGCGCACCACGGCACGGCCCCCTCGTGCCGGGCGGCGCCGGCCGGCGCCGCACCGCGCGGTCAGGGCGACAGACGACGGGCGATACAGGCCGTGATGGCGGGGATGACCGCGGTCATCTGCGGGCGCCAGCCCGGGACGGCGTTCACCTCGCACACGGTGTAGGTGTCCCCGGAGGCGAACAGCAGGTCCACCCCGGCGATGTCCAGGCCCAGGGCGCGAGCCGCTCGCACCGCCAGGTCCTCCGCCTGCGGATACCGGCCCGTGCAGAGGGCGGCGGAACCGCCCTTGGCGATGTTGGCGGTGAGGGTTCCGTTGCGGGACGTGTGCAGTACGGCGTCCACCGGTTCCCCGTCGACCACCACCACACGCAGGGCTCGGCCGTGCGAAGGGGCCACGTACTCCTGGAAGAGAAACGGCGTCTCCTGGGTGAGGCTGCCGGCCACCTCGCGCAGCAGACGCGGGTCGGAGGCGAGGAACACCTGTCCGCCCTTGGCGCCGCTGACGGACTTCACCACGCACGGGGTGCCCAGATGCGGGCTGCGGACGACGCCCTCCAAGGGGGCGGTGGCGTAGGAGAGGGTGTCGGGCACCGGCAGCCCGGCCAGGGCGAGCTCCTGCAGCTGCCAGACCTTGTTCCGCGACGCGAGCTGGGCGTCGACGGTGTTGACGAGGGTGCTGCCCATGCGGTCGAGATGCCGCAGCAACGTCACCTCGCGGTCGTTGTGCATGGGGCCGGCCACCTGGCGCACGCACACCACCCGGGGAGCCGGCAGCTCCGTGCCGCCCAGGGTGCGGAGCGTCAACCGCCCGTCCTGCACGCCGAAGAGCAACTCGTCGGTGTGCCAGACCGCGAAGCGGGGGCCGTGGGCCTCGGCGAGCGCCGCGGCCAGTTCCCCGGTGGAGCGGCGCAGCACGGCCGGCCGCTGCCGCACCAGCAGCCACACGTCGGCGGATGCCGGATTCCCCGGCGGGGAACAGTACTCAGCGGCCACTCCGGCTCCTCACCTCTGCGCCGCCCGCCGCTCGCGGGCCGTCGACGCGCTCAGTCTGTCAGCCCGGGTGCCGGATCGACGGTCGTGCGGGTGAGAGAGGGCGGGTGTGCGAGGGCGGGTGTCCCAGCCGACGATCACGGCCCCGATCGCCTCGGCGCGGACGGTGGACGAGGGCGGGTGTGCGAGGCGGGCGTGCGAGGTGATCGCTTCTGGAGGCCGAGCGTGATCGTGTCTAGAGGCTGAGGGTGATCGCGGCTCCTATGCCGCCCAGACCGAGGGCGACGGCAGCCGCCGCCCAGCCGCCCGAGCCCCAGCGGAAGAAGCGGTCGAGGGCCAGCCGGCCCGGGCCGATGGCGGCGACGGCCAGGGCGACGACGGTGATGCAGACGCTGTACTCCACACCACCGTCCACGTCCCACAGGCCATGGGCACCGGTGACCGTGGCCATCGCATTGATCATGACGCCGATCAGCGCGGCGGCCGCGAGCGGTGTCAGCAGTCCGAGGGCCAGGCCGAGACCGCCGAGCAGCTCGGACAGCCCCCCGATCACGGCGAAGAGTTTTCCCGGCCGGTAGCCCAGGGCCGCGAAGCCCTTGCCGGTCGCCGTCAGGCCGTCGCCTCCGAAGAGGCCGAAGAGCTTCTGCGAGCCGTGCGCGGCCATGAGCAGACCGAAGGTCAGCCGGATCAGCAGCAGACCGCAGTCGGCGGCCGTCGCGAGGGGCTCCGGGGTGGCGGATTGCTCTGCCGGTCGCGGAGAGCGGACAGAGCGGTTCAGGATGCGTTTGATCAACATGAGATTGCTCCGGTCGGAACGCCGGCACGGGCGTTTCCCCCAGCTCGGGCGGATGCCGAGCAACCGGTGACGGGCGAGCCCCGCCCGTGGCGTCGTGGAGCACGCCCCTACAGGCGATCCTTCCGTCGCGGGCGCTGTCGTGCATCTGGGCGGGGATCCGCGGGGCACGGCGCACCCGTCGCCCGCGAGGTCGCTCGGAGCCGCTGCCCGCCCCCACCGGCACCGTGCCGCGTCGACCGTCCGATTGCCGGACGCGCTGTCGGGGGAATCTCCCCGGCGCCGCGCACATCCCGGCGGCGTCGTGTGTCAGGCTGCCGACGAACGCCCCCGGACCCACCGGTCCGGGCCCCGCCAGTGCAGGAGGCAGCGCCTTTGATCGCCGACGACGGCCCTCTCGGCTGGGACACCTCCGCCGCGGCCGACGCCTACCGGGACCGCGACATGCGGCTGGCCGAGGGATTGATCTTTCCTGTCGTGCTGGAGCGGCTCGGCGGCGGCTCCGGCCCCCACCGGCTGGCCCTGGACGTCGGGTGCGGCACCGGCGCCGTGGCGGCGCGGCTCGCCGGAACCGGACAGTGGTCGGTCCAGGCTCTCGACCCCTCGGCGGACATACTGGGCATCGCCCGCGCCGACCGCCCGCACCCCCGTGTCTCCTACCGGCAGTTCGACGGCCGCACGCTGGACTGGCTCGCCGACGACAGCGTCGACGCCGCCGTGTGCTGCCTGGTGTACTGCACCGACCCCGACGACGGCCGGCTGGCCGGCCTCACGGCCGAGATCCGCCGCGTCCTGCGGCCCGGTGCCCCGTACCTGCTGGCCGATCTCAACCCGGCGGCGACCGGCGTGGCCTTCTCCACCCTGCGGCACGGCGAGCCCGATGCGGTCTACACCGACGGTGACACCGTGGCCACCCTGCTGCGGCTGCGCGACGGCACCACGATGACCAGCGCCACCTGCTACCGCTCCCTCGACCGGTACCGGTCCTTCCTCACCGAGGCCGGGTTCCCCTCCCCCACCGTGGACCTGCCCACGCTCGCGTACGACGGCCCCGCGGACGAGGCTCCGGCGGAGGCCGGTACCGCGCCGTACATGATCCTGACGACGCACGCCTGAGCCGAGCGGGTTCCGGGGACGCCTCGGCATCGCGGCTTCGGGGTGTGCGGTGCACGCGCACACCCCGAACGGGACGCTTACACGGGCGGTCCCTGCCCGGGCGTCGGCCACCCGCGGTGCGGGCCTGCCGTGGCGCCGTCACCGGAGGTCAGCGCCGGGACCGCCGGTGGGGCGACGCCGTGGTGAGGAGGCCCGCGAAGACCGCCGGCAGCAGCCACTCCTGCTGCGGGACGGCCACCTGGGCCGAGGGGGACATCACCAGCACGATGCCCAGCACCAGTGCGGCCACGAAGGCCACACTCGTACAAGGCAGGTCTATCCTGAAGTCGACGAGCACGAGGTTCTCCTTGTGTGTGAGCAGAAGGCCGCTCCCTGCTTCCGCCCAGAAGCACCAGGGGGCGGCCTTGGCTTTTGTCGTGAGGCCTCACCGAAAGCGGGCCTGGGGTGCGGTGATTCTTCGACAGGTCACATGGGGGCGGCTCCTTCCTCATGGCGGTGTGGCCGGTGCGGGCCACGCTCCGAGTCTGGGAGGCGGCCCGCGCTCGGACAACGGCTGGGAGACGCGCATAGAACACCTCGGACGAACGGGGACACTGCCAGACGCTGGCGTAGTCCTGTAGCAATGACGGACAATGACGGTCCATCAGAGGCATTCCGTGCCGTTTCACGGGGGTGGACCATGCCGGCCCAGCGGACGTCACCACAGCCGCCGGAGCCCCAACTCGCGTTTGCCGCCGAGTTGCGTGAGCTTCGACGGAGGACCTTCAGGAAACCGACCGAGGACGCGCTCGCCCGGAAGATGGAGTGCGGCCGCAGCACCGTCTCGGCGATCCTGAACGGCCGGCGGTTTCCGAGCTGGGAGCACACGGCGGCCTTCGTGGAGGCCTGCGGCGAGGATCCGTCCAGGTGGCGGGAGCGGTGGCTGCGGGCCGACCGGCAGATCGAGGAAGCCACGAAGGGCCTGCGCTCTCCGCACGTCCCGGCACCGGCCCTCGGCGGACCGGCCCTGCAGGGGGACGCCCTGCTGACGGCGTACTGGTACCGGGACAACCGGGAGTTCTACGAGGCGGCCTCCGACCGTGTCCGCCAGGCCCGCTCGGAGATCCGGGTCACGTACACGCGGCGCTACCCGCCCACCCAGTACACCACCCGGGCGTCCGCCGAATACTTCCGGACCATTCTGGACTGGGCGGGCCAGGACAGCGACGACGAGCGGAGCGTACGCCGCATCATCGGCATACCGGAACGCGACGGGCGCCCCGACCGGGACATGCTGGCCTGGGTCCGCCAGCACCACGAGGCCAGCAAGGACATCCTGAACTACGAGGCCAACGTGCTGCGCTGGACCGCGGCGGCGGACGGTCTGAACATGGCGCTGATCGACGACAGCGTGGTGTTCCTGGCATTCTCCGGGGGACCGCGTCAGAAGCTGAACGGCTTCAGCGTCGAGGACCCCACGTTCATGACCTACTTCGCCGCCTACTTCGAGCAGCTCTGGGCCAGCCTTCAGCCTCTCGGAACCTATCTCGGCGAGGTCGACGGCGTGGGCGCGCCGTGAGCCGCCGGGGCGTGCGGGTCGTGCCACCGGGGTGACGGACTCCTCGCCGCTCCTCGCCGGAGGCAGTGATCACGGAGGTGCGGCCGTGTTCCACCGGTCGCGGCGATATCGGATACTGAACCGATGCCGCAGCCGTCGCTCGACGTACACCCGGAACCCGTCTCGGCCGACCCGCCGCACGCCGCGCCGCGGCCCCTGCTCACCCAGTCGTGGCTCGATCTGGCCTTCCTCCACTGGGCCGCCGATCCGGCGGACGTCGCCCCGCTGCTGCCGGCCGGCACCCGTCCGGACACACTGGACGGGGTGACGTACATCGGGCTCGTCGCCTTCCGGATGCACCGCGTCGGCTGGCTCCGCCTGCCCGGCATCCCCTATCTCGGCTCCTTTCCCGAGACCAACGTCCGTCTGTACTCCGTGGACGCACAGGGCCGTCGTGGCGTGGTCTTCCGCTCCCTGGACGCGTCCCGGCTGATCCCCGTGGCCGTGGGGCGTGCCGTCTTCCGCCTGCCGTACGTCTGGTCACGGATGAGGGTCCGCCGGGAGGGCACCACGGTCGCCTACACCAGCAGCCGGCGCTGGCCCGGACCCCGTGGCCTGCGCAGCGACCTCGCGATACGGATCGGCGAGCGGGTCGAGGCGCCGACCGAACTCGAACACTTCCTGACCGCCCGCTGGGGCATGCACAGCGCCTTCTTCGGCCGGCCGGTGTTTCTGCCGAACTCGCATCCCCGCTGGCCCCTGCACCGTGCGGAGCTGCTGCACTGCGCGGAGGACCTCGTGACCGCGGCGGGACTGCCCGCGCCGCCGGGAGCGCCCGTCAGCGTGCTCTACTCGCCCGGAGTCCCGGTCCGGTTCACCCGCCCGCCCCGCACCCCGGCCGGGATCCCGACGCCCTGAGCCGCACGACCGGGGGCCGGGGTCCCGGACCCTCGCTCGCACCGCGGAGGTCAGGTGGTGGCGCCGGGGCCGGGCGGGAGGTGGACGGTCATGATCAGATGGCAGGGTTCGGTGCCCGCGCCGCGGTAGGTGTGCTGGGTGTCGCCGTCGAAGGTGGCGGTCTGCCCCGCTTCGACCGGGTGCTCGACGCCGTCGACGATCAGTGCCATCCGGCCCGAGGTGACACTGACGGTCTCCACCACGCCGCCCTGATGGGGGTGGCTGGGGTACTCCTCGCCCGGCTCCAGCTTCCAGCGCCAGACCTCGACGGGCGCCGGACCCGAGGTCGTCAGCATCAGCCGCGCCTCGCTGCCCCGCTCGCCGGTCCACAACGGTGTCAGGGCGTCGGCGGACACGATACGCACGCTGCCCTCGTCCTTGCCCTCCAGCAGGGCGGAGACCGAGACGCCGAGGGTGTCGGCCAGCCGGACCAGGGTGGCGAAGTTCGGGTTGCCCTGAGCCTTCTCCAGCCCCACCAGGGCCCCCTTGCTGACCTGGGCGCGCCGGCCGAGCTCGTCCAGGGACAGGCCCGCGCGGGTGCGGGCCGCCCGGACGTTGTGCGCGAGCGTCCGCAGGGCCGCCTCGGTCTCTGCCATCCGGTCACCTTCCTCGCCAGTGGACTACTGCAATGCACCGCACGGTCGTTTGGTTGACACAGGTCGGTCGGTCCGTTGTACGGTGCAGTCGTTCCATTGATAGTAAGGGATGTACCGTGATCGCTCTGCTGCTGGCCCTGGGCAGCTCCCTGGCCTACGGCTGTGCCGACTTCCTCGGCGGCCTCGGCGCCCGCAAGGCCCACGTCCTGCGCACCGTGCTGATCGCCGCGCCGGCCTCTCTCGGCGTCGAGCTGCTGCTGTGGCCGTTCCTCGGCGCCTCGTTCAGCGGCGGCGCTCTCGCCTGGGGCACGGCCTCCGGCGTCGCCTCGGCCGCCGCGTTCGCTCTGCTCTACCGCACCCTGGCCATCGGCCCGATGAACGTGCTCTCGCCCCTCACGGCGGTGGTGTCCGCGATGCTGCCGGTCGGCGCGGGACTGCTCCAGGGCGAGCGGCTGAGCGCCGCGGGGCTGGCCGGTCTGCCCCTCGCGCTGGTCGCGGTGGTGCTGGTCAGCGCCGGGCACGGCGCCGGATCGGCGCGCCCGTCGCGTACCGCGCTGCTGCTGGCCTTCGGGGCGGGCGCGGCCATCGCCCTTCAGCTGATCTTCCTGCACCAGGCGCCCGCCGACAGCGGTGTCGCCCCGCTGATCGTCGGCCGGGCCGTCTCCTCCGCCGTCACTCTGATCGCGGCCGGGCTGATGCACCGCAGGCTCGGTCCGGAGAAGCCCGCGTACGCGGTGTCGGCCACCGCCGGAGTGCTCGACTCGGTGGCGAACCTGCTGTTCCTGCTCGCCGCCCGCAGCGGCGACCTCGCCGTCGTGGCCGTGATCACCGCCCTCTACCCGGCCGGAACCGTCCTGCTCGCCCGCGGCGTCCTCGCCGAGCGCGTGCACCGCGGCCAGCTCGTCGGCCTGGGCGCCGCCGCGGTCGCGGTCGGCCTGCTCGCCCTCTCCTGAGCCCACCCCCGGCCTCCGCCGCCTCGACGCATCGGCCCCTGCAAGCCCTGAGCCCCCGAAACCCGAACGGACGCCGCCCATGACCGTGTTCCACCTCACGCCCGCCGTCGCGGACGCGTTCCCCGACACCCTGATCGCCGTGGTCACCGCCACCGCCCTGCGGGGGCAAGGCCCCTGGCCCGCCACCGCAGCCGCCGTGGACGACCTGGAACAGCAGCTCGCCGTCGGGACGTGGCGGCCCGCCGACGAGACGGACCCCCGCATCGAGGCGTGGCACACCGCCTACCGCTCCTTCGGCACCAATCCCCGCCGTGTCCGCCCCAGCGTCGACGCCCTCGGCCGCCGCCTCGCCAAGAAGGGGGCGCTGCCGCGGATCAACCCGGCCGTCGACTCGTACAACGCCGTCTCCGTCCGCCACGGTCTGCCCGCCGGCGCCTTCGACCTCGACCACGTCATCGGCGACGTCGAGATCCGCTACGCGCGGGGCGGCGAGGAGTTCACGCCGCTCGGCGAACCCGGCACCGTCGAGCGCCCCAAGCCCGGCGAGATCATCTACGCCGACGCCTCCGGTGTCCTGACCAGGCACTGGAACCACCGCGACGCCCACCGCACCCGTGTCACCGAGGACTCCACCCATGTGGCCTTCGTCCTCGAAACCCTCCGGGCCACGCACGACGGCCATCTCCTCAAGATCGCGGCGGAGGAGCTGCAGGGCCTGCTCATCCCGCGCGCCGAGCGGACCGCCGTGCACTACCTCGGCCCGGATCACCCCCACGCCGACGCCTGACGGCGCCCCGCGCCCGACCGTGGTCAGGCCGACTCGCGCGCGATCAGCTCGGGCTCGAACACGATGGAGGTCGGCTCGGTGCGCGCGCCCCGGATGTGTTCGTCGAGGAGTCGGGCCATCTCGGCGGCCATGTCCTCCACGGGCTGGCGCACGGTGGTGAGGTGGGGCCGCCGGCCGACGGCGACGGTGGAGTCGTCGAAGCCGACCACCGCCACGTCCTGGGGTATCCGCCGGCCGTGTTCCCGCAGCACCTGGCAGGCACCACGGGCCATCAGGTCGTTGGCCGCGAACACCCCGTCCAGATCGGGGTGTTCGGCGAGCAGGCCAGTCATGGCGGCGAGGCCGCTGTCCAGGGTGAAGCCGCCCTCGGCGACGGGCACGTAGGCAAGGCCCCGGCGGGCGAGGGTGTCGCGGAAGCCGGCCAGTCGCTCCTGGCTGGCGGCGACCGCCAACGGCCCGCAGATCGTGGCCGGTCTGCGGCAGCCCCGGGCGAGCAGCCGCTCGGCGGCGAGCCGGCCGCCGTCCCGGTGGGCCAGATCGACGTAGCTGAGCGGAACGGGACGGGTGGGTCGGGCGAAGAGGACCGCGGGCAGCCCCGCTTCGGCGAGCAGCGCGGGCAGCGGATCGTCGGCATGGCTGGAGACCACCAGCGCGCCGTCGGCCCGTCCCTGCCGCAGGTACGTCAGCACCTCCTGACGGGACGCGTCCGACTCGGCGAACATCAGCACCGGATGCACGGAGCGCGGCCTGAGGAAGCCGACGATCCCGGCCACCACCCGCCCGAAGAAGGGGTCCGCGAACACACGGGCCGCGAAGGCGGCCTGCGCCGCGTCGGACGCGTCCTCGGCGCCGGACACCACCAGCGCCACGGTCTCGGCGCGCCGGGTGACCAGGGAGCGGGCAGCCCGGTTGGGCGCGTATCCGGTGCGTTCGATGGCCTGCCGGACCAGCTCCTGGATCGCCGGGTCCACGTTGCGTACGCCGTTGACGACCCGGGAGACCGTCGCCCGTGAGACGCCGGCCTCCCGGGCGACATCCTCCAGGGTCGGGGCCTGTCTGCTCATGCCCGCACCCTAACGGCCCGGCGGCCTGCGGGGATAGAGCGCTCTCCGAGTGCGGTGCGGCTCTCAGGTCCCGTCGTCCACCTGGACGCGGAGGGTCAGGGGCAGTTCGTGCGCCGAGCGGCCGGCCCGCACCGCGTACGGTCCCGGCTCCGTACGCCGGCCGCCCGTCTCGACGTCCCAGTGGCTCAGTCCGCGGGCCGGGACGTGCACCTGTGCGACGACCGTCTCGCCGGGCTGTGCCCGCACCGCCGTCCATCCCGCGAGCCAGCGCTCGGGGTACTCGACGGCGCTGTCCCCCGCGCGGGAGAGGTAGACCTGGACGACCTCCCGGCCCGGGCGCGGTCCGGTGTTGCGCAGCCGCACACGGACGGTGAGGTCCTCGCCCGGCGCCGCTCGCGCGGGCCCGCACAGTTCCTCGTAGACCCAGGTGGTGTAGCCGAGTCCGTGCCCGAACCAGTAGGCGGGTGCGCGGCGCGCGCGCAACCACCCGCGGTGGCCGACGTGGATGCCTTCGTCATAGGCCAGGCGGCCGGCGTCCGGGCGGGTGCGGGTGACGGGGGCGTCGGTGAGGCGGGCCGGCCAGGTGGTGGGCAGCCGGCCGCCGGGCTCGGTCCGGCCCAGGAGGACGTCGGCCAGGCCGCCGCCCGCCTCCTGGCCGGGAAACCACGCCAGCAGGAGGGCGCCGACATCCTCTCGCCAGGGCATCTCCACCGGGCCACCGCTGTTGACGACGGCCACCGTGCGCGGGTTGGCCCGGGCGACGACACGGACCAGGGCGTCCTGGTCGGGTCCGAGCGTGAGGTGGGTGCGGTCGCGCCCCTCCGTCTCGTGCTGTTCGCCGGTGCCGACGACCACCACGGCCGCGTCCGCCTCGCGCGCCGCCCGGGACGCGGCCGCCAGCATCTCGGCGCGGCCGGGCCCGGACGGTCGGGCGCCGAGGACGGTGGCCCGGCCGGTGCCGGGGGCGAGTTCCCGGCGGGCGACGAGCAGCGGGGTGGTCCCGGCGGTCAGCCGGGCCGTGACGACCTGGGTGGGCGGGCACACGTGGATCACCGCCGGATCATCGGTGGTGTCGGCGAACTCGCCGTCCAGGAGGGACAGTCCGTCGAGGTGGAGGCTGAGGCGGCCGAATCCGGCGATGCCGAGGTGCCAGGCACCCGAGGCGCGGGGACGCAGTCGTGCGCTGATCTCCACGGTGTGCGCACCGGCCGGCAGCGGGGGCTCCAACTGGCGTCCGCTGTAGCGGTGTTCGGCATGCAGTTCGGTGCCGGAGGCGTCGAGGATGCGGAGCAGCACGCCGGGGGTGCCGGTGCGGGGGTCGTCGCCGAGGGCCGTGTCCAGGGGCGGGGGCGGGCCGTCCGCGGCGGGGCCGGGCACATGGACGACGCGTGCCCGGCCGCGCAGGCCCGCCCTGATGCCGTCCAGGATCGAGACCTCGTCCTGGGGGAAGACGCCGGCGCTGCCGCCGCCCTGGGTGCGGGTGCGGGCGGCCGGCGCGCCGATCACGGCGACGGTACCCAGGCGCGCGGGGTCCAGGGGCAGTACTCCCCGGTTGGCCAGCAGGACGGCTCCGGCCGCGACGGCCCGCCGGGCCAGGGCCCGCGCCTGCCGGGACGGCAGGCGCGGGCGGGCCGATCGGCGCGGCCTGCCGAGCACACCGCACCAGGCGGCCAGCCGCAGCAGCCGGCGCACCTTGTCGTCCAGGGCCGACTCCTCCACCTCGCCCGCCTCCACGGCCTGGGCCAGGCGCTCGCCCCATTCGTCCGCGGGTCCCGGCATCAGCAGGTCCAGCCCGGCACGGGCGGTGTCATGGGTGCCGCGGACGGCGCCCCAGTCGGAGACCACGACGCCGTCGAATCCCCATTCGCTCTTCAGGGGTGTGGTGAGCAGCTCGTGGGCGGTCATGGTGGTGCCGTTCACCTGGTGGTATCCGGCCATCACCAGCCGGACGCCCGCTGCCACCGCCGCCTCGAACGGCGCCAGGTGGACGTCGCGGAGCGTGCGCTCGTCGATCCGTACGTCGACGGTGAGCCGTTGCGTCTCGGCGTCGTTCGCGACGAAGTGCTTGGCCGCCGCGGCGACGCCTTGGGTCTGGATGCCCCGGATCAGGGCGGCCCCCAGTCGGCCGGTCAGCACGGGGTCCTCGGAGAGGCACTCGAAGTGCCGCCCGGCCAGGGGGCTGCGGTGCAGGTTGAGATGGGGGGCGAGGACCACGTGCACGCCCTTGCGCCGGGCCTCCGAGGCGAGGAGGCCGCCGAGTTCCTCGAGCAGCTGTTCGTCCCAGGTGGCCGCCAGCGCGGAGGCCGAGGGCAGCAGCACGGAGGTGTCGCGCTCGTCCCAGGCCTCCCCGCGGACGCCCGCCGGGCCGTCCGACAGCACCAGTTCCCCCAGTTCCAGGTCGGGTTCGGCCGCCGTGCGCCAGGTGGTGGCGCCGGTGAGCAGCCGGACCTTGGCACGCAGGGTCAGTTTGTCGAGCAGCCGGTCGAGTTCGTCCTCGTCGGCCATCCCCACCTCCTCGGGTGTCGGTCGGTGGGCGTCAGCTGTAGACGCCGAACTCGTACAGCGAGTAGCCCCAGCCCGTGCCCCGGGCGGTGCCGTTGATGCGTACGTAGCGGCCGGTCCCGGTGACGTCGAAGTCGTCCACGCCGCCGTTGCCGTCCGTCACCGTGCGCACGGTCTGCCAGTTCTGGCCGTCGTCCGAGGTCTGCACGGTGTACGCCTTCGCGTACGAGGCCTCCCAGAGCAGCTGGACGTGCTTGAACGTGGTGCGGCTGCCGAGGTCGACCCGGATCCACTGCGGGTCGCTCCAGTCGCTGGCCCAGCGGGTGCCGAGGTCGCCGTCGACCGCGCTCGCGGCGGGGCACGGGCAGTCGCCGTAGCTCCCCTGGGAGGAGGAGGCGGTGGCCGGTTTGCGGAGGGCGATGTTCGTGCCGTTCACGGCGGGCGGGACGACCCTGACGGACCGGGTCTCGACGCCCACGTTGCCGTGTCCGTCCTTCACCTTCACGTACAGCTTCCAGACACCCGGGCGGTCGGGCGCGGTGACCTTGAGCCGGCCGCCGCCGAGGTCGGTGAAGGGCAGCGTGGTGAGGTTCTTGCCCTGGTCGATGTACATGCTGTTGTCGAGGACCTCGTAGCTGAGCGCGTCCCCGTCGGGGTCGGTGGCCTTGACGGCGAGGACCAGATCGCGGGCCGCCTGCACCTTGCCGGGATCGCCCTCGACGGTGAGGCCGGAGATGACGGGCGGGGTGTTGTCGTGCGAGGTGTCCCCGCCGTAGGCACGCTTCACCGCGTAGTACGACAGCCGCTTCTCCCCTGCGGGCAGCAGGTTGAACCAGATCCCGCCGAAGTCGTACTCCGTGCCGTAGTGGAACATCGTGGCTCCGAGCGCGACCCCGCGGTGCCCGGTGATGCAGCCCCAGGCGCGGGTGTACCCGTCGGCCTTGGCCCGGTCGCCCGGCTCCAGGGGCACGCCGTTGGCGTCGTCCGGCACCTCCCACTCACCGGCCGGGCCCGTCTCGGTGACGATGTACGGCTTGTTGTAACCGCCCTGCTCCCAGGCGGCCTTGACGTCACAGACCGCGTTGTAGGAGTTGACGGCGTACAGGTCGAGGTCGGGTGCGTTCTTCTTGAAGTACGGCCAGGCGCCGACCCAGGCGTCCGTGGAGGTGACCGGGTGGTCGGGGTCGACGGAGTGGATCTTCTTCGCGACGTCGTTCACGAAGGTGGTGTAGGCGTCGCGCTGCCGTTCCAGCTCGGTGCCGCTGTAGCAGTTCTGGAGTCCGAGGACCGATTCGTTGCCGACGTCCCACATCAGGACGCCGGGGTTGTCCTTGTACGTCTGGACCCACTTGGGGAACTCGTCGAGCATCTGGTTCTTGTAGGCGGTGTCGGTCACGTAGTTCACACAGCCGCCGCTGCCGGGCCCGCCGCCGGGCTGCAGCCAGAACCCGGCGACGACCTTGATGCCGTGCGCGGCGGCGGAGTCGAACAGCGGCTTGCTGCCGGCGTCGGTGCCCCAGGTGCGGATGGTGTTGACGCCCATGGACCGCAGATCGGGCAGGTACTTGTCGGCGTCGGCCACGGACGGGCCCCAGGTCAGTCCTTTGATCTGGTACGGCTGCCCGTTCACGGTCAGTTGCCAGTTGCCCTGGCTGCCGGTGACCTTGACGACGGTGCCGGCCGCGTGGGCCTGGGCGGCCGGCAGGGCGGTGAGGGCACCGACGGCCAGGACGCCGGCGGTGAGGGGCGCGGCGAGGCGGTGCCCGCGGGTGCGTGGTGGTGGGGTCATGGTGGGCCGGTTCTCCGTGTGGGGTGCGGGTGACGTGGGATGGGGGGCGCGGTCAGGGCAGGCGGTAGTCGGAGTTCAGTGCGGCACCGGCCTCGGGGTGGGTCTCGTCGTAGCCGCGTGCGTCGCACTGGAGTCCGCCGACGAGGCAGTGGTCGACGAGCGCCTTGAGCGTGCGGTCGTCCCAGGCGTTGAAGAAGTCGTAGTGGAAGCTGTGGCCCGGTCCGCTGGCCAGCCGCACCTTCGACATGTCTCCGTTGACGGGGAACGCCATCTTGAACTCGATCATCGGCAGCGCCACCGGGTGGTCGGCGGGGCAGACGTTGTCGTTGGTGCCCGGCTTGACCACGGGGTAGGCCATGTGACGCGCGTGGTCGGGGGTGTCGAGGTACTTTCCGTCCCAGCAACTGGGCGCCTGGAAGCGGATGTTGAGCTGGACGTCGGCCCGGTTCGGGCAGGTCGCGGGGAACTCGGTGTTGAAGTAGCTGTCGCCGCACTCCCAGCCCTCGACGAAGCCGGGGTGGTGGCGGAACTCGTCGGCGCTCTGCATCGGACTGCCGACGACGAACCTGAGGCCCTTGGGGAAGGGACGGACGCTGGTGTAGTCGGTGACGGCGGCCTTGTAGTAGATCACCTGCGGGCCGACGGGCAGGATCTGCTTGTCGCCGTTGTAGAGGGTCGGCATCCAGTAGCCGGACAGGTCACCGGGGGCCTTGCAGGTGGTGCCGCCCGCGCTCAGCGAGGCGGTCGTGCTGCGGGCGTCGGTGGTGGTGTTGCCCAGGAACGTGTGGTCGTGGGACGTGCCGGGCTGCTGCGGATAGACGATCGGGTCGTCCGGCCTGGTGTGGCTGACCGCGCAGTTGGCCTGGAACTCGTGGAAGTAGCGGTGCGGCGGGACCTGTGTGGAGGGGTTGACTCCGGTGACCGGCGGTACGGCGGGGATGTAGCCGTCGCCGTCGGGGTCTTCGGGCGAGGCGGCCGTCGACAGCGCCATGGTGTGGCCGGTGTGCACGGCTCCGCCGGTGGACGGGGGCGTCGTCGACGCGGCGACTCCGCCGAGACCGAGTGAGGTCAGCAGCAGGGCCGAGGTGACCAAGGCGCCCGAGAGGATCTTCGATCTCCGTGACATGGGGACTCCTCGGGGGGAGAGGGAGGTCGAACGGAGGTGGGAGAGCGCTCTCCCATCGCTGGAGTGTTGGCGCGGTGGCGGGAGAGTGTCAAGGGAAACGACCAAAGGATCAGTGAACGCGCGCCGCTCACTTCTCGAAGACGCAGTGGGTGAATTGACGGGAGATCAGGCGAGGGACCCCGGGAATTCGGTCGTACCTCTTGACTCATCGTTCACGCCAATGAAGCATCCACCGTCGAGAGAGCGCTCCCCCACCCCACTTCGTTCACTTCCTGAACAAGGAGAGCCGCGCATGCCTCCCTCCTCCCCCACCTCCCCCTCGTCGTCGTCCGTCGGCCGCAGGGCCGTGCTCGGCGCGGCGGCCGCCGCCGTGCCCGTGCTGGCGGGTGTGTCCACGCCGGCCCGGGCGGCCGGTTCCTCGCGGGGGTCCCTCCGCGCCCTGCCCGGCGGCGGCGACCTCGGCCCGAACGTCCTCGTCTTCGACCCCGCCACGCCCGGCATCCAGGCCAAGCTGGACCAGGTGTTCCACCAGCAGGAGTCGGCGCAGTTCGGCACCGGCCGCTACGCCCTGCTGTTCAAGCCGGGCACGTACAACGGCCTCAACGCCCAGATCGGCTTCTACACCTCCATCGCGGGCCTGGGCCTGTCCCCCGACGACACGACGATCAACGGTGACGTCACGGTCGACGCGGGCTGGTTCAACGGCAACGCCACGCAGAACTTCTGGCGTTCGGCGGAGAACCTGGCCCTGGTCCCCGTGAACGGCACCAACCGGTGGGCGGTGGCCCAGGCGGCGCCGTTCCGGCGGATGCACGTGCGCGGCGGACTCAACCTCGCCCCCTCGGGCTACGGCTGGGCGAGCGGCGGCTACATCGCGGACAGCCGGATCGACGGCCAGGTCGGACCGTACTCGCAGCAGCAGTGGTACACCCGCGACAGCGTCATCGGCAGCTGGCTCAACGGCGTGTGGAACATGGTGTTCTCCGGCGTCCAGGGCGCTCCGGCACAGAGCTTCCCCAACCCGCCGTACACCACTCTCGACACCACGCCCGTCTCCCGGGAGAAGCCGTTCCTCTACGTCAGCGGCAGCGAATTCCGTGTCTTCCTGCCGGAGAAGCGGACCGACGCCCGCGGGGTCTCCTGGGGCAACGGCACACCACGGGGCACGTCCCTGCCGCTGTCACAGTTCTACGTCGCGAAACCGGGCGTCAGCGCCGCGACCCTCAACCAGGCGCTGGCGCAGGGGCTGCACCTGCTGCTCACGCCGGGCATCTACCACGTCGACCAGCCGATACAGGTCAACCGTGCCAACACGGTGGTACTGGGCCTGGGGTACGCCACCCTGATACCCGACAACGGCACAACGGCTCTCAAGGTCGCCGATGTCGACGGGGTACGGCTCGCCGGGTTCCTCATCGACGCCGGGCCGGTCAACTCGTCGACGCTGCTGGAGGTCGGGCCGGCCGGCGCCTCGCAGGACCACTCCGCCAACCCGACCACCGTGCAGGACGTCTTCGTCCGCATCGGCGGCGCGGGTGCCGGCAAGGCGACCACCAGCATGGTGATCAACAGCCGGCACACCATCGTCGACCACACCTGGGTCTGGCGCGCCGACCACGGCACCGGCGTCGGCTGGGACACCAACCGCGCCGACTACGGCGTCGTGGTCAACGGCGACGACGTGCTCTGCACGGGCCTCTTCGTGGAGCACTTCAACAAGTACGACGTGCAGTGGAACGGCCAGCGGGGCCGCACGATCTTCTTCCAGAACGAGAAGGCCTACGACGCCCCGAACCAGGCCGCCGTCCAGAACGGCTCGGTCAAGGGGTACGCCGCCTACAAGGTCGGTGACAACGTCACCACGCACGAGGGCTGGGGCCTGGGCAGCTACTGCTACTACAACGTCGCCCCGTCGATCGTGCAGCACCACGGCTTCGCCGCGCCGAACCGGCCGGGCGTGAAGTTCCACAATCTGCTGGTGGTCTCGCTCGGCGGCAACGGCCAGTACGAGCACGTGATCAACGAGACGGGATCGCCGACGTCCGGCACGTCCACGACACCGTCCACGGTGGTGGCCTACCCCTGACGACTCGGCCCGCTCGGCCGTGCCGGGCGCCCGGCCGGCGTCGGTCCGGACCGCTCCGCCCCTCGCCCCCGCCCGGTGTCGTAGCGGCACCGAGCGGGTCGAGGGGCGGCCCGCGTACTCCTCACTCCGCCCCGAGCCCGCCTGCGGGGTCGCCCGCGTGACCGGCCCGGCCCCGGGACGCGGTGGGCGACGGAGGGTAGTCGTCGACGGTCATCGAGTTGTGGAGGCGTGCGCTCTTGGCGGTGAGGCGGAGGAGGGCGCGGCCGGGCCCCGCGGGCAGGGCGGAGATCAGGCGGGCGCCCTGAGCCAGTCCGTGCACGCCGAGGCGTGAGGTGGGGAGCAGGGTCTTCGCCGCGCTGAGCCCGGCCTCGCGGCTGCCGCGCACGTACTCCGCCATCGCGCGCTCGCAGGCGGGGAAGGCGCGCTCGTGGTCACCGTCCGCCCGCGCCAGCTCCCCGGCGAGGACGTACGCGCCGACGACGGCCAGGCTGGTGCTGCCGCCGACGACCGGGCCGGGACAGTAGCCCGCGTCGCCGACGAGCGTCACCCTCCCCCGCGACCAGGTGTCCATGCGGAGCTGGGTGATCGAGTCGAAGTAGAACGCCGGGGTGCGGTCGAGTTCGTCCAGCCAGCGGTCCAGGTCAGGGTGCATGCCGTCGAACGCACCGCGGAGCAGCTTCTTCTGCCGGGGCACGTCGTGGTGGTGACAGTCGAGTACGCGCTCGCTGCGGAACAGGAACAACGCCCGCGCGTCGCCGAGGTGGCGCGCGCCGTACATGCCGGCAGTGCGGCCGACACCGACGTGGAGGAGGAGTTCGCCGTCGTGCGCGAAGACTTTCGGCAGGGTCAGCACCCCGAAGTAGGCCCCGGCGAAGGCGCTGAAGCGGGACTCGTCGCCGAAGACGAGGCGGCGCACGTGGGAGTGCAGTCCGTCCGCGCCGACGACGAGGTCGAAGCGGCGCGGCGCGGCGTTCTCGAACCGCACCTCGCCGTCGGGCGAGATCGCCGTGATCGAGTCGCCGAAGAGGTACTCGACGTCGTCGCGCGCGGCGTCGTAGTAGATCTCGCTCAGGTCGTCGCGCATGATCTCGACGTGCCGGCCGGAGGCGGCGTTGAAGATCTTGGAGAGGTCCACCCGGACGGCACGCCCCGCGTTCTCCCGGTGGACCGTCATCCGGTCGGTGCCGGTGGCCCGCTCCTCGACGCGCGGGAGCACACCCATCTTCTCCGAGATGTCCATCGCGGGCCGGAACAGGTCGACCGCGTGGCCGCCGGCCTTGCGCGCCGTCGGCGCGCGCTCGACGACGGTGACGCGGAAGCCGTGCCTGGTGAGCCAGTACGCCAGCACCGGACCGGCGACGCCGGCGCCGGAGACCAGGATCCGCATGTCGCCTCTCCTGGTCACTCAGGCCGCCCGTACGGCGTGGATCGCGGTGAACGCCAGCAGGGGGGCGGCGGTCCGCGGGGGATCCTCGAGCAGGGGTGAGTGTCCGAGACCGGGCAGCAACTCGACCGTCGCGCCCGGAACGGCGCGGTAGTCGGCGGCGGACGAGGATCGCCATCTGCGGTCGTCCTCGCCGAAGATCACCAGCAGCGGCTTGCCGAGGACCGCCAGCCGGTCCGGGAGCGCCTGCTGCTCCAGGTAGTCGTGGGTGGCCTGCAGGGTTGCGGTGAGCGTGTGGTGGGTCATACGGCGCACCTCGTCCAGGAGCTCTGGGGGGATCCGGTAGCCCGCGCGGCTGAATGCGGTGCTCGCGAACCGGTGGAGCTGCTCGTCGGTCGGCGGCCACTGCGAGATTGCGATCGGGGCGGACCGCGGTGCGACGAGGGCGTCCAGGCCGGGGCCGGTGTTGATGAGCGCGAGCGCGGTGACCAGGTCGGGTCGCTGTTCGGCGAGGGCGGTGGCGACCGCGCCGCCGCTGGAATGGCCCACGACCACGGCGTGCTCGACGCCGAGCCGGTCCAGTGCCGCTCCGGCCCGGCGGGCCTGGTCCGGGAGCGCGTAACCGCGGTCGGCCGGCTTGGCCGACCGGCCGTGCCCGAGCAGGTCGATCCGGAGGACGTGGTGAGATCCCGTCAGCATCGGAACCAGCGCGTCCCAGGAGCGGCTCGAGGACGCGGACCCGTGGATGAGCAGGAGTGCGGGGGCGTCGCGGGAACCGTCCCGGCACACGTGGATGTCGCCGTCGTCCAGCGACAGGACCGAACTCTCGGTGGTCTCGGCGCCGCCCGTCACGTGCGGTCCGCCGTCAGAAACAGTCATGAGCCCACTGTCGCCGCCGGTGCCTCCGCGGGATTGGACGAATGTTCCCCGGCCGGCTCACCTACCATCGAACGGTGCGGACTTTCACGTACGGTGCGGCGGTGTGGGGCGTCGCATGCCCGCAGCGTCCCAGCCGGGTGGCCGGGGTCTCCATGGCCGGGTTCCGCGTCCGTGATCTGGGGGCGCTCCGGATGGTCCCGCACCCGGCCGTGACGCTGCTCCTGGACTTCGGCGCCGGCTCGCCCGTCCTTGACGGTGCGTCCGGGCGGCGGCAGCGGGGAAGCCTGGTCGCCGGGCCCGGACTGGGGACCGGAGGCACGGTCCGGACGTGGGGAGAGAACGTCGAGTGCGTGCAGGTGCGCCTGTCCCCGGTGATCGCACGGGCGGTTCTGGGCGCCTCCCCCGCCGACCTCGACGGTGCCGTCGTACCCCTGGGCGACCTGTGGGGCCGGGAGGCGTCCCGGATCCGCGAGCGACTGGACGCCGTCTCGTCGTGGCAGGATCGCTTCGCGTTGACGGACGCGTTGCTCGCCCGCCGGTATGAGACGGGGCCGCCGGTGGACCCGGAGGTGGCCTGGGCCTGGCAGCGGATCGTCGGCAGCCGTGGCATGGTCCGGGTGGACGGACTCGCGGACGAGATCGGATGGAGCCGTAAGCGCCTGTGGTCCCGGTTCCGGTCGCAGCTCGGGCTGCCGCCCAAGGGTGCCGTGAAGCTGGTCCGCTTCGACCACGCCGCCCACCGCCTGGTCGCGGGTGAAGGCGCGGCCCGGGTCGCGGCCGACGCCGGCTACGCCGACCAGTCCCACCTGCACCGGGACGTCATGGCGTTCACCGGGGCAACCCCCGCGGCCTTGGCCGGCGCGCCGTTCCTCGCCGTCGACGCCCTCGCGTGGCCCCGCCGCGGAACACCCGCCGAGCCTCACGTCACCGCGAATCCCCGGCTCGGCCGCCGGCCAGAGGCACGACGGCTGCCGTGGTGACGTCTCGGGGGGGGCGTGGCATGTCCCTCCCGGGCGGGTGAGGGCGATGGACGCGGGTCGCCCGCCGTGGTGGCTCAGGGGCGATGACCGGTGGCTCTCGGGGGTGGACGCAGGTCACCCGCCGTGGTGGCTCAGGGGCGATGACCGGTGGCTCCCGGGGTGGGCGTGGGACGTTCCGTCGGCCGCGGTGCGGTCATGTCGAGCAGGAGCAGGGCGTCGTGGTCGGGGGTGCCCGGTTCGGCGGTGTAGACGCCGATGCGCTGGCCGGGGGTGCCTTCGACGTGCAGTGACTGCGAGGTGAGGGTGAGCGTTCCGACCTGGGGATGGTGGAACGTCTTGTGCGCGGGCTTGCGCCCGGTCACCTCGGAGCGCTCCCACAGCCCGGCGAAGTCGCTGCTTTTCAGGAGGAGTTCGCCGACCAGGTTGGTGAGGTCGGGGGCGTCCGGGGCGGTGCCGGCGACGGCGCGCAGGCGGGCGACGCACCCGGTGATCTGCCGGTCCCAGTCGGTGAAGAGGTCGCGGGCCGCCGGGTGGAGGAACAGATAGCGGGCGAGGTTGCGATGCTTGGCCGGCCAGTCGTCCAGGCCCGCGTGCAGAGCGAGGCCGCCCGGGTTCCAGGCGAGCATGTCCATGCTGCGGCTGATCACATAGGCCGGGTTGGGGCGCAGCGATTCCAGCAGCAGCCTCAGGTGAGGGCGCACGGTGCGGCCAGGGGCGGGCGGCGGCTCGGAGACGTAGCGGGCGGCGCGGGCGGCCAGCTCGCGCAGGTGCTGGTGCTCTTGGTCGTCCATGTGCAGAGCGCGGGCGAGGGAGTCGAGGACGGCGGGGCTGGGGCGGGTCTCCTTGCCGCGTTCCAGGCGCACGTAGTAGTCGATGCTGATGCCGGCGAGGGTGGCCGGCTCCTGCCCGACGTCCTGGACGGCACCATCGCCCCCGGCCGCGTCTTCGACCAGACCTTCACCCTCGACCAGGCGCCGGACGCCTACCGGAGCATGGCCGACCGCCAGGTCCTCAAGGCCCTCGTCCGCCCGTGAACCCTGCCCCGCCCGCACAGCGAAGGACTCCCCCTCATGCAGTACGTGACCTTGAACAACGGTGTCGAGATACCTCTCCTCGGCTTCGGCGTCTACCAGATCCCCGCCGAAGACACCGAACGCGCCGTCTCCGACGCACTGGCCGCCGGCTACCGCCTGCTGGACACCGCCGCCGCCTACGGCAACGAGGAAGCCGTCGGCCGCGCCATCGCATCCAGCGGCATCGCCCGCGGCGACCTGTTCGTCACCACCAAGCTGTGGGTCCAGGACGCCCCCGCCGAGGAGAACACCAAGCGTGCCTTCGAGACGTCCCTGAACAAGCTGGGCCTGGACCACATCGACCTGTACCTGATGCACCAGCCCTTCGGCGACGTCTACGGCCAGTGGCGCGCCAGGGAGGCACTCACCCGCGAGGGCACGGCCAGGGCGATCGGCGTCGCCAACTTCTACCCCGACCGCCTGATCGACCTGATCGTCAACAACGAGATCACCCCGGCCGTCAACCAGATCGAGACCCACCCCTTCTTCCAGCGCGTCGACTACCAGGAACTCATGGGCGAGCACGGCGTCCGGATCCAGTCCTGGGGCGGCTTCGCCGAAGGCAAGAACGACCTGTTCACCCATCCGCTCCTCGCCCGGATCGGCAAGGAGTACGGCAAGTCGGTCGCGCAGGTCGTGCTGCGCCCCCTAGCCGGGAGAACTCAGGGCACCCATCGCGCCGAGTCGTCGACCTGGGCCGGACGCTACCGACTGGGCAGGGCCGTGTGGTTCGTGCCGGTCGCCTACGGGGCGAAGGGGCCGTCCAGGGCTGCCCATTGGAGGAGCAGGACGGTCTTGCCGTCGGTGATGCGTCCGTCGCGGGTCATGGCCAGGGCTTCGGTGAAGGGCAGTTCGAGCACCTCGATGTCCTCGCCCTCCTCTTCCAGCCCGCCACCGGTTCCGGTGCGGTCGGCGGGGGTGTAGGGGGCGGCGAAGAAGTGGAGGCGTTCGGTGACGGAGCCGGGGCTCATGTAGGCGTCGAGGACGTGGGTGAGCGGGCCGAGGGTGACGCCGAGTTCTTCGGCCGCCTCGCGGCGGACGGCGGCGGCCGGATCGTCCGCGTCGAGCAGTCCGGCGGCGGCTTCGACGAGCATCCCGTCGGGGTGGTCGTTGACGTAGGCCGGGTAGCGGAACTGGCGGGTGAGCAGGACGCGGCCGCGGCCGGTGTCGTAGGGCAGGACGACGGCGCCGTTGCCGCGGTCGTACGTCTCGCGCGTCTGCGTTTCCCACCGTCCGTCACGGCGGCGGTAGTCGAAGGTGGTACGGCGCAGGACGTGCCAGCCCCGGGAGGTGAGTTCGACGTCGCGGACGACGACGTCGGGGTTGCGGTCGAGGTCGCGTCCTGCTCGGTCGAGGCCGGTCCGGCCGCGGTGGTCCGGGATGTCCACGCCGGGGCGGGGCTTCACGCGTCCCCCTGCCGGTCGAGGGTCGGGATCTGTGCGACGTCGTAGTAGACGGGCAGGCCGCGACGGCGTGCGATGGCGACATCCTGGTCGGCGCCGACGGAGTCGCCGGGGAGCCGCAGCACGGCGTCGCAGCGGGCCAGCAGACGCTCGGCGGTCGGGTACAGCACCTGGTCGGCGAGGGGGTCGGTGGGACCCGCGCCGGCCGAGTGCAGGACGGGCAGTGCGATCCATTCCCCGATGACGGGAAGGTGGCCGGCGGCGAAGACGGGCCACGCTGCCGCTTCGAGACGCGCGAGGTTGGCGGCCATGGCCTGCGGGTCGCCGCCGGTGCCGGAGCGGTAGGGCCCGGCGATGAGGATGAGCATGGACTTCTCGGTCACGGGCGCTACGATACATGCAGAAACGTGCAAGAACAGGAGAGAACAAGGATGCTGGCTGCTGAGCGGCGGGATCACCTGCTGGACCTGCTGGCCCGGCGGGGGAAGATCGTCGCCAAGGAGGTCGCCGCCGAACTGCGCATCTCCGAGGACTCCGTGCGGCGTGACCTGCGCGACCTGGCAAGTGAGGGGCTGTGCCAGCGGGTCTACGGCGGGGCGCTTCCGGTTTCGCCGGCCGTGGCGGACTACGGCGCCCGGCAGACGGTGGCCCCCGACGGCAAACGGAAGGTCGCCTCGGTGGCCGCCGGGCTGGTGCGGCCCGGCGGCGTGGTGATCCTCGACGGCGGCACCACCGCCCTGGCCGTCGCCCACGCGCTCCCGCGGGACTTGGCCTGCACCGTGATCACCCACAGCCCGACGATCGCCGTCGCTCTGCTCGACCATCCGCAGGCGGAGGTCTTCATGCTCGGCGGTCGCCTCTTCAAGCACTCGGCGGTCGCCTGCGGCGCGGCCGCGGTCGAGGCCGCGCAGAACGTCTCCGCCGACCTCTTCCTCCTCGGCGTCACCGGCGTGCACCCCGAGGCGGGACTGACCACCGGCGACGCCGAGGACGCGGCGATGAAGCGCGCCCTGGCGGCCCGGGCCGCGGACACGTACGTCCTCGCCTCCTCCGAGAAGATCGGCACCGCTTCCCGGTTCCGCGTCCTGCCCTGGGAAGAGATCAGCGGGCTGATCACGGACAAGACCCCGGACGACCCGGTGATCGAGCAGCTCACGACGGACGGGGTCGAAGTGCTGACGGCCGACTGACGGCCATGGGGCCGACCGCGGAAGGCCGGTCGTCCGGCAGCCCGGCCCGCCCCGTCGAGGCGCGACCCGGGCTCACGGCGAGAGCGGCGGCCACTCGGCCGTGACGGCACCCGCGCACTCCAGGGGAGCTTCATCGACACGCCTCAGCCGGGGACGCCGGCCGCCGATGCCGTCGCCACGCGAGAACCCCCCGTGCTGTGACCGCATGGCTTCGCCGGGTTGATCGATCAGGTGCCCCTACCTCTCTCGCGCCGCTGGTCACCCCGAAGGCGGCCAAGCGAACGCCTACCGCGACCCCAGCCGGTGCGTGCCGTCCCCACCACCCCCGACCAGCCCCGCCTCACAGGTCGAAGAGACGGGTCCATAGGCGGTTCCAGTGGACTCACGAGGCATCTCGGCAAGGCGCCTCTCGCTCGGATCGGCGTTCTCCCGCAGGACGGGCCGGTACCCGTCCGCCGCCACGCCGTTTTGCGCGGACGGGCCGGCCGAGGACGACTCCGGCCAAGACCAGGACGAGTCCGCCCAGTTGCCGAGTGGTGAGCGCTTCCGAGGCGATCACCGTGCCCAGCAGCACGCCCGTGACGGGGTTGAGCAGTCCGAGCAGACCCACGGTCCCCGCCGGCAGGTGCCTCAGCCCGGTGAACCAAGCGGTGAATGCCAGCGCGGTGGCGACCAGCGCGACGTAGACGAACGCGAAAGACGCCGATGCGGAAGGTGCCGGAGGCGCCCCCTCCGCGGCTGCCGCTGCCGGGAGCAGGAGCAGGCCGCCTGCAGTGAGCTGCCAGGCGGTCGAGGCGAGCACGTCGACACCATCACTCCACCGCCTGGTGAGCATGTAGCCGAAGGACGACGCGAGCATGGCAGCGGCCGAGGCGGCCACTCCCCCCACGCTCACCTCCTCCGCACCGGTGAGCAGCATGAGACACACCCCGGCGAGCCCGACTCCGGCACCTGTCAGGTGGGTGGCCCGGGGCCGTTCGGAGATCAGCAGCCAGGCCATGAGCATCATCGTCAGCGGGGACACCGCCATCACGGTCGAGGCGAGACTCGTGGGCAGCCTCTGGGAGGCGATGTAGACGAGGACGAAAAACACGCTCACGTTGAGCAGGCCCAACACGGCGGATCTCCACCACCACGCGCCGCGCGGCCGCTGTCTGCACAGGGCCAGCAGGAGGAGGCCGGCGGGCAGCGCCCGGCAGGCGGCTCCGTACAGCGGACGGTCCGCGGGGAGGAACTCTCGGGTGACGAAGTAGTTCGTTCCCCAGGCCACCGGCGCGATCGCGGTCACCACTGCCCACCGCATATTAGCTTCCATGGAAGCTAATATATCTTCTTGGGAAGGTATTATCGGACGCATGGACCCACGGGAGCCGCTTGACCATGTAGCCCGCATCCAGGCCGACTGGCGTCGACAGCGGCCTGACGTCGACGTCTCCCCGCAGGGAGTGATCGGCCGGTTGCACCGCCTGGCCGGTCGGCTCACCGGGGAGCTCTGCCGCGTCTATGACGGCTACGGCCTCAGCGAGGGAGAGTTCGACGTCCTGTGCGCGCTGCGCCGCGCTGGTGACCCCTACGAACGGGCGCCGGGTGAGCTTGCCGCGCACACCATGGTCACCACCGGTGCGATGACGAAAAGAATCGACCGCTTGGAGCGGGCTGGGCTCGTCACCCGCCGGCGATCGGGTGGAGACGGGAGGGGCCGGATCGTCGCCCTGACCGGACCCGGCCTCGAATTGATCGACCAGGCGTTCACCGCCCACATGCGCAATGAACGCCGCCTGCTGGATGTGCTGACGCCCGACGAGGCCAAGACGCTCGAATCGCTGCTCGCGACCTGGCTCCTGCGCATCGAAGGCGGAGGCTGAGCATGGCCCGCGGGAAGGTCTGCCGGGGACGTGCGCTTCTGACCGCCGACCGGTCGCGGTCGGCCGGTTCTGGGGCACCGGCCCGGTGCCGGAGTGCCCAGCCCTTGGCCGCGCGTCCCTCCCGTGCGCGACGCGCGGCCGCCACTGCCTGAGGGAAGCCGCGCGTCACCCGGCCGTCGCTGAACGGGAGACGGACTCGTGACCTCACCCTTTGGCGCGGGCAGGAGCCGCCCGCGCTTTCCTCTCACGTCCCTCGACGTGCGACCGGGCCGTCCCGTGACGCCGAGGGACACCCGGCACCTCGGTGTGTGCGTGCCCCCCGCCCCTGCGTCGGCGGCGGCTGGGCGCCACATGGTGGTGACGACGTGGCCGGTGGCGACGACTACCTCCTCCAGCGGGGTGAAGCCGACGCTCTCGTACCGCCGGAGGTTGGCCGGATTGGAAGATTCAGGTAGGCGGGGGCGCCGAGAGCGTCGATGTGAGCGAGGCTTTCGGCGAGCAGAGCCATGCCGAGTCCCTTGCCCCGGTGATGGTCGTGAACGCCGAGGAGCGTGGTCGCGACATGCATGCGGAAGGGGCCCTGCGGGGAGGTCATGCGCTGCTTCCTTCCAGCGGAGCGAGGGCCGTCTCGGCCGCGGCGAGGTCCTGGGGGCCGATGCCGATGAGTTCGGCGACGACCGTGATGCAGGCAGGCGCCGTCGAGTGGGAGCAGGCCTCACTCGGGCAGGGTGTCCAGGGTTCCGCGGGCCACCATGCTCACGTCGCCGCCGACCCGGATGTTGTGCAGTGCGTCGGGGCGTCCTTGCGGCAGGACGGTGAGCCTGCTGGGACGGCCGGTAAAGCGCCCCTGCCGCAGGGCGAACTCCTCCTCGACGCGCACGACGCGGTGCCGGGCCAGGTACGCGCCGACACAGCCGGCCGCGCTGCCGGTCGCGACGTCCTCCAAGACACCGTCGTTGTTCCAGTGACGGCCTTCACGTGCCTCGACGTCGAGCACGTAGGCGAACTGCGCGCCGTACCGCCCGACCAGCTCCGCGAAGTCGCTGCGGACGATTTTCGCCTCGCCCAGACCCGCCGTCACCGGCACGATGAGGTAGCGCAGGCCGGTGGAGACGACGCACAGCGGAAAATCGGCGAGTGCCCGACCAGGCAGATTCAGGGCGGCGGCGACCTCCGCCCTGTCCTGCGCCGGCACGGTCGCCAGGAACTCCGGCTCTCCCTGGTCGAGTGCCGCGTGATACCCGGTGGTGGTGCGCCGGGTGGACACCTCGACGGTCCTGCCTGTCAGGCGGAACGTCCAGTGCCGCGGACCGGGGGCACCTTCGCGCTCGTGCAGGACGGCTGCCGCGCCCAGGACCGGGTGTCCGGCGAAGTCGAGTTCCTCGAAGAGGTCGAAGACCCGGGCGGTGACGTCGTGGGGCTTGTCCGTGCCGTCGAGGAAGATGGTCTCGAAGTGGCGCAGCTCCTGGGTGATCGCAAGCATCTGCGCGGAGGAGAGGCCGTCGGCGTCCGGGAAGACGGCAAGGGTGTTGCCGGTGTACGCCTGTGCGGCGAACACGTCGACATGGCGGTAGTGCAGGGGCATCAGGTTTTCCAGGTGGTGAGAACGCGAGCTGGTACGACTCGACGCTAGACGGCACCGACCGCACCGTCTTGGTCCACTTCGCGTGAAGTGGCCCAGTGCATCGGGTGGGGCGGGAGGATTCCGGGAGCACGGAGGGGGTCCGGCTGGAACCGCATGCCCGGCATCGTCCGTATCCTGCCGGGCCACGCCCAAGGGGCACGTCAGACGCTTCCGCGCCTCTCGATCACGAGGATGCGCGCCTGCGGGGCGGGGCGGGCGACGTGCGCGTCTCCCGGGGCGACACAGCACACCCGGCCCGGCGTCAGTCGCTCGTCCCCCTCGATACCGTCCAGGCGGACGTCTGCGCCTGGGCCCTCCAGCGGGCGGCCCAGCGCAGAGACTCACCCGGCGGACGGACCTGACACGGCGACAGCTCGCCCACGCCTCCCACCGCAAGGTCCGCGCACGCGTGGAGCACGCTCTCGCCGCCCGCTTGAAGAGCTGGAAGGTCCTCCGCGACTGCCGCCTGCAAGGCGCCGGCGGCCACCCACGCCATGCCCGGCGTCGCCCGCCTGCACAACCTCGTCCTCACCGGCTGACGGACAGACGACCAGGTCATCCAGGATGCCGAAGATCATTTACGGGACACCGCACAGACGCGTCATTCCGCATGCCGAGGAGGTGTCCGGGGACGGGGACACACCTGGTGATCACGAGCAACCCGGTCGCGGTCTTCCTCCCGGAGGGCTGCCACCGGTTCCTGCCGGACGACCCGAACCGCTACGGGTTCTTCCACGACGTCGAGCCCCTGGGCTGAGGGCGCAAACCCCGCACCGAACTGCGCGGATCCCCATGCGCCATCTCCTGCGCCACCTCGCGGGCGGTCCTGGCGAAGGCCTCGACCGCTCCGGTGCCCTGCCCGGTCCGCCACACCAGGCCGTAGCTGACCGGTTCCGCGTCGGTGAAGGGGACGTAGGCGACACCGGGGCGCGCGTAGTACGTCGCCGTGTGCGCGGGCGCGAGCAGCGCGCCCCTGCCGCCCGTGACCAGCATCAGGGCTTCCTGCATGTTGGTCACACCGGGGCCGCGGGCGATCGACCGACCGGCCGGTGTGCGGGTGGGGACGTGGTGCTCCAGCCAGTAGTCCGGCAGCGCGCCCGCGAGGGTGAGCAGGGGGACGTCGGCCAGGTCCTCCAGGGACACCGAGTGCCGTGCGGAGAGGGGGTGCCCCGAGCCGATCACCAGGACCCGCTCCTCGGCGAGCAGCGCGGGCCCGCCGCCCAGATCGGCCTCGCGCACCGGGAGCTCCTGAAGCTGGACGTCGAAGTCCCCCTTGCGCAGCATCCCGTACGGGTCGGTGAGCGGCACCTCACAGATCTCCACGGCGAGCCGGGGATGGCTGATCCGCAACGCCTCCGTCGCCTTCATGACGATCTCGCCGGTCAGCGGGTTGGCGAAGCCAACGTGCAGCACCGTGTCGATCCCGCGCGCGGTGGCGGCGGCCCGTGTGAGCGCGTCCTCGATGCCACGGTGGTGCGGTGCGAGGTCCTCGCGCAGCTGTCGGCCGAGTGAGGTGAGAGCGACCCGGCGGCTGGTACGGAGGAACAGCGGGGCGCCGACCCGGCGTTCGAGCCGCCGCACCAGCTGGCTCACCCGGGCCCGGGAGAGCCGCATCCTCTCGGCGGTACGACCGAAGTGCAACTCCTCTGCGAGCAGCAGAAAGCACTCCAGTTCGTCGCGTTCCATCGAGGTCCCCCAGGGAGAGCGGATCGGTAAGCCTGGTTGAACGAACGTTGCGATCATCGCCGTTGTTCCGCCTGATCGCTCTGGCCGAAGGTGGAGGAGCCGCCGGAAGGCGGCCCCAACCCCCTTCCCCCGTCGAGGAACCGCCATGACTTCGCTGAGTACGCATCCCCGGAAACCGGCCGGCGCCCTGAGCACCCGAGACTGGGGCGTACTGCTCGTCCTGTGCGGCGCGATCTTCCTGGAGGGCATCGATGTGGCCATGCTCAATGTGGCCCTGCCGTCCATCCGCGCCGACCTGGGCCTGTCCACCGGACCCCTGCAGTGGGTGATGAGCGCGTACGTCCTGGGATACGGCGGCTTCATGCTGCTCGGCGGACGCGCCGCCGACCTCTTCGGGCGCCGGCGCATGTTCGTCTTCTGGCTCTCGGTCTTCCTGCTCTTCTCCGGGCTGGGCGGATTCGCCACCGAGGGCTGGATGCTGATCGTGGCCCGGTTCGTCACCGGAGTCGCGGCCGCCTTCATGACCCCGGCGGGCCTGTCCCTCATCACCACGGGCTTTGATGAAGAGGGCCCGCGGCGCAACAAGGCGCTGCTCCTCTACTCGGGCACCGCGGCCGGTGGCTTCTCGATCGGCCTGGTCATCGGCGGTCTGCTCGTCTCGGTCGGCTGGCGCTGGGTCTTCTTCGCCCCGGTGGTGCTCTCCGCTCTGATCCTGGTCGCCGCGCTCGTCTTCGTACCCGAGTCGCCGCGACCAGCCCGCACCGGCCGGAGCGTCGACCTGGCCGGCGGCCTCACCGTCACCGCCGCGATCGTGCTGATCGTCCTGGGCGTGGAGCGTGCCTCCCACACCGGCCTCACCCAGACCGTGCTCACCCTGGGTGCGGGCCTCGCGGCACTGCTCGCCTTCCTCGCCGTCGAAGCCCGCTCCGCCCACCCCTTGGTCCGCCTCGGTATCTTCCGCAGCGGCGCCCTGGTCCGCGCCAACCTCGCCGGGCTCCTCTTCGCCGCGGGCTTCTTCGGCTTCCAGTTCCTGGTCGTCCTCTACCTCCAGGAACTGCGCGACTGGTCCAGCCTGCAGACCAGCTTCGCACTGATCGTCATCGGCATCGACGCGATCCTCTCGCCTGTCCTCGTTCCCAGGCTGGTGACCCGCTTCGGCAACGCACGCCTCATCCTCGGTGGCCTGCTCATCGCCTCACTGTCGTACGCCCTCTTCCTGCCGGTCGGCGCCGACTGGACCTACCTGGCGATGCTCCCCAGCCTGCTGCTCCTCGGCATCGCCTTCGCACTCGCCTACGGCCCGCTGACGATCGTCGCCACCGAAGGCGTCACGGAGGAGGAACAGGGCCTGGCCGGTGGACTCCTCTACACGTCCTTCCAGTTCGGTGCGGCGCTCGGCCTCTCGGCGACCACGGCCGTCGATGTCGCGGCCACCACGTCGAGTGCACCGGCCGCGCTCCTCGACGGCTACCGGGCGGCCCTGTGGGTGCCGCTCGCCGCGGCCCTGCTCGCCGCGCTCATCAGTGCCTTCGGGGTGCGTTCGCGCACCGACGGCACGGTGACCTCCACGACACCTTCTTCCGCTACGTCCGCGACATCGAGTACGCCACGATGATCACTGCGGATCCAGCTCGTACGCGGCTCGGATCTGCGGAGCACGATGTGGCGGCCGGCCACCGCGCTGACGTCCGGCGCCTGGATCAGGACGGGCCAGGGCTCTGCCTCGAGCCTTGGCCCACCTCACGCTTCGGAATGATTCGTCCAGGCGTCCGCCCTGTTGTGCGAAACGGTATTTCATGGCCTCTCGCGGAGGCCTATACGGTCGAATCCATGGAGTGGAATTTTCCGACGGCCGAGGAACTCACGGCTGCCTTACGCGCAGGTGAAGTGACCTCTGCGGAACTGACCGACGAGGCGATCGCCCGTATCGAGCGGGACGACAAGGAGATCAACGCGATCTGTGTGCCGGACTTCGACCGTGCACGGGCCGCCGCCCGCGGTGCCGACCGGGCACGCGCCCGCGGTGAGGACCGACCGCTGCTCGGCATCCCGGTGACGGTCAAAGAGTCCTACGACATCGCCGGACTGCCCACCACCTGGGGCATGCCGCAGCACCGGGACCACCTGCCGGCCGAGGACGCGGTGCAGGTCTCGCGGCTCAAGGCCGCCGGCGCAGTGGTGCTCGGCAAGACCAACGTGCCCTTCGGGCTGCAAGACGTGCAGAGTTTCAACGAGATCTACGGAACGACCAACAACCCGTGGGATCACGGTCGCACGCCGGGTGGATCCTCCGGCGGATCGGCGGCGGCCCTCGCGTCCGGATTCGGCGCGCTGTCCATCGGATCCGACATGGCCGGTTCATTGCGCACTCCCGCGCATTTCTGCGGGATCTACGCACACAAACCGACGCACGGGCTGGCGGCGAGCCGCGGCATGGTCCCGCCGTCCGAGCCGGCGTTGCCGACCGAGATCGACCTGGCGGTCGTCGGTCCAATGGCACGGTCCGCCCGGGATCTCACGCTCCTGCTCGACGTGATGGCCGGTCCGGACCCGCTGACGCTCGGCGTGGCGTACGACGTGCGGCTGCCGCCCCCACGTCACGAACGGCTCCGCGACTTCCGGGTCCTGGTCCTCGACGAGCATCCGCTCCTTCCGACCGGTTCCGCCGTGCGGGCGGGCGTGAACCGGGTGGCCGACGCGCTTGCCGACGGCGGCGCCCGCGTCGAACGGCACAGCCCGCTCCTGCCCGACCTGGCCGAAGCCGCGGTGCTCTACACGCAGTTGCTGTTCTCCGGTTCCGTTGCGCGCTTTCCCGTCGAGGCGTACGAGGAACTGCGGGTCCGTGCCGACCGACTGAGCGCGGAGGACCAGGGTCTGGAGGCGGCTCGGCTGCGCGGCATGGTGTTCCGCCACCGCGACTGGATCGAGGCGAACAGCCGTCGCGAACTCCACCGCCACGGCTGGCGGCGGTTCTTCGCCGAGTTCGACGCCGTGGTGTGCCCCATCACGCCCACTCCCGCGTTCCCGCACGACCACCACCCCGATCCGAGAGAACGCCGGATCGACATCGACGGCGTCGCGTACCCGTATTTCGACCAGCTCGTCTGGGCCGGTCTGGCCACCATGCCCGGGCTCCCCGCCACCGCCGTACCGGCGGGCCGGTCCCCCGAGGGTCTGCCGGTGGGAGTCCAGCTCATCGGTCCGATGTTCGAGGATCGCACTCCGCTGCGGCTGGCCGAACTACTGGAGCAGAAGATCGGCGGCTTCCAGGCACCGCAGTAGGGCGTACCACCGAGGCGTCCGCCGAGGGTCAGGTGGTGGAGCACGACGAGTCCCTCGTCCGGCATCCCCGCGCGTCCGTCCGGCACCCCTGCGCGTCGGGGCGGACTCCCGGAGACGCCCGTCGCCCGGCCCGTGCGGGCCCAGCCCGGTCCGCCCGCCGTCGATACGGTGGGCGGACCGGGCCGGGGACGGGCACGGCGGCGGCCTCGGGCAGCGGTCCGGCGATTCGCGGGGAGGCGACAGCCGGTGCTGCCCGGAGGTCAGGCGGCGCAGCCCGTGACGACCGCCCGTGACGCGTCGTCGATCAGCGCGTCGTGAGCGGCCTTCAGGCGCCGCACGTCGGGCTTGGTCACCTTGCGGTCGTACGTCATCAGGCCGTTGAGTTCCCCTTCGACGTCCGAGATCTGCGTGTACACGGCGCCGTTTCCGCCCTTGCAGGCCAGCGCGTGCACCTCGCCGAGCTTTTGCAGGTAGTCGTCGGTGTAGGTGCTGGGGTCCACGTCGACGTACGACTGCTGTACCGACCAGGCGTGGCCCGGCACCGCGAGGCCGAGACCGCCGTACTCACCGGCGACCAGGGCCCGTTGGCCGTCCGGATGCGGTGGCAGGGCGGGGCTGGGATAACCGTGCTCGTCCATGATGTCGCCGGCCCCGCCGTCGGCGCCCAGGTTGAGGCCGGACATGTTGTTCACCAGGCGGGTGGGGTCCCAGGCCTTGGCCTGGGAGGCGACGCGGCCGATGTCGTACTGGCCCCAGCCCTCGTTGAAGACCACCCACATGACGACCGACGGGCTGCTGATGTGCTCGTCGATCATCTGCTTCATCTCCCGCTCGTACTCGGCACGGGCGGCGGTCGACGGGTTCACCCCGGCCGTCATCGCCGGCATGTCCTGCCACACCAGCAGGCCGAGCCGGTCGGCCCAGTAGAACCAGCGGTCCGGTTCGACCTTGATGTGCTTTCGGACGGCGTTGAAGCCCATCCGCTTGTGCGCCTTCAGGTCGTAGGCCAGAGCCTCGTCGCTGGGCGCGGTGTGCAGGCCGTCGGGCCAGAAACCCTGGTCGAGGGTGGCCATCATGAAGACCGGCTTGCCGTTGAGGACCGTGCGGGGGACGCCGTTCACGTTCTCCACGGCGATGGACCGCATCCCGAAGTAACTGCCCACGCGGTCGCCGCCGGCCTTCACCTCGAGGTCGTACAGGAACGGATCGTCCGGCGACCACAGATGCGCGTCCGGGATCCTCAGGGTGAGGGACCGGCCGGTGCGGCCGGTGGCCGTGGCCACCCGGCGCTTGCCGTCGTAGGCGGTCGCGGTGACCGGGAGACCGTCGCGCACGCCCTGCGGTTCGACGGTGAGCGTGCCGGTGTCGATGTGCGGCGTCAGTTTCAGCTGGTCGACGTGGTCGGCGGCGACGGGTTCCAGCCACACGGTCTGCCAGATGCCGGAGGACGGGGTGTACCAGATGCCGCTCGGATCCAGGCGCTGCTTGCCGAGGGGCGGGTTCTCGCCGCCGGAGGCGTCCGTCGGGTCGTAGACTCCGACGATCAGTTCCTGGGCGCGGCCGGGCTTGAGGGCGTCGGTGATGTCGGCACTGAACTTGTCGTAGCCGCCCTGGTGTTCGGCGACCTCGGTGCCGTTGACGTAGACCTCGGCCTGCCAGTCGACGGCGCCGAAGTTCAACTGGAGCCGCTGGCGGTCGCCGACCTTCCAGCCGGCCGGGACGGTGAAGGTACGGCGGTACCACATGCGGTCCTCGTGCCGTTCGATGCCCGAGAGCTGGGACTCGACGGGGTACGGGACGAGGATGCGCTCCCCGAGGGTGCGGCCCACGGGCGGCCGTTCGCCCTCCTCGGCCGCGGCGAACTGCCAGCTGCCGTTGAGATTCTTCCAGGCGTCGCGGGTCAACTGGGGCCGGGGATACTCGCGGTGGGCGTTGGCCGGGGTGACGTCGTCGGCCCACCGGGTGCGCAGTTCGTAGGTGGAGTGGTTGGCGCCGCTGCTCCAGAACGCGCCGACAACGTTGCCACCCTTGCCGGTGAGGCCGCCCTCGCCGTCGTAGCGGACGTCCGCGAGGCCGGGAGCGGAGCCGGACTTGTCGCCGACGACGGGTTCCTCCAGGGAGACCAGCAGGGACCTGGGGTCGGCGGGGTCCAGCCGGACGGTGCCCAGCGGCCAGGCGGCGCCGCCGATGACGGCGTCGAGGTGGCTGGTCAGCCCGGCGGCGGGCTTGGCCAGTGCCTGGGCGAAGTCCAGCCGCAGAGTGCGGCCGTCCTCGAGGACGGTCGTGGCGATGGCGCCGTCGTAGGCGTATCCCTCCGGCAGCAGGAACGCCGACTGCGGTACGGCGGTCTTGGCGCCGCCCGGCGGCGTCCAGCGCAGGTGGAGGTTGGAGCCTCCGTAGTGCTCGAAGTACTCGACCTTGATGTCGTAGGCCTTGCCGGCGGTCAATTCGACGGGGGCTCCGGTCTGTTCGCGGTCCCAGTCGTCGACCCAGTGGTCGATGACGAGCTGGTCGTCGACCCAGAGGCGGAATCCGTTGTCGCCGGTGATCGAGAAGGTGGTGGCGCCGGTCTTCTCGGGCACGATCCGGCCGGTCCAGCGGACGCTGACGTCGTCCGACCGGCCGGTGGCCGAACCCAGGCGGGACTCCAGGGAGTCGAAGTCGAGCCTCGGGTCGAATCCGGTGGCCTTGAGCTGGGCGAAGTCGAAGGCTCCGGGGGCGGACTGGGTGTAGTACTCGCCCTTGAGGCCGTGTACCTCGACGGGGTCGTCCGCCGCCGCTGCGGGGGGCGCCGCGGTCATTCCGGCCACGCCCAGAGCGGCCGCGAGGAGGAGTGACAGGCGATGTCCGAGTGATCTGATGCGCACGGATCTCCCTATGGCTGAGGAAGGGTGGCGGCTCACTGCTTCAGTCTGTACAACGTTGGAAGCATGGCAGTTGGCATGAGAGCACGCCTCCCGGCCGCTGTCCAGAGTCATGGCAAGGCTCCGCCCTTCGGAGCGCCCATCGATGCCGAGGAGATCCCTTTGCGGGTCAGCCTGAAGGACGTGGCCGAGCGCGCCGGCGTCTCGATCAAGACCGTGTCCAACGTTGTGAACAACTATCCGCACGTCACACCGGCGATGCGGGCCCGGGTGCAGCAGGCCATCGACGAACTCGGCTACCGGCCGAACCTGACCGCCCGGCATCTGCGCAAGGGCCGCACGGGCATCATCGCGCTGGCCGTGCCGGAGCTGGGCAACCCGTACTTCGCCGAACTGGCCGGCGCGGTGATCGACGCGGCGGCGGAACACGAGTTCACCGTGCTGCTCGACCACACCCGCGGCAGACGCGAGCAGGAGGTGCTGGTCAGTCAGGGATTCCGGGCCCGGGTGATCGACGGGCTCATCCTCAGCCCGCTGGAGCTGGAGGCCGAGGACCTGCAGGGGCGGTCCGACGACGTACCGCTGGTGCTCCTCGGCGAGCGCGTGTACGACGCGCCACACGACCACATCGCCATCGACAACGTGGCCGCCGCCCGGACCGCGGTACGCCATCTGCTCGGCCGGGGGCGCACTCGGATCGCCTACCTGGGCGCCCGCACGGACTCCGCGAACCGCCCGGCCCATCTGCGGCTCGTGGGCTGGCGCGAGGAGCTGGCGGCGGCCGGGGTGCCGGCGCCGGACGACATGGTGGTCCCGGTCGGCGGCTGGGACCGGGACGACGGCGCCCGGGCCATGGCCCAGCTGCTCGACTCGGGTGTGCGGCCCGACGCGGTCTTCGCGCTGAACGATCTGATCGCGATCGGCGCGATGCGGGTGCTGCACGAGCGGGGCCTGCGGGTGCCGTGGGACGTCGCCGTGGTGGGCTTCGACGACATCGCCGAAGGGCGTTTCAGCGCGGTGTCGCTGACCACGATCGCGCCGGACAAGCAGGCCATCGCGCGGATGGCGGTGGCCTCGCTGCTGCGCAGTCTGTCGGGGCGCGAGGAGCCCGGCGGACGCGAACTCGTCGCCGATTTCCGGCTGGTGGAGCGGGAGAGCACGCTGGGGCGACGGTGAGACGCGGCCCGGGGCGCTCGGCCGGGATTTCGGACGGGAGGGTTTACAGCAATCTTCCAACGATGTAAAAACCTCCACTGAACGACGTGCACGCCGAGTTGACCGCACCAGCCGTCCTACCCCCGTGAGCGCTCTCGGCGCACCCGGGGCCACGCCGTTTGGGGACTCCCATGAAGCCCACAGCACCACTGCGTCGCGCCTGTGCGCGGACCCTCCTCGCCGCCGGCCTCGCCACGAGCCTGGCCCTGACGACCGGATGCGCCAAGTCGGAGGACGATTCCGACGGCGACAAGGCCGCCACGCAGGACAAGGACGCCGGCCAGGTCGTCGCCTCGCCGAGCGGCGGTTCCGGACCCACGTGCGCCATCGACACCTACGGCGGCGAGAAGCGGGACCTGAAGTCCGCCACCGTCGGGTTCTCCCAGTCCGAGAAGGAGGCCAATCCCTTCCGCATCGCGGAGACCGCCTCCATCAAGGCGGAGGCCCGGAAGCGGGGCGTGAAACTGCTCGCCGTCAACGCGCAGTCGCAGTTCTCCAAGCAGATCAGCGACGTTCAGGACCTCATCGCCAAGGGCGCCGACCTGCTCGTCGTCGCGCCGCTCAACTCGGACGGCTGGGAGCCGGTGCTGCGCACGGCGGCCGCCAAGCACATCCCGATCGTCGCGGTGGACCGCAAGATCAATGCCACGGCCTGCAAGGACTATGTGAGCTTCATCGGCTCCGACTTCGTCGAGCAGGGCAAGCGGGCGGCCGACCAGATGATCGCGGCCACCGGCGGCAAGGGCGAGATCGCCATCCTGCTGGGCGCGGCCGGCAACAACGTCACCACCGAACGCACCAAGGGCTTCGAGGACCGGATCTCGGAGAAGGCCCCGGGCCTGAAGATCATCTTCCGGCAGACCGCCGAATTCGCCCGGGAGAAGGGTCAGTCGGTCACCGAGAACCTGATCCAGTCCAAGCCGGGGATCAAGGGTATCTACGCCGAGAACGACGAGATGGGGCTCGGCGCGGTCAACGCCCTCAAGAGCGCGGGCAAGAAGCCCGGCGACGTGAAGATCGTGACCATCGACGGCACCCGCAACGCCGTGCAGGGCATCGTGGACGGCTGGATCTCCGGTGTGATCGAGTCCAACCCGCGCTTCGGGCCGCTGGCCTTCCAGACCCTGGACAGTTTCACCCAGGGCCGGAAGGTCGCGCAGGACATCGTCATCCAGGACAGCTCCTACACCGAGGCCAACGCCACGTCCGACCTGGGCAAGGCCTACTGAGATGCTCACGGTCACCGGACTGTGCAAGACCTTCCCCGGCGTACGGGCGCTGTCCGAGGTGGACTTCACCGCCCGCGCCGGCGAGGTGCACGCCCTCGTGGGCGAGAACGGCGCGGGGAAGTCGACCCTGATCAAAGTGCTCACCGGTGTGTACCAGCCCGATGCCGGCGAGATGGCACTCGACGGCGCCCCGGTCCGTTTCGCCACCCCGTTGCAGGCGCAGCAGGCGGGCATCTCCACCATCTACCAGGAAGTCAATCTCGTCCCGCTGATGAGCGTGGCGCGCAACCTGTTCCTCGGCCGCGAGCCACGCGGCCGGCTGGGCCTGATCGACTTCCGCCGTATGCACCGGGAGGCCGAGGAGACCCTGCGTGGTCTCGGCATCCGGGTCGACGTCCGCCGCCCGCTGCGCGAACTGGGCGTCGGTGCACAGCAGATGATCGCGCTGGCGCGCGCCGTGGCGGTCGACGCCCGAGTCGTGATCATGGACGAGCCCACCTCCTCGCTGGAGCCCCGCGAGGTGCGCACGCTGTTCGGGGTGATCCGCACCCTGCGGGAGCGGGGCATCGCGGTGGTCTACGTCAGTCACCGCATGGACGAGCTGTACGAGATCTGCGACGTGGTCACCGTGCTGCGGGACGGCCGGGTGGTGCACACCGGCCCGCTCGCCGGGCTGGACCGGCTCCGGCTGGTGGCGCTGATGCTGGGGCGGGAGATCGGCGAGGTGCGCAGGGAGGGGCTCACGAAGTTCACCGGCTCCCACGAGACCACGGCCCCACCGGTGCTGGTGGCCGAGAACGTGAGCGTCCGTCAGCGACTGCACGACGTGTCGCTGTCCCTGCGCCCGGGCGAGGTGGTCGGTCTGGGCGGGCTGCTCGGCTCGGGGCGCAGTGAGACCGCGAAGGCCGTCGCGGGCGCCCTGCCCGTCGACGGCGGCCGGATCGTGGTGGCGGGCGAACCGGTGCGCGGCGGCTCCACCGCGGCGGCGATCCGGGCGGGCATCAGCCTGCTTCCCGAGGACCGCAAGACCGAGGGCATCGTGCCGGGCCTGTCGGTGCGGGAGAACATCGCGCTCGCCGCGCTGCCGGGACTGTCCCGGTTCGGCCTGGTCGACGACGCCCGCGTCGACCGGATCGTCGACACCTTCATGAAGCGGCTGCGCATCAAGGCGGCCGGTCCGCACCAGAAGGTGGGCGAACTGTCCGGCGGGAACCAGCAGAAGGTGCTGCTCGCCCGATGGCTCGCCCTGCAGCCCAAGGTGCTGTTGCTGGACGAGCCCACCCGGGGCATCGACGTGGGTGCCAAGGCGGAGGTGCAGGCGCTCGTCGACGAGCTGGCCGACGACGGCCTGGCGGTGCTGCTGATCTCCTCCGACACCGAGGAACTGATCGAGGGCAGCGACCGCGTGGTCGTCCTCAAGGACGGCGCGGTGGTGCGCGAACTGACTGGCGACGCGGTCACCGAGGAGGAGCTGATGCGCGCGATCGCCGCCGTACCCGCCGGAGGGCACGATGACTGAACTGAGCCTGGCCCGGGGCACGGTGGACCGGGACCGCGCACGGCGCCTGCTGCAGGACTACGGCGTCTACGGCGGTGTGGTGGTGCTGCTGCTGTTCAACTTCGTCTTCACCCCGCACTTCGCCTCCGCGGCGAACTTCCGCACCCAGGCCGTCCAGGTCGCGCCCGTACTGATCGTGGCCCTCGGCATGGCGCTCGCCATCGGCACCGAGGGCGTCGACCTGTCGGTGGGCTCGGTGATGGCGCTGTCCACCTCGCTGCTGTCGCTGTACCTCGGTTACGGGCCCTGGGTCGCCACCCTGATCGCGGTCGCCGGCGGTGTCGTGTCCGGTGCCGCGAGCGGGGCGCTGGTCGCCTTCGTCGGGGTGCAGCCGATCGTCGCCACGCTCGCCCTGATGGTGGCCGCCCGGGGTCTGGCCCTGGTACTGCTCCCCCAGCTCAAGGACGTCCACGACCCCGGCCTCGCGGCCCTCGGGTCAGGGGACGTGCTGGGCATTCCCCATCTGGTGCTGATCGCGGCCGTGCTGGCGCTGCTCGTGGCGTTCGTCATGCGACGCTCCACGTTCGGCCGGCAGTTGCTGGCCATCGGTGACAGCCGGCCGGCGGCCCGCCTCGCGGGACTGCCCGTGCGACGCGTACTCGTGGTGGCGTACGTGTGCTCCGGCGCGCTGGCCGCGATCGCGGGCGTGCTGGCGACCGCCCGGCTCACCGCGAGCGATCCCACCTCGCTGGGCACCCTGATGGAACTGTCCGCCATCACCGCGGTGGTCGTCGGCGGTACCCCGCTCAGCGGTGGCCGAGTCCGCATCGGCGGCACGGTCGCGGGCGCCGTACTGATCCAGCTGCTCACCACCACGCTCATCAAGCACGACCTGCCCCCGTCGTGGACGCAGATCGCGCAGGCCGTGGTGATCGTCGGTGCCGTGTGCGCGGCACGCGAACGGGGGAAGCGATGACCACGGACACCGGGAACGCCACCATGCGCAAAGAGATCCCCGCCGCCCGTGCCGGCGACGAGCCGCCGGGGCCGAGCCGTTCGGAGCGGCTGAGCGCGCTCGCCCAGCAGCACGGCGCTCTGGTCACCCTGGTGATCGCGATGCTCATCGCCTCGCTGAGCTTCGACACCTTCCTGACCGGTGACAACCTGGAGAACATGGCGCTGTCCTCGGCGTTCCTCGCCGTCGTCGCGCTCGGCATGACCTTCGTGATCGTCACCGGTGGCATCGACCTGTCGGTCGGCTCGCTGTTCGCCCTGGGCGGGGTGCTCGCGGCGTGGGGTTCGCGGTACGGCACCGCGGTGGCACTGCTGCTGCCGCTCGTGGTGTGCGGGCTCGTCGGCCTGGTCAACGGGCTGCTGATCGCGCGCTCGGGGCTGGCCCCGTTCATCGTGACCCTGGCCTCCATGCTCGGTGCGCGCGGTGTCCTGCTCGCACTGACCGACGAGGGTTCACGGACGTATCTCGTGGACAAGAGCGCGTTCTTCACCAGGCTCGGGCAGGGCTCGCTGCTCGGCGTCGGCGTGCCGGTGTGGCTCACGCTGGGGCTGTTCGTACTGGGCGCGGTGGTGCTCCGGCGCACCCGGTTCGGTCAGTACGTGTACGCGGTCGGCGGCAACGAGGACGCGGCGGCGCTGATGGGCGCGCCCGTGGCCCGTACCAAGGTCGCCGTGTACACCGTGTCCGGGCTGTGCGCGGGTCTCGCGGGCGCGCTGAACGCGGCGTGGCTGCTGTCGGGGGTGACGATCCTCGGTTCCGGCATGGAGCTGGAGGCGATCTCGGCGGTCGTCATCGGCGGCACGCTGCTGACCGGCGGGTTCGGGTTCATCAGCGGCTCGCTGGTCGGCGTGGCGCTGCTGAAGGTCATCCAGAACGTCATCAACCAGATCGGTTCCCTGGACTCGGCCTACCAGCAGGTGGTCAGCGGTGCGTTCCTGGCGGTGGTCGTCATCGCGCAGACGTGGCTGGGGCGCCGGCGAAGGGTGCTGTGACCCTCCCGCGCGGCCCCGGCTCGCGCCTGCGCCAGCGCGATGCGGATGTCCCCGAAACCTGCCCCCTTGGGCTGCTCCCTGTCTCACCGCAACGCAGGACGACAGCCACGCACATGCCTGACCGTGTGGAAGGACGACGTACCGCTACCGTGCGTCGCGCAGCTTGAGAACGTAGGTCGCGGTGAGCGCAACGACGCGGTCTTCGTCATGTGACAGCTCGGCGAGGGCGGATGACGCCGTGGTCCCCGGGACGTCCGCGAGCGCCTGGGTCAGCCGTCGGCGCGCGGGTGAGCCCATGGTGACGCGGGCGAGGCAGTCGACGAGCCCCGTGGCGATCCGATGCGCCGACGCGGGATCACGCGCCAGCGCGCTCAGCGCATCGGCTGCGTCGGCGTCGTTCCTCTCCTCGACGATCATGTCGATGAGTGTCGGGACCGCGTCGGCCACCCCACGTGCCCCGAGCGCGAGGGCCGCGTACCCGCGGACCACGATGTCGGGGTTCGTGAGGGCGTCCTGCAGCAAAGCTGTCGCCTCATCCTCCGGAATCTCGGCGATGCACCGGACGGCGCGTTGCCGTACCTCGGCCGCGGGTGAGCGGAGGCCCTCCGCCAACAGTGCCAACCCCTCCGCGCCCGATCGCGCCAGAGCCCAGCGAAGGGCTCCGGCGACGTTCGGCTCGGACTCGCTCAGCACGGCCTCGACCAGTGCTTCCACCGGCAACGGACCTTCCTCGACCGCGGACAGGGCCGCGCGCTGCCGCGCCCCCGCGCTGTTCGACCCCAACGCGTGGAGAAGCGCGACGATCTGGAGGACATTGCTCCAGCCGGCGGGTTCCGCGGCACCGATCCGACGGAGTCGCGTGAGCAGTTCGGTCTCCGCCGCGATGCGGTCTCGTGTCTGGCGGATGAGGTCGTCGACGAGTGCCGCGGGGGCGAAGCCGGGGTCGTCGAGCGCGCGCCCGACGTCGCGCAGCGACATCCCCAACGACCTCAGGCTCTCGATGTGGAAGACTCGCCGGATGTCTTCGCCGGAGTACTCGCGATAGCCAGAGCCGGTACGACTCGTCGGCCGCACCAGGCCGAGCGATTCGTAGTGCCTGAGCATACGGGCGCTGACCCCGGACCGCCGCGCGACATCACCGATCAACACTGCCTACCGTCCCTCCTGCCCGGCCCCGCCGAGGGCCACGACGCGCTTCGCCTCCTCGATCGCGAACTCGAAGCCGGCATCCGGGTCGCGCCACAGCCGTTCCGTGGCGATCGCGTGGGCGCGCACGCGAGGGTCGGGATCCGTCGTCGCGGCGCCCAGCGCCGGCGTCATCGCCTCCCCCAGCGCGATCAACGCCCGGCTGAGGCTCCTCTGCGTCTCGCGTGCGCCGCGCCCGAGCTGCGTCGCCAACACTACGGCCAACTCCCGCTCCTCCCCCTCGGGCACGAGCGCGACCGCCGCCCGCCAGGCGCTCCGGGCCACCTCGTCGTCGGCGTCGGACAGCAGCGCCGGTGTGATGGCCGGCCACGCTCGCCGATCCCCGATCTTGGACAGCGTGTGCAACGCCTGGCTCCGCGCCTGCGCACGCTCCGAGCGGACTGTGTCGACGAGCACCGGGACCGTCATCGCTGCCGCGTGGCGGGTGAGGGCCCACGTCAGCATTTCCCGCACGAAGAAATCGGGTTCCACCGCGCATCGCTCGACGAGCTTGCCGACGAGCCCCGGATCCGGAGTCGTGCCGACCGCCAACGCCGCCTCCAGCCGGACCGACGACCTGTCGTTCTCCAGCCCCCTGAGGGCTCGCATCGTGTCCGCGTCCTCTTCCGGCATGGTCATCGGGACCACCTCCTCGGCTCCAGCGAAATCCTTGTCACTGTGTCAAGGTCAAGCTGCGCGGCACATGAGGAGCGGCGCGCCGAGTCGAGCGACAGCCGGAGCGTGCGGCTCCGCATGCCGGCCGGGAGCGCTTCGTCCCTCGGTCGAGTCGGGGGCGCGGGTTCTCCTCGTACGTCGGCCTGAGCCCGTAGGAGTCTTCGCACGGCTCGATGTCGTCCGGTCGTGGCGAGAAGGCTCCAAGATCCACAAGGCGTTGTTGTGCCGCATGTGATCGCTGTCCTCGTCGGCGGCGCTGAAGACTGGCGCGTGGCGACAGGCTTTCCCGCTCTTCGCCCTCCGTCCGCACCGGCTGAAGGGTTCCGACCGTGAACGAGCGAGTGATCATTCCCCGAAACCGCGGCTTCCTCTTCCTCGACTCGCACCCGGAGGGGTGTCGCGCGCTGGTGAACAGCATGTGGCGGGAGGTCCCGGCGCGCGCCGCCGCGCCCAGCGGTGAGGGGCCGGTGGCCCTGGTCATCGGCTCGTCGGCCGGGTACGGCCTCGCCGCCACCCTGGCCGGGCTCAAACGCGCGGGCATCCGCGGCATCGGGGTCTGTTTCGAGAAGGGGCCCGGCGCGCGGCGCAGCGCCACGGCCGGCTGGTACCGCACCGCGGCCACCGCGGACATCGCCCGCGCCGCGGGACGGGACATGGTCTTCCTCAACGGCGACGCGTTCTCCGACGCGCTGAAGGACCGGGTCGCCGACCTGCTCCGGGAGCGTTTCGCGGGCCGGCTGGACTACCTGACCTACTCCGTCGCCGCCCCCAGGCGCACCGATCCGGACACCGGTGCCACCTACGCCTCCGTTCTCAAGCCCACGGGCCAGGCGTACCGCACGAAGACACTCGTCTTCGACGAGGAGGGCAACCCCGACGTCCGCGAGGTCGAGACAGGGCCGGCGGAGGGGGACGACATCGAGCAGACCGTGACGGTGATGGGCGGCGCGGACTGGGAGCGATGGATCGACCGGCTCGCCGATCGGGGTCTGCTCGCGGACGGCTTCACCACCGCGGCCCTGTCCTACATCGGCCCCCCCTGACGGCGGCGATCTACCGCCAGGGCACCATCGGTGCCGCCAAGGCGCATCTGGAGGCCACCGCCCGGACTCTGGACGAACGGCTCGGGAAGCTCGTCGGAGGCCGCGCCGTCACCTCGGTCAACGGAGCCGCCGTCACGCAGTCCTCCGCCGCCATCCCCGGCATCGCCCTGTACACCGGATTGCTGCGGGGTGTGCTCGGCGAGGGACTCGTCTCCCCGCTCGGTCAGCTCGCCGACCTGTGGGACCAGCTCACGGGAGCCGCCCCGACGGCCCTCGACGGCGAGGGCCGCGTCCGGCTCGACGGCTGGGAGCTGTCCGACGACGTCCAGCAAGCCGTCACCGCGCGCTGGCACGAGGCGACCACCGCTACCATCGCCGGACTCGCCGACCTGGACTGGTTCCGGAGCGAGGTGCAGCGCCTGTACGGCTTCGCCGTGCCCGGCGTCGACTACGCCTCCCCCACCGCCACCGACGTCCCCTGGCCCCACCCCATGCCCTGACCAGGGGTGAACGGCCGCTACCCGTGTGGGAACCGCGGGTGGGTCAACCACTGGTCCGAGGGACACACGGAGCTGCCGGCCTACGCTCCGGCCGACGACCCCGATACGAGCGAACCCCCAGGGGCGTGCTGAGCCGCACGGGGTGGTTCGCGCGCCGGGCGCCGGCCGGGTCCGGTGTCGGCGTGTGTCGTGAACGGATGGACGGCGGAGGGGAGTTCGGCCGTGGGTGCCCGCGGTCCGCGAGCGTCCGCCGACCGCTCAGGCCGCCTGCCACAGAGCCGGTACCCGCGGGGGCTCCCAGCCGGGCTGGGACGTGTGCGGCTGGAGGCAGACGTACGCGCGGGCCGCATACGTGACCCAGTCTCCCGCCCGGTACGTGACGCCCACGGCCCATGTGCTCTCCGGCGGGGTGGGGTCTCCCGGACCCGGGTCCTGCGGGACGTCGAGGACGAAGTCGAAGGCCGCCTCCCGGCCGCCGCCCGCGTCGTGGACGGTCATCAGCAGCCGCGGGTCGAAGATCGTGTCGGTGGTGTTGCGGGGCTCGTTCGGGAAGTACAACTGCGTCGTCAGCACGGGCCGGTTCGGGGCCTGCAGCTTGACGTGGAGGTGGCGGGTGCGCCCCGGATAGAGGCCCGGCACGATCGTCGTGAGGGCGAAGGAGCCCTTGGAGTCGGTGTACTGGTGTCCCCGCAGCCGGAATCCGGTGTTGTCGTAGGCGCCGTTGTCGTCGGCCTGCCAGAAGTCCAGCAGGACGCCGGCCAGGGGACGGCAGGCCCGGCCGAAGACGTAGCCGGTCACGGTGAGCCGGGTGCCGGGCAGGCCCGGCTCCAGGAGGCTGGTGCGTTCCGGTGAGTGGGGTTTGAAGTAGGGTCCCTCGATCTGCTCCGGGGTGGGGTCGTCGCCGTCGTCGCACGGCGGGGTCAGCTCGGGCGCCTTCCCGCTCGCGGTCAGGTTGCGGGCGAGGGCCGGGCCGCCGATCAGGGAGACGGGGATCGCGGCGGTGGCGGCGAGTGCCGCGCGCAGCACCGTCTTGCGGCGGACGAGCCGGGGAGTCCCCGCCGCTCTCTCCTTGCCCGCGTCGTCCCTGTCCGTGCCGTGCGTACCTGTTCCGTCCATGTCTCCTCCTCCTGTGGGGCGGATCGGCAATGAACCTAGGCGGGCGCGGGGGGCGCTTCGAGGGACTGATGAGGGCGGCTGTGGTGTTTTCGGAAGTCGCCGGGGCTGCTGCCGGTCTCCCGCCGGAAGAACCGGCTGAAGTAGGCGGGGTCGGCGAATCCGGTGCGGGCGGCGACCTGCCGTACCGACAGTTCGGTGTGGGCGAGCAGCCGCTGCGCCTGGTAGACGCGTGCCTCGATCAGCAGCCGTCCGGGCGGGCGGCCGGTGGCGGCCCGCACCGCCTGCGTGAGGTAGTGGGGTGTCACTCCCAGACGGCCGGCGCACTCCCGTACGGTCCACCCCGCCGCCTCGGGACGGGCGATCAGCCGGGCGAACTCGTCGGCCACGGCGGCCTGCCGCCCCTCGGCACGTTGGTCCCGTCCGCCGGCGGTGCGGTGCGGCAGCCGGGAGGCGCGGACGACGAGCACGTGGAGCAGGGAGCGCAGGACGCTCTCGTGCCCCGGGGCCCGCTCCCGGTGCTCCGCGACGAGTTCGGCCATCAGGCGCCGGATGGACCGGTCGTGCACGGCGTCCAGCGCGAACCAGCACCGCTCGCCGAGTTCCCGCAGCACCTCGCGGTCGCGGGGGTGGTCCACCAGGAAGTCGTCGGTGAACAGGACGACCGTCCCCTCCGGCCCCTCACCGCCCTCCCAGTGGTGCACCTGGCCCGGCACGATCACGGCGAGGTGCGGGGGGCGTACCGGCCACCGCGCGAGATCGACGACGTGGGTGCCGGATCCCGCGCTCACATGGACGATCTCGTAGAACGTGTGCCGGTGCGGCCGGTCCCACCGTGACAGCGGTCCCACGGCCTCGAAGGAGCCTGCGGCGAAGGGGGTGGCGCCCGGGCCGGCCACCTCCAGACGGTGCAGGGGTACGTCCCCGGCCGGGGGCGGCGGGCTGGGGGTGCCGGGTAGGACGGTGGTGCTGCGCATCGGCCGTGCTCTCCTCTCGAAGGTGTGTCCGGATCTGTCATCGGTACCCCACGGACCCGGATCAGGTACAGACCAATCGGGTTCGACTTGCCGACGCCGCCGCCGTCGGCGCGACTCCGCCGCCGGGGCGGTGACGCCGGGAGCGGGGCCGGACCGGCGCACAGGTGCGCATCCTGGTCCGTACCAACCCCTTGCCCCGCGCACCGCCACGCCGCAAGCTCCCCTCATGGAGCTGGAGTTGCGGCATCTGAAGACCATCCGGACCATCGCGGAAGCAGGGAGTCTGACCAAGGCGGCGACGCTGCTGGGGCTGGCGCAGCCCGCGCTCAGCGCGCAGCTCAGGCGCATCGAACGGGCCCTGGGCGGGACGCTGTTCGAGCGGGGGCGGTACGGGGTGCGGGCCACCGCCCTCGGTGAACTGGTCCTGGAGCGCACCCGGATCGTGCTGCCCGCGGTGAGCGAACTCCAGCGGGAGGCGGCCCGGTTCGCCCGCACCCGGCGGAACGGGGACCGCCTGCGGCTCGGCGGCACGCACGGACCGCTGCTGGGCGCGCTGGTCGACCGGCTCGCGGACGCCGCGCCCGCTACGACCGTGACCACCCGCGCCTCCTGGTCGGAGCGGGAGCTGGCCGGACTGCTGGCCGAGGGGCGCCTGGACTTCGCGCTGGCCGGCGTCTGCGGCTCCGCTCCCCCGCCCGACACCCCGCGTCTCGTCTGGGAGGAGATCGCCGTCGACCCGGTCTTCGTGATGCTCGCCGACGGCCACCCGCTCGCCCGTGGCCAGGCCGTCGAGCTGGCCTCGCTCGCACACGAGGAGTGGGCCTGCGTCCCGGGCGACGGCTGTTTCGGGGACTGCTTCACCGCGGCCTGCGCCCGGGCCGGGTTCACGCCCCGCCGCATGTACGAGACGGACACCGCGTCCTGCGTCCACCTGGTGCAGGTGGGGCGGGCGGTGGGACTGTGCCGGGCCACCTTCCCGCCGACGCCCGGGCTCACCACCCGTCCGCTCGCCGGCACCCCGCTGGTGTGGCGGCATCTGCTCGGCTGGCACCCGGCCGGACAGCGGCCGGAGACCGCGGCCACGGTGCTGACACAGGCCCGCAGCGCGCACGCGGGCGCGGCGGCGCGCAGCGACAGTTACGCGCACTGGCTCGCACAGCGCGAGACAGCGGACACCGGGTCGCGCCCACGGACCGGCCGGGCGTCGTGAGCGGTCCGCCGCTCCGGTCGGACGGCGCCGGTTCGGGGTCCACGGCGAGCCGACGCGTCCCATAACACGGGGGCAGGGGGTCGGCTGACGTCTTACGGGCCCCGAGCGGATCTCCTTACGGTTTCGGCACTCCCACCGAATCCGAGGAGACCTCCCCATGCTCCAACGACACCTCAGGGCCGCGTGCGCCGCCGCCGCGGCGGCGGGTGCCCTGCTCGTGGCCGGGCTCAGCGGCTCCGCGAGCGCCGAACCGTCCGCCTCCCCCGGCCTGCCCACGGCCGCCGAGACCCTCCGTACCGCCGCGGCGCCGCCCGCCCTCCTCGGCGCGCTCCAGCGGGACCTCGGCCTGGACCGGCAGCAGGCGGAGCGCCGTCTGGCCAACGAGGCCGAGGCCGGCGCCACCGCGGGCCGGTTGCGGGCCGCGCTGGGCGCGGACTTCGCGGGCGCCTGGGTGCGCGGCGCGGAGTCGGGCACGCTGACCGTGGCCACCACCGACCCGGCCGACGTGCCGGCGGTCCGGGCACGCGGCGCCGAAGCGGTCGTCGTGGACCACTCCCTGGCCGCGCTGGACGCGGCCAAGGCACGCGTGGACCGCGCCGCCGCCCACCGCGCCACCTCCGACACGCCCGTCTGGTACGTGGACGTGCGCTCCAACACGCTGGTGGTGCAGGCGATACGGCCGGCCGCCGCGCGTGCCCTGCTGACGGCCGCCGGCGTCGACTCCTCCCTCGCCCGGGTCGTGAAGTCGGCCGAACACCCCCGGCCGCTGTACGACCTGCGCGGGGGTGACGCCTACTACATCGACAACAGCAGCCGCTGCTCGATCGGGTTCCCGGTCACCCGGGGCACCCAGCAGGGGTTCGCCACGGCCGGTCACTGCGGGCGGGCCGGCAGCAGCACCACCGGCGCCAACCAGGTGGCGCAGGGCACCTTCCAGGCGTCGGTCTTCCCCGGCAACGACATGGCGTGGGTGGCCGGCAACGGCAACTGGACCGCGACGCCGTACGTCAACGGGTCCGGCGTCCAGGTGGCCGGGTCCACGCAGGCCCCGGTGGGTTCCTCCGTGTGCCGCTCCGGGTCCACGACGGGCTGGCACTGCGGCACCGTGCAGCAGCTCAACACCAGCGTGACGTACCAGGAGGGCACCGTCAGCGGCGTCACCCGTACCTCGGTGTGCGCCGAACCGGGCGACTCGGGCGGCTCGTTCATCTCCGGCAGCCAGGCGCAGGGCGTCACCTCGGGCGGCTCGGGCAACTGCACGAGCGGCGGGACGACGTTCTTCCAGCCGGTCAACCCGATCCTCCAGTCCTACGGCCTCACGCTGAAGACGACCGCGACCGGCCCGGGCGACCCCGGTGACCCCGGCGACCCGGGTGACCCGGGCGGCACCTGGTCGGCCGGCACCGTGTACCAGGCGGGCGACACGGTGACGTACGGCGGTGCCGCCTACCGCTGTCTGCAGGGCCACCAGGCCCAGCCGGGCTGGGAGCCGCCGAACACCCCGGCACTGTGGCAACGAGTGTGAGCGGCTGACCTGCCGCGGGCCCGGGCGCTGCCGGCCGAGCGCCCGGGCAGTCGCGCACCCGGCCGGCACCCCTCGATCGACCGGCACCCGTCGATCGAGGGGTGACCGTCGATCGAGGGGTGACCGTTGTGCGAGGGGTGACCGGTGCGGACGCCCCTCCCCCGCACGGCCGGGAGGTCAGTCCTTGAGGCCGTAGAAGTGCATCGGCGAGTTCGGCCGGAAGCCGATGCGGGGGTACACGGGCGCCCCCGCCGCGGTCGCGTGCAGCGTGGCCCGGGTCAGGCCGGTGGCGCGGGCGCCCTCGTACAGGGCCTTGCGTGTCACCGCCTCGCCGTACCCCCTGCGCTCCCACTCCGGGGCGGTGGCGACGAGGACGACGAACAGACGGCCGTCCGCCTCCACCGTCCCGGCGCACGTCACCGGAACGCCGTCCCGCAGGCCCAGATAGGCATGCACCCGGCTCTTCCACAGCGTGGATCCGAGGAGTCCGTCGCGGCCGTCGTCCAGTGGGAAACCGTAGGCGCGCGCGTTCAGGTCCGCGTACTCCCGCAGCTGTTCGTCGGTGGTCACGCGGACGAACGTCAGATCCGGGTGGGAGGGCTCGGGCAGGGGCAGGAGGTCCGCGGCCATGCCCGTGCCGGGGAAGGCATACTCCAGGCCCGCCTTCTCGGCCGCTGTCCGCACGGACGCGCGTGCCTCGTCGGCGAGGAGATCCTCGAAGAGCCACAGGAGTCCGGCCTGCTTCTTGGCGCGCATGATGTCCGCTGCCTGGCCCAGGCGGTGTGCGAGCAGTGCCGGGTCCGTGCCGACGTCGGTCAACGTGATGCAGTTCCAGAAGGTGAACCGGCAGTCGGCCCAGCGGACGGCGATGCCCGGCAGGTCGCGCACATCGGCGTCCGCGTTCCGGTCGAGCACCATGGCACGCCAGACCACGGCGAGCTGCTCCATCGATTCGATCGACTCCGTACGGTCCGTCATCAGGCCTCCGGCAGGGTGGAGTTGCGGGCGTCCGCCGGCCGGTCCCGGCTTCCGTGTGGCCGCCGGCCGACGGTCCTCCCACTATGCGGCGCTCGACCGCGGACGGAACGGGAGTTCACCCACCCGAGTGCTCCCCCGGCAGCGGGGCTTGACGCGCGGGCTCAGTCCGGCGCGTGCTGCGCGAGGGCGACGGGAGCGCCGAACCACGTGGTCAGCCGGCCGTCCAGCTCCCGCTGGTCCTCGCCGGCCCAGGCCACATGCCCGTCGGGGCGCAGCAGGACCGCGGGGACGTCCAGTTCCTCGCTGACGTCGACGACGTGGGCGACGCGGTCGGCCCAGCCCGCCACCGAGAGCCGGCCCGTCCGGTCGAGCAGGAGTCCGCGGCCGGCGTGCAGCAGCTCGTAGAGACGCCCCTGCTTCAGCCGCACGTCCCGCAGCCGCCGGCCGAGCAGTTCGTGCCCGTCACCGAGGTCGTAGCGAACCCCCACCGCGGTGACCATCCCGGTGACGTACCGGTTCACCTCGTCGAAGTCCATCAGCCTCGCGAACAGCTCCCGCAGCGCGGCGGCACCCGTGTCGGTCCCCATCAGCGTGCTCTGCGCGCGGGTGTTCTCCAGCACGGCGGCGCCCACCGGGTGCCGTTCGGCGTGGTAGGTGTCCAGCAGCCCCGCCGGCGCCCAGCCGTTGACTTCCGCGGCCAGTTTCCAGCCGAGGTTGAACGCGTCCTGGACGCCGAGGTTGAGGCCCTGTCCGCCGGTCGGCGGGTGGATGTGTGCCGCGTCGCCGGCCAGCAGGACCCGGCCGGCCCGGTAGCGCTCCGCCTGCCGGGTGGCGTCACCGAACCGGGACAGCCGGCGCGGGGAGTGCACCCCGAAGTCGGTCCCCGCGGTGGCCCGCAGCTGCTTCTTGAACTCGTCGAGGGTCGTCTCGGTGGCCCGGTCCTCGGCGACACCGTCGGCGGGCACGACGAAACGGAACACCCCCTCGTTGCCGTCGGCGTTCGGAATGGCGCCGAAGCGCAGCTGGGTCTTGCGGACTTCCTGGACGACGGCGGCGATCGTCGCCGGATCCTCGGTGGCCTGCATGTCGCCCAGCAGGGTCTCGACCTTGGCGGGCTCACCGGGGAAGCCGATCCCGAGCCGCTTGCGCACCGTGCTGCGGCCGCCGTCGCAGCCGACGAGGTACCGGGAGCGCAGGTGTGCGCCGTCCGCCAGCTCGACGGTCACCCCGTGCTCGTCCTGGCTCAGCTCCACCACCTCGCAGCCACGCCGGATCTCCGCACCCCGTTCGAGGGCGTGCTCGCCGAGGAGCCGCTCGGTGACGTGTTGCGGTGTGGTGAGGCCGTACGGGTGGGCCGTGTCCAGTCCCTCCGGCCACGGCTTGTGGATGCCGCCGAAGAAGCCGCCCACCTGGAACTTCTCGCTGACGGCGAGGAACCGGTCCAGCAGGCCGCGCTGGTCCATCAGCTCGACGCTGCGCGCGTGCAGGCCGCGTCCGCGGGAGTACCCGGACGGCTCGGTGAGCCGGTCCAGCACGACCACCTGCACCCCGTGCAGCCGCAACTCGCCGGCCAGCATCAAGCCGGTCGGTCCGGCGCCGACCACGATCACGTCGATCATCAAGCCCCCACTTTCGACAAAGGCTGCGTCTCGGCCGGCCGCTCCGCATCGAGCGCACACGCCCAGGGGCGACCAAAAGTGCACGTGCTTCGCGAATCGCCGATTTCCGCAGGTTCTGGCTACGGCCGGAGATTCTGCAACACGACCCGGGGCTTGCCGCAAGGCCCCCTGTGCGCTATATGTTGAGAGTGGCAAGGAGTGGGCGACCTCCTTGCCTTGGTTTTTTTCGGCCTCGTTTTCCGGCCTCGTTTGCCTGCCTTTTCCCGCCTTTTCTGCCGTCGCTCGTTCCTGTCTCGGCCTTTCCGTTCGCCGGCCTCGGGTGAGCCCTCGCCTCACACGGCGTCGCCGTACCGTGTGCGGGGCGCGTAACCCCCCGCGCGCCCGACGTGTGACGGGACCGAAATTCGGTCTTCCTACGGTGCTGGTCATGGCATCTGGCTCGACGGACGGCAGTGTCCGCACGGTCTGCTCGTACTGCGGCGTCGGCTGCGGGATCGTATTGGACGTGGTCCGCGACCCTGCCGACGGCCGCCGTCGTGCGACGAAGGCGTCCGGGGACCGGACGCACCCCGCCAACTTCGGTCGCCTGTGCACCAAGGGAGCGACCAGCGCGGACATGATGGCCGCCCCGGGACGGACGGGGAAGGCCCTGATGCGCGCCGAGCGGGGCGCCGAGGCCGTCGAGACGGACGTGGCCGAGGCCGTGGCGTCGGTCGCGGGCCGGTTGCGGGCGATCCTGGACGAGCACGGGCCGGACGCGCTGTCCTTCTATGTGTCCGGGCAGATGTCCCTGGAGGCGCAGTATCTGGCGAACAAGCTGGCCAAGGGCTTCGTGCGCACCCATCAGATCGAGTCGAACTCCCGGCTGTGCATGGCCTCGGCGGGCTCGGGCTACAAACTGTCGCTGGGCGCGGACGGCCCGCCCGGCTCGTACCAGGACTTCGACCACGCGGACGCGTTCTTCGTCATCGGCTCGAACATGGCCGACTGCCACCCCATCCTGTTCCTGCGCATGATGGACCGGGTGAAGTCGGCCGGCGCCAAGCTGATCGTGGTCGACCCGCGCCGCACCGCCACCGCCGACAAGGCCGACCTCTTCCTTCAGATCAGGCCCGGCACCGACCTCGCCCTGCTGAACGGCCTGCTGCACCTGCTGGTCGCGAACGGCCACATCGACGAGGAGTTCATCGCCGAGTTCACCGAGGGCTGGGAGGAGATGCCCGCCTTCCTCGCGGCCTACCCGCCCGAGGAGGTCGCGGAGATCACCGGCGTCCCGGAGGGCGACATCCGGCAGGCGGCGCGGTGGATCGGCGAGGCCGGCGCGTGGATGAGCTGCTGGACGATGGGCCTGAACCAGTCGACGCACGGCACCTGGAACACCAACGCCCTGATCGACCTGCACCTCGCGACCGGAGCGATATGCCGGCCCGGCTCCGGCCCGTTCTCGCTGACCGGCCAGCCCAATGCCATGGGCGGGCGCGAGATGGGTTACATGGGTCCGGGGCTGCCCGGCCAGCGGTCCGTGCTCGACGACACCGAGCGCGCCTTCGTCGAGCGCCTGTGGAACATCCCCGAGGGCTCCCTGCGCACCGAGGTCGGGCGCGGCACGATCGAGATGTTCGAGCGGATGGCCGCCGGTGACATCAAGGCCTGCTGGATCATCTGCACCAACCCCGTCGCCTCGGTGGCGAACCGCAAGACCGTCATCGCCGGTCTGGAGGCCGCAGAACTGGTCGTCGCACAGGACGTGTTCGCCGAGACCGAGACCACCGCGTACGCCGATGCCGTGCTGCCCGCGACGCTGTGGGCGGAGTCCGACGGCGTCATGGTCAACTCGGAGCGGAACCTCACCCTCGTCCAGGGCGTGGTCGACCCGCCCGGACAGGCGCTGCCCGACTGGCGGTTGATCGCCGAGGTGGCCTGCGCGATGGGCTTCGCGGAGGGCTTCACCTACACCTGCGCCGAAGAGGTGTTCGAGGAACTCAAGCAGGCGTGGAACCCCGCGACCGGGTGGGACCTGCGCGGGGTGACCTACGACCGGCTGCGCACCACGCCCGTCCAGTGGCCGGCCCCGGCAGCCGACGGCCCGGACCGCAACCCGATCCGCTACCTCAACGACGGTGTCAGCCAGCAACTGCGGGAGCACGCGGACGGCACCCGCCCCCGGCTGGCCTTCCCCACCCCGAGCGGACGCGCCCGCTTCTTCGCCCGCCCGCATCTTCCGGCGGCCGAACTCCCCGACGACGACTACCCGTTCGTCCTCAACACGGGCCGCCTCCCGCACCAGTGGCACACCATGACCAAGACCGGCAAGGTCACCAAGCTGGTGAAACTCGCTCCCGGCCCGTTCGTGGAGATCCATCCCGGGGACGCCGAGGCGCTCGGCGTCGCCGACGGCGACCACCTGGAGGTCGCCTCGCGGCGTGGGCGGGCCGTGCTGCCCGCCGTGGTCACCGACCGCGTCAGGCCGGGCTCCTGCTTCGCTCCCTTCCACTGGAACGACCTGTTCGGTGAGTACCTCAGCATCAACGCCGTCACCAGCGACGCCATCGATCCGATCTCCTTCCAGCCCGAGTTCAAGGTGTGCGCCGTCGCTCTCACCAGGACGGCCGCCCCCGTCCCGGCGGCGGGCCCGAGCACACGGCCGGAGACGATGCCCGCGACCGCCCCTTCGGTGCCCGCGGTGGCGGTCCCGGCGGACTCCCCCGTCCCCGCGCTCGCCACACTGTTCGGCGTCGGCGACCTCGCGCCCGCCGCGCTGGCCGAGCCGGAGCGCCGGTATCTCTCCGGCTACCTGGCCGGTCTCGCACAGTCCCCGCCCGACGGGCGCGTCCCCGTCCTGCCGCCGGGCGCTCCCTTCGACCCCGGGCACGCTCTGTGGGTCGACGGCGTCCTCGCGGGCATGTTCTCCCGCACGCCGGCCGCCGCCCCGCCCGCGGTTCCCGCACCGACCGCGGCTCCGGCCGCCGGCGCCCCCGTACCGGCCCGCCGCCTGGTGGTCCTGTGGGCCTCCCAGACCGGCAACGCCGAGGACTTCGCCGCCGGTGCCGCCGTGCTCCTCGCGGAGGCGGGCCTGGCCCCCGAACTGCTGCCCATGGGCGACGCGAGCCCGGACCACCTCGCCGCCGACGCCGACGTACTCCTCGTCACCAGCACCTTCGGCGACGGCGAGGCGCCCGACAACGGCGCCGGCTTCTGGCAGGCACTGTCCGCCCCGGACGCGCCACGGCTGCCGGGTGTCCGGTACGCGGTCCTCGCCTTCGGCGACTCCTCCTACGACGACTTCTGCGGCCACGGCCGCCGCCTGGACGAACGCCTCGCAGCACTCGGCGCCACCCGGCTCGTCCCCCGCACCGACTGCGAACCCGACTTCGAGGAGTCCGCCGAGCGATGGCTCGGCCTGGTGGTCACCGCTCTGGCGGCGACCGAGGACCGGCAGGAGGGGTCCGCGGCGGGGACCGAGGATCGGCACGACGGGCCCGCGGCGGAGACCGAGGATCGGCATGACGGGCCCGCGGCGGCGACCGGGACGCCCGGATCCCGGCCCGGCGTCACCTCGGCCGCCGCCACGCCCGCCCGCGCTCCCGCACCCGCGTCGGCCGGCCACACCAAGGCGTCGCCGTTCGCCACGCTGCTCGTCGGCAACAGGCTGCTGAGCCTGCCCGGTTCGCAGAAGGAGGTACGGCAGTTCGCCCTCGACACCCGTGCCGGGGAACTCGCCTACGACGCCGGTGACGCCCTGGGCGTGTGGCCGGTCAACGGCGCCGGACTCGTCGCCGAATGGCTGGCGCTGACCGGACTCGACGCCGACGAGCCCGTGGATCTGGGCGACGGCGCGCCGCTCCCTCTGAAAGAGGCGCTGCGCACCCGCCTGGACATCTCCCGCGTCACCACGGACCTGCTCAGGTTCGTGACGGAGCGGACCGGCAGTCACGAGCTGAAGCGGCTGCTGCGGCCGGACAACAAGGACGCGCTCGCGCAGTGGAGCTGGGGCCGCCAGGCCGCGGACGTCGTCGCGGGCTTCCCGCTCCGCGCGTCCGCCGCGGAATGGACCGCCGTGCTCCGGCGTCTCCAGCCCCGGCTGTACTCCATCTCCTCCAGCCCGCTCGCGCACCCCGGCGAGGTACGCCTCACGGTGTCGGTGGTCCGTTACACCAACGACCTGGGCCGCGACCGCAAGGGCGTGTGCTCCAGCTACCTCGCCGACTGCGCCGACGACGGCCCGGTCCAGGTCTTCGTGCAGCGCTCGTCGCACTTCCGCCCGCCCGCCGACCCCGCCACCTCCATGATCATGGTCGGGCCCGGCACCGGCGTGGCCCCTTTCGTCGGCTTCCTCGAGGACCGCCGGGCGCGCGGTCACACCGGTGCCAACTGGCTCTTCTTCGGCGAACAGCGCCAGGCCACCGACTTCTACTACCGGGAGGACCTGGAGGCCCACCGGGCGTCCGGCCACCTCGCCCGCCTCGACCTCGCCTTCTCCCGCGACCAGCGCAACAAGATCTACGTCCAGGACCGGATGCGCGAGAGCGGTGCCCGCCTGTGGCAGTGGCTCCAGGACGGCGCGCACTTCTACGTCTGCGGCGACGCGGGGCGCATGGCCAAGGACGTCGACCAGGCGCTCAGGGACGTCGTCGGCACGCACGGCGGCATGGACCCCGACGAGGCGACCGCCTACGTCAGGCGCCTGTCCGCGGAGAAACGCTACGTCCGCGACGTCTACTGAGAGCGCCTGCCGCCGCCCCGTGTCGCCACCGATCCCATGATCACGGCACGTACGCTCGTACCCATGGTCGAGCATCGCATGGTCGAGGTGAACGGGATTCGGCTGCACATCGCCGAACAGGGCGACGGCCCCTTGGTGGTGCTCCTGCACGGCTTCCCCGAGTCGTGGCACTCCTGGCACCACCAGTTCGGCCCCCTCGCCGCGGCGGGCTACCGCGTGGTCGCCCCCGACCAGCGTGGCTACGGGCGCAGCGACCATCCCGACGACGTCGAGGCGTACAGCATCTTCCACCTGGTCGGCGATGTCGTCGGGCTGATCCGGGCCTTGGGCGAGGAGACGGCGTACGTCGTCGGGCACGACTGGGGGGCGCCGGTCGCCTGGCACACCGCGCTGTTCCGGCCGGACGTGGTGCGCGGGGTGGCCGGACTGAGCGTGCCGCCGCCGTTCCGGGGGCCGCAGCCTCCGCTGCCCGCCATGGAGAAGATGTTCGACGGCCGCTTCTACTGGAACTACTTCAACCGCCCCGGCGTCGCCGACGCCGAGTTCGCCGCGGACACCCGCACCTCCTTGCGGAAGTTCTTCTTCTGGGCGTCCGGAGACGCTCCCGGCGGGGGCACGCAGCCACTGGTCGACCCCGAGCGCGGCTGGCTCGCGACCATGTCGGACCCCGAGGTGCTGCCGGAGTGGTTCTCCGAGGACGACCTCGACGCGCTCACCGAGAGCTTCTCGGGGGGCTTCACCGGGGCCCTCAACTGGTACCGCAACCTGGACCGCAACTGGGAACTGACCGCCCCCTGGCAGGGCGCCGTCGTCTCCCGGCCCGCCCTGTACGTCTACGGCGACCGTGACGTCGTCCCCGCCTTCCCCGGCACGCCCGCACTCATCGAGCGCCTCCCCACCCTCATGCCGAACCTGGTGCGCGAGCCCCTCGAACTGGCGGGCTGCGGTCACTGGACCCAGCAGGAACGTCCGGACGAGGTGAACGCGGCACTGCTCGACTTCCTCGACGCGTGTCCCTGACGCCGTCGCGCCGTGACGCCCACCCGATCCGATCGGGCACAGGTTGTCGGTTCGGGGAGGGTGCCCGCTGCATCCGCGAGCCGGGGCCCAGACGCGCGGGGACGGACCGACCTGGGCGGGTTCCCGGTAACGGTCCCGGGCCGTTTCGGAGGGGTACGTGATGCCTGCGAGACTGGTGGCATGGACATCGTTCGTAGGAACAACGTCACGGTCACCGGCAACCCGCGGGGGCGCACGGTGGTGCTGGCGCACGGTTTCGGCTGTGACCAGAACATGTGGCGCCTGACGGTGCCCGCTCTGGCCGAGGACCACCGGGTGGTGTTGTTCGACCACGTCGGCTCCGGCCGCTCGGATCCGTCCGCGTTCTCCGAGGAGCGCTACGCGTCTTTGGAGGGCTACGCCGAGGACGTCGTCGAGATCTGCGAAGCGCTGGACCTGCGCGACGCCGTGTTCGTGGGGCACTCGGTCAGCGCGATGATCGGGGTGATGGCCGCCGAGAGGGCCCCGGAGCGGCTGGGAGCGCTGGTGATGGTCGCCCCGTCCCCGCGGTACATCGACGACGACGGATACCGCGGCGGGTTCAGCGTCGAGGACATCGACGAGCTGCTCGCGTCGCTGGAGTCGAACTATCTGGGCTGGTCGGCGGCGATGGCGCCGGTGATCATGGGCAACGCGGAGCGCCCCGAGCTCGGCGAGGAGCTGAAGAACAGCTTCTGTGCCACCGACCCCGACATGGCGCGTGTCTTCGCCCGGACCACCTTCCTGTCGGACTCGCGGAACGACCTCGGGAACGTGAGGGTGCCGACGCTGGTACTGGACTGCACCCAGGACGCCATCGCCCCCCGGGAGGTCGGCGCCTTCGTCCACCGGGCGATACCCGGCTCGGTCCTGGTCACGCTCGACGCGACCGGACACTGCCCGCACCTCTCGGCGCCCGAAGCCACCAACCAGGCGATCCTGGAATTCCTGTCGGTGTCCCGATGATGTGCGGCACGGGGCAGCGGCCCGACCCGTACGACGCCGGCGGCGAGGGGGCGCCGGACGCGGCGTTCGCCGCGCTGCTGGAGGACGGCGCGGCGGAGCTGTACGAGAGCGCGCCGTGCGGCTACCTGTCCACGCTGATGGACGGCACCATCGCGAAGATCAACGCCACACTGCTGGGCTGGCTCGGCCGCGAGCGGGAGGCGGTGGTGGGCCGGATGCGATTCACCGACCTGCTGACCGTGGGCGGCCGGCTGTACCACGAGACGCACTTCGCGCCGCTGCTGCGGATGCGGGGCGAGGTCAGCGGCATCGCCCTGGAGATCAGGCAGGCCGACGGTGCGCGGATGCCCGTGCTGATCTCCTCCGCGGTCAAGTACGGCACCACCGGCGAGCCGCTGCTGATCCGCACCACCGTCTTCGACGCCCGGGACCGACGTGCCTACGAGGAGGAACTCCTGCGAGGCCGGAAGGCGGCCGAAGAGGCCCACCGACAGGCGGAGGCCGATCGGGCCCGGTTGCAGGACGCCTTCGCCGTGCTCCAGCAGTCGCTGTTGCCCGACACGCTGCCGCCGGTACCGGGAGTCGAGACGGCCGCCCACTACCACACCGCCTCCCCCGACCGGCTCGGCGGCGACTTCTACGACGTCTTCCCCGTCGACGGCAAGCGCTTCGCCTTCTTCCTCGGGGACGTGTGCGGCAAGGGACCCGAGGCCGCGGCGGTCACCTCGCTCACCCGCTACACCCTGCGCGCCGCCGCGGTCCACGACTCCGACCCCGTGGCCGCCCTGTCCACCCTCAACAGGGTGCTCCACGAGCGCTACACCGGCAGCGGCGACCCGCGCTACTGCACGGCCGTCTTCGGCACGGTGGAACCCCACCCCACGACCGGTGAGGTCACCATCCGCCTCGCCTCGGGCGGTCACCCTCCGGCCCTGGTCCTGCGTGCCGACGGCACGGCCGGGTTCCTGCCCACCCCCGGCGGCCTCCTCGTCGGCATCCTTCCCTCCGCCGACTTCGTCACCGCCACGACGGTCCTCGCTCCCGGCGACACCCTGCTGCTCTACACCGACGGTCTCACCGAAGCCCGCACCGGCAAGGGCCGCAAAGGCCTGTACGGGGACGAGGCGCTGCTCGCCTTCGCCGCCGGGCAGGCGGGCAAACCCCCGCACGACGTCGTAGAGGCTCTGACCGATCTGCTGCGCGGTTTCGGCGACGGCCTCGACGACGACACGGCCCTTCTCGCCCTGGGCGTGCCCGCGCCCGCCCCTCGGCAGGACAGCCCACGATGAGCCCACTGAAGATCATCACGCGAGAGGCCCCGGGCGGTCCCGTCCTCGAAGTCGCCGGTGAACTCGACTACACCAGTGCCCCGCACCTGCGTGACCTCGTCGGCAGGATCGCGCTGCAGCCGGGCCGGCGACTCGTTCTGGACCTGGCCGGCATGGAATTCTGCGACTCCAGCGGCATCAGCGCCCTGATCGCCGCCCGCCATCACGCCCACGCCGCCCACGCGGAGATCGCGCTCGCGGCCGTCCCCGAGCACACGCTCCGCATCCTGCGCATCGTCGGCCTCGACCAGATCTTCCCCCTCCACCCCGACAGCGACTCGGCCGCCCCCTGACCTCCGTCGCGCCCGTCAGTGTCTGCGGCCACGCACCGTCCGGCCGCTTCCCAGGCCGGCGAGGTGCAGGGCCAGAACGGCGAGACCGATGAGCATGATGTTGGTCTGGGTGAAGACGTCGTTGGTGGAGATGTCGGCGGCGTCGATCAGAAACGCGATGAAGAACAGGGCCGCCGCAACGATGGCCAGCATGGGTTTCGTCCTCCCGCTCGGGTGGGGCACGGATGTGCGATGCACTCCGGATTCCCCCCACCCGGCCGTCCAAGCGACGGTGTGCGAAGCTTCGCCGGGACGGAAGCGCGGCCGCGCCGCGTCGCCGCCGGAACACCTCGCCGCCCGCGGGACCTCCCGACAGGGCGACGGCGGGAGCGGTGGCGGCGGACGCGCGACCGAGGCCGGGCCCGGCCGGGTCAGCCGGTCAGGTGCCGCTGCAGCCAGTCGGCGGCGGAACGACGGAAGAGCCGCCGGTTGTCCGCGCGGAGGAAGTCGTGGCCCTCGTCGCGCAGGGTGAGCAGTTCGGCGGTCAGGCCGCGTTCGCGTGCGGCTCGTACGAACTGCTCCGACTCCCCGGGCGGCACGTTGGTGTCGTGCTCCCCGTGCACGGCGAGCACCGGCGCGCGCAGCGCGTCGATACGGCTCATCGGCGAGAGCGAGTGCAGCAGGTCGCGGTCGCGCTCGGGGTGGCCGTACTTGTGGGCCGCCGACTGCGCGATCCAGGGCTCGGTGCCCTCGAAGAACGTCGCGAAGTCCGACATGCCGCACACCGCCACTCCGGTGCGGAACAGTTCCGGGTGCCAGACGAGGCAGGCGAAGGTGAGATAACCCCCGTACGAGCGGCCCATGACGGCCAGCCGGGAGGGGTCGGCCGGACCGGCCAGCACCGCGTGCGCGGCGCAGTCGGCCACGTCCTCGATCGCGGCGAAGCGGCCGTCGGCCAGGTCAGCGTCGACGAACGACCGTCCGTGTCCGCCGGACCCGCGTACGTCGGGTGCGAAGATGTCCAGTCCCCGCCCCAGGATCTCGTGGTAGAGCGGATTGAGGACGGGACGTTCCTGCTCCTCCGGGCCGCCGTGCAGATGGATCACGCAGGGCGCCGGTTCGCTCGGGCCGCGCCCCGGCGCCCGGTAGTACCACCCGTTGAGCGGCAGCCCGTCCCGTGCGGTCAGCCTCAGCTGAAGCGGTCGCACGGGCGGGCGGCCCGGGGGAACGGCGTCCTCGTCCCGCGACGACCACGGGGTGCGCGCCAGGGACGTCCTCTCGGGGAGCCACCACACGCCGGGGCGGCGCTGGGAACCGGAGAGGGCCAGCAGCAGCCGGGGGCCGGCGTCCACGATGCGGGTGGCCACCTCGTGGGGCAGGGGCACCGGCCGGGGCGGACCGACCGCGACCCCGGTCGCTCCGGGCGCGTGGGTGTCGAGGACCTCCACCTCGCTCACGCCCCGGACGTTCCAGGCCAGTACGGCGGTACTCCCGTCGTGGGCGCAGTGCAGCAGTTCCAGGTCGCTGTCCTCGCGCGCGGCCGCGACGGACCACCCGTGCGGCTGCCCGTCCGGATCCAGTTCGGCGGCGAGCAGGACCGCGAACTCCCGGTAGGCGTCGCTGCGCAGCCAGAGGGTGTCGGCGCGGGGCGAGAACGCGCCGATCCACGGGTCGCCGTCGGCCACCGGCACCACGCAGGTGAGGGTGCGGTCGTCGGTGCGCAGCACCAACGCCTCGCGCCGTCCGCGGGGTCCGCGGCGCAGCAGCGCCAGGCCGCCGTCCCGGCTGAGGTCGCACACGCGCAGGGTCGCCGCGTCCTTCTCGGCGGCGAGCAGGACGGGGGCGGAAACGCCGTCGGGGTCGATGAGATACGCCGACAGTCCGTCGCCGAAGCCGGCCGCCGGTGCGGGGTGGCCCTCCCACGAGGCGCCCGGGGCCGTAGCGTCGGTGGCCGCCGGGGGCGTCGGCCATCCGAGTCCGCTCTCGTCGTGGGGTGCCCCGCCGAGGAGCACGGCATCGCCGTCCCGGCGTGGCCCCCCGGACGGCAGAGGGCCGGCCGGCAGCCCGGTGGTTTCGGCCGCGCCGGGCTCCGGCGCGGCGGCCAGGGGCGGGGGTACGGCGGTGGGGACCGCCACGGTCACCGCGACGGCCGATCCGTCATGCGCCCAGCAGCCCAGATGGGCCGAGCTGCCCGGCTCGGCCCCGGCCAGGATGTGGCGGTCGGTGCCGTCGGGGCGTACGCACAGCACCCTCAGGTGCTCACCGCCACCGGGAGCCGTGGTGTAGGCGATCCAGCGGCCGTCGGGGGACCAGGACACCTCCTGGACGGGATCCGGTTCGCTGTCCAGCAGGCGCACCTCGTCGCCGTCGACGGGCCCCACCCACAGCTGGGGCACACCGCCGCGGTCACAGATGTACGCCACCTGGGCGCCGGCGGGGTCCGCCGAGGGGTACCAGCAGCCGTGGGCGACCAGCCGTATCGGCGCGTCGCGCGGTCCGGCGGCGTCGGGCAGCGGGATGCGGGCGGGGGCGGCGAAGGCGGGGGCACGGCCGTCCGGGGCCGGTGGCGCCGGACTGGCACGCGGCGTCGGACGGCCGGCGGCGGCCATGCCCAGGCCGACCGTGCCCTCCGCGGCACGCCAGTCGGTCAGATCCCGTGCGTCTGCAGCCATATCTCCAGCAAAGCCACTTGCCACAGTGCGTTCGCTCCGCGCTTGGTGCGGTGTCGGTCGGGGGCCGCCAGGAGCTCGGCGAGGTAGGAGTCCTTGAAGAGTCCGCGCTGCCTGGCCTCGGGGGCGTTCAGGGCCTCGCGTACCCGCTCCAGGACGGGTCCTGCCATATGGGTGATCGCCGGGACGGGGAAATAACCCTTGGGGCGGTCGACCACCTCGGGGGGCAGCAGTTTGCGGCCGGCGTCCTTCAGGACGCCCTTTCCGTCGTCGGCCAGCTTCAGTTCCGGAGGGCAGGCGGCCGCCAGCTCCACCAGTTCATGGTCCAGGAAGGGCACGCGGGCCTCCAGCCCCCAGTCCATGGTCATGTTGTCGACCCGCTTCACCGGGTCGTCCACGAGCATGACATGGGTGTCGAGCCGCAGGGCCGCGTCGAGAGCGGTCTGTGCCCCCGGCACCGCCATGTGCTCGCGGACGAACCGGCCGGAGACGTCGTCAGGGGGCAGCACGTGCGGCTGGAGCATGGCGGCGAGGTCGGCGTGCGACCGGTCGAAGTACGTCTCGGCGTACCTCTCCGGCTCCTCTTCGCGGGACGCGGAGGCGAGGCGCGGGTACCAGTGGTAGCCGGCGAACACCTCGTCCGCGCCCTGACCGCTCTGCACGACCTTCACGTTCTTGGCCACCTGCTCGGCCAGCAGGTGGAACGCCACCACGTCGTGACTCATCATCGGCTCGCTCATGGCAGCGACGGCTGCGTCCAGAGCCGTCGACACCCGCTCCGACGGCACCACCAGCTGGTGGTGATCGGTGGCGAACTCCTTGGCGATCAGGTCGGAGTACCGGAACTCGTCCCCCTCGGTGCCGCCCTCGGACTCGAAGCCCACGCTGAACGTCGCCAGGTCCCGCTGCCCCTCGTCGGCCAGCAGCGCCACGATCAGGCTGGAATCCAGGCCGCCCGAGAGCAGGACGCCGACCGGCACGTCGGCGACCATCCGGCGCCGTACGGCGGTACGCAACGCGTCGAGCACCGCGTCCCGCCATTCGCTCGCGCTCATGCCCTCGTGCTCGGCACGGCGCGTGTACGACGGCTGCCAGTAGCGGTGGTCCTGGCAGGTGCCGTCCGGCTCGACGACCCGCACGGTGGCCGGCGGGAGCTTGCGCACCCCGGTCACGATGGTGTGGGGTGCGGCGACGGTGGCGTGCCAGCTGAGGTACTGGTGGACGGCGACCGGGTCCAGCGCGGTGTCGACGCCGCCGCCCGCGAGGAGGGCCGGCAGGGACGAGGCGAAGCGCAGCCGTCCGGCGGTCTGCGACAGGTACAGGGGCTTGATGCCGAGCCGGTCGCGGCCCAGGACCAGGCGGCCGGTGCGGTGCTCGACGATCGCGAAGGCGAACATGCCGTAGAAGCGGTCGACGCAGGCGGTGCCCCACTGCCGGTACGCCGCGAGGACGACCTCGGTGTCGGAGGTGGACCGGAACCGGTGGCCGAGGGCCTTCAGTTCCGCGCGCAGTTCCGCGTAGTTGTAGATGCAGCCGTTGAAGACGCCCGTGACCTCGTGCCGGGCGTCGGTCATCGGCTGGGCCCCGTGCTCGGAAAGGTCGATGATCTTCAGTCGCCGGTGCCCGAGCGCCACGGCGCCCCGTGTCCAGATTCCCTGACCGTCGGGGCCGCGCGGGGCGAGCCGGTCGCTCATGCGCTCCACTGCCGCGAGGTCGGGCCGCGCGCCGTCGAAGCGCATCTCTCCGCTCAGACCGCACATGGGACAGCACCTCCCTGTGCGTGCGGGTTGCGCAACGAGGGGAGGTGCGCGGCCCCGGCCGTCGGTGTCTGGTCGGCGCTGGTTGCCATGGTGTTCGTCTCTCCTTCGGAACGAGAGCCTGTCCGGGTGTCTCGGTGCGGCGGCGGACGTCGTCGTGCGCGAGGCGCCTCAGGGGCCGGCGATCCGCGCGGGGCGGGCGGCGGGGGCGTCCTGGCCGGGCCGCCGCAGGGGGGTGACGCGCCCGCTGAAGTCGGTGACGGGCCGACGGCGCCGGTGGGCGGCGCCGCGGGTCTCCGCGATCGCCAGATCGGTGCAGGCCAGCAGGTCCTCGGCCACGGCCGTGCGGCGCATGCGGTCGGCGGCGCTGCCGTCCTTGAGCGCCCTCTCCGCGAGGTCCCGTACCGTCTGCCAGTCCCCGGCCGCTTCCAGCGCCGGCCGCACCCGTCGGAGCAGGGCGCCGACGACCTGCGCCGCGGACGCCTCACGGCGGGTGTAGGGATCGATCAGGGTTCCTTCGAGGCCGGAGCGCGCGGCCCGCCAGGACGCGGCGCGCAGCCATTCGTGCCGGCCGTCGCAGGCGCGGCCCCGCGTCCTCTCCAGCCGCTCCCTGGCATCGGTCACCAGGGCCCGGAAGAGCCCGGCGATGAGCACGACCGTCTCGGCGCGCGGGCAGGCGTCGCAGATACGCAGCTCGAGGGTCTGCTGATGGGCGGAGGGGCGTATGTCGTGGTAGATCATCCCCGCGTCGCCGATGACGCCCGAGTCGATGAGGCCCTGTACGGCCGCGTCGTACTCGGCCGCGTCCGCGAAGCAGCCGACCGGCCCCGCGGTGGGCCAGCGCTGCCACAGCATCGTCCGCCAACTGGCGTAGCCGGTGTCGGCGCCCAGCCAGAACGGCGAACTCGCGGACAGCGCCAGCAGCACGTGCAGCCACGGTGAGACCGCGCACATGGTGCGTACGGCCAGGTCGCGGTCGGGGGCGTCGACGTGGACGTGGGTCCCGCAGATCAGCTGCTCGTCGGCGACCATGCGGTACTGGTCGAACATGCGGCGGTAGCGGTACCCGGACGTGGGCTGGACGTCGGCGGTGCTGGCGAGGGGAACCGTTCCGGCGGCCACCGGGGCCAGTCCGTGAGCGGCGGCCGCGGCATCGAGCTGACGCCTGGTGCCGACGACGTCGCCGTAGAGGTCGCCGAGCGATGTGTGCACACCGCTGTTCGACTCCACGGTCGCCTGCTGCAGTTCGGTCGTGAAGGTTTGTCTGGGGAGCCTCTGCAGCACGGTGTCGGCCCGTGGCACGAGCCGGCCCGTCTCCGTCTCGACGATGTGGAATTCCTCTTCGACTCCGATGCGCGCGGTCACGGCACTCCTACGGGTGACGGACGAGAACTGACTGCATCGCCCCCCTCCCGCGTGGCGGGTGGTGCGCGACGCATCTCCGACTTCCCAATTGGCTCAGTACTAAGCAGGCGCTGCTCGGGAGAGAGTGCTTCATCACAGATGAGCGCGCAGCGGGGCCCTCCACCGCGCACGTGGTGCGCCGCGGATGCGGGGGGCGTCTCCTGCCAGCAAGGTGGGTAATCGGACCACTACCCCCGCGGGAGAGGAATACGACATGGCCAGGGCCAAGGGCTCTTCCGGCAAGCGGGAACCGTCCAAGGGCGACAAGGTCGCCTGGAGCAGCCACGGCAGCGAGACCTCGGGGACCGTCGAGAAGAAGATCACCAAGCGCACCGAGGCGGCCGGACGCACCGTGGACGCCTCGCCCGACGACCCGCAGTACGAGGTGCGCAGCGACAAGTCCGGCCGCACGGCCGTGCACAAGCCGTCCGCCCTGAAGCGGAAGAAGTAGGCGGGCATGGGAGGCGGTGACGGCGAGCACCGTGAGACCTGGGACGCCTTCCGCGAACTGGTGAACATGACACCGTCCGGACTGGAGCAGTGGCTGGCGACCGAGGACTCCCGAGCGGCGGGCCAGCACAAGGACGGGGGCGAGTCCACCGGTCACGCCTCCGGGCGGGCCATCGTGGACATCCTCCGGAAGAAGCAGGGCGACCTCTCGGACGCGGACTATGCCCATATGCGGAAGGTGACCGGTTACATCCGCCGTCACCTCGCCCAGCGTCCCTCCGGGGACGTGCGCGACACGCGGTGGCGCCACTCGCTGATGAACTGGGGCCACGACCCCCTGGAGGAGGGCTGAGGGCCGACTGGGCGCGAGACGCGCGGCCCTCCGCCGGGCACCGGCCCCCGCCCGGCGGGTGCCTACAGTGGAGTGAGGCCTCCACCCCCGACATCCCGAGCGGAGCACGTATGAGGTACCCCTCCGCCGGACCGGACGGCGGCCCCGACGCCCTGTTCGACCTCGACTCGCTCGACGCCGCCGCGGCTGCGGGAGCGGGCACGAGCGAGCGAGGCGGCCGGGCCGCGGAGCACGGTTGCGGGGACCGCCCGGCCTTCCGGGACTCGCCCGCGGCCCGCCGCCTGCTGCCCGTGCGGACCCTCTATGCGGAACCTGCCGCCGCCGCGTCCCCGCGCGGCCGGCAGATCCTCGCCCGCTTCCCGGACGCCGAAGTGATCGAGGTGGACTCCCACTGGCGCATTCCCGGGCTGCACGGCAACGAGGGGAACATCGAGCGCTGGGTGCGCGTGAAGGGCGAGACGCTGGTCCTGGGCGAGAAGAAGACGCTGGCCACGCGACCCAACGGCCGCTCCGCCGACTGGATCGCCCCCGGCCCCTCCAACGGCTGCGCCCTGGCCTGCGCGTACTGCTACGTGCCGCGCCGCAAGGGATACGCCAACCCCATCACGGTCTTCACCAACATCGACGGCATCATCGCCCACCTGGCACGCCACATCGCACGTCTGGGCCGCAAGCGGGAGCCCAACCAGTGCGACGAGTCGGCCTGGGTCTACGACATCGGGGAGAACGGCGACTGCTCGGTGGATGCCCTGGTCTGCGACAACACCGCGGATCTCGTGCGGGCCTTCCGCCGGTGGCCCTCGGCGAAGGCGTCGTTCGCCACCAAGTTCGTCAATCCCGACCTGCTGACGCTGGACCCGCGCGGCCGGACGCGTATCCGGTTCTCGCTGATGCCCGCGGCGGACTCGCGGCTGCTGGACCTGCGGACGTCTCCGGTGGACGAGCGGATCGCCGCATCGGCGGACTTCCTGGACGCGGGCTACGAGGTCCACTTCAACCTCTCCCCCGTGGTGCTGCGGCCCGGCTGGGAGCAGGCCTGGACCGAGCTGCTCCGGCAGCTCGACGACGTCCTGCCCGACCGGGTCAAACGGCAGGCGGCCGCCGAAGTGATCATGCTCACCCACAACCGGGAACTGCACGAGGTGAACCTGGGCTGGCACCCCCGCGCCGAGGAGGTGCTGTGGCGGCCCGCCCTGCAGCAGGGCAAACGCTCGGAGAACGGGGCGCTGAACGTGCGCTACGCCAACCGGGTCAAGGCGGAGGCCGTGCACACGCTGACCGGCCTCGTGGCGGCCCATGCGCCCTGGCTGCGCATCCGGTACGCCTTCTGAGGGCTTCGAGGGCGTCCGCGAACATCTCCGGCGTGTCACGGGGTACCCCGTGCACAGGAGGTTCTGATGTTCGAGGCATCCGACATCCGCGAATGGCGGGGTCATGACGTTGTCGACGCGGACGGGCACAAGATCGGCGTACTGGAGTCGGTCTATGTGGACACCAGCAACGACCAGCCGTTCTTCGCCACGGTGACCATCGGTCTGCCCACCCGCCGCCGACTGGCGTTCGTCCCCCTCGGCGGTGCGACGGTCGGTCCGGGCTACCTGAAGGTCGCCCACGGCAAGGGCCGGGTCAAGAAGGCTCCGTCGATCGACACCGACGGCGAACTGGCCGCCGCCGACGAGCCGGGGATCTTCGCCCACTACGAGCTGGCCTACGAGCCGGGCGCCGGCGGCGAGCGGCGGCTGGCCCGCCGCTGACCACCGAAGCCACCCCGAATGATCTCAGGAGTTGTCAGGAGATCCGATGATTGTGTTCCTGTTGCTGATCCTCGTGGCCCTGATCCTGGGCATCATCGGATTCGCCGTCCATGGCCTGTTCTATCTGCTGGTCATCGGCGCCGTCGTCCTCGTCGTCGCTCTCGTCTACGCCGCGATGCGTTTCCGCCGGGGCGGCAGGAAGCACCGCCTCGCCCGTTGAGGCCGCCCCGACACCGGAACGCTCCGGGCGCGGTTGCGTCCGGAGCGCCGGCCTGTCGCGTCGTGAGGCTCAGCTGGTGCTGAGCATGCCTTCGCGCAGTCGGGCCAGGAGGCGGCTGATCAGGCGGGAGACGTGCATCTGGGAGACCCCGAGACGCTCGCCG
>NZ_JBVJYH010000024.1:0-37347 GCF_055600785.1 Streptomyces sp. NPDC038200
GTGCGGTGCAGTCCTAGACAGCTCCACCACACCGGAGGTCTTCGCCATGATCAAGCCCGCCAAGTGTCAACAACGCTCGTGATCAATACACCTAGTCCGTGCCGCTCGCCAACCGGGCCTCCGCCGTCGCCAGGATCTCGGTGACCCGGAGGCCGAACGCGGCGTCGCAGGGGTGCGGGCGGCCCGTGCGGGCCGCCCGCACCAGTGCGTCGGCGGCCCGGGCGAGCGCGGGGACCGCCCCCTCGGAACTCCCCGGCAGGACCGTCACACCCGCCTCGCCGCGCAGTTCCACGTCCGCCCCGGCCGCGGCCGGCGGCGCCGACAGGCTCAGCGTGAGGGTGCTCGACGCGCCGGTGGCGTGGTCGAGCACCAGGTGGACGGTGTCCGCCGGGCCGTGTGCCGCCGCCACGACGTGCCGCACGTCGCCGAGGACCGGCAGCAGGACCGACAGGGCGTGCGGGCCGACGTCCCACAGGGCGCCCTTCTCCCGCCGCCACGGCGAGTCCGCGAACGGGCTGTCGGTGGTGAACACCGCGCCCAGCCACTGCGCCCGCGCCGTGAACCAGCCCGCCGCGGCGGCCTGTTCCTCGATCCAGGCCTCCGGCTCCTTCTGGAAGCGCGCGGTGAAGAACACCACCGACGCCACCCCGGCCCGCTCCACCGCCTCCGCGACGGCGCGCCCCTCGGCGACCGACACCGCCAGCGGCTTGTCCAGGAGCAGATGACGGCCCGCTCGGGCCGCGCGCACCGCCGACTCGGCCTGTACGGAGGGCGGCAGGGCCACCGCCACCGCGTCGACGTCGGCCAGCAGCGCGTCCACGTCGGCGTAAGCGGCGACGTCGTACTGCTCCGCCAGCGCCGTCGCCGCCTCCAGCCGGCGCCCCCACACCCCGGCGAACTCCAGGCCGGTGTGCCCGGCCAGGGCGGGAGCGTACGCCGCCCGCGCCCACGGGCCCGTTCCCAGCAGTCCGATGCGCATGTCGTGTTCCTTTCTCCGTGCCGATCCCCGCACCCTCAAGAGGCTGCGCTCCGGTCGCTCTCCGCACACCTGCGGCCCCCGTCCCCCTGCCCGGCCAGCCACGCGGCGATCGTGGCGGCGATCGGCTGGCCGGTGTCCATCTCGACGAACCCGAACTGGCCGGACTGGTTGCACTCCAGGAACCACCAGATCCCGTCGGAGTCCTCCGCGAAGTCGAAGGCCCCGTAAGCCAGTTCCGCACCCGCCATGTAGCGGAGCACGCCCTCGGCGACGCGTGGCGGCACGTCCGCCGGCAGCCAGGGGGAGACGGACGGGGCGAACCGGACGTCCACCTCGTCCGGGTGGGCGTGCGGGTCGGCGGGCTTGCGCGCGGCCAGCAGCGTCCCGCCGACGACGGTGAGCCGGATGTCGGCCCGCTTGGGGACCCGCCGTTGCAGCAGGGTCGGGCCGAAGGCCACCGCGGAGAAGTCGGCGTCCGGCGCGACCCGGCTGGTCGGCACCGCTCGGGGCGGCTCCTGCGGATGCGCGCCGGAGACCGGCTTGACCACCAGGTCCGGGAAGCGTTCCGCGAACTCCCGCGCCGCCTGCGGGAACGTCGTGATGAGGGTGGCCGGCACCGCGAGACCGCTGCGCTGGGCCAGATGCAGCTGCCAGGGTTTGTGGCGCGCGCGGCGGGCGGCGTCCGGATGGTTCATCCAGCGGGCGTCGCTGCAGCGCAGCATGCCGTACAGCGCCTGCGACGACTCCTCCGTCAGCCAGGCGGACGGCTGGGCGGCGCGGGCGGCCGGGACTCCCGGCCTGCGCACCCAGACGGAGCGCAGGCCGTTCATGCTCACCAGGCGACCGCCGACGGACAGATGTCCCCGGCCGGCGCCGTGCACGTACTCGCCCGACAGCGCCACCCCGTTCGTGAGATCGGCGGGGTCGAGCCGGACGACGGGCACACCGGCCTCGCCCAGCCGGAGGACCACCATGTCCGCCGTCACGTCTTCCTCAGTGGTCAGGATGAGCACGGTCATCGTTCGCAAGCCCGCGGTTCAGTCGTCGAAGTGCGTCTTGGAACCGGCGGTCGAGGTCGTCGTCCCCAGCGCTCTCAGGGTCGCGTGGTCGGTGGCGGCGATCCGTCCGTCCGCGAGGACGTTCAACTGCAGTCCGGAGTCGTATGCGTACGGAGTGGTGACGTCCAACTGCACAACGGGCCGCGCGTAGTTGAGCGTGAACGGTTGCATGGTCTCTCCCTGATTCGGCTTTCACGTCCTTATACGAATCGAACGGGTGAATGGTTTCCTTACGCTCCGTGATCACTGCTCGGAAGCGGTGTCGTATGCGTCACTCCGCGAGCGCCGACCGCGCGGCCGCCAGCGCCTGCTCGGCGTAGCCACGCCCGAACAGCACCGCGTGGACCAGGAGCGGGAAGAGCTGGTGCAGTGCCACCCGGTCCCGCCAGCCGTCGGCCAGGGGAGCCGCCTCCTGGTAGCCGGCGAGGACCCGGTCCAGGTGGGGGCAGCCGAACAGTCGGAGCATGGCCAGGTCGGTCTCCCGGTGACCGCCGTGCGCGGCCGGGTCGATGAGCCGCACCTCGCCGTCGGCGCCCCACAGCACGTTGCCGTTCCACAGGTCGCCGTGGAGCCGTGCGGGCGGCTCCGCCGGGCCCGCCAGCCGGGGCAGTCGCGCGCAGACCCGCTCGAACACGGGTGCTTCGCCGGGGCGGAGCGTGCCGCGGTCGACCGCGCCGCGCACGTACGGCAGTACGCGGTGCTCCGCGTACCAGCGCGGCCAGTCGGTGCCGGGCGCGTTCCGCATGGGGGCGAGGCCGATGTAGGCGTCCTCGGGGCCGTCGGGCGGCGGAGCCCCGAAGTGGGGTGCGCCGGCCGCGTGCAGAGCGGCCAGAGCATGGCCGAAACGCAGCGCCGACTCCGGGGTGGGTGACCCGGTTCGCACCCGTTCGGTCACCAGCCAGTGCTCGTCGTGCCCGAGCACCTCCGGCACCCGGACCGCGTGGGCGGCGGCCAGCCAGCGCAGCCCCGCCGCCTCGGCGCGCACCGCACCGGGACCGTCGCCGCGCTTGACCATCACCGGTGTCCCGCCGTCCAGCAGTACTTCGGCGGGTGACCCCGACGACCGCCGGGCCTCGGTGACCGCGCGCCCGGTGAGCCGGGACGCCACCTGTCCTGGATCCTCGTCTCGGTTGACCACGGCCCCAGGGTACGGCCCTCAACGAGAGCCGGTCGCGGGGCAGTTCAACCGTTGATACGACTGATTTCGGCCAAACCCAGGCGGTTACTACGCGTGGTGATCCGGTACGGCTAGCGTGATGCCGCCGCGTCGCCACACCGGGGGCACAGGGCCCCGCAGGGACCAGCGCCGGCGGAGGATCTCCCCCGTGACCACAGCATCCGTGCTGATGGCCGACGTCTTCGAAGTCCAGCCGTACACCTCCCACTGCTAGGTCGTCCTCGATGAGGGCGCGCACGCCGTGATCGGCGTGTCGCCGGGCAACAGCTACTTCTCCGCCCGTCGCCCGCACGACCTCGCCCGCTGGGGCTGGACCACTTCGACCGGGTCGACTTCGTCTACACCGACCTGTACGTCGCCGAGATGTACGAGGCCTCCGGCCAGCCACCGGACGAGGCCCGCCGCAAGGCCGTGAAGAACCTGCGCGGGGTGCGCGCCAAAGTCCGTGGCGCCGTGTCGGCGGCCGACGCGGACGGCACCCGGCTGGACTGGCGTCCGATGTCGGAGTTCCGCACCCCGCCTACCAGGAGATCCACCGGTACCTGAAGGCACGGCTGGTCTCCGACCTCGTCCTCGCGGAGGGCGCCCACCTCGACCCGGACGAGTTCCCCGACCCGCACCGCTTCGACGTCCACCGCGACAACACCGCCGACCATCTGTCCTTCGGCGGCGGCGCGCACTACTGCGCCGCGACCGCGCTCGGCCGCGCCCATGCCCGCATCGCCCTGGAGGTCCTGCTCGACCGGCTGCCGGACCTCGCCCTCGCCGTCCCGCCGGGCCAACCGGTGTGGCGCACCGGCTTCATGAAGCGGATCCCCGAGCGGCTGCCGGTGACCTGGTAGCCCCGCGGCACCCCGCCACCCGGCACGGGGCGCCGCCGGCCCGGTACCCCGGGCGGGGGCGCCGGTGAGGGCCTCAGCGGCCGACGGGGTACGTCCCCCGGGTCAGCCCCACCGGATTCCCGGGCGGCAGCAGCCCCGACCCCTCGACGGCGCGGGCCAGCGGCTCCAGCAGCGCGGCCAGGCGCTCGCTCCGCTCGGCGCCCAGCGCGGCCCATGGTCCCTCGGCCGCCGCGTCGGTGAGCGCCTCGGCCTCCGCGCGCACGGCCGCACCCGCGGGCGTGAGCGAACCGTCCGCCGTGAGCCGGCCGTCTGTGCGCAGCCGCGCCCCGGCCGCCGCCCAGTCCTCCTCCGGCCACTTCCGGGTCTCCCGCAGGAAAAGCCCGTCGGACTCACCGGCCGCCGCCTTGAGCACCATGGCCTCCACGGGCCCGAGCCCCAGGCTCACCAGTACCGCCACATGGGAGTCGCCCCGGTGCTCGCGCAGGGTCGTCACGGCCTGCCACAGGCGTGCGGCGGGCCGGTCCGGGCGGTCCACCGCCTGGTTGGCGGCGGCCAGCACCCTGCCCCTGGTGTCCGCGGCCGCCGCGGCCTCCCACGCGAGGTCCGCCGCCTCCGCGAAATCGGCGGAGCCGACGGTGTCCGCGCCGAACAGACGGGTCATCGCCGCCTCCATCGCCTCCTCGCGGGCCGCCAGCACGTCGGCCGGAGCGGCGTACGTCCAGGCGTCCGGCAGCGCCCGGGCCACTCGGGCGGGGTGGAAGACGTAGAAGCAACTCGTCACGACGGACGGCGGCGCGGCGCCGAGCGGGGCCGCGCGCAGCGCGAAGTAGCCCATCCAGAAGCCACGCAGTCCGAGTTCCTCCGCCGCCCGGTGCGCCTCGGGCGCGAAGTACACGAGATCGTGCACCGGCTCGTACCGCTCCCACAGGGCTCGCGCCGTTCCGTCCGCCACTGCTTCCTCCCACCGCCTCGGCCTGCCGTGCTGTCGGCACCAGCCTGCGTTATGACTGCGGTCATAACAAGAGGGCGGTGATCACAAGGGTCGTGATCACAAGGGCGGCGGTCACGAGGGGGGCCACGAGGGCGGGGGACACGAGGGCGGGGGGACACGAGCCGTGCCCTGGGTGTCACTCGGTGCCGAGCTGGACACGGCCGAGGGCGTTGCCGAGCAACTCCGTGAACCACACGGCCCGGCCGGGCCCGGTCGTCAGGCTCAGGGGCACCTTCTCGGCGCCGTCCGGCACCGGGAAGGTGGTGACCGTGCCGGTCGCGCCGACGCGGCCGATGCCCGGCGCGGGCCGGGACGGCGACGGCGGTGACGGCGAGCAGGGCACCGGCCCCTGCGGCGACCAGTCGCCGGACTCCGGGTCCGCGGAGGGCGTTCACGAGCATGGGGTGCCTCCTTCTCGGTCGGCGTCCCTCCGCCGGGCCGCGCGCTGAACGGACGGGAGCCGCGTGCGCCCTGCCGGCGTACGACTCGGTCACTCGTCCAGGCGTCGGCCCGCTTCGGCGATTGGGCCGGACGAGGGGCCGTACAGCGGGCGCGCTGGGGCAGACGGGTGGCTTGGTGACCCGGCTGGGCGGCCCGGATGGTGGGAGCCAGGGGCCTCACTGACGGTGGTTCATGTCGGGACCGGGTCCATCCAGCTGATGAGGTATCCGCTGCCCGGTCACGGCGGAAGGACATCACTATGCGCTCTGCCCGCATGCTCCTGGCGACGTCGGCGGCCACCGCCGCCCTCGCCTTCGCCACGCCCGGCGCGGCGTTCGCCGTCCCGGCCGAGCACGACGGCGGCCGTGACGGCTCCTCGTACAGCAGGGAGCAAGACAGCGACTCCGACCGTGGCCAGGACAAGGGATCCGACAGCGACCGAGACAGCGGCTCCGACAGGGAGCAGGACAATGACTACGGCAACAAGCGGGACAGCGGGGGTGAACACGACGGCCCGCGCGGCGGAATGCACACGGGTGGCGGAGCGCTCGCCACGGTGCGCAGCGGCGACTGGGGTTCGGACGGCGAGGACAAGTTCGATCCCGAGAGCTACCGCGACAAGGGCGAGGACGAGGGCGGTGGCGGCAAGGGAGACAAGGGGGACAAGGGCGGCAAGGGCGACCGGGAGGAAAAGGGCGGTGGCAAGGGTGACTGGGGTGAGGACGAGGAGCGCGGCAAGCCGCACGGCGGCATGCACACCGGCGGTGGCGCGCTCGCGTCGCCCGGTGTCACCGCGGGCGGCCTCGCCGTGCTGGGCGTAGCAGCCACCGGTGCGTACGCGCTGCGCCGCAAGAAGGCCGCCCAGCCGGCGTCCTGACGGGCCGCCGAGTCCCAGGGGCTGCGGACGCCGCCGATACGCCGACCGTGTCGGCGGCCCGCGTCCCCCGGCGCCCCGCCCGGACGCCGGTTCCGGCGCCGCCCCCTGCCCTGATCCCCGTGCTGCCGTGCCCGAGTGAGGTGGTGTCCGATGGCAGCAGATCCCTCCACGAACCCCTCAGCACCCCCGGCGGGCGAGCTTCGCTCCGGCCGCGGCGGGCGGCTGACGCTGTGGGGCGTGGCGGCCGTCTTCCTCGCCGTCGGCATGTTCGGCGGCCATCAGGGGGCGGACGACGAACCGGGGGCGCACCGGGCCTCGGGCGCCGGCGCCGCGTCGACGGCCGGTCCGCGGCAGCCCGGCGATGCGCTGCCCCGCTCCTCGCCGACCCGTCTGCGCATCCCCAAGATCTCCGTGGACGCCCCCTTCACCACTCTGGTGATCGGCGCCTCGGGTCAGCTCCAGCCCCCGCCCGCCGGCGACACCAATCTCGTCGGCTGGTACTCCGACGGCGTCTCGCCCGGCGAGACGGGCACCGCGATCATCGCCGGGCACGTCGACACGGTGACCTCCGCGGCCGTCTTCGCCAACCTCGACCGGCTGGAGCCCGGTGACCGGTTCTCCGTGGAGCGGACCGACGGACAGACGGCGGACTTCGTCGTGGACGACGCCGAGACCTTCGCGAAGGACGACTTCCCCAGCAAGCGGGTGTACGCGGACGCCGACCGGCCCGAGGTCCGGCTCATCACCTGTGCCGGGGACTACGACCACACGGTGCGGGACTACACCGACAACCTGGTCGTCTTCGCCCACCTGGTGTGAGCCGGCGGCCCCGGGACCAGGGGGTCCTGGGGCCGGGCGGCCGTGCGGTCGGGCGGCGCGGTGTCAGGTCGGCGGTGAGGGGGCGGGGCGCAGCGCACGGACCTGTGTCCCGGAGGAGATCAGGGGTGCGCGGGCCAGTTGCGCAGCAGGGAGTCGAGGGCGTCCAGGATCCGGGTCCACGACTCCTGCGAGTCGGGCGCGCTGTGGCTGAAGCCGCCGGCCGACTCCAGACTGACGTAGCCGTGGAAGACGCTGCCCAGCAGGCGGACCGCGTGGGTCTGGTCCGGCTCGGTGAGGTCGTAGCCGCGCAGGATCGCCCGGGTCAGCTGGGCGATCCGGACTCCCGCGCTGCCCGCCGCGGTCTCCGGGTCCAGAGGGTGCCGGGCCGCCGCGTAGCGTCCGGGATGCGTCCGGGCGTAGTCGCGGTAGACGTCGGCGAAGGCGCCGAGGGCGTCCTTCCCGGACCGGCCGGCCAGCGCTTCGGCGGCACGGTCGGCCAGCTCCTCCAGCGCGAGCAGCGCGATCCGCGTCCTGAGGTCCTGGGAGTTCTTCAGGTGCGAGTACAGGCTCGCCACCTTGACGTCGAACCGCCGGGCCAGCGCGGACGCCGTGACCTGGTCGAAACCGACCTCGTCGGCCAGCTCCGCGCCGGCCCGGACCAGCCGTTCGGTGGTCAGACCCGCACGCACCATGGTTCCGCCCCTTTCGCCGGAGGCGATTATGGAACTTCCTAAAGGCTTTAGGCAAACGGGAAGGCGACGAAGCCGTCAGTGGTGACCCGGCAGACGTCGGTGCCGGGGGACAGGCTCCGCTCGATCGGGGCCGGCGGCGGACGGGAACCGGTTCGGCGCCGGGAGCCGACGGTCGTACGCGTGCAGGGCCACGGGGCGTCCGGACCGTAGGGGGTTCGGGGGGCGTCCTCGGCCCCTCGATGTCCCGGTTGACGATCGCGGTGGCGAGGGGACGCGCGCCCCTGCCGGGCAGGCGCCCGGAGGAGGGACGCGGACCACCCACTTCTTTGTGGGTACTTGGCAGCCCCCGACCAGCCGGGAGAGGCTGTTCACCGAGGTCAGGGGCTGCCCGAGCACACAGAAGGAGGTGACAGCCGCAGCGCCTCAGGACGCCGCTTCGCGCTCGCGAAGCCGGTCCAGACGGCGGTGGCCCCACGCGGCCAGGGGGTCCAGGGCCTCGGCCAGGTCGCGGCCGTACCCGGTCAGCGAGTACACGGTCTTCGGCGGCAGCACATCGTGCACCTCCCGGTGCACCAGCCCGTCCTCCGCCATCTCGCGCAGCGCCTGGGTCAACACCTTCTCGCTCAACCCCGGCAGCCGGCGGCGCAGTTCACCCGGCCTGTGCGGGCCGGACTCCAGCAGCCACAGCAGCGACGTCTTCCACTTGCCGTCGATCACGGCGATCGCGGCGGTCACTCCGCAGACGTTCGGGTCCTGGGCACGGCTGCGCGTCATCGGCGTCCTCTTCGTCCACTTCGTTTCCCACGGCCGACCGGCCGCTCTCTTGCCATCACCTTCGGGAGTTGCAACATGTCCACGACCACGAATCTTCCTGCCGTCACCGTGCTCGGCCTCGGTCCCATGGGCCGCTCGCTGGCGGGCGCGTTCCTCGAGGCCGGCCTGCGGACCACGGTCTGGAACCGCACGCCCGGGAAGGACCGGGAACTGATCGAGCAGGGCGCGACCGGTGCCGCGTCGGCCGAGGAGGCCGTGGCGGCGGGGGAGCTGACCGTCGTCTGCGTGGTGAACTACGACGCCTCCGACACGATCCTGCGCCGAGACGACGTCACCCGCGCGCTGAAGGGCCGTACCGTCGTGAACCTGACCGCCGACACCCCGGGCCGCGCCCGGGACACCGCGCGGTGGGCGGCGGCCCACGGCATCGACTACCTGGACGGCGCGATCATGACGCCGGCGCCCAGCATCGGCACCCCGGAGGCGGTCTTCCTGCACAGCGGGCCCCTCGACCTCTACGACAGGCACCGGGCGGCGCTGGAGGTGCTCGGCGGGACGCACACCCACCTGGGGGAGGAGATCGGGCGCGCCGCCACGTTCGACATCGCGCTGCTCGACGTCTTCTGGACCGCGATGGCGGGGTACGCGCACGCCGTGGCGCTCGCCCGGGCGGAGGGTGTCACCGCCGGCGAACTGGCCCCCTTCGCCCAGGGCATCGCGGCGATCCTGCCGCCGCTGTTCGAGGAGTTCGCGAAGGACTTCGACAGCGGGAGCCACTCCGGTGAGATCAACCCCATCACCTCGGCCGTCTCCACCATGGCCCATGTCGTCGCCGTCTCCGAGTCCCACGGCATCGACGCGGCCGTGATGCGGGCCGTGGAGGGCCAGGCCCGCCGCGTCATCGGCCTCGGCCACGGCACGGACGGGTTCATCCGGGTGGCGGAGGTGCTGGGCCGGCGCTGACTCCGCACGGCGGGCCCGCGGTCCCTCGACCGGCCCGGGGCCCGCCCAGTCCGACCGACCGCGGCGAGCGGGGATCGCAGATGCGACCGCGCGGTTCGTGGGTGACACCGGTGCCGCTCATCCGTAGAGCGAGCGGCCTCCCGGGCTGTTGCCCAGGAAGCGCTGGCCCGCGGCGATCTCGTCGGCGACCACGGACCAGACGGTCTCGTCGTCGAGGAAAGGGAGCGGGTCGATGGTGCTCGTCTCCTGGCGGATCCGCTCGACCTCGCGCTCCAGGCGCTCGAAGCCGGCTTCCTCGTCGCCGTCGTCGCTGAAGGTGAACTCCTCCAGCAGGCGCTGGAACCGGAGGGTGACCTGGACGAGGGAGGAGACATCCGTGTGGAGTTCCCGCACGGTCTCCTCGTCGGCGTCGAAGGCGTGCACCGTGCCGGAACGGGGGTCGAGGGCGAGGTGGGCGTTGAGCAGCCAGCCGATGACGGGCCATCGGCCCGCGTCCGGCGAGGCGTCCTCGAAGTCCTCGGTGTCGACGACGTCCTGGACGAGGGGGAGCCGGTCCGCGTCCTCGTCGGCCTCGCGCAGCCAGAGCGTCCCGGTGGGGACGCCGACGGTCTGCAGGAGGCGGGCGCCTTCGGTGTCCGCGCTGGAGGGCGGGAAGGCGGTGGCGGGCAGGGTCGCGAGCCGGTCCTCGCCGAAGACGGCGGCGAGTTCGCCGCGGGTGACGTCGAAAAGCACTGCCTGAACTCCGAACTCCGCGGCGGCACGGGCGCCGCGGGACGCTTGGCGGACGGAAGCGGTCACAGCGACAGCGCCGCGGACCGAGGTGCTTCCGGTGACTCCGATTCCGCGGGGTCGCTGCCTCGCACGCAGGTTCTCACTTCCTCGTACCAGGCATCGAATCGGTGGAGTGCCGCCCTCACCGGAGTGCCGCGCTCACCGGCCGGCGAGCAGCCTGCCCCCGCCCTCCCGCACGAACCGGTCGGGCCCGTGCGGTGTGTCGCCCTCGGAAGCGACCCCGCGAGAGGGCCGGGGCCGCCGGTGATCCGTCTGCGATCCCGGCGGCCCCGGCTCCCCGGTCGTTCCCCCTGGCGCCGCCACCGCAGCGGCTCACAGCGTCGCGGTCGTCCCCTGCCCGGACGCGCTGCCGGCCAGCCATTCGTCCCAGCCCAGGTTGAAGGCGGCGTAGCCGTTGTCGGCCGAGGCCTTGGCACGGGGCGAGCCGGTGATGGTGACGGGGTCGCCCTGCTTGACCTGGCGGTAGAACCACTTGGCGTCCGACATGGACAGGTGGACGCAGCCGTGCGAGCCGCGAGCGCTGCCGCTGCCCGGGTTGGGGTCGCCGGTCGAGTAGTGGACGTACGTGCCGGACTGGGTCAGGTGGACGTCCCAGGGCAGCGTGAGGTCGTAGTAGTTGGGGCTGCCCTTGTCGCAGCTGATGCCGACGCTGCAGGAGGTCATGTGGACCTTCTCCTGCTTGTCGATGACGGCCATCGTGCCGTTCCACGTCGGATACTGGGCGCTGCCCGCGTTGATCGACAGGGTCCGCACCGCCTTGCCGTTCCGGGTCACCTTCATGGTGTGGCCGGTCACCGAGACGTCCGCGCGCACGTCGTCACCGATCGTGAAGGTGTGCGTGTAGCCGTGCACGCCGTAGCGTCCGTTGCCGTTGCTGACGCCCTTCATGTCGGCGTCGATCTTCACCTTCGTGCCCGAGGGCCAGTACGTCTTCGGCCGCCAGTCGGCGCGCTTGTCGCCGAACCAGTGCCAGGCGCCTTCCACCGGCTGCGAGGCGCTCACCTTCATGTGCTTCTCCACCGTGGCCCGTGCCTTCGGCGCCACCGGATTCGTGAAGACCACCGAGATCGGCATGGCCACGCCGACCTTGGTTCCCGTCTGCGGGGTGATCGTCTCCAGCAGCATCGGCGGGCCCGCGGGCTTCGTCGGGGACGCGGAGGCGCTCGCGCTCGGCTTGTCCGCCCCCTTCGCGTCGTCCCCGCTCGCCTTGTCACCGCCGCCCCCGCCGCAGGCACTCGTGCCCACCAGCAGCGCGCCCGTGACGAGTGCGATCCCTATGCCGCCCTTGCGCCGTCCCACGACCTGCCCCGCTCTCTCGCGTTCCTGCCCTGACGGGCCCGACTCTCTGTCAGACCCCGCGCGGGGGAGCCGTAGTTCCGCGCGGCGCGTAAAACGTCTCTCAAAACTCGCTGCGTGACGCCCGGGGACCCGCTGTGCGACGGGTGCTTCGCCTCTCGTGCACGACCGGGCTCATGGCGCGGGGCGGCGTCGGCGGTGGGCGGTCGCCGGTCGTCCGTACCCTGGCGGACCTGCGCCTTGTGTCCGGGAAGGCACAATGGAACGCTGCGGTCCGCCGGTCGTGAGCACGGCCGGCGAGGGCCGGGGGACCGGAGCGCGCACGGCCGTGGCCGCGGATGGGCGCGGGCGCGGGACCGGACGAGGAAACGGACGGGGAGTGGAGCGATGGAGCTGGAGCTGCGGCATCTGCGGGTGCTGTGCGCGATCGCCGACGCGGGCAGTGTGGGCCGCGCCGCGGCACAGCTGGGCTACTCGCAGCCGGCCGTGAGCACTCAGCTCCGCCGCATCGAACGCCACCTGGGGGAGGCGCTCTTCGAGCGCGGGCCGAGCGGGGTCCGGCCGACCCGGTACGGCGCCGAGGTCGTCGAGCAGGCCCGCGACGTCCTCGCGCGGGCCGCCGCGATCGGGCACCGTCCGGCCGCCGCCCGCGCCCGCCGGACGCTGCGTGTGGCCGCCACCAACTCGCCGGTGCTCTCCGGCACGGTCTCCCGCGTCCGCGCCCGGCTGCCGGAACTGACGATCGCGGTCACCAGCGCCTACGCGTCCTCGCGGATCGTGGAGCTGCTGGAGGAGGGCGCGGTGGACGCCGCCATCGCCGCCGACTACCCGGGCATGGAACTACGGCACTCGACCGCCGTACGGCACCGCGGGATCGTCACCGAGCCCACGTTCGTCGCCCTGCCCGCCCGGCACCGGCTGCGGCAGAGCGCCCAGGTGCAGCTCGCCGACCTCGCCGAGGACGCCTGGTTCGTGACCCCGGACGACGGCGCCGGCTGGCCGGGGGTGTTCTACGACGCCTGCGCGGCGGCCGGGTTCACGCCGGTCACCGTCCACGAGTGGCTCGGCGACCAGACCCAGCTGCAGAGCATGATCGCCGACGGTCTCGGGGTGTCCCTCGTGCAGCCGACGCTGCGGCCGATCCCGCATGTCGTGGTCAAGCCACTGGTGGGTTCCCCGCTGTGGTGCCGCTATGTGCTGGCCTGGCGGCCGGACGCCGTCGCCGACGACGTCGTGGAGACGGTGTTCCGGTCCGCCACGGCCGCGTACCGCGATCTCGTCGCCCAGGCCCCGCATCTGCGCACCTGGGCCTCGCGCACCTGGAGCGTCGCCGGGGCGTAGGCGCACCGGTACCGGGCGGCGGGCGCCGGGCCCGCGGGTGCCGACGGGCCGTGGAGGAACGACGTGGAGGAATCACTCCGTCGAGGAGTGACACGTGCTCCGCGCGTGGTTCCCGAGGCCCCGCACCAGGTGATAGACACGGCGGGTCACAGTTCCTGTCCGCCAGCAGGAAGGTTGTTGCCGCATGTCTGCAACGCGCCGTCAGGTCCTGTCCACCGCGGGTGCCCTGGGAGCGGGCATCGCCTTCACCGGGGCCCTGTCCGAGATCTTCGCCGGAACCGCCGCCGCCCAGAACCTGGGGCACACCGGCTACGGCCCGCTCGTCCCCGATCCGAACGGCCTGCTCGACCTGCCGAAAGGTTTCCGCTACACCGTGCTCTCGCAGGAGGGCCACCAGCTCCGTTCGGGCGAGGGCCGTGTGCCCTCCCACCACGACGGCATGGCCGCCTTCGCCGGGCGGAAGAACCGCACGCACCTCGTCCGCAACCACGAGAACCGCGTCACCGCCCCGATCGCGGTCCCGACCGTCAGCGGTCTCACCTACGACCCGCAGGGCAAGGGCGGCTGTACGGCCCTGACGATCGACGCGCACCACCGCGTACTCTCCGAGCGGGTCGCCATCGCCGGCACGGCGGTCAACTGCGCGGGCGGCCGGACCCCTTGGGGCACCTGGCTGACCTGCGAGGAGACCGAGGACAGGGCAGGGACCAACGGCTACACCAAGGACCACGGCTTCATCTTCGAGGTCCACCCCACCGAACCGCACCGCACCGGCGCGGTCCCGCTGACCGCGATGGGCCGCTTCCAGCACGAGGCGATCGCCGTCGACCCGCGCAACGGCGTCGTCTACGAGACGGAGGACGCCTTCGAGAAGCCGTTCGGCCTCTTCTACCGCTTCCTGCCGAACAGGCCGCTGGGCGGCGTGGGGTCGCTGCGCGCCGGCGGCCGGCTCCAGGCGATGCGGGTGCCCGGCGTACCGGATCTGTCGACGGTCCAGGAGACGGGCGCGCGCTTCGACGGCGTCGAATGGGCGGACGTCCCCGACCCGTCCGCCGCCTCCACGCCGACCCGGTTCCAGGACTACGGGGCGGGCGGCATCACCCACGCGCAGAAGCTGGAGGGCTGCTACTGGGGCGGCAGCTGCGTGTACTTCGTGTCGTCCTTCGCCCGGAGCGCGGACGGTTCGGGGGCCGACCACTACGGGCAGATCTGGCGCTACGACCCGGCGCGCCGCCGGCTGACCCTGGTCGTCGTGTTCGGCCCGCACACCGACGTGCAGCTGCCCGGCGAATCCCCGGACAACATCTGCCTCGCTCCCAGCGGCGGCCTGATGGTGTGCGAGGACGGCAACGGCGCGCAGCACGTCTTCGGCGTGACCCGCGGGGGCGAGGTGTACGCGATGGCCCGGGGCCGCCAGAACATCGGGACGGCGACGGAGCCCGAGTGGGGGGAGTTCGCCGGGGTCACCTTCTCGCCCGACGGGGAGACGATGTTCGTCAACTGCTACACGCCCGGGACCACGTTCGCGGTGACGGGTCCGTGGCGCAGGTAGGCGGCGGGCGGCGGTGATCATGCCGGGGCGGGCGGAGGCGCGCGCCCCGGCATGAGGCGTGACGCGGCGTGCGCTCGGCCCGCCGGGGGGTGACGGCCTCTCGGCACGCGGAGCGCACGCCGCCGTGATGTTATGAGCGGCCGGTGCCATGTGCTATGTCACACGCCATTGTTGGCCGGGCGGTGCGCTGGGACAGTGCCTCTCACGCCTCAACACCCCACAGAGGCGCATCCCTTCGTAAAGGAATCCAGATGCGCTATCGCTTCGCGCTGCCCGGACGCGTGCCGAGGGGCAGGGCCGGCCGTATCGCCGGCGCCGCCGCCGTCTGCGTCACCCTGGCCGGACTGCTGACCACCCCGGCGCTGGCGGCCCCCCGCCCGCAGCCCGGCCCGGCCGCCGCACCCCGCACGCAGCTCCCCGTGCCGTCGCCCGCAGCCGCGTCCACCGCCGCCACCGAGCGCCCCGCGACCCGGCCCGAGCGGCTCGACCCGGTCCAACTCCCGCCGCTCCCGCCCACGTTCACCCGGCCGGCCGGGCACACGGTGAAGGCGACCGCCTGCACCCCGGCCGACTTCGGCGGCCGCACCGGATCCGCCCTCGTCGCCTACGTCAAGGCCGCGACCCCGGACTGCGTCAACACGCTCTTCTCGGTCACCGGCACGAACGCCCGCGACATCTTCCGCCAGGCGCAGATGCTGACCGTGGCGAACGCGTTCACCGGAGCCGCGGGGCAGTACCGCGGCGACAACTCCGGCGGCCTGCTCCCCCTGGTGCTCTTCCTGCGCGCCGGCTACTACGTGCAGTTCAACCACCCCGGGGACGTGGGCTCGTACACCTCCCGGCTCACCACCGCGGTCACCAGCGGCCTCGACACCTTCTTCGCCCGCTCCCACTCCCGGGACGTCACGGCGGCCAACGGCGACATCCTCGGCGAGACCGTGATCCTCACCGACAGCGCCGACCAGCAGGGCCGCTACCTCTCCGTCTACCGGCGGCTGCTCGACGACTACGACAGCTCGTACGACTCCGTGGACAGCATGATCAGGGCCGTCAACGACGTCTACACACCCCTGTGGCGCGGGAACTGGAACCCCCAGTACGTGCGGGCGGTGGCGGCCGACCCGCGCATCATCGACACCCTGTACGACTTCGCGCTGGCCAACACCGACCAGCTCGGCACCGACCTGGCCTTCCTGGACTCCAACGCCGGGATGAACGTCGCCCGTTACGTCGAACACCCCGAGCTGCGGGACACCGCCGGGCCCTTGGCCAAGGACCTGCTGGACCGGACCGCGATCACCGGTCCGACGGCCGGGCTGTGGGTGGCGGTGGCCGCGCAGGCCGCCTTCTACGACAGTGCCGACTGCGCCTACTACGACGTCTGCGACCTGCCGGAGAAGCTCGACCGGGCCGTCCTGCCGGTCACCCGCCACTGCGACGCGAACGTCACCGTCCGCGCCCAGGCGCTGACCGCCGCCGACCTCGACGCCGCCTGCGCCAGTGTGCTCCGCCAGGACGCGTACTTCCGCGCGGTCGTGAAGGCGGGCGGGCCGATACCCGGCCAGTACGCCTCGACCCTCCGGCTCGTGGTCTTCGGCAGTCGCGCCGACTATCAGATGTACGCCGGCGCGATGTACGGCATCAGCACCGACAACGGCGGCATGACGCTGGGCGGCGACCCGTCGGACCCCGCCAACCAGCCGATGTCGATCATGTACCAGAAGGACGCCGACGACGGCTTCCCGGCCCGGATCTGGAACCTCAACCACGAGTACACGCACTTCCTGGACGCCCGTGACGACATGAAGGGCGACTTCGGGCGGCAGATCTCCGTGCCCGACGTGTGGTGGATCGAGGGCGTCGCCGAGTACGTGTCCTACGGCTACCGCGGCCTCGCCGACGACCAGGCGGTCCAGGAGGCGGGCAGGCACACGTACCGACTGAGCACCCTGTTCGAGAACACCTACGACAACAGCGACGTGACCCGCACCTATCCGTGGGGGTACCTCGCCGTGCGCTACATGATCGAGCGGCACCCCGACGACGTGCAGCGCATGCTCGACCGCTTCCGCGCCGGCGACTACGCCGGCGGGTACGCCGTCTACCACGACGGCATCGGCACCCGCTACGACGCCGACTTCGACCAGTGGCTCACAGCGTGCGCCACGGGCGCCTGCGCCAGGCCGGCCGTGGCCTGACCGCGCGCGCCCGAGCGAGACGGCCGCCGCCCGGAACCCCGGACGGCGGCCGTGCGCGCGGGCGGCAGGGCGGGGATCAGACCGCCGTCGCCGGGTACGTCGGGTACTCCACGCCCGACACGTGCTGCACGACCCGGACGACCTGGCAGGAGTAGCCGAACTCGTTGTCGTACCAGAGGTAGAGGATCGCGTTGTCGCCGTCGACCTTCAGGGCGCCGGCGTCCACGATCGAGGCGTGGCGCGAGCCGATGAAGTCGCTGGAGACCGCGTCGGGCGCCGTGGTGAAGTCGATCTGGCGCTTGAGCGGCGAGGTCAGCGAGACCTCGCGCAGGTAGTCGTGGACCTCCTCGCGGGTGGCCTCGCGGGCCAGCTGGAGGTTGAGGATCGCGATCGACACGTCCGGCACCGGGACCCGGATCGAGCTGCCGCTGATCTTCGCCTTGAGGTCGGGCAGCGCCTTGGCGACGGCGGAGGCGGCACCGGTCTCGGTGATGACCATGTTGAGCGGCGCGGAGCGGCCGCGGCGCTCGGACTTGTGGTAGTTGTCCAGCAGGTTCTGGTCGTTGGTGAACGAGTGGACGGTCTCCACGTGCCCGCGCAGCACGCCGTACTCGTCGTCCATCGCCTTCAGCGGCGGGACGATCGCGTTGGTGGTGCAGGAGGCGCAGGACAGGATCTGCTCGTCCGGCTTGATGGTGTGGTGGTTGACGCCGTGCACGATGTTCGGGACGTCGCCCTTGCCCGGCGCGGTCAGCACGACCTTCTCGATGCCGGGGCGCAGGTGCTTGGACAGGCCCTCGCGGTCGCGCCACTTGCCGGTGTTGTCGATCAGGATGGCGTCGCGGATGCCGTACTCGGTGTAGTCCACGTGCGACGGGTCGTCGGCGTAGATCACCTTGATGGCGTTGCCGTTGGCGAGGATCGTGCTGCTGTCCTCGTCCACGGTGATGGTGCCCTGGAACTGGCCGTGGATGGAGTCGCGGCGCAGCAGCGAGGCGCGCTTGACGATGTCCTGGGCGCCGCCGCCGCGGACGACGATGGCGCGCAGCCGCAGCCCGTTGCCGGAGCCGGACTTCTCGATCAGCAGGCGGGCGACGAGGCGGCCGATGCGGCCGAAGCCGTAGAGCACGACGTCGCGCGGCTCGCGGCGCTCGATCTTGTTGGCGCCGGTGGCACCGGCGACCGCCTCGGCGGTGAACTGCTCCACGCTCAGGCCGCGGTCGTCGGCCTTGTACATGGTGGCCAGCATGCCCAGGTCGATCTGGGACGGCCCGAGGTCGAGGGCGGCCAGGGCCTGCAGGAACGGCATGGTCTCGGTGACCGACAGTTCGGCACCGTCGATCTGCCGGGCGAAGCGGTGCGTCTTGAGGATGCTGACCACCGACTTGTTCACCAAGGAGCGGCTGTGCAGCAGGACGGTCACGTCCTGCTCGCGGTGCAGCTTCCCGATGAGCGGGATCATCGACTCCGCGATCTCCTCGCGGATCTTCCAGTTCGTGAACGAGTCGTCGTTGACAGTCACAGGTCCATCTTTCGAGCTAGGCAGCGCTCATATGATAACCACATGGTTTCGGCGCGCCCGCAGCCCCCCTCCAGGCGGACCCGCGCGGCCCCGGACGGTGACAGCTCCCGGCCCGATCACCCGTGTTCCTGAATCAGGGTGGAAGTGCGCGAGAAACCCGGGTCGCGGATTGCGTCACCCCGCGGGCGTGCCCAAGGTCGACAGCGTGCGCACCTCCTCCGTCCCCCGGGCCGAGCCGACGGCCCCCTCCCGGCCTCTCGGCCGCCCCCGGCTGCCACGGCCCGCCGCGTCGGCCCCGCCGCGGGGCGCCCTGCCGGCCCTCGCCCTGTTCGCGGCCGTCCGGCTCGCCGGGGTCGGCGCGGTGGTCCTCACGAACACCCTCAGAGGCCGCCCGCCGATCGAGGACCTGGCCCACTCCTGGGACTCCCGCTGGTACCTGCACATCGCCGCGCACGGCTACGGCGACCTCATCTGGATCACCCCGCACGGGGCCGTCCAGACCGACTGGGCGTTCTTCCCCCTCTATCCCGCGCTCATCAGAGCCCTCACCACCGCCCTGCCCCTCGCTCCCGGCCAGGCCGCCCTGATCGTCGCCTGGACGGCCGCGATCGTCGCCGCGTACGGCATCCACCTCACCGGCCACCACCTGTACGGGCGCGGCGTCGCCACCGCGCTGGTCGCCCTGTGGGCCGCCCTGCCGCAGGCGGTGGAACTCACCGTCGCCTACACCGAGTCGCTGTTCGCGGCGCTCGCCGCCTGGTCGCTGTACTGCGTCCTCAGGGGGCGCTGGCTGTGGGCGGGCGCCCTCGCCGCGCTGGCGGGTCTGGCCCGGCCCAGCGGATTCGCGGTGGCGGCGGCCGTCTGCCTCGCCGCCGGGCACGAGGCACTGCGGCGCCGCGGCCGGGTCCCGGCAGGGCTGTGGGCCGGGACGGCCCTGGCCCCGCTGGGCTGGCTCGGTTACGTGCTGTGGGTGGGGAGCCGGATCGGAGACCCGCTGGGCGGCTACTTCACGGTCCAGAGCGCCTGGAACTCCCGCTTCGATTTCAGCGCGGGCTCGCTGCGCTTCCTCCAGGCCCTGTTCCTGTACGGCGGAGGCGTCGTCTACCCGGCGGCCCTGCTGATCGTCGCGGTGGGCGTCCTGCTGTTCGTCCTGCTGTGCCTGGACCGCGCCCCGCTGGCCCTGGTGGTCTTCTCCGGCGTCCTGGTCGTTCTCGTCCTGGGCGGCTCCGGCTCCTTCTCCTCCAAGCCGCGGTTCCTGCTGCCGGCCTTCCCGCTGCTCATCCCGATGGCCCGCGCACTCGCCCGGGCCTGGTGGCCGCGCCGGGCCCAGGCGGTCGTCGTCTACGGCGCCCTCGCCCTCGTCTCCCTGCTGTTCGGCGCCTATGTGACGGCGGTGGCCCACTCCCCGTTGTGAGCCGCACCCTCCCGCTCACGCGGGCCGGCCCCGTCGGCCCCCGGCCCGACACGAACCCGACGAGGGTGGAACCGGTACCGGCCGCGATGACATGATCGGACGGATGCGACGGGGGAGGTCGTGCCGATGAGGCTGCACACGCACGAGTGGGGTACCGGCGACCGGATCGCCGTCCTCGTGCACGGGATCATGTCCGACCATCGCGCCTGGCACCGGGTCGCCCCCGTCCTGGCGGACAAGGGATACCGGGTCCTCGGCGTGGACCTGCGCGGGCACGGCGCCAGCGGCCGGGGCGAGTACAGCCCCGAGAGCTGGGCGGGCGACCTCGTCGAAACCCTCCCGCGGCGGCCGGAGCTGGCGATCGGACACTCGCTCGGGGCACTGGCGCTGGCCGGCGCCGTCGAGGAACTGGCGCCCGCCCGCGCCGTCTACTGCGACCCGGCCTGGGACATGCGGGCGCGCGTGGTCGAGGCGTCCGCGTACTTCGCCGCCTTCAAGAACGCCGGCCGCGTGGTGATCAAGGGCCTCAACCCGCGCTGGGACGAGACCGACGTGGACATCGAACTGGCCACGCTCGCGGCCTGGGACCCCGCCTCGGCCGCCGTCCTGCCGGGCATCTACTCGGTCAGCCGGGCACCGGCACGCCCGGTGGTGCCCTCGCTGGTGGTCCTGGCAGGCGCCGGCCGACTCGTACGTCCCGGTCTGGGCGGGGAACTGGTCCGCCGGGGCTTCGAGGTCCGTACGGTCGAGGGGGCCGGGCACAGCCTCTACCGCGACGACTTCGACGGCTTCATGGGCGCGCTGGACGGCTGGATCTGAGGGGGGCTCGCGCCCCCCGAGGAGATCGGCGCACCAGGGCCGGCGGGGTCAGCGCGGGTTGAAGATCACGCTGGCGAAGCGGGCGCTGCCGGCCGCCGACTTGCCGGGGGCCAGCCGCAGGGCCGAACCCTTGCACTTCTTCTTCGTGTAGACGACGAGCGGCTTCTTCGTCCCGTTGCGGGCGCCGCGGGCCTCCTGGGCCATGTCGAAGCACTTGTAGTCCGGCGGGCTGTCGATGGCGTACGCCTTGCCCTGGGGGCCGACCCAGGCGAACGTGCCGTCGGCGGCGAGCGCGGAGCCCGTGGTGGTCAGGACGAGGGCCAGACCGCCGAGTACGGCGGCGAGCGGACGACACAGGCGCATTGCGGTGTCCTTCGTGAACGGAGACGGGAGAGGTGCGGACCGAGGCCGCACCCGTAATCTCCCATCCGCGCCCCGCCCCGTTCCGGACCCGACACGGGCAGGTCCACCGTCCGGGTGACGCCAGGGGAGAGGGGCTGACGGACCGCGCGCCGGCGGCAGCGGCGACACCCCGGGGCGCGGCCCCCCGTCCGCTGTGCGAAGCCCGCGAATCGGGGTAGACGAGGGGACGCCCGAGGAAAGGACTGTCCCATGACGACCTACGTGATCAGCGTCCCCGGCACCTTCACCACCGGGATCGAGGCCGGCACCCGCAGCCGGCTGGCCCGGGCGCTCCGGCCCGCCGATCCGCACGGCACGCACATGGGCAGCGCGGAGGACCTGGACATGCTCAGCGTCAACGACGACAACACCTTCACCCTGCGTCTGACCGTCGACGCCGACACCGGCCCGCACGCCGAGGAGGAGGCCCGCCGGCTCGCGGACGCCGCGCTCCGGGACGCGGGACTGGACGAGCGGACCGCACCGCTCGGGCCCGCGGTGATCACCGGCATCGACTCCGAGATCCGCTGACCGGGGCCACTCCCGGGGCGCGATCACCCGGAATAGGTAAAATCTAGACGTTTGCCGAAAATTCAGGCGGTCGGCCTTCCGGGAGCCACCGCCCCGCCGGAAGTGATCGATGCCCCGCAAGCGCCCCACGGACGAAGGCGACGAGCTGCTGGCCCGACTCGGTTCGCTCACCGCCCAGGCGCGCCAGCGCGCGGAGGCGCAGCGCACCCAGGTCGAGCTGGCCATCGCCCTGCAACGCGGCATGCTCCCCCGGGACCTGCCCGCCGCGCCCGGCCTCCATCTGGCGGTCCGGTACACGCCGGCCAACCTCGGCCTCAACGTGGGCGGCGACTGGTACGACGCCTTCGTCCTGCCGGACGGCCGGATCGGACTGTCCATCGGCGACGTGCAGGGGCACAACATCGAGGCCGCGGCCTTCATGGGCCAGGTCAGGGCCGGACTGCGGGCGCTCGCCTCGGTCACCGGCCACCCCGGCGAGCTGCTGACCCGCACCAACGACCTGCTGCTCTCCCTGGGCGGCGACCTCTTCGCCACCTGCACCTTCATGCGGCTCGACCCGGCCACCGGGGTGCTGGAGAGCGCCCGGGCCGGCCACATCCCGTTCGTATGGGCCACGGCGGACGGGAAGTCCGGCGTCGTCGACGACGGGGGAGGGCCGCCGCTCGGTATCGAGCAGGGCATCGAGTTCCCGGTGACCCGGCACCGGCTCACCACCGGCGGAGTGTTCGTCCTGCTCACCGACGGTGTGGTGGAGGGGCCCTCGCTGAACATCGAGGACGGCCTCGATCAGGTGGTGCGGCTCGCGGGCATCGCCGCCGTCGCCGGCCTCCGGGTCCACGCGCTCGCGGCGGCCGTGATCAAGGGCGCGGAGAGCGTCGGGCACGAGGACGACGCCGCCGTCCTGGTCGTGGGCCTCGACGGCCCCGGCCCCCTGCCCTGACGCCGCGCCCGGCCCCGGCACCCGTCCCGTACGGCCGGCCCCCGGGGGAACCGCCCCGGCCACTCCTCGCGTACGGCCCGGCACCTCGCCGCTCACGGCCGCCGCGGGGCGCCCGGTGATTCAGCCAGAGGGCCGGACGGGACCGGCCCTCGCCTCGCCGAGCCGCGGCCGTCGGTGTGAGATGGCTGCTGTGGCGGGTATCGAGGAACTGCGTCGACCGGGCGGCCTGGCCGTCCAGATGCTGGTCGTCGCCGCCTGCTACTACGGGGCGGCGCGACTCGGCCTGCTGCGCGAGCTGACCGTCGAGGGCGCCGTCGTCACCCCCATCTGGCCGCCGACCGGCGTGGCCGTCGCCGCGCTGCTGATCCTCGGACCGCAGTGCTGGCCCGGCATCACGCTCGGCGCCTTCCTCTCCGTCCTGTCCCTCACCACGCCGGACGTCGACGTCCTCGGCATCCTCGTCGGCAACACCGCCGCACCCGTCTGCGCGGCGCTCCTGCTGCGCCGGGCCCGCTTCCGCACCGATCTCAGCCGGCTGCGCGACGGCCTCGCCCTGGTGTTCCTGGCCGCGCTGGCCGCCATGCTGATCAGCGCGACGATCGGCGTCGGCCTCCTCGTCCTCACCGGCAGCCTGGCCGTCCACGGCTTCTGGCCCGTCTGGCTCGCCTGGTGGGTGGGCGACGCGATGGGCGTCCTGATCGTCACCCCGCTGCTGCTGTTGGCGCACGGAGCCCGCCGCCCGCTGCCCCTGCGCCGCTGGAAGGAGGCGACCGCGCTGGCCGTCGTCGCCTGCCTCCTCGTTCCGCTGGCCGCCCACAGCTCGCTCAGCCTGCTCTTCCTCGTCTACCCGCTCATCATCTGGGCGGCCCTGCGCTTCCAGCTGGTGGGCAGTGTGCTGTGCGCACTGTTCACGTCCGTGACGGCCACGATCGCGGCGACGGACGGTGTGGGCGCCTTCGCGGGGCTGAGCCGGGTCGAGGTGATGGCGAAGCTCCAGGCGTTCAACGGGGCGATGGCCCTGACCGCGCTGCTGCTGTCCGCCGTGATCACCGAGCAGCGCAACACCCGGCGCTCCGTGGAGAAGGCGTGCCAGGAACTGGTCGAGGTGCTGGAACACCTCACCGCGGGCGAGCCCCCGCCGCCCCGGCCGCACACGGACGCCGACGAGGTCGACGACCGTCCGTGGCCGACCGGGGCACCGTGAGCCGCCGGGGTGAGCCGGTCCGCAGGGGCCGTCGGGGGAGGGAGAGGGTCCGTCAGCGCTCCGACCGGTCCACCGGCCCCTCGTCGTCCCCGCCCGGCTCCGCGGACGGTGTCCCCGTCTGCGCGCGGCGCCGGCCAGGGGCCGGCGGGCGGGCGGGACCGGTACCGCCGGGCCGGCCGCCGCCGGCCGGGCCGAAGCCGCCGAGGACCCCCGGCGGTGCGTCCGCGACAGCCGCCGCCTCGCTGATGCGACGCCGGTCCCGGACCCCTGCCCGGCGCTCCGGACACGGGTGGTCCAACGGCTCGGCGGCGGCACGCTCAGAGGCCGCCTCGCACGGCCGGCGGGCGCCCCGTCCGGCCGCCGACACGTTCTCGTCCTGTGAAATGCGGTCGTGGTCGCTCATGCGGCGCCGGGTACCCGGGCGGTGCCCGCCGGCACCCGCCGCCCCGGCGTGTCGGACGGACAGGCGGGGGCACTGGGAGACGATGAGCGGAGCCCGCGCGGGCGCGGGGCCGGACCGGGAGGGACAGCGGCCATGGACCAGCGGCCGGAACCAGGACGGACAGGCGAGGACACCTCACGGAGCACGCCCGGGCCCGGGGGCCCGCCCCGGCAGCCGGACGCGGCCGACGCCCGCCGCCGCATCCCGCGCACCGACACCCTGCTGCGCGACCCCCGGCTCTCCGCCGCCGTGGACCGGCTCGGCGCGCGGCGGGTGAAGACCGCCGTACGGCAGGCCCAGGAGCGGGCCCGCGCGGGCGGTATCCCGCCGGAACAGGTGCCGCAGACGGCACTGGACCTGCTGCCCGGCACCGCGAGCGGGCTGCGCCCGGTGATCAACGCGACCGGCGTGCTGTTGCACACCAACCTCGGCCGGGCCCCGCTGTCCGCCGCCGCCCGGCAGGCGGTCGAGGAGGCGGCCGGTCCCACGGACGTCGAACTCGACCTGACGACCGGCGTACGGGCCCGCAGAGGACGCTCCGCACTCGCCGCGCTGCGCGAGAGGGTGCCGGCCGCCGGCGCGGCGCACGTCGTCAACAACGGCGCCGCCGCGCTCGTCCTGGCCGCGACCGCCCTGGCGGCCGGCAAGGAGATCGTCGTCAGCCGGGGCGAGATGGTGGAGATCGGCGACGGATTCCGCCTGCCCGACCTGCTCGTCTCGACCGGTGCGCGGCTCCGCGAGGTCGGGACGACCAACCGGACGACCCCCGCCGACTACGCGGCCGTGATCGGCCCGGAGACCGGGTTCGTCCTGAAGGTCCACCCGTCGAACTTCCGCATCACCGGCTTCACCCGTTCCGCCGAGGTCGCCGATCTCGCCGCTCTCGGCGTCCCGGTCGTCGTCGACATCGGCTCCGGGCTGCTCGCGCCGCATCCGGCCCTGCCCGAGGAACCCGGCGCCGACACCCAGCTGCGCGCCGGTGCCGCGCTCGTCACCGCGAGCGGCGACAAGCTGCTCGGCGGCCCCCAGTGCGGGCTTCTGCTCGGCCGGGAGGACCTGGTCCACGCCCTGTCCCGGCATCCGCTGGCCCGCGCCCTGCGCGTCGACAAGCTGACTCTGGCCGCCCTGGAGGCCACCCTCAGCGGCCCGCCCACCCCGACCGCCCTCGCCCTCACCGCCGACCCGGAGCGGCTCCGGGCCCGCGCCGACCGGCTCGCCGCCGTGCTGACCGCCGACGGGATCGACGTACGGGCGGTCGGGAGCGCCGCCACGGTCGGCGGCGGAGGCGCACCCGGCCTCACCCTGCCCAGCGCGGCCCTGGCCCTGCCCGAGCGGTACGCCGCCGCGCTGCGCACCGGCCCCGTCCCGGTCGTCGGCCGCCTGGAGGCGGGACACTGCCTGCTGGACGTGAGGTCGGTACCGCCGGAGGACGACGACCGGCTGGCGGAGGCGGTGCGGGCGGTATCGGCGAAGGGCGACGACCGGTGGGCGGAGGGGGTGCGGGCGGTCCCGGAGGACGTGCCGGAGGATGTGCCGGAAGACGCGTCGCAGGACGGGCCGGCAGCCGGTGGCGGGCCGCTCGCGCGGGGGGCGCGGGCGGTCCGGGCCCGGGCGGAAGGGCGGGCGTGATGCACGTGCTCGCCACCGCCGGCCATGTCGACCACGGCAAGTCCGCACTCGTACGGGCCCTCACCGGCATGGAGCCCGACCGGTACGCGGAGGAGCGCCGCCGGGGCCTCACCCTGGACCTGGGCTTCGTCTGGACCCGTCTCGCGGGTGAGGACCTCGCCTTCGTGGACGTGCCCGGGCACGAGCGGTTCGTCGCCACGATGCTGGCCGGCGTCGGCCCCGTCCCCGCCGTGCTCTTCGTGGTCGCCGCCGACCAGGGCTGGCAGCCCCAGTCGCAGGAGCATCTGGCCGTCCTCGACGCGCTCGGCGTCCGGCACGGCGTCCTCGCCGTGACCCGCAGCGACCTCGCCGACCCGGAACCGGTGCGCGTCGACGCCGCCGAGCGTCTGGCCGGAACCTCCCTCGGCAAGGTGCCGCATGTCGCGGTCAGCGCGGTCACCGGCGCCGGACTGGACGAACTCCGCACCGAACTCGCCCGCCTGACAGAAGCGTTGCCCGTGCCGGACGCGGACGCGGACGTCCGTCTGTGGCTGGACCGGGCCTTCACCGTCCGCGGTCACGGGACCGTGGTGACCGGCACTCTCGGCGCGGGCACCCTGCGCGTCGGCGACCGGCTGGTCACCGCGGACGGGTCGGCCGTGCTGCGGGTGCGCGGCCTGCAGACCCTGCACGAGGAGCGGACGGCCGTCGGCGCGGTGGCCCGCGTCGCCGTGAATGTGCACGGTCAGGGGGACGGCACGCTGGGCCGCGGGCAGGCGCTGCTGACCCCCGGCCGCTGGCTGTGCACCGAGGTGGCCGACGTACGGGTCGCCGGGGAACCCGTCGCCGACCTGCCCCGGTGCGTCACCCTGCACGTCGGGACGGCCGCCGTGCCCGTGACCGTCCGCCCGCTCGGCCCGGACACCGCCCGGCTCACCCTCCGCCGGGCGCTGCCCCTGCGGGCCGGCGACCGCGCGGTGCTCCGCGAACCCGGCGGCGGCCGCCTGCCCTGCGGGGTCACCGTCCTGGACGTACGGCCGCCCCGGCTGACCCGGCGCGGCGCGGGGCGGGCCCGCGCGACGCAGCTCGCCGGTCTGACCGGCCGTCCCGACGGCGCCGCCGAACTGCGCCGCCGCAAGCTGATCCGGCGCGCCGACCTGCGGGCGATGGGCATCCCGGTGCCGGGGGAACCGGTCGCCGGGGACTGGCTGGCCGACGCGGAGCACTGGGGTGCCCTCAAGGAGCGGCTGGCCACCGAGGTCCACGCGCATGCCCGCGCCCACCCGCTGGAGCCCGGCCTGCCCACCGAGGCGGCCCGCCGACTGCTCGGCCTGCCCGACCGTGCCCTGGTCGACGCGCTGGCCGCGGCGATGCCTCGACTCGGCTCCCGGCAGGGCCGGTTGTATCCGGCGGACAGCCCCCGGCCCGCTCTGCCCGCGCCCGTCCGTGCGGCCCTGGAGACCCTGTGCCAGGACCTCACCCGTGCTCCCTTCCAGGCGCCCGAGGCCGGACGTCTCGCCGAACTCGGTCTCGACCGCAGGGCGTTGGCCGCCGCGGCAGCGGTCGGGGACCTGCTGCGGATCGCCGACGGGATCGTGCTGCTGCCCGGCGCGGACACGGAGGCCGCCGCCGTGCTGCGCACCCTTCCCCAGCCGTTCACGCTCAGCGAGGCCCGGCGTGCGCTGGACACCACCCGCCGGGTGGCCGTACCGCTGCTGGAGTTCCTGGACGCCCGGGGCCACACGGAACGTGTCGACGACCTGCGCCGGCGGTGCCGCGCGCCGGCGGGGGACGGAGGCGGACGGGAATCGAACCCGCCGGCCCGAGATCCTCGGGCCCCTCGGTTTTGAAGACCGGGAGGGCCACCAGGCACCCACACGCCTCCACCGCTCGCCAGGCTACTGCCCCAGGAGACCACGGTCATGACAACGACACCGGCATCGACTTCGCCCCGACCGGCGTCCGTCCGGCTCACGCAGTTCGCCCACGGCGGCGGCTGCGCCTGCAAGATCCCGCCCGGCGAACTGGAGGATATGGTCGCCGGGCTCACCGCGCCCCCGCTCGCGGGTGGTGACACCCCGCTGCTCGTCGGTCTCGCCACCGGCGACGACGCGGCCGTGGTCACCCACCGGGGCACCGCCGTGGTCTGCACGGCCGACTTCTTCACCCCGGTCGTGGACGACGCCTACGACTGGGGCCGGATCGCCGCCGCCAACGCCCTGTCCGACGTGTACGCGATGGGCGGCCGGCCCGTGCTCGCCGTCAACCTGCTCGCCTGGCCGCGCGACCGGCTCCCGTTCGACCTCGCCCGCGAGGTGCTGCGCGGCGGACTGGACATCGCCACCGAGGCCGGCTGCCACGTCGGCGGCGGGCACAGCGTCGACGACCCGGAACCCAAGTACGGCATGGCCGTCACCGGAATCGCCGACCCCGGGCGGCTGCTGCGCAACGACGCGGGCCGGCCCGGCCTGCCGCTGTCGCTGACCAAGCCGCTGGGCGTCGGTGTCCTCAACAACCGCCACAAGGTCACCGGCGAGCGGTTCGAGCACGCCGTCGCCACGATGACCGCCCTCAACCGGGAGGCGTCCGAGGCCGCGCTGGCCGCCGGAGCCGAGTGCGCCACCGACGTCACCGGGTTCGGATTCCTCGGCCACCTGCACAAGCTGGCCCGCGCCTCCGGGGTGACCGCCCTGGTCGACACCGCCGCCGTCCCGTATCTGGACGGCGCCCGGGAGGCCGTACGGGACGGGTACGTCAGCGGCGGCACCCGGCGCAACCTGGAGTGGGTCGCGCCGTACACCGACTTCGGGGACGCCGACGCGGACACCCGGCTGCTGCTCGCCGACGCGCAGACGTCCGGCGGGCTGCTCGTCGCCGGAGAGGTGCCCGGCGCGCCGGTGGTGGGGGAGCTGGTGCCGCGCGGGACGCACTCCCTCGTGCTCGGGTAGGACCGCCCACGCCCCGCTCGGGCGGCACCGCTCACGGCTCGGTCCCGGTGTGCTCGTCGATGCCCGCCCGGATCCGGTACGCCCGTACCAGCGTCACGGCCGCCGGCCCCCGGGGGCGCCGTCCGGGGCGGATGTCGACGGCGAACGCCTTCGTCTCCTGGATGTGCGTGTTCGGGTCCAGGGACAGATGCAGCAGCTCGTTGGCCGCGTCGCCGGTGCTGTAGCCGTTCGGGCCCCAGTGATAGGGCAGCCCCACCTGATGGAGCCGGCGGCCGTGCACGGTCAGCGGGGTCATCCGGTCGGTGACCAGCACCCGCGCCTCGATCACGCCCCGCGCGCTGACGATCGTCGCCCACCCGGTGTGCGCCAGGCCCCGCTCGGCGGCCAGCTCCGGGGACACCTCGCAGAAGCACTCCGGCTGCAGCTCCGCCAGATACGGCTGCCAGCGGGACATACCGCCCGCCGTGTGGTGCTCGGTGAGCCGGTAGGTGGTCGCCACGTACGGGAACACCCGGGAACCGGGCTCGTCGCCGCTGGGCTGGTAGCGGTTGTCGGGGTGCGGGGGCAGCAGGTGCCGCACGGGGTTGCGCTGCTGCGCGTGGACGAGGTTCGGGACCGGGGAGTCCTGCGGCTCGTAGTGCGTCGGCAGCGGTCCGTCGGTGAGCCCGGACGGCACGTGCAGCCAGGCCTTGCCGTCGGCCTGCATGATGAACGGGTCCCTGCCGGACAGTGCCTCCGGTCCCTCCGCGTCCTCGGGCGGTTCGTGGTCCGGCGCCTTGTCCTTCGCGAAGTCGGGGACGTCGTGGCCCGTCCACTCGCCGTGCTCCGCGTCCCACCACACCAGCGCCTTGCGCTCGCTCCACGGCCTGCCCTCGGGGTCGGCGGAGGCGCGGTTGTACAGGATCCGGCGGTTGGCCGGCCAGGCCCACGCCCACTCGGCCGCCACCCAGTCCTGCTCCCGGCCGGGCTTGCGGCGGGCCGCCTGGTTGACGCCGTCGGCATACACCCCGCAGTAGATCCAGCAGCCGCAGACCGTCGAGCCGTCGGCCTTCAGCTCCTCGTACGAGGAGAGCGGACGGCCCTCGGCGTCCCGGCCGTTGATCTCGGCGAGGACCGCCTCCGCGTCCGGCTCGGCAAGCCTGCCCTTCGTCGGGTAGTCCCAGGTCAGATCCTGCACCGGCCGGTCCATCTCGTCACGGGACCCGGCGAGTCTCTCCCGGACGATCCGGCCCAGGTGGTAGGTGAACCACAGGTCGCTGCGCGCCTCGCCGGGCGGCTCGACGGCCTGGTGGTGCCACTGGAGCAGCCGCTGGGTGTTGGTGAAGCTGCCGTCCTTCTCGGTGTGGGCGGCGGCCGGCAGGAAGAACACCTCGGTGCGGATGTCCTCGGTGCGCAGCTCGCCGGTCTCGATCTCGGGCCCGTCGCGCCACCAGGTCGCCGACTCGACGAGCGAGAAGTCGCGGACGACCAGCCAGTCCAGGTTGGCCATGCCGAGCCGCATCAGCTTCGCGGCGGCGTTGCCCACCGCCGGGTTCTCGCCGATCAGGAAGTAGCCTTTGCAGACGCCGTCCAGCTGGGCCATCGTCGTCTCGTACGTCGAGTGCGAGCCGGTCAGCCGGGGCAGGTAGTCGAAGCAGAAGTCGTTCTCGGCGGTCGCCGCGTCACCCCAGTACGCCTTGAGCAGGCTCACCAGGTACGCGCGCATGTTGCCCCAGTAGCCCTTGTGCGACGCCTCGGCCCGGACGAAGGCGTCCAGGTCCTCGTTCCGGTGGGCGTGCGGCATCGGGATGTAGCCGGGGAGCAGGTTGAACAGGGTCGGGATGTCCGTGGACCCCTGGATGGAGGCGTGTCCGCGCAGGGCCAGGATGCCCCCGCCCGGCCGGCCGATGTTGCCGAGGAGGGTCTGCAGGACGGCGGCCGCCCGGATGTTCTGCACGCCCACCGTGTGCTGTGTCCAGCCCACCGCGTAGGCGAACGCCGTCGTCCGGTCGCGTCCGGAGTTCTCCGTGACCAGCTCGCACACCTGCCGGAACAGATCCCGCGGCACCCCGCAGACCTGCTCGACCAGTTCCGGCGTGTAGCGGGCATAGTGCCGCTTCAGCACCTGGAACACACAGCGCGGGTGGGTCAGCGTCTCGTCGCGTTCCGGCTCGCCCTCGCCGATGACCGCGCCACCGGAGCCATGGGCCTCGCCGCGGGCGGCCTCGGTGACGGAACTGCCGCCGCCGGTGCGCTCCTCGTACTCCTGGTCGCGCTCGCCCGAGGCCGCCTGCGTCTCGGTGCCCTCGTACTGCCAGCTGGCGTTGTCGTACGAGCGGGTGTCGGTGTCGAGGCCGGAGAAGACGCCCGCCAGATCCTCGGTGTCCCGGAAGTCCTCCCGCAGGATCACCGGCGCGTTGCTGTACGCCACGATGTAGTCACGGAAGTACTTCTCCTCGCACAGGACATGGTTGATGATCCCGCCGAGGAACGCGATGTCCGTGCCCGCGCGCAGCGGCACGTGCACGTCGGCGAGCGCGCTGGTGCGGGTGAACCGCGGGTCGACGTGGATCACCTTCGCGCCCCGCGCCTTGGCCTCCATCACCCATTGGAACCCGACCGGATGGCACTCGGCCATGTTCGAGCCCTCGATGAGGATGCAGTCCGCGTTCTGCAGATCCTGCTGGAAGGTGGTCGCGCCGCCGCGGCCGAACGAGGTTCCCAGACCGGGAACGGTGGAAGAGTGTCAAACGCGCGCCTGGTTCTCGATCTGGATCGCACCCAGAGCGGTGAAGAGCTTCTTGATCAGGTAGTTCTCTTCGTTGTCGAGCGTGGCTCCGCCGAGGCTCGCGATGCCCAGGGTGCGCCGGGTCCGGGTCTCGTCGACCTCCCACTGCCAGCCCGCCCGGCGGGCCTCGATCACCCGGTCGGCGATCATGTCCATCGCCGTGTCCAGGTCCAGCCGCTCCCACTCGGTGCCGTGCGGGCGGCGGTACAGGACCTGGTGCTCGCGGGCGTCCCCGGTGGTCAGCTGGAGGCTGGCCGCGCCCTTGGGACACAGCCGGCCGCGGGAGACGGGGGAGTCCGGATCGCCCTCGATCTGGGTGACCCGGCCGTCCTGGACGTACACGTTCTGCCCGCAGCCCACCGCGCAGTACGGGCAGACGGACTTCACCACCCGGTCGGCGGTGGCCACCCGGGGTGTCAGACGGGCGCTGCGCCCGCTCTTCGCGGCGGCGCCCCGGCCGAGCGGATCCGTGCCCGTGAGCTGGCGGTACACCGGCCAGGAGTCGATCCACGTGCGTACGCCCACGACTCCCTCCTCCCGCTCGGTCCCTCGCCTGTCCCGCAGTCCCGCGCTCAGGGACGTCTGCCGGCGTGGACGCGCGCGGAGTACCCCCGCCGGGCGGTCCCAAACGGGTCCGGCGGGGGCGGGCGTACTCTCCGGCGGGGAGCATCCGCCGCCGCGCTGTCGCCCGCGCCCCTGCCGCTGTCCGGGCCGGCTCATTCCTCGAAGGGCGCGGCGAGCAGCAGATCCTCCAGGGTGGGCACCGGGAAGCCGGGGATGTGCCGCCGGCCGACCTCGGCGAAGGGATGCATGAGTTCCCCCAGGGGCTTGGTGCGGCACAGCGACAGCATCGTGTCGAGCGCGTCCTGCTTGAACCCCCGCCGGGGGAACGCGGCGAGCACCTCCTCCAGGGCGTCGGACGGAATCCCCTGGAGGCCGTTGCCGGTGAAGTCGAGTCCGGAGCCCAGGCAGACCAGGGCGATCTCCGGCCTCTTGCGTGTGGCGATCCCGGTGCTGGTGTGCAGGGCGATCGCGTCCCAGACGACCTCCACGCGCGCGGATCTCATGCCCAGCCCCTCCAGGAACCGGCGCGCGGCGTCGGCGCCGTCGACCTCGAAACGCTCGTTCGGCGTCCGGAACCTGTCGACCAGTCCGAGGTCGTGCAGTACGGCGGCCACGAACACCAGCTCCCGGTCGTAGCGGACGCCGCGCCGGTCGAACAGCAGCGAACCGAAGAGGTACGTCCGCATCACGTGGTGGAAGAGGGGCTCCGAGCTCACACCGTGCGCGAGGGTCACGGCCTGCCGGGCCGCCGGGGTGTCGGGGATCCGGACTCCGGCCACCACCGAGGGCAGGTCGTCGAGGGGGCGGGCGGCGGCGGGCGGAGCGGGCACCGCCGTGGGGAGCACGGTCACCGCGCCCGCCACCGCGACGCCGGCACCGCGCTGGAGCACCGTGCGCCGGGTGACGTTCTGTCCGCCGGTGCTTTCGTCGATCATCTGCGTGTCCTTCTCGCCGACTGCTTGTCGTCGAGAGCCTAGGAACGGCGGTTTCCGGCCGGACAGTGGCGAAAATGACAGAAAGTTCCGGATTTTCGCCAGGCCGCCAACTTTTCCGCCCCGCCGCGCATCACACCTGATGTACAAGGCGAGCCAACGACACCGTCAGGAAGGGAAGAACGCTCACCATGACCCATCAGGACCAGACCCACACGACCGAGACCGCCACGGCCTCCCGGTCCGACCGGCGCGGGCGCCTCCTGCGCGCGACGCTCGCGGTGACCACCGCGGCCGGACTGGGCATCGCCGGCGCCGGGACGGCGGGCGCCGCCGGTGCCGCGTCCGCGACCCCCACCTGCTCCGTGTCCGCCCTGAGTGCCTCCTTCGGCGAGACACTGGCCGGCGGCATGAACCATCAGGGCGTGGTGCTGAAGCTGAAGAACACCGGCGCGCACACCTGCCTGCTGCGGGGCTTCCCGGGCCTCGGTCTGGAGAACGCCGCGCACCGGACGCTCCCCTCGACCACCCACTGGGGCGACACCTGGTACGCCAAGAGCCCGGCCAAGACCACCCTGACCCTCGGCACGGGCCGGACCGCGGAGGCCGTCATAGCGTGGACGCACGCCAACACCGGTACGTCCGACGCCGTCCACGCCGCCTACCTCCAGGTCACCCCGCCGGCCGCGACCAGCCACAAGACGCTCGCGTTCCCCGAGTGGGTCGACCACGGCGACCTCCGGGTCACCGCGCTCGCGTACCGGATCCACGTCACCCCGTGAGCCGCCCGGCCGGTCCCCGCACACGGGAGGTGCCCCTCGCCGGTCGTCGCGCGCGCTCGCACGACCTGCCCTAGCCGGGGGGACGGGTCCGTCTCCTCGTCGGGCACCCACCGCAGCACGTCGCCGGGCGGGCAGCCGAGCGTGCGGCAGATGGCGTCGAGCGTGGTGCACCGCACGGCCTTCGCGCGCCCGTTCTTCAGCACGGCGAGGTCGGCGGGAGTGATGCCGACGGCGTCCGCGAACTCGCCGACCGAGAGCCTGCGCCGGGCGAGGAGCAGATCGAGATCGACGACGACGGCCATCGGACCACCCCGGCGATCTCGGTCTGCAGATCCGTCGCCTTGCGGAGCAGGCCGCGCGGGACGACGACCAGCATGACGAACGCCGTGCCGACGCCGACACCCGTGAGCGCGGCGGACAGGGCGCCCGACGACCGCATCCATCGATGATCGATGAATCTCTATCGACCATCGATCGTCAGGTGGTCGTCGGACGCTCCCGCTGCGGGACGACGGTGTACCGGGGGTCCTCCGCGGAGGCCACCCCGGCGTGGAACACCCCGAAGCGCAGGGCGGCCGAGCCGGTGAGCAGCGCGGCCCCGGCCACCAGGGCGAGACGCCTGTCCCGTCCGCGCAGCAGCGCCAGGGCGGCGCCGCCCGTCGTCAGCAGCTCCGCGGCGCGCAGCAGCAGCCGCGGCCCGCCCTGCTCGAACGGCTCGGCGACCAGGCCCATGCGCCGCTTCATCACCCGGAAGGCGCCCAGCTCCAGGGCGGCCCCGAGGACGGCCAGCCGGCGGGCCGGTCCCGCCTGCGCGGTCGGAGCCGCGGCCAGGGCCAGACCGGACGCCGCCGCGGCGGCCGAGCCCGCGAACACGTACGGCAGTTCGCGGTAGCCCTCGTGCCAGGACGGCACCGCGGTGTCCGCGAGCAGCACCGCGGTGTACGTCGCCACGGCCGGGCCGAGGACGGCGGAGGCCACCGTGGCGGCCGAACCCAGCAGCCGGTAGCGGCCGGCCACCTCGGTGGCCGCGGCGGTCAGCGCCAGTGGCGCGTACCCCGCCAGCAGCCACGAGCCCACACTCATCGGGGACGTGGGCTTGAACACCCGGAGCATGTTCAGGAACCGGGCCGGCCGGCCCAGGTCGTGGACGAGTGCCGCCAGCGAGAGGGAGACGGCCCCGGCCGCGCCCAGCTTCGCCGGTGCCGCGAGCCCCGGCCGGCCGGTCAGCTGGCCCCCGGCAGCCAGCAGCGAGGACGCCCCGGCCAGCCCACCGAGATACAGGTACCCGGCGATGTCCAGCGGCTTCCACGTCGGCTTGTTGAGCACGGGCAAGCCGTAGTACGACGCGAACTCGGCGTCCGGCACCATCGGCCGCTCGCCCCGGCCGCGCCGGCGCCCGCGGCGGCCCGGGCGGGCCCCGGTCATCGCCTCCCGGCCGGGCCGAGCGCCCCGCACGCCCTCCCGGGTGACGTCCGACTCGCTCATCACGGCCTCCTCGGGCTGCCGTCGTGACTCATCGCGGCCTCCCGGCGAAGCCGGCCACGGCCAGGGCCACCAGGGAGGCGGCGGCCACGGCCGCGTGCCGCCACATGCCGGGCAGGTCCCGGGTGGTGACCACCGGGTCCGGGGGCAGCCCGTACACCTCCGGCTCGTCCAGCAGCAGGAAGAACGCGCCGGCGCCGCCGACCCCGTCGTCCGGGCTCTCGCCGTAGAGGCGGGCGTCCGTGACGCCGGCCGCGTGCAGGCGCGCCACCCGCTCCCGCGCCCGCTCCCGCAGTTCCTCCAGCGGGCCGAACTGGATCGATTCCGTGGGGCAGGACTTGGCGCAGGCCGGCTCCAGGCCGACGCCGAGCCGGTCGTAGCACAGGGTGCACTTCCAGACGCGGCCGTCGTCCTCGCGCTGGTCGATGACACCGTAGGGACAGGCGGGCACGCAGTAGCCGCAGCCGTTGCAGACGTCCTCCTGGACGACGACCGTGCCGAACTCGGTGCGGAACAGCGCTCCCGTGGGACACACGTCCAGGCAGGCCGCGTGCGTGCAGTGCTTGCACACGTCCGAGGACATCAGCCAGCGCAGTTCGGTACGGCCCTCGGGGGAGACCGGGGAGATCCGCCCGGCGGGTGCCGTTTCCGGCGCGGGACCGGGGCCGGGAGAGGAGGGGGCGCCGGTGCCGAGCCGGGACGCGGCGGCGAAGACGTCCACGTCGTCGTGCGCGACCCCGGGCTCCGGCCCGCCGAGCGGCCTGCGCTGCTCCACGAAGGCCACGTGCCGCCAGGTGTCGGCCCCGAGGCCCCGCGTGTTGTCGTAGGACATGCCGGTCAGTTCGAGGCCGTCCTCCGGGATCGCGTTCCACTCCTTGCAGGCGACCTCGCAGGCCTTGCAGCCGATGCACACGGAGGTGTCGGTGAAGAAGCCCACCCGCGGCGGGGCGTCCGGATAGCCGGCCGCGCCGGAGACGTCCGGCTGCGGGCCGTACAGCGCGTTCCCGTGCGCGTCGTCGGCGTCCCTCATGCCGTCCCTCCTCGTTCACGACCGCCGCCGGACGACCCCCGTTCCTCCGGCACCGCCGCCGTGCGCTCGGCTTCCGCCCGCTTCCGGTCCCTCACCAGGCTCGCTCGGTTCCGAACCCGGCACGAGTGCCCCCTCGCCCCGCGTCCGAAACGGCGCCCGCCCCTCCGGCCGGACCGGCGGGCGGAGCCGGTAGCCCCGGCGCGCGCCCCGTACGGGACATGTCATCCGCCCCCGCTCGGCCACGCCGCGACGCGCGAGCACTCCTTCGGGCCGCCGGTCCAAACCCTCACGGGTACCCGGCCTGAGCGCCCTCACACCCGTCCGGGACGGAGGAGTTCCGCGACGGCCGAGGGTTGGCCGATTGCTTTGTCCAAGCCTCCGAAGGTGGGTTAACCTGCGGCGTATTTTCTCATCATGCAAATCCGTGAACTGCGGAAATGCACACACCAACGGCTGGGCGGCAGACTGCCCCCGGCCGCGGTTCCGAGTCCTCGCCGCGGGGGCTCTTGGGGAGCGGATCGAGGGTGCGCATGGCCGGCAAGGCGACCGGGACGACCGAAGCGGTCCCGGGTGACCACGAACTGAGAAGACTGCTCGCGGGGCTGACCGCGGTGCGTGACGGAGACTTCGGCACCCGCCTGCCGGACGACTCCACCGGACTGATGGGCGACATCGCCACCGTCTTCAACGGCATGGTCGACCAGCTGTCCGTGTTCACCTCCGAAGTCACCCGGGTGGCCCGCGAGGTGGGCACGGAGGGCACCCTCGGCGGACAGGCCCAGGTGCCGGGTGTCTCCGGCACCTGGGCCGACCTGACCGACTCGGTCAACGCGATGGCGGGCAACCTCACCACGCAGGTCCGCGACATCGCGCAGGTGGCCACCGCCGTGGCCAAGGGCGACCTGTCGCAGAAGATCGACGTGCCCGCGCGCGGCGAGATCCTCCAGCTGAAGGAAACCGTCAACACGATGGTGGATCAGCTCTCCGCGTTCGCGGACGAGGTGACCCGGGTCGCGCGCGAGGTCGGTACCGAGGGCCGCCTGGGGGGTCAGGCGCAGGTGCCCGGTGTCGCCGGTGTCTGGCGGGATCTGACGGACTCGGTGAACTTCATGGCCGGGAACCTGACGGCGCAGGTGCGCAATGTCGCCCAGGTGACGACCGCGGTGGC
>NZ_JBVJYH010000024.1:37446-129291 GCF_055600785.1 Streptomyces sp. NPDC038200
CGCAGGGTGATCTGTCGCAGAAGATCACGGTGGACGCGCGGGGCGAGATCCTGGAGCTGAAGAGCACCATCAACACGATGGTCGACCAGCTCTCGGCGTTCGCGGACGAGGTCACCCGGGTGGCCCGCGAGGTGGGCACCGAGGGCCGGCTCGGCGGTCAGGCCGACGTCAAGGGCGTGAAGGGCACCTGGCGGGACCTGACGGACTCGGTGAACTTCATGGCCGGGAACCTGACGGCGCAGGTGCGCAATGTCGCCCAGGTGGCCACCGCGGTGGCGCAGGGTGATCTGTCGCAGAAGATCACGGTGGACGCGCGGGGCGAGATCCTGGAGCTGAAGAGCACCATCAACACGATGGTCGACCAGCTCTCGGGCTTCGCGGACGAGGTGACCCGGGTGGCCCGCGAGGTGGGCACCGAGGGCCGCCTGGGCGGCCAGGCGCAGGTCCGCGGGGTCGCCGGCACCTGGAAGGACCTCACCGACAACGTCAACGTGATGGCGTCCAACCTCACCGGGCAGGTCCGCTCCATCGCCCAGGTCGCCACCGCCGTCGCCAAGGGCGACCTCTCCCAGAAGATCACCGTCGAGGCCAAGGGCGAGGTCGCCGCCCTCGCCGACGTGATCAACACCATGGTCGACACCCTCTCGGCGTTCGCCGACGAGGTGACCCGGGTGGCCCGCGAGGTCGGCACCGAGGGCCGGCTCGGCGGCCAGGCGCACGTGCCCAACGTGGCCGGCACCTGGAAGGACCTCACCGACAACGTCAACTCCATGGCCAACAACCTCACCGGCCAGGTGCGCAACATCGCGCTGGTGACCACGGCCGTGGCCAGGGGCGACCTGTCGAAGAAGATCGACGTCGACGCCCGCGGCGAGATCCTCGAACTGAAGACGACCATCAACACCATGGTCGACCAGCTCTCCGCGTTCGCGGACGAGGTCACCCGGGTGGCCCGCGAGGTGGGCACCGAAGGCCGGCTCGGCGGTCAGGCCGAGGTCGAGGGCGTCTCCGGCACCTGGAAACGGCTCACCGAGAACGTCAACGAACTCGCCGGCAACCTCACCCGACAGGTTCGCGCCATCGCCGACGTGGCCAGCGCCGTCGCCGAGGGCGATCTGACCCGGTCCATCACCGTCGACGCCTCCGGCGAGGTCGCCGACCTCAAGGACAACATCAACTCCATGGTGGAGTCCCTGCGCGAGACCACCCAGGCCAACCAGGAACAGGACTGGCTCAAGACCAACCTCGCCCGGATCTCCGGCCTGATGCAGGGCCACCGCGACCTGCCCGTCGTCGCCGAACTCATCATGGACGAGCTGGTGCCCCAGGTGTCCGCCCAGTACGGCGCCTTCTACCTCGCCGAGGACGGCGCGTCCGGGCCCGAACTGCGGCTCGTCGGCTCCTACGGCCGACCCGAGGAGGACACCCGGCCCGTCCGCATCCCCCTCGGCCGTTCCCTGGTCGGCCAGGCCGCGCGCAGCCGCCGCACCATCGCCGTCGACCAGCTGCCGCCCGGGTACGTCACCATCTCCTCCGGGCTCGGACGGGTCGAACCGACCGCGCTGTTGCTGCTGCCCATCGTCTTCGAGGACCAGGTCCTCGGCGTCATCGAACTGGCCTCGGTCACCCTGTTCACCCCGATCCAGCGGGACTTCCTCCAGCAGCTGGTGGACACGATCGGCGTGAACGTCAACACCATCGTCGCCAACGCCCGCACCGACGAACTGCTCCAGGAGTCGCAGCGCCTGACCAGCGAACTGCAGTCCCGCTCGGCCGAGCTGCAGGCCCGGCAGGAGGAACTGCAGCAGTCCAACGCGGAGCTGGAGGAGAAGGCCTCGCTGCTGGCCGACCAGAACCGGGACATCGAGGCGAAGAACCTGCAGATCGAGCAGGCCCGGCAGGAACTGGAGGCGCGCGCCCAGCAGCTGTCGCTCGCCTCCAAGTACAAGTCCGAGTTCCTCGCCAACATGAGCCACGAGCTGCGCACCCCGCTCAACAGCCTGCTCATCCTGGCCCAGCTGCTGGCCCAGAACCCCTCCCGCAACCTCACCCCGAAGCAGGTCGAGTACGCGGGCATCATCCACTCGGCCGGCTCCGACCTGCTCCAGCTCATCAACGACATCCTGGACCTGTCCAAGGTCGAGGCAGGCAAGATGGACGTCACGCCGGAACGGGTCCCGCTGCGGCAGCTGATCGAGTACGTCGAGGCCACCTTCCGGCCGATGACCTCGCAGAAGAGCCTGGACTTCACCGTCGCCACGGCGGCCGGCGCCCCCGCCGACCTGCTCACCGACGACTCCCGGCTCCGGCAGGTCCTGCGCAACCTGCTGTCCAACGCGGTGAAGTTCACCGAACAGGGCAGCGTCGAGCTGCGTGTCGAACCCGCCGCCGACGACGACGTGCCCGACGGTGTCGTGCGGGGCGGCGCGATCGTCGCGTTCCGGGTGATGGACACCGGAATCGGCATCCCCGAGCAGCAACTGGAGACCATCTTCGGCGCGTTCCAGCAGGCCGACGGCACCACGAGCCGCAAGTACGGCGGCACCGGGCTCGGCCTGTCCATCACCCGGGAGATCGCCCACCTGCTCGGCGGCGCCGTCACCGTGGACAGCACCCCCGGCAAGGGCAGCACCTTCACCCTCTACCTGCCCGTCTCCCGGCCGGACTTCGAGGAGCACATGCGCGGCGGACGCCCCGCCCCGAAGGCCGAACGGGAGAGGGCCGAGGACACGCTCGGGCACGGCCTGCCCCAGGAGCTGTCGCCGGCCACCGCCAAACGCGAACGCCCGCGCCGTCTCCTCGTGGTCGAGGAGCGCCCGCGCGGGCTGCTGACCCTGGTCGCCGAGAGCGTGGTCCGGGATCTGGAGCACGCCCGCGGCGACGGCGGCGGCACCCCCGTCGACATCATCACCGCGGTCGGCGCCCAGGAGGCGGCGGGGGCGCTCGCCGCCGAACCCTGCCACTGCGTCGTCGTGGAACTCGGCATGCCCGAGGGGGAGTCGGCCCGCTTCCTGGAGGCCCTGCGCGGTGACTCGGCCCTGACGAGCGTCCCGGTGCTGGTGCACAGTTCGCAGCGCACCGAGTCACTCGGCGAGGACACCGCGGGCGGCTCGCTGGAGTACCTGTACAGCCTGGACGAGCTGCGCGAGCGGATCGCGCTGCACCTGTCGGCGGAGGAGCCCGGCGAGGTGCTCACCCTGGTCCGCGGGGACGAACTCCCGCGCACCGCACCCCACCTGATCGACGAGGAGACCCGCGGCCGTACCGTCCTCGTCGTCGACGACGACGCCCGGAACCTGTTCGCGCTCAGCGGTATCCTCGAACTGCACGGCTTCCGCGTCCTGCACGCGGAGAACGGCCGCAAGGGCATCGAGACGCTGATGAACAACCCGGACGTCGAACTCGTCCTGATGGACGTGATGATGCCCGAGATGGACGGCTACACGGCCACGGCCGAGATCCGCAGGATGCCGCAGTACGCCCATCTGCCGGTCATCGCCGTGACCGCCAAGGCCATGCAGGGCGACCGGGAGAAGAGCCTCGCCTCCGGCGCCAGCGACTACGTCACGAAACCGGTGGACACCCATGACCTCATCGCCTGTGTCCGACGCTGGCTCCCCGCATGAGCCCGGCCCGGCGCGCCCGTCCGTCCGCAGGCCGAGGAGTACCGACCCCGTGACCACGCAGGAATCGCCCGCCGGCCCTGACGCGCCGGCCGACCTCGACGAGCCGACCGGGCTCGACGAGCCGGCCGGCCTGTCCGGACTGCTCCCGCCCGTCGAGGTCATGCTGCCCGAGGTGCCCGCCACCACCCCGGTGGGGCGGCTCGCCGCCACCGTGGAGCGGCTGCGCCGCGAGGTGCGGGTGGCACAGGCCGAGGCGGAGGGGCGGGCGCTGATCGAGCTGGCCAAGGGCATTCTGGTCGAGCGCCTGGGGTGCGGCCCCGCCCAGGCCGCCCGCCAGCTCGCCGAACTGACCGAGCAGGCACAGGTCACGCCGCTGGAATTCGCGGTGGACGTCATCAACCAGGCGGCCCGGGACCGCGTCTCGGAGGTCACCGAGGCGTTCCTGTCCGTCGCCGCGGACCCGGCAGAGCCCGTCGCGGAGTCCGCCGCCGTGCGGTTGCGCGCGGCCGAGAGCGGCGTCCTGGCCGCGCCCGACACGCAGGCGATGGCCGACTCGCTGCTCGAGCACGCCCTGCGCCCGCTGGGCGCGGTCGCCGTGGCCATCTGGTCGGCGGGCCCGGACGGTTCGCTGACCCTCGCGGGCAGCGCGGGCTTCCCGCCGGGCGAGGCGGCCCGCTGGCGCTATGTCCCGCCCGACGTGGTCACGGTGGCCCGGCGCGGACTGACCGAACCCGACGGCAAGTGGCTGCCCTCGCTCGCCGAGTCCGGACTGCCCACGATCGGCCGGCGCGAGTACGCCGACGGCGCGCGCATCGCCGTTCCGTCCGGGACCGGCGGCCGGATCCACGGCGTCCTGGAGATCGCCTGGGCCGCACCGGAAGGGCCGCTGCCGCGCCCGGTCGTCCGGCAGGTGGAGGCCCTCGCCGAGCTGTGCGCGCACACCCTGGAGACCTTCGCGCCGCCGCCCGGCACCGGGCCCGAGCAAGGGCCGCTGCCCGACGTGGTCGAGCTGATGGACCTGGCCGACGGCCTGCACGATCCGGCCCTGGTGCTCGTGCCGCACCTGGACGACGCCGGGCAGCTGGTCGACTTCCGCATCCAGCACGTCAACAGCCGTTTCCTGGACCCCGCGGGTCGGCCCCGGGCCGTCGTGGGGGGCGCCCTGCTGCTGGAGGCCTATCCGATGGCGGCCGGCACCGGCGAGCTGTTCCAGCGTGTGGAACGGGTCTATGCCACCGGTGAGCCGTTCCGCGCCCACCGGATGCGGCTGACCGCCCTGGTCGACCAGGTGCCGCTGTCGGCCGTCGCCGACATCAGCGTGAGCCGGCACGGCACCGCGGTCCTGCTGATCTGGCGTATCGAGGACGAGACGGCACGTCTGGCCAGCCTGCTCCAGCACGCCCAGCGGCTCGGCCGCATCGGAGGGTTCGAGGAGAACCTGCTCACCGGCGAGATCACCTGGAACGGCCAGCTGTTCAGCCTGTACGGCCGGCCGCCCAGCAGCCCGCCGGTCGCCCTCCAGGACCTGCCGGCCCACGCCCACCCGGACGACGCCGTCACCCTCGGCCGTTTCCTGCGCACCCTGCTGCACCATCGCAGGCCCGCCTCCGCCGCGTTCCGGCTGCTGCGTCCGGACGGCGTGACCCGCCACATGCGGGTGGTGGCCGAACCGGTCCTCGACACCGCCGGCCAGCTCTTCGTCCTGCGGGGCGCCTACCAGGACATCTCCGCCCAGCACTGGACCGAGGTCGCCCTCGCCGCCACCCGCGACCAGCTCGCCCACACGGAGCAGCAGGCCGTGGAGCGCAACCGGCTGGCCCTGCAGCTCCAGCACGCCATCATGCCCCCGGCCCAGGCCCCGCTGCGGGTGCCCGGCCTCCAGGTGGCGGTGCGCTACCGGCCCGCGGAGACGGAACATCTGGTCGGCGGCGACTGGTACGACGCCGTCGTCCTGCCCTCGGGCCTGATCCTGCTGTGTGTCGGCGACGTCGCCGGGCACGGCATAGAGGCCGCGACCAGCATGGTGGTCCTGCGCAACGCGCTGCGGGGCCTCGCGGTGACCGGGGCCGGCCCGGCACAGCTGCTGTCCTGGCTGAACATCGTCGCCCACCATCTGACGGGTGCCGTCACCGCGACCGCGGTGTGCGGCCTGTACGACGGCGAGCGCCGGATCCTGCGCTGGGCGCGGGCCGGCCATCTGCCGCCGGTGCTGGTGCGGCAGCCGGACGCCACCGCGCTGCCCCCGGTCAAGGGGCTGCTGCTGGGCGCCGTGCCGGAGGCGCGCTACGAGGAGACGGAGGTGCAGCTGGCCGCGGGGGACACCCTGCTGATGTACACCGACGGTCTGATCGAGCGCCGGGACCGCTCGGTGGAGGAGTCGCTGTCCCATCTCCTGGAGACGGCGCGTGCCGCGCCCAGCACCCTGGACCACCAACTGGACCGGCTGCTCACCTACAGCAGGTCGGACACCGACGACGACACCTGCATCATCGGCATCAGGGTCGCCTGACCGGTCCGGTCGTTCCGCCGGCGCCCGCGGGGGCGAGCGGAACGGTCGCCGTGACCCGCTTGCCGTGCGACAGCCAGGTCACCTCCAGGCTGCCGGCGAGCATCCTGACGAGGTTCAGGCCGTGTCCCCCGACCCGCCGGGGGTCGGGAGGGCACCGGCGCGGCGGCTCCGGGGAGGTGTCCGTGACGGTGACGCGCAGCGCGGTCGCGCCGGGCAGCAGTTCCAGGCCCAGCGCGCACGGGCCGGGCGCGTGCTTCGCCGCATTGGTGACGAGTTCGCTGACGACGAGCTGAGCATCCTGCACCGGGCGCCGCCCGGGCGCCGGACATGCTCGGGCGAGCAGGGCGGCGACGGCGTCTCTCGCCTCGGCGATGCTGGATACACCGGTGTCCCAGGTGCGGCTGTAGCGCAGGGGCGTCGGCTGTCCCCGCGTCGTCGTCGCGTGGGTCCTGAGCGGGATGTCCATACCTCGTTGCCCTTTTCTCCGGGGTCAGGGTCCGTTCCTGTGCACAGGGGGTCGTTCCGTCCCTGGGGGGTCGTTCCGTCCCTGCCCGGCTACCCGCTGGACCGTCGGTCAAGGGGACGTTCGCGAGGAATCCTCCGGATGCGCACGAACGCCTGCTGGAAGGCGGTACGGGCCGAGCGATGGCAACCGGGGCGGAGGGCATCCGAACACCCGGGCACACAGCGGAACGGGTCCGGAAATCAGCTTCCGCTGATTTCCGGACCCGTTCTGTCCGAATCGGTGCCTGGCTCAGTGCTTGAAGACGTCCTTCGCCTTCTCCTTGGCCTGCTGGGCGTCCCCGCGGGCACCCTCCATACGGCCCTCGGCCTCCAAGCGCTCGTTTCCGACGGCCCGGCCCACGGCCTCCTTGGCCTTGCCCTTGGCCTGCTCGACCTTGCCCTTGGCCTTCTTGCTGCCAGCCATCTCGTGTCACATCCCAACGTCGACGCGGACTCTGGTCGCCTTTCGGATTGCCGCTCAGCCGACGTGCAAACCAGAAATCCACATCCGGCTTCCGGCGGAAATTCCGGAGCCTGATCGCGGATTCTGCGGGAACCCGCCGATGCGGAGGTGGATAAACATGGTTCCTTTGCTTCTGGTTCTTCTGCTGGCTCTGGTTCTTTTCGGGGCGGGCTTCGCCCTGAAGGCGCTGTGGTGGATCGCGGTGATCGTACTCGTGGTGTGGCTGGTGGGCTTCGTCGTCCGCCCGGCGGGGACCGGAGGCCGGCGGGGCCGCTGGTACCGCTGGTAGGCACGCCTCGCTCGACTCCGCGGGCCCCGGCCGTACGGCCGGGGCCCGCAGCCGTGTGCCCGGAGGCCGGCATTACCCAGTCTTGGTTGAACAGTTCAGACTGATGAAATTACCGTTGCCGGACGTGGACACCAACGCACCCCGGGACCCGGCCGCCGACGGCGTACGGGCCCGGCTGCTCGCCCGCTCGGGCCGGCCGAGCGACACACCACCGGGCCCCGGCTACAAGTGGGTCGCCCTGTCGAACACCACGCTCGGCGTGCTGATCGCCACGATGGACGCCTCCATCGTGATCATCTCGCTGCCCGCCGTCTTCCGCGGGATCGGCCTCGACCCCCTCGCGCCCGGCAACGTCGGCTACCTGCTGTGGATGATGCTCGGCTATCTGCTGGTCTCGGCCGTGCTGGTCGTCGTCCTCGGCCGGCTCGGCGACATGTTCGGCCGGGTCCGCATCTACAACCTGGGCTTCCTCGTCTTCGCGGTCGCCTCCATGGCCCTGTCCCTGGATCCCTTCCGGTTCGGCGCGGGGGCGCTCTGGCTGATCCTCTGGCGCATCGTGCAGGCCTTCGGCGGGTCCATGCTCACCGCCAACTCGGCGGCCATCCTCACCGACGCCTTCCCGGCCCGCCAGCGCGGCACGGCCCTCGGCATCAACCAGATCACCGCGCTCGCCGGGCAGTTCCTCGGCCTGCTCGCCGGCGGCCTGCTCGCGGCCGTCGACTGGCGGGCGGTGTTCTGGGTGAGCGTCCCGGTCAGCGTCACCGGCACGATCTGGTCGTACCTGAGTCTCAGGGAGACCTCGGCCGGCGCCCGCGGCCGGATCGACTGGCTCGGCAACCTCACCTTCGCCTCCGGTGCCGGCGTCCTGCTCGCGGGCATCACCTACGGCATCCAGCCCTACGGCGGTCACTCCACCGGCTGGACCAACCCCTGGGTGCTCACCGGGCTGTCCGGCGGCGTCCTCCTGCTGCTGGCGTTCTGTGTCGTCGAGAGCCGGGTCGCCGAGCCGATGTTCCGGCTGTCACTGTTCAAGGTGCGGGCGTTCGCCGCGGGCAATCTCGCCGCGCTGCTCACCGCCATCGCCCGGGGCGGGCTGCAGTTCATGCTCATCATCTGGCTCCAGGGCATCTGGCTGCCCCTGCACGGCTACGAGTTCGAGGACACCCCGCTGTGGGCCGGCGTCTTCATGCTGCCGCTCACCCTGGGCTTCCTGATCGCGGGGCCCGTCTGCGGCTATCTGTCCGACCGCTTCGGTGCCCGCCTCTTCGCCACCGCCGGACTGCTCGTCGTCGCCGCGTCCTTCGTCGGGCTGCTCGCGCTGCCCGTGAACTTCGACTACCCCGCCTTCGCCGCGCTGCTGCTGCTCAGCGGACTGGGCCAGGGCATGTTCTCCGCACCCAACACCTCGTCCGTCATGGGCAGCGTGCCCGCCCGGTACCGGGGCGTCGCCTCCGGGATGCGTTCCACCTTCCAGAACTCCGGTACGGCCCTGTCGATCGGCGTCTTCTTCTCCCTGATGGTCTCCGGGCTGGCCTCCACCCTGCCGTCGGCCCTCGGCAGCGGACTCCAGGCGCACGGCGTGCCCGCCCCGACCGCCCACGAGATCGCCTCCCTGCCGCCCGTCAGTACCCTGTTCGCCACGTTCCTCGGCGACAACCCCGTCGGACATCTGCTCGGCGGCGGCGTGCCGGACCACCTGACCGAGGCCCAGCGCGCCACCCTGACCGGGCACCGCTTCTTCCCGGAACTCGTCTCCGGCCCCTTCCACCACGGGCTGAGCATCGTCTTCGGGGTAGCCGCCGCGATGGCCCTGGTGTCCGCGCTCGCCTCGGCGCTGCGAGGCGGTCACGACCGCACCGCCGACGGCACCCCGCCGCGCGAACCGGCCCCGGCGACCGAGGACCGGCCCGCGCGCACCCCGCGCTAGCCGGCGTGGGCCCGCAGCGGATAGTGGTCGGAGAGGTCGGTGTACGTGTACGACGTGCCCCAGCTGCTCACCGTCCAGGGGGCCGACCGCTCCTTGACGACCTCGTTGTGCCAGCGCGCCGGCCGGGCGTGACCCGCACGGGCGAGGACGTAGTCCAGATCCTCGCGCGGGTCGTCCGGATAGCGGTCGTGGGCGATCGAGTTCTCCTGCGTGTCGAACGAGTACGGGTGGCCGGTGCGCACGTCGGCTCCGGCCAGGTCCGCGTCGGCGAGCATCGAGGCGTACTCGCCGCTGCGCGAGTCCACATTGAGGTCGCCCGCGACCAGGACCTCCTCGTCCGCGGGGATGTTCTTCGCGTCGAGGAAGGCGTCGATCGCCCTGAACTGCCGGCTGCGGTCCCGCGCCGCCTCGCCCGCGCCGCACCCGGAGTCCGTGGACTGCGTGTGGGTGCCGACGACGTGCACCCGGGTCCCGCCGACGTCCAGCACCACGTACGCGAAGCCCTTGTTCGACCACCAGTCGGAGCCGCACGCGTCCTGGTAGACGTACTGTTCCTCGCGCAGGATCGGCCACTTGCTCAGTACGGTGACGCCCCCGTCCTCGGGCGTGGTGGCGGAGTACGCTCCGCCGGTCGCGTCCCAGCCGTCACGCCCGCGCCCCACCACCGGTGTCTGGTACGGGTACCGGTCCGCCGCCGCCCGCTTCAGCGCGTCCGACGCGGAGTTGTCGAACGCCTCCTGCAGGACCACCACGTCGTTGCCCTGGAAGAAGGACGCCTTCGGTATCTCCGCGGCCCGGTGGTCCTGACCCCAGTTGGGGTACAGGTTCTTGCTCATGAGGAAGACGTTGTACGTCAGGACCCGAAGCGCCGGTGCCGGTTCGGCGGCCGCGGCCGGAGCCGGAGCGGCGAGCGCCGCCGTGGGCAGGGCGAGGGCGAGCACGGCCGCGGCGAGGGCGCGGCGCGGTGCGAAGGGCGTCACTGGATCTCCCTGTCGATGAAAGGGGCTGAGTGGCGCCGCACATCAAACCATCCGGGATTACCCACAGGTAACACCCAGGAGCGCTTCGGATGGCGTCCAGGGGAGGAATCGGGGGCGGGAGCCGGACACTCGCGGCTCCCCCGGCACTTCTCCGAACCGGGGGAGCCCCGGACCGATGCCTCAGGATGCCCGGTCCTCTCCAGTGTGCTCCCGTGCGACGGACGCGATCCACCGGCGCCCCGCCCGGTCCGGCCGCGGCCCCGACCGCCGCGGCTGCTCGACCTCGCCGGTCAGGGGCGGGTGGCCGGGGCCTGTTCCTCGGCCACGGCGTCCGGGGCGGTCTCGGCCCGGGCCGCCGTGCGCCGGTTCCGGTGTCCGGTCAGCAGCAGGGCGAGCGGCTCGGTGTACCGGGCGGTGAGCGGACCGAGGACCACCAGGATCAGCACATAGGCGGTGGCCAGCGGGCCGAGGTCGGAGTCGATGCCGGAGGTGACGGCGAGCCCGGCGATGACGATGGAGAACTCGCCGCGGGCCACCAGGGTGCCGCCGGCCCGCCATCGGCCCTTGGCCGAGATCCCGGCACGGCGTGCCGCCCAGTAGCCCGTCGCGATCTTCGTGAGGGTGGTGACGACGGCGAGGGCGAGCGCGGGCAGCAGCACGGGCGGGATGCTCGCCGGGTCGGTGTGCAGGCCGAAGAAGACGAAGAACACGGCCGCGAACAGATCCCGCAGCGGTGCCAGCAGGTTGTGGGCGCCCTCGGCGACCTCCCCGGACAGGGCGATGCCCACCAGGAACGCGCCGACCGCCGCCGAGACCTGCAGCTGCTGGGCGACCCCGGCCACCACCAGCGTCAGACCGAGCACCACCAGCAGCAGCTTCTCGGGGTCGTCGGTGGAGACGAAGCGGGAGATGTGCCGGCCGTAGCGCACCGCCACCAGCAGAACCAGGCCCGCGACCCCGAGCGCGATGGCCAGCGTGACGCTGCCCGCGGCGAAGCCGGTCCCGGCGAGCAGGGCGGTGACGACGGGCAGGTAGACGGCCATGGACAGGTCCTCCAGCACCAGGATGCTGAGGATCACCGGCGTCTCCCGGTTGCCGATCCGGCCCAGGTCGCCGAGGACCTTGGCGATGACTCCCGAGGACGAGATCCAGGTGATGCCGGCCAGGACGACGGCGGCGGTGGGGCCCCAGCCCAGCAGCAGGGCCATGGCCGCGCCGGGCAGGGCGTTCAGGGCGGCGTCGACGATCCCGGCCGGGTACTGGGTCTTGAGGTTGGAGACCAGATCGCCCGCCGTGTATTCGAGGCCCAGCATGAGCAGCAGCAGGATCACGCCGATCTCGGCGCCGATGGCCACGAACTCCTCACTGGTGCCCAGGGGCAGCAGCCCGCCCTCGCCGAAGGCCAGGCCGGCCAGGAGGTACAGCGGTATCGGCGAGAACCGGAGGCGGGCGGCGAGCCGGCCCAGCAGTCCGAGACCCAGGATGATCGCGCCGAACTCGATCAGGAAGACCGCGGAGGAATGCATCCGGATCACTCCCGCCCGAGTATCGCGGCGGCCGCGTCGACGCCCTCGCGGGTGCCGATGACGATCAGCGTGTCCCCGCCGGCGAGCCGGAAGCCGGGGCCGGGGGAGGGGATCGCCTCGGCGCGGCGCAGGACGGCGACGATCGACACACCGGTCTCGGTGCGCATGCGGGTGTCGCCGAGCAGTCGGCCGTTCCAGTACGAGACCGCGCTCAGTTCGATCCGCTCGGCCACCAGGCCCAGTTCCGTCGTGGAGAGCAGAGTGGGGCTGTGAGGGGTCGGCTTCAGGGCGTCCACCATCGCCTCGGCCTCCTGGCCGGTGAGGCGGACCGACAGCCCGCAGGCATCGGGATCGTCGCGCCGATAGGTGCTCAGGGTGCGCGAGCCGTCCCGGTGGGCCACCACCGACAGGTGCTGGTGCTCGCGTGTCGTGAGGTCGTACCGGACGCCGATCCCCGGCAACGGCGTCCTGCTCGTACGTGCGGCGCTCATGGCTGCCCCCCTGCCCAGCTTGAATGTTTCTTGGTGAAACTTTTATCCAAACCCTACCCCGAAGCGTGATCGCGCCGAGGGGAGGGGCCGGGCCCGGGGGGCCGGCCAGGGGGCGGAGCGCTATGAGCCGGAGGCGAGAGGGTCCTCGTCCGCGGCGTCGGGCTGGCACACGTGGCACAGCTCGTGGTCCCCGTCGCGGGTCACGACGGTTCCCCAGCCGAGGCACTGCTCGCAGTCGCGGGCGAGCCCCAGGTCGGGGTGGGGAGGGAGGAGGTGGCTGCGGGGGGCTCCGTACGCCATGCGGTGAGCGGCTCCTTGCGGTCGCGGAGGGGGAGTGCGCGAGGACGCGATCCGAACAACCTCCATTATGTCCGACTTATGCCCCATGTCAGTGACGGGTGTCACCGAGTGCCTTTTCGGGGGCCTCTTTCCTCACTGATCGTCCTCACCGATCCTCCTCGCCGATCGATCACGCCGGCCGACCCGTCGCGCTTCCTCAGCCGAGGTTGCCCAGCCGGGCATCGCGCCACAGGTCCACGCCGCCCTCGGTGGCGTACCTGTCGATCTCGGCCAGCTCCTCGTCGCTGAAGGCGAGGTTCTCCAGCGCGGCGACGTTCTGCTCCAGCTGCTCGACCCGCGAGGCGCCGATGACGAGGGAGGTCACCCGCTCGTCCCGCAGGGCCCAGGCCAGCGCCAGCTGGGCCAGGGTCTGCCCGCGCCGGGCCGCGATGTCGTTCAGGGCCCGCAGCCGGTTCCGCATGTCCTCCGTCAGCCAGGCGGCGTCCAGCGAGGTCCCCCGTGCGGCCCGCGAGTCCTGGGGCACGCCGTCGAGGTAGCGGCCGGTGAGCAGCCCCTGGGCGAGAGCCGTGAAGCCGATGACGCCGAAGCCCTCCTCCTCGGCCGCGTCCAGCAGTCCGTCGGTCTCGATCCAGCGGTTGAGCATGCTGTACGACGGCTGGTGGATCAGCAGCGGGGTGCCGAGGTCGCGCAGGATCGCGACGGCCTGCCGGGTGCGCTCGGTGTCGTAGGAGGAGATGCCCACGTACAGCGCCTTGCCCTGGCGGACGGCGGTGTCGAGCGCGCCCATGGTCTCCTCCAGCGGTGTGGCGGCGTCCAGCCGGTGGGAGTAGAAGATGTCCACGTAGTCCAGCCCGGTCCGGCTGAGCGACTGGTCCAGCGAGGCCAGCAGGTACTTGCGGGAGCCGCCGCCCTGCCCGTAAGGGCCGGGCCACATGTCCCAGCCCGCCTTGGTGGAGATCACCAGCTCGTCCCGGTACGGCGCCAGGTCCCGCCTGAGCAGCCGCCCGAAGTTGCTCTCGGCCGCGCCGTACGGCGGCCCGTAGTTGTTGGCCAGGTCGTGATGGGTGATCCCGAGGTCGAAGGCGCGCAGCGCGATCTCGCGCTGGGTCTCGAACGGGCGGTCGTCGCCGAAGTTGTGCCAGTAGCCCAGGGAAAGGACCGGGAGGTCCAGTCCGGAACGGCCGGTGCGCCGGTAGCGCATGGTGCCGTCGTAACGAGCGGGGTCCGCGACGTACGTCATCGGGTCTTCTCCGGGTGGTGCCGTAGGGGGTGCCCCTGCGTGTGCGCACGGGCCCGTCCACCCTGCTCCCTGGCGCCGGGCAAGTCCAACCGCCGTCCCGGATGGGATTGAGCGGTTCCGTTTCTGAATCGGCACGCGGGGCAGGCGGTGATCAAGGGAGTGAACGGAGGGAGACGCTCGTGAGCGGTGCGACGGCCGGCGGGGAGCAGCATGCCCGGAGAGGGCCGCGGGTGCCGGCGGCCGTGGCGCGGCTGCCGCACCAGGTCCGGGAGGAGCTGACCCGCCGGCTCCGGCGCAACCGACGGGCCTTCCGCGCGGACGACGTCCAGGTCGTCGAGCGTCCGCTGCTCCGGCGGGCCGTCGGCGCCTCGGCGCTCGGCAACTGCATGGAGTGGTTCGACTTCGGTGTCTACAGCTACCTGGCCGCCACCATCGGCAAGGTGTTCTTCCCGGGCGCGTCCCCGGCCGCCCAGGTCATCTCCTCGTTCGCGACCTTCGCCGCCGCCTTCGTCGTACGGCCGCTCGGCGGCCTGGTCTTCGGGCCGCTCGGCGACCGGATCGGCCGGCAGAAGGTGCTCGCCACCACCATGATCCTGATGGCGGCGGGCACCTTCGCCATCGGGGTCATCCCCGGGTACGCCACGATCGGCATCGCCGCGCCGGTGCTGCTCCTGCTGGCCCGGATGGTCCAGGGCTTCTCCACCGGCGGAGAGTACGGCGGGGCGACCACCTTCGTCGCCGAGTACTCCCCGGACCGGCGGCGCGGCTTCCTCTCCAGCTGGCTCGACTTCGGCACCTTCGTCGGCTACGCCCTCGGCTCGGCCCTGGTGACCGCGCTGAACCTGGCCCTGACCGACGCCCAGATGCTCTCCTGGGGCTGGCGCGTCCCCTTCCTGATCGCCGGACCGCTCGGCGTGATCGGCCTCTACATGCGGCTGAAGCTGGAGGAGTCCCCGGCCTTCCAGCAGCAGTTGGACGACCACGAGAAGACCCTGGCGCAGGAATCGGCGGGCAGCGAGTTCAAGGACATCGTCCGCAACCACTGGCGGCCCCTGCTGGTCTGCATGGGCCTGGTGCTGCTCTACAACGTCACCAACTACATGGTCACCGGCTATCTGCCGACCTATCAGACCGAGACCCTGCATCGCTCCAGCGGCTCGGCGGACCTCCTGGTGCTCGTCGGCATGCTCTGGATCGTCGTCCTGATCACCTTCCTGGGCCGGCTCAGCGACCGCGTGGGGCGTCGGCCGCTCTACGCCGTCGCCGCCGCGGCGATGATCGTGCTCGCCGTGCCGGCCTTCCTGCTGATCAAGGCGCACGGCACCTGGCCGCCGATCCTCGGGGTGCTGCTCCTGTCCACGCTGCTGGCGTGCTTCGCCGCGCCCAGCGCGGCCACCCTGCCCGCCCTGTTCCCGACCGCCGTCCGCTACGCGGCCATGGGTATCGGGTTCAACTTCGCCGTCGCCGCGTTCGGCGGCACCACCCCACTGGTCACCGCCGCGCTGGTCGACCTCAGCGGTGACGACCTCATGCCCGCCTACTACCTGATGGTGGCCGGCGCCATCGGCCTGCTCACCGTCAGGTTCCTGCCGGAGAGCGCCCAGGTTCCGCTGAAGGGCTCGCGGCCGATGGTCGGCTCGCGCGAGGAACAGCGCGAACTCGTCTCCACCTCCAAGGAGTTGTACGCCTTCACGCGGGACCGCGAGACGACGCGGCACGGGTGAGCCGGCCCGGGGAGAGTCCGGCGGTTGTTCGATCCTACGAACTTCCCGCATGCCGGGTTACCGGTCCGCACCGCATTTGATAGGAAACTTTCCTACCAGTATCGGTACGGACCAACTCGCCACCCCCCACTCTCCCTTGGAGTCCCCGTGGTGCACGCAGATCGCGAGACAGCTTCCTCCACCCGCCTCTCCCGGCGGGCCGTCGTGGCCGCGCTGGGCGCCGTCGCCTCCGGCGCCCTGCTCGGGGTCGCGCCCGTCGGCACGGCCCGGGCCGCCGCGCCGGGCCTGGACGACCTCGCGAAGAAGGAGATCGCCATGAAGCTGGTGTCGAGCGCGGAGAACTCCTCGCTCGACTGGAAAGCCCAGTACAAGTACATCGAGGACATCGGCGACGGCCGCGGCTACACCGCCGGCATCATCGGCTTCTGCTCCGGCACCGGCGACATGCTCGACCTGGTCCAGCTCTACAGCGACCGCAAGCCCGGCAACGTCCTCGCCAAGTACCTGCCCGCCCTGCGCAAGGTGAACGGCACCGACTCGCACTCCGGCCTGGACCCGAACTTCCCCGGCGACTGGCGGAAGGCCGCCCAGGACACCGCGTTCCAGCAGGCCCAGAACGACGAACGCGACCGCGTCTACTTCAACCCCGCGGTCGCCCAGGGCAAGACCGACGGGGTGCGCGCCCTCGGTCAGTTCCTCTACTACGACGCCCTCGTGATGCACGGCGACGGCGACGACCCGACCAGCTTCCGCAACATCCGGCGACGGGCGCTGCGCAGCGCCAAGCCGCCGGCCCAGGGCGGGAACGAGACGACGTACCTCAACGCCTTCCTGGACGCCCGGGTCTGGGCCATGAAGCAGGAGGAGGCACACAGCGACACCAGCCGCGTCGACACCGAGCAGCGCGTCTTCCTGCGCAAGGGCAACCTCGACCTCGACACCCCGCTGGACTGGAAGGTGTACGGGGACAGTTACCACATCGGCTGACGCACCGGCCCTGCCGGACACGTGGCAGGCCGGCGGGCGCGGCCTCCGGAAGCAGGGGGCGCAGCCCGTCTGCCTGCCGTGCCGTGGCCCGCCGGATCGCGCCCCGCGCCGGGGCGGCGGCCACCGGGTCGCCCGGCCGGATCGCAGGGCGGCGGGGCCGGTTGTGTCCGGCCCCGAGGGGCGCACTCGCACGGTACGCCCCTGACGAGGAAAGATGGTGGTGAGCGATCGATCCCACCGAAGCGGAGGAACGGACTCATGCCGCACGAGCGAGCCGGCCGGCCGGCCGGTCCCGAGGACCTTGTCGACGTGGCCCGGCTGGTCACGGCGTACTACACGCTGCACCCCGACCCGGCCGACCCGGGACAGCGGGTGGCATTCGGCACCTCGGGACACCGCGGTTCGTCCCTGGCGAGCGCCTTCAACGAGGACCACATCGCCGCCACCAGCCAGGCCATCTGCGAATACCGCGCTGCCCAGGGCACCGACGGCCCGCTCTTCCTGGGCGCCGACACCCATGCCCTGTCGGAACCGGCGAAGGCCACCGCGCTGGAGGTGTTCGCCGCCAACGAGGTGACCGTGCTCATCGACAGCGCGGACGGCTACACGCCCACCCCGGCCGTGTCGCACGCCATCCTGACGTACAACCGGGGCCGTACCGCCGGCCTCGCGGACGGCGTGGTCGTCACCCCTTCCCACAACCCGCCCGCCGACGGCGGCTTCAAGTACAACCCGCCGAGCGGCGGCCCGGCGGCCTCCGACGCCACCTCCTGGATCCAGGACCGCGCCAACCAGATCATCACGGGCGGCCTGAAGGACGTGCGCCGGCTGCCGTACGACCGCGCGCTCGCCGCGGACACCACCCGGAGGTACGACTTCCTCGGCACCTACGTCACCGACCTGCCCGCCGTGCTGGACCTGGACGCGATCCGCGCGGCCGGCGTGCGCATCGGCGCCGACCCGCTGGGCGGCGCCTCCGTCGACTACTGGGGCCGGATCGCCGAACAGCACGGCATCGACCTGACCGTGGTCAACCCGCACACCGACCCCACCTGGCGGTTCATGACGCTGGACTGGGACGGCCAGATCCGCATGGACTGCTCCTCGCCGTACGCGATGGCCTCCCTGATCGAGCAGCGCGACCGCTTCCGCATCGCCACCGGCAACGACGCCGACGCCGACCGGCACGGCATCGTCACCCCGGACGCGGGCCTGATGAACCCCAACCACTACCTCGCGGTCGCCATCTCCTACCTGTACCGGCACCGCGACCGGTGGCCGGCCGAGGTGGGCATCGGCAAGACCCTCGTCTCCTCCACGATGATCGACCGGGTCGCCGCCGACCTCGGCCGCAGGCTGGTCGAAGTGCCGGTCGGATTCAAGTGGTTCGTGGACGGACTGGCCGGCGGCGACCTCGGGTTCGGCGGCGAGGAGTCGGCCGGCGCGTCCTTCCTGCGCCGGGACGGCTCGGTGTGGACCACCGACAAGGACGGCATCATCCTCGCCCTGCTCGCCTCCGAGATCACGGCCGTCACCGACAAGACCCCCTCGGAGCACTACGCCGACCTGACCGCCCGCTTCGGCGCCCCCTCCTACGCCCGCATCGACGCCCCCGCCACGCGCGAACAGAAGGCGTTGCTGGCCAAGTTGTCACCCGCCCAGGTCACCGCGGACACGCTGGCCGGGGAAGCGGTCACGGCCGTGCTCACCGAGGCGCCCGGCAACGGCGCCGCGATCGGCGGCATCAAGGTCACCACCGAGAACGCCTGGTTCGCCGCCCGGCCGTCGGGCACCGAGGACGTCTACAAGGTGTACGCCGAGTCCTTCCTCGGCACCGACCACCTCGCACGGGTGCAGGAGGAGGCCCAAGCGGTGGTGCTGGGCGCGCTCGGCGCCTGACCGGACCGCCGGGCGGCCTCCGTCCCGGAGGCCGCCCGGCTCAGTTCCGTCCCCGCTCCAGCCGGTCCAGCACGGCTCGCGCCATCGCCGCTTCCCCCTGCGCGTTGGGGTGGGCCGGGGCCGCGGGGGAGGCGGGCTGCAACGGCTCGATCCAGCGGTCCCCGGGTGCCTTGCACATGTCGCGGCCGACCGTGGGGCCGTAGGTGTCCACGTACTCGGCCCGGTTCACGCCCGCCACCAGCCGCAGCATCAGGTTCAGCCGCTTCTCGGTGTCCCGGAGGTAGGGGAAGTCCTTCCGCGCGAACGGGGCTTGCGGGAAGCAGCCGCTGCCGTCGTCGGGCAGCAAATCCGGGTAGCCGACGACGACCACCCGGGCGTGCGGTGCCCGGGCGCGCACGGCCCGCAGCACCCGGTCGACCTTGGGCGCGGTCCGTGCGACGGCGAGGGCCAACCGGTCGAGGCCGGACGCCTTGTAGGAGCGCTCGCAGGGGTTGCCCGCCGGGTCCTGGGCGGCGAGGCGGGCGCAGGTGCCGATGACGGAGCCGAACCCCACGTCGTTGCCGCCGATCTGGAGGGTCACCAGATCCGTGTGCCGGTCCAGGGCGTCGAGCTGGGGCGGGTGCGAGCCCTGCGTCTGCCACATCTCGGCCGTCGTTGCCCCGCCGCAGCTCACGTCGGTGAATGCGGCAACACGTTCCCGTGCCGCCACCAGCGAGGGATAGTTGTGGTCCGAACGCCCGCAGGCGGCGTCCACCTGGCGCGGGATGCCGGGGCCCGAGGTGTAGGAGTCGCCGAGCGCCACGTAGGCGGTCTCGCGGCCGTGTCCGGCGGAGTGGGCCACGGCCGGCGCCGTTCCGGCGGCGACGAGAGCACAGCCGCCCAGCGCCGCTCCGAGCACCGCGGGCCACCGCCGGCCTCCCGTCCCGCCCACGGAACACGTGTCGTACGTCATGGATCCTCCCCCTGTGACCATCGCGGCGCGCGGTGACGGCACCGAAGAGCCGTCCTCGTGCGTGGGACGGGGCTTGTATACCGTCCGGTAGGTCTCGTCGGCCAGAAGCCGGAGGCGACGAGTTCAGGAGGACGGGGCGGACGACCACCCCGCGGGCGGGACCGGTGTCAGAGCCCGGACGCCTGCTCCACCGGCGCGGACGCCTGGAGCGCGGAGGTCTGTGCCGCGGTGGCGTGCGCGGTGGCGGCCTGCGGTGCGGGCAGGTACGCCGCGGGCGTCTGCAGCAGGGAGTCGTCCTCCGGGCGGGCCCCCGAGAGGCGGTGGCGGGCGGCGATCAGGGCCATGTCGACGTCCCGGGTGCCGGTGGCCACGCACAGCGTGTAGGACACGTCCGCGAGCCGCTGCCGGGCCTGGGGGGTGCTCTCCTCGGCCCCGAGCAGAGTGAGGGCCTCGTACTGGGCGATGAGGTCCTTCAGTACCGCGGGGTGTGCCATGAGCATGTGTGCCGCCTCCTTGGCGATCGCCGACGTACGAAGTCGCAGCTCACATACCCTCGAAGGAGCGGCGCATGCCCGGGTCCCGGGCGAGCGGTTCCCCCCCCGCGATCGGGCCGGTCGGCGTCCGGCCATGCCGGGCCCGAAGACCAAGCCCCTTGTGCAGGACCGCTGAGGGCACAACGGGGGGCGGCGGTGGGTCAGAGGGTCAGTTCCTCGCCGATGCCGGGGGTGAGGACCTCGTAGGCCTCGCCGGCGGTCGCGTCGAGGAAGCGCGCGAGCTCATGGGGCTGCGTGCTGTAGAAGTCGGAGTGGAAACCGTCGTAGTGCATCGGGGAGATGTTCACGGCGGCGGTGGTGGCGCCCGCCCGCGCCACCGGCCCGGGCCTGCAGTGCCTGCACGCCGTGATCGACGCATGGTGCGCCTACCTGGCCGACAGTCCGTTCCCCAACGGATGCTTCGTCACGGCGGCATCCTGCGAACTCGACGGACAACCGGGCGAGTTGCGCACCCGCCTCCAGGACGTGGTTGTCCGCTGGCGCGGCTTCCTGGCCGAGCAGATCACACATGCGCAAACCAGCGGCGACCTCGACCCTGATCTCGACCCCGAGGACCTCGTATCCCTTCTGACCGGCCTCGCCATGGCCGCCAACCAGGAGATCCAGCTCCTCGGCGACGAACGCGCGGCGCCCCGCGCCCGCCGCCTCATGCGTACCGCGCTCGCCTCGCACCGCCCAGAGCCGGCCACGTAGTTCTTCCGTGATGCGGTGCGCCCTGTCGCCCTGAGTGCGATCGAAGCGCGGGCAGGCCGAATGCATCCTGGCTGAAGATCACCTCCGGCTTTCGGACGTCGGGCGCGACCTCGCCGTCGGTCGTCGAACCGAGGCGCCCGATGAGGGTGGCCGCTTCGGTGCAGTGGCTCACGGGCATGGGCTTTGCGCTCATCGCGGTCCCCGTGCTCGTTCTGGTGCTGGGGCCGGCGCAGGGGGTGGTGCTCGCGAATTGCGCGGCTGGTGTCGGCGGGTCGCCCTACTCGCTGTACGCCTTGAACGCGGGATGGCCGATCCATGAATTCGTGCCGAATGCACCATTTTACGGCATCGCAGTGAACGTCTTCTCCGTGGCCGCCAACGGTTTCCCGCGACTGAGTGGGTCCCTGTGGGCGGTGACCGTGGCGGCGATGGTGGTGGGCGCGGCCGTCGGCAGGGCACTTGCCCCCACGGTCCGAGAGCGCGGGGTGCGTCGGCTCATCTTCGCGTTGGCCCTGGCCGGTGGTTTGTCCGCGCTCGCCAAAGGGCTGTGGGAGATGGCATGACCGAGTCAGTGCCGCCCCGCCACCGAATCGACCACGAGCAGCACGCGCGGTGCGGCCGATGGAGGAGGTGCTCTGCCTCCCGAGGCTTCCGTGACCGCATCAACGCCTCGGCAGCCCCAGGAGCCGCGGACCGTCTCGTGGCAGGGGGCACGGTGAGGGGCGGATGTCACTCGGTCGGGTGCTCTTGGGCCATATCCGCTGGATCAGTACATGTCGTCGTGATCCGTCCGTGATCATGCCCCTGTGACTCTGCATCGTCGAAGTGCCGTGCGCCGCCGGGTCGTTCCGGCCGCGCTCGGCGTCCTCAGTGTCCTGTCCCTGCTGTCCGCCCTGCCCGCCGCCGCCCAGAGCGCGCACCGGGACGACCGGCCCGCCGCGCCGCCGCCCCGGCGGGGCACGGCGGCGGAGGCGCGCACGGACGCCTATCTCCGGTCCGTGCGGGACCGACCCGCCGCCCTGCGTGACTTCTTCCGGCAGCTGCCCAAGGGCGGAGACCTGCACAACCACCTCTCCGGCGCGGTGTCCACGGAGTACCTGATCGAGCTGGCCGCCGAGGACGGGCTGTGCATCGACACCGCGACGCTCACCGCCGTCGCTGCGCCCTGCGGAGCCGGCACCCGCCCGGCCGCCGACGCGCGCACCGACCGGGTCTTCCGCGACGCGGTGATCCGCGCCTGGTCCATGGAGGGCTTCCCGCCCGACCGGAACGGGCACGACCATTTCTTCGCCACCTTCGACAGGTTCGGCGAGGTCACCTGGCGGCACCGGGGCAAGCTGCTCGCCGAGGTCGCCGACACCGCCGTACGCAACAACCAGTTCTACCTGGAGACGATGGTCACCCCCGCCTCCGACGGCGCGAAGAAGCTCGCCGCCGAAGTCGGCTGGGACGACGACCTCGCCGCCCTGCACCGCAAGCTGCTCGCGGACGGCAAGCTGGACAAGCTGGTCGCCGACGCCCGCAAGGAGGCCGACGAGGGCGACGCCGAGTTCCGCGCCGCCGAGCACTGCGGCACCGAGCGGGCCCGGCCCGCCTGTGGCCTCACCGTCCGCTGGATCTCCCAGGCGTCCCGGGGCAGTTCGCCGGAGCGGGTCTTCACCCAGCTCGCCCTGGGCATGCGGCTGGCCGGGGCCGACCACCGGTTCGTCGCGGTGAACCTCGTCCAGCCCGAGGACTGGGACAGCTCCCTGCGCAACTACGGTCTGCAGATGCGCATGGTCGGCTATCTGCGCACCCAGTACCCGAAGGCCCATGTCACCCTGCACGCGGGCGAGCTGTGGCCCGGACTGGTCAAGCCGGAGGACCTGACGTTCCACATCGGCGAGGCCGTGGACGTCGCCCGCACCGAGCGCGTCGGGCACGGCGTCGACCTCGTCCACGAGGACGACTGGCAGCGCACCGCCCGCACCATGGCGGACCGCGAGGTGGCCGTGGAGGTGCCCTTCTCCAGCAACGCCCAGATCCTTGGCGTCAAGGGCGGCGACCACCCCTTCGGCACCTACCGCCGCTACGGCGTCCCGATCGTCCTGGCCACCGACGATCCCGGGGTGTCCCGCATCGACATCGGCCACGAGTACCGCTACGCCTCCGCCACCTACGGGCTGGGCTACCCGGAGCTGAAAGACCTGGCCCGCGCCTCCCTGGAGTACGGGTTCCTGCCGGGCGCGAGCCTGTGGCAGGGCAACCCCACCGCCTCCGGCTACCGCCCGGTCGCGGCCTGCCGCGCCGAACACCCGGGCCTGCCCGTGCGCGGCGCCGCCTGCCGGCGACTGCTCGCGGACAGCGCCAGGGCCGCCCTCGAATGGCGTCAGGAGACCGCCTTCGCCGCGTTCGAGCGGGCACACGTCCGCTCACCCCGCTGACCGCATCCGACGACGCCGGGACGGCCGACCGACGCCCCGTCCCGGCGTCACCGGTCTTCCGGACGCCCGTGCGACGCCGCCTTCTCCCGGCGTCACCGGTCTTCCGGGCCCCTGTCGGCGACATCCTGTCCCGGTGTCACCCGCCTTCCGGAGTCCGGCCGGAATCCGCTCGCTGGCCGAGAAGGAGTCACCGCCACAACCGGTAGCCCTGGTTCCAGTGCCATGAGGACATCCAGTCCGCGCCAATGCCGACTCGGACACCTTCCCTCCGGAAGGCCCCTCGGCCCCCGTCCCTCACCCCTGTCCGGCGTGCGCGTATACGATGCGTGACACATCGTCACAACCCGTCCGCAGCTTCTTCACAGGCCGATCACTTTCGGCCGATCGGTAATCGTGCCCTGTGCCGCGGGGCAGACGCCGCGCCGGGCGCGTGCCTAGCCTCCCGGGCCATGCGATCACCTCTGCCGAGACGCCTCGGTCTCACCGCCGTCCTCGCCTTCCTCCTCGCCGTGTTCGGTCTCGCCCCGAGCGCGAGCGCCGACCCCGCGCCGGCCTCGCTGTCCTTCGCCACCGACAGCGCCACCACCACTCCCGGCGGCTCGGTGAAGCTGTCGATGACGATCACCAACAACAAGACCTACGACATCTGGTTCGTGTACCAGACGATCGACCCGACCTGGCTGACGACCCAGCGTCCGGACCTGAAGTACAGCTTCACCGGCTGCAGCCTGGCCACCGCGAGCGGCAGCACCCCCTGTTCCGGCACCGGCCCGAGCAACCTCGGCGGCAACTACGGCGCCACCATCGCGCCCGGCCAGAGCCGCACCGTCACGCTGACGCTGCAGGTCGCGGCCGACTCCGGCTGCAACGGCAACATCGGCTTCTACTCGTACTACTACGCCGAGTTCAGTGACAGCTCGCACACCGACGGCGGGCCCGTCTACACGCCCGAGACGCGGGTGCTCTGCGCCTGACGGACTCCCCGGTTCCGTGGCGCGGATGACTTGAATCAGCCGCCGGCCGCAGCTCCCGCACGGAACGGAACCCCGACACCTCGCCCGGCGGGCCGCCACGGCCCGCCGGTGCGTCGTGCAGCGGCCGGACCAGCCGGCGGAACCGGTCGTCCGCCGTGACCCCCGTAGGGCGCGGACGGTGAAACAGTCGATCAGGTTGCTTCGGGATGTGGTTGGACACCTGCACTTTTCCGTCAGGTTTCGTAACTCGACCACAAAAGCTACACAGAGCCATCACCATGTGACGCGACGGAAGCGTCGACGACCGGCTTCTGAGGGGGACGCCGGCGTCGCGCGAGGGGGTGCGTCCGCTCCATGGGAGCCGTGCTCACCCCTGCCCGGGGAGGGGACTTCACCGCATGAAGCGGACCATTCGCACCACCGCGCTCACGGTGGGGGCGCTCGTCGCCGCGCTCGGCCTGCAGGCCGGGCCGGCACAGGCCGACGCCACCGCACCGCGCATCGACCTCAGAGTCCTGGTGGTGAGCGACGGTGGTCCGGCCACCGACGCCATCGCCGCCGAACTCGACACCGCCGGAACGCCGTACACGAAGGTCGACCTCACGCGCTCCGACCGCCCCACCATCGATGCCGGTTTCCTCGCCGACACCGTCGACGGCCGGCCCCGCGCCAAGTTCCAGGCCGTCGTCCTGCCCAACGACAACCCGTTCGCGACCGGCAGCGCCGAGATGACCGCGCTCGCCGCCTACGAACAGACGTACGCGATCCCGCAGGTCGACGCCTACACCTACGCCCGCCCGCAGGCGGGCCTGCAGGTCCCCACCTCCGGTGGCTACTCGGGCAGCGTCGACGGCGTCCAGGCCCAGGTCACCGCCGCCGGTCAGGCCGGACCCTTCGGCTACCTCGACGGCGCGGTGCCGTTCGAGGACAACTCGCCCACCGTCGGCGAGAGTTACGCCTACCTGTCGACGCCCGCCCCGGGAGCGGACTTCACCCCGTACGTGCAGGCACCCATCCCCGGCACCGCACAGCAGGGCTCCCTGGTCGGCGAGTACCGTCACGACGGACGGCGCGAACTGGTCGTCACCTTCGTCTACAACCAGTACCAGCAGCAGTTCCGGCTGCTGGCCCGCGGCATCGTGGAATGGATGACCGGCGGAGTGCACCTCGGCGCCTCCCGCAATTACTTCGCCGTCCACGTGGACGACGTGTTCGCCGCGGACGACCGCTGGGACACCCAGCTCAACTGCACCCCCGGCGACGTCGACTGCTCGGGCGACGCGGGCACGCCCCACCCCATCCGGATGACCCCGTCCGACGTCGACTACGCCACCACCTGGCAGAACAGCCACGACTTCACCCTCGACCTGGTCTACAACGGTGCCGGCAGCGTCGACCAGCGCGAGGACAACGACGGCGTCGACCAGCTCGCCGACAAGCTGATCGCCGACCGGAACCGGTTCCGCTGGGTCAACCACACCTACACGCACGCCTTCCTCGGCTGCGAGCAGAACGTCACCGTCGTGCCGTGGACGTGCCAGACCAACGCCGACGGCAGCACCAAGTGGGTCAGCCGCAGCACGCTCGACTACGAGATCGCCACCAACCGCGTCTGGGGCCAGATCGCCGGACTCCCGCTCGACAACGCCGAGCTGGTCACCGGCGAGCACTCCGGCCTGAAGCTGCTGCCGCAGCAGCCCGCGGACAACCCCAACCTGGCGCTCGCCCTCGCGGACAACGGCGTCACCTGGCTCGCCTCCGACAACTCCCGCGACCCCGCGCAGCGCCAGGTCGGCCCCGCCACCACGGTCGCCCGCTACCCGATGAACGTCTTCTACAACGCGGGCAGGGCCGCCGAACAGGTCGACGAGTACAACTGGCTCTACACCAGCCGCGCCCAGGGCGGCAGCGGCATCTGCGAGGACAACCCGGCGACCACCACCTGCATGTCCGCCCCCCTGGACACCGGCACCGGCTACACCGGCTACATCGTGCCGCTGGAGACCCGGATCGCCCTCGGCCATGTGCTGTCCAACGACCCCAAGCCGCACTTCATCCACCAGTCCAACCTCGCCGAGGACCGCATCGCCTACCCCGTCCTGAACGGCGTCCTCGACGGCTACACCGCCCTGTTCGCGGACGACACCCCGGTGGTGAACCTGCGGATGAAGGACATCGGCGCCGAACTCCAGCGCCGCGCCGCCTGGAAGACCGCCGTGCAGGCCGGCCGGATCACCGCCTACCGCATCGGCGGCACCGTCACCGTGCAGGGACCGAACGGCACCGCCGTCCCGGCGACCCTGCCCACCGGCACCACCCGCGCCGGCTCCGCCTTCGGCACCGCCTACGCGGGTGCCCTCTCCGGCTGGACCGCCTCCACCGGCAGCGCGCTCACCTACACCCTGCCGGCATCCGCCGCCGTACCGGCCGCGACCGCGCACACCACCGCGGCCACCGCCCCGGCTCCGCGCACCAAGGTCCCGGCGGGCGTGAGCGAGCAGGTTCCGTACACCCCGGACAGCTGAACCACGCACCGACCTCAGGGCCGGTCCGGCGACTTCCGCGCGCCTCGCGACGGGAGCCGGCCGTACGGGCCCGGGTCCCGGCCGTCCACCGGCGGCCGGGACCCGCACGACCACCCCACACCTCGGCCGTGGAGCCCCATCGATGCACGTTCAGCACGGCGCGCGCCCCTCCGGCGCGGCGCACGTCACCCTGCTCACCGAAGGCACCTACCCGCACAGCCATGGCGGCGTCAGCGTCTGGTGCGACCAACTCGTCCAGGGCATGCCCGACCTCGACTTCGACGTCGTCGCCGTCACCGGCACCGGACGCGAACCCGTCGTGTGGGAGCTGCCCGGTCATGTCCGTAGCGTGCTCTCCGTGCCCATGTGGGGAGCGCCCCCCGAGGGCCGCCCGCCCCGGGGCCGAGCCCGCAACCGGCTCGCCGCCGCCTACGAACGCTTCCTGACCGCGCTGCTCGACCCGCACGCCGAACAGCACTTCCCGCCCGCTCTGTACACGATGGCCCGGGCCGCCGCCGACGGCACGCTCAGCCCGTTCCTCCGCGGCGACCAGGCCGTCTCCATCCTCGCCTCGGTGTGGAACCGCCCCGGACTGGCCGTCCGGGAGGCCAGGCCCACCCTGCACGACGCGGTCACCGCCACCGCTCTGCTGGAACACGCCCTGCGCCCGCTCGCCGCACCCCCGCCCCGGCACGGCGTGGCCCACGCGGTCAGCGGCGGCGTGGCCGTGCTGCCCGGACTCGCCGGACTGGAGCGCTACGAGGTCCCGCTGCTGCTCACCGAGCACGGCGTCTATCTGCGGGAACGTTACCTCGGCTACCGCACCGCCCCGTACCGCTGGCCGGTCAAGGCCGTCGTCCTCGGCTTCTTCCGGCTGCTGGCCGAGGAGAGCTACCGCCGGGCGGCCCTGATCACCCCGGGCAACCGCTACAACCGGCTCTGGGAGGAGCAGGGCGGCGCCGACCCGGCGGCCATCCGCACCGTCTACAACGGCGTGGACCCGGCCGCCTTCCCGCCCGCCGGCCCCGAACCGGACGTGCCCACCCTCAGCTGGGCCGGCCGCGTCGACCCCATCAAGGACCTGGAGACCCTGATCCGCGCCTTCGCCCTGGTCGCCAAGGAGATCCCCGAGGCCCGGCTGCGGCTCTTCGGCGGCACCCCCCGCGGCGGCGAGGCCTACCGGGAACGCTGCGAGGCCCTCGCCGCCGAACTCGGGCACGCGGACGCCGTCACCTTCGAGGGCCGGGTGGAGGACATCAAGGACGCCTACGCGGCCGGGAACGTCGTCATGCTCTCCAGCATCAGCGAGGGCTTCCCGTTCACCCTGATCGAGGCCATGTCCTGCGGCCGGGCCACCGTCTCCACCGACGTGGGCGGTGTCCGGGAGGCCGTCGGCGACACCGGCCTCGTGGTCCCGCCGCGCGACCCGGCCCGCATGGCGGCGGCGGCGCTGGAACTGCTCGGCGACGCCGAGCGGCGAAGGAGCATGGGAGAAGCGGCCCGACTGCGCGTCATCGAGCAGTTCACGCTGCGCCAGACCATCGACACCTTCCGCGCCATATACCTCGAACTGCCCACGCACGCACGGCCGTTCACCGCACCGGCCACGCACGGGCAGGACCTCCCGGTCATCGCGGGGAGCCTGGCCGGATGAGCGGGCCCATGGCGCTCGAACCGGGCGGCGCCGAACAGGACACCCTCGCACTGCGGCTCGCCGGGACGCCCGCCCGCCGTGACGACCACACGCTGGCCCTGCGGCTGCCCGGCCACGGCCCCGACCCCGAGGCGGTGAGCCGGCTGGCCGCCGACCTCGCCGACCGCATCGGTCCCGCCGTCCATCCGTACGAGGTGGCCGCCCTGCTGGAGGCCGAGGGCCTGACCGCCGAACAGATCAAGGAGCGCTACGGCCACCCGAACCTGTTCTCCCTGGCCGCCGCACTCTACGAACAGGTGCCCCGGACCTTCCCGGAACCGGCGCCGACGGCCGACCCCTGGCGCCCGGACACCGTGCGCTGCCTGCTGCGCGGAGTGCTCTTCGCCCTGCCGGGCCTCGCCTACCTGCTCACCGCCCCCCTGTGGCACCCCGGCCGGCACGCCGCCGCGCTGATCGCCGCCGGGATCGTCTCCTGGGCGTGGGGCCAGGCACTCGGCCACCGCGCCCACCTGCGGATGGTGGCCGGCCGACGGGAGGCCGGCCGCACCCTGCTCACCGGGGCGCCGCTGGGCGCGGCCCTCGCCACGGCCGTCTCCGCCCCGCTGGCCGGCAGCGCCCCGGTGCTCCTGGCGGCGGCCGCCCAGTCGCTGTACCTTGCGGCGGCCGGCGTCCTGCTCGTGCTGGCCCGCGAGCGGCTGCTGCTCGCCGCCCTCGCCCCGCTGATCGCGGGAGCCGCCGTACTGCCCTGGTGGGCACCCGGCACCGCGCTGCGCACCGGGACGGTACTGCTGGCGCTGCTCGCCACGGTGGCGGCCACCGGCCACGCCCTGCGCGGGAGCCTCGCCGGCCCGGCCGGCGGCGACGGCAAGCGCCCCCGGCTGCTGTGGTCCCTGCCGTACGGGCTGTTCGGACTGGCCGCCGGAGTGCTGGTCCTGCTCGAAGGGCGGCACGAGCCGTACGCGGTGATCGTGCTGACGGTCAGCATGGGCCCCGCCGAGTGGCTCCTCTACCGCTACCGGGGGCTGTCCGTGGCCGCGCTGCGTGCCACCGCCACCCCCGCCGGGTTCCTGCTGCGCTCCGCCGCCGTCCTCGGCGGCTGTCTGCTCGCCTACCTGCTGCCGCTGCTGCCCGCCGCGTACCTCACCGGAGCCGCACCGGCCGCACTCCTCCTGCTCGCGGCCACCCTGTGGACCGCGCTGCTGCTCCAGGCGTTCGGGGCCGCCTGGCCACCGGCCGTGATCTGCCTGGCCGCCGCCGCGATCGCCGCCACCGCACCGCTCCGGCTGCCGCCGGGCACCGCCGTCCTGCCGCTGTGCTGCGGCGCCGCCGTGCTGGGCCTGGTGGCGTACACGCTGTGGCTGCTCGGCCGGCCCGCCCGGCACGCCTGACGCCGTCCCCGCACGACCCACCACGACCGACCCACCGGAAGGACCCCCGAGTTGACCTCCGTACCGCTCGCCGCCGTCACCGGAGCCGAAGGCTTCATCGGCTCCCACCTCACCGAGGCCCTCGTCGCCGCCGGGCACCGGGTCAGAGCCATGGCCCAGTACAACTCCTTCTCCTCCTACGGCTGGCTGGAGACCCTCGCCCCGGACGTCCTGGACCACGTGGAGATCGTCCTCGGCGACGTCCGCGACCCCGGCTCGGTCCGCGGCCTGCTCGACGGCGCCGACGTCGCCTACCACCTGGCCGCCCTGATCGCGATCCCGTACTCGTACCAGGCGCCGCACAGTTACGTGGAGACCAACGTCACCGGCACCCTGAACGTCCTGGAGGCGGTCAGGGCGCTGGGCACGCCCCGGCTGGTGCACACCTCCACCAGCGAGACCTACGGCACCGCGCGGACCGTGCCCATCACCGAGGACCACCCCATCCACACCCAGTCCCCGTACGCCGCCTCGAAGGCCGGCGGGGACCGGCTCGCCGACAGCTACCACGCCAGCTTCGGCACGCCGGTCGTCACCCTCCGCCCGTTCAACACCTTCGGGCCGCGCCAGTCGATGCGCGCGGTCATCCCCACCGTCATCGGCCAGGTGGCCGCGGGGGAGCGGACCATCACCCTCGGCGATCTGCGTCCCACCCGGGACTTCACCTTCGTCAAGGACACCGCGCAGGCGTTCCTCGCCGTCGGATCCGCCCCCGCCGAGAAGGTCGTCGGCCGCACCTTCAACGCCGGCACGGGCGGCGAGATCTCGGTCGGCGACCTCGTCGCCCTGATCGGCAAGGTCATGGACACCGCCCTCGACGTCCGCGAGGACCCCGCGCGCATCCGGCCCGCTGCCTCGGAGGTCATGCGGCTGGTCGCCGACGCCACCCGGCTCACCGCGGCCACCGGCTGGCAGCCGGGGCACACCCTGGAGCAAGGGCTCGCCCACACGGTGGAGTTCTTCCGCGACCCGGCGAATCTGGCCCGCTACAAGACCGGCATCTACAACATCTGACCCGTCCGGCACGGCCCCCACCCAACGAAGGAGGAGCCCCATGCACGCAGTGATCCTGGCGGGAGGCAAGGGCGTCCGGCTGCGGCCCTACACCACCGCGCTGCCCAAGCCGCTCGTCCCCATCGGCGACCAGCACGCCATCCTGGAGATCGTGCTGCGTCAGCTGTCGACCGCGGGCTTCACCCGCTGCACCATCGCGATAGGCCACCTCGGCGAGATCATCCGCGCCTACGTCGGCGACGGTTCCCAGTGGGGCATGAGCATCGACTACGCCACCGAGGAGAGCCCGCTCGGCACCATGGGCCCGCTGCTGGGCTTCAGAGACCGGCTGCCCGAGACGTTCCTGGTGATGAACGGCGACATCCTCACCGACCTGGACTACGCCGACGTGCTGCGCCGGCACGAGGCGTCGGGCGCGCCGCTCACCATCGCCACCTACGCCCGCAAGGTGCACATCGACTTCGGTGTGCTCACCACGGACGCGAGCAAGGTCGTCGCGTTCACCGAGAAGCCCAGCATGGACTACCGGGTCTCCATGGGCGTCTACGGCCTCAGCCGCGCGACACTGGACGGCTACACGCCGGGCCTGCCGCTCGGCTTCGACGAACTCGTCCTGGACCTGCTGAAGAGACGGAACCCGCCGCACGCCTACGAGTTCGACGGCTACTGGCTGGACATCGGCCGCCCCGACGACTACGACCGGGCCAACGCCGAGTTCACCAGCCGCAAGTCCCTGCTGCTCAAGGGAGCCTGAGTACCACATGCGCATTCTCGTCCTGGGCGGCACCGGGTATCTGGGCCGCCATGTGGCCGAGCGGCTGCGCGCCCTCCCGGGCGCGCACGTCCTCGCCGCCGGCCGCTGTACCACCGCCGACTTCGGCGTCGACCTCGCCCACGACCGGCCGGAGCGGCTCGCCGACACCCTGGCGGCGGCGGCCCCCGACGCCGTGGTCAACTGCGCGGGCGCCACCGCGGGCGACACCGTGACCCTGGCCGAGGCCAACGCCCGCGGCCCCGCCGTGCTCTGTGCGGCACTGTGCGAGGCGGTTCCCACGGCCCGCCTGGTGCACCTGGGCTCGGCCGCCGAGTACGGGCCGGGCACCCCCGGCGTGCCGGCCGGCGAGTCGGCACCCGCCTGCCCCGTCACACCGTACGGCGCGACCAAACTGGCGGGCACGCTCGCGGTGACCTCCGCCGCCCTGGACGCGGTGGTACTGCGGGTCGGCAACCCGGTCGGCCCCGGGGCGCCGGTCGCCGGCCTGCCCGGTCGGCTCGCCGCGCTGCTCCGTCCGGCCGGGCAGGACCCCGAGGCGGTGCTGCGCCTCGGGGACCTCTCCGCCCACCGTGACTTCGTCGACGTGCGCGATGTGTCCCGGGCGGTCGAGTTCGCCGTCACCGCACCCGACCCGCTGCCCCCGGTGCTCAACATCAGCGGCGGCACGGCCGTCCCGGTACGGGAGGTGGCGTACGGCCTGGCCCGGCACGCGGGGTTCCGCGGGAGGCTGGAGGAGAGGACGGGCGGCTCGGCGCGCTCGGCGCCGGTGTCCTGGCAGTGCTCGGACATCTCCGCCGCGGCCCGGACCCTGGGCTGGCGGCCGGTGCACAGCCTCGACGAGGCTCTCGCCGCGCTGTGGGCGGCCACCACGGAGCCGGTGCCGTGAGCCTGCTGGTACCGCTGTACGTGCACCCGGCCGAGGACCCCGGCGCCTGGCACCGGCTCATCGCGGCCGCGTCCGGCACCTACGCCGTCGTCCTCAACCCGGCGAGCGGCCCCGGCACCGCCCCCGACCCCGCGTTCATCGCGGCGGCCCGGGCCCTGCGTGCGGCCGGGGCCCGGCTGCTCGGCTACGTCGACACCGACTACGGCGTCCGGGACCGGGCGAGGATCGCCGAGGAGGTGCGCCGGCACCAGGCGTGGTACGCGGCCGACGGCTGTTTCCTGGACCAGGTCACCGCCGGCCCGGAGGGCCTGCCCGCCTGCCGCCGGCTGGTCCGGGAGCTGCGCCGGCTCGGCGCCGGGACCGTCGTCCTCAACCCGGGGGTCCACCCGGCCCCCGGCTACGCCCGCCTCGCCGACCTGACCGTCACCTTCGAGGGCCACTGGACCACCTACGTCTCGGCGTTCACCCGGCCGTCCTGGACCGCACGGTATCCGCCCGACCGGCTGTGCCATCTGGTCTACGGCGTCCCCGAGGCCCTCGTCCCGCTCGCCGTACGCACCGCGCACGAGCGGGGCGCGGCGGTGTGCGGACCGGTGACCGGCGAACCGCCCAACCCCTGGGACACGTTGACCCCGGCGCTGACCGGCGGGGACGGTGTGGAAGGCTGAGGCGTTCCGCATCCGTGCGACGGGAGGCACCGACCGGCATGGCCGTCATCCATCACACCACCCTCAAGCCGACGAAGAGCGAACTGCTCACCGACTGGCTCCCGACCCGCCCGTGGTACCGCGGCGGCCCCGCTCCCGTGCTGGAGAAGTCCGGCGGCTTCCGGCTGGACGACCCCGAGGGCGAGGTCGGCATCGAGTTCATCGTGGTCACCGACACCACCGGCCCCGAGCGGACGGCGTACCTGGCCCCCCTCACCTACCGCGGGGCGCCGCTGGAGGGCGCCGAGCACGGGCTCGTCGGCACGCTGGAGCACGGGGTGCTGGGCACGCGCTGGGTCTACGACGGCTGCCACGACCCGGTCCTGGTGACCGAGTTGCTGTCGCTGATCGAGGGCCGGGCGCAGGCGATGGCCCAGAGCGTCAGCGACACGCCCGACCACGAGGTGACCCGTTCCCACCGCGGTGCCCCGCTCGCCCCGGCGGGGTTCACCCCCGAGCCGGCCGACGACGAGAACGGCACGCGGCTGCCCCTGCCCGACGGCACGGTCCTCGAGGTCCACCGCGTCCTCGGCCCGGTGGCCGAGAACCCGCCGCTGCCGCCCCAGGGCGCCGTCGGTCATGTCGCCACCGGCTGGCCGGGCCCGGACGACAGCCGGCTGCGGGCCGTCTTCGTGACGCTGCGTTCCGCCTGACCCCGGGGCCTCGCCCGCCGGCCCGGCGGGCGAGGCCCCGGACCGGCCGGGCACGCACCCCGCACCCCCCTGTCTGGCATGCCCCGGACAAATCTGTCACTCTTTCGGCAGTCCGCGCCCCCACCCACAGGGACGCGGCGCACCTCCCGCACAGCGAACGCGCAAGCCCCGTACGGGACCGCTCCCCGGCGCACCCCAGCCGGCCGGGCGGTCATCGAGCAGGCCGGACCCCGGCCGCCGCAGAAGGAGTAGCGTGTGAGATCGACCCCCCACAAGGCCCTCGGCGCAGGCGCGGTCACCGTCGCCACGCTGGGCGCCCTCTTCCTCCCCGGCACCCTCGCCACCGCCCAGCCCGCCACCACCCCCGCCGCCGCCTGCACCCCGGCCCAGACGGTCACCAACGGCGGCTTCGAGAGCGGCACTTCACCGTGGACGGCCTCCTCGTCCACCGTGATCACCAGCCGCTCCGGACAGACCGCCCACGGCGGCAGCTCCTACGCCTGGCTGGACGGCGTCGGCGGCACCCACACCGACACCCTCACCCAGAGCGTGACCATCCCGTCCGGATGCAGCACCGCCACCCTGAGCTTCTGGCTGCACATCGACACGGCCGAGACGACCTCGTCCGTCGCCTACGACAAGCTCACGGCCAAGCTCGGCAGCACCACCCTGGCCACCTACTCGAACCTGGACAAGAACACCGGCTACGTCCAGAAGTCCCTCGACGTGTCGGCGTTCGCCGGCCAGACCGTGAACCTCTCCTTCACCGGAAGCGAGGACTCCAGTCTCCAGACCAGCTTCGTCCTGGACGACATCGCCCTCGACACCTCCGGCGGCACCACGCCGCCCACCACGGACGCCACCCGCACCCCCGCCGCGCCCGGCTACACCGTGAACCTGAGCAGCGATGCGAGCGGCACCGTCTGGACCGGCCACGAGAGCGTCACGTTCACCAACGCCTCCGCCGCCGCGCTCGGTGAGGTGTACCTGCGGCTGTGGGACAACTACCACGGCACCTGCGACGCGCCACCCATCAAGGTCGGCAACGTCACCGGCGGCACCGCAGGCGCCCTCTCCGTCGCCTGCACCGCTCTGAAGATCGACCTGCCGAGCCCGCTCGCCCAGGGCCAGAGCGCCACCATCGGCTTCGACCTGGGCATCACCGTGCCCAGCGGCGCCGACCGCTTCGGCCACGACGGCGCGTTCAGCTTCATCGGCAACGCCCTGCCCGTCCTCGCCGTCCGCGACAGCGCGGGCTGGCACCTGGACCCGTACACCAACAACGGCGAGTCCTTCTACTCCCTGGCCGCCGACTTCAAGGTCACCCTCGACCATCCCAGCAGCCTGCTGGTCCCGGCGACCGGCACCTCCACGGACACGCCCGGCTCCAGCGGCCGCACGGTCACCACGGCCACCGCGAGCAAGGTCCGTGACTTCGCCTGGGCGGCCGGTCCCTTCACCAAGATCTCCGGCACCTCGTCCGGCGGCGTCCCGGTGAACGTCTACTCCGTCACGGGGATCAGCTCCTCCAGCGCCCAGTCGATGCTCAGCACCGCCAGGACCGCGGTCGACGCCCACGCCGCCCGGTTCGGCGCGTACCCGTACGGCGAGCTGGACGCGGTCATCGACAACAACTACTGGTTCGGCGGCATGGAGTACCCCGGCTTCGTCCTGGACCTGGTCAGCACCACCGCGCTCACCCACGAGATCGGCCACCAGTGGTGGTACGGCATCGTCGGCGACGACGAGTACACCAACCCCTGGCTGGACGAGGCGTTCACCGACTACGCCACCGACCTCGCCCTCGGCAAGACCGGCAGCGGCTGCTGGAGCAGCGTGTCCTGGGCCTCCAGCGCCGAGAAGATCACCAACTCGATGGCCTACTGGGACGCGCACTCCTCGCGCTACTCCACCGTCGTCTACGGCTACGGCAAGTGCGCCCTGCACGACCTGCGGCGCGTCCTCGGCGACACCGCCATGGCCAAGCTGCTCAAGGACTACGCGACCGCGCACTGGTACGGCGTGTCCACCACGGCCGAGTTCAAGGCGGCGGCCCAGGCCGCCACGAGCACGGACCTGACCTCCTTCTGGACCCAGCACCGGATCGAGGGCTGACGGACACCCACATGGGCTAACACCGGCCGCGGATGGCATCGTTGGGCGGAACCCGGGGTGCGGAACGACCCGGCCCCGGGTCAGATGGATCCCGTGCGAACCTCCATATCCATGCGCGGCCGGTCCCGCCTGTGCCTCACCGGCACTCTGACCGGCCTGCTCCTGTTCCTGTCGAGTCCCCTGGCCGTGCCGAATCCGGCCGGGGGCTCACTCACGCGCGGCGGCGCCTACATGGGCATCGGCGTCCTCGCCCATGACGGATCCACGGGCGAACCGCCTCCCGCGCCCCGCGCCTCCCAGACCGAGGGCGTGGACGTCGCCAGCCATCAGGGGAACGTCGCCTGGTCGACGCTGTGGGGCAGCGGCACCAGATGGGCGTACACCAAGGCCACCGAAGGGACGTACTACACCAACACCTACTTCACCCAGCAGTACAACGGCTCGTACGACGTCGGCATGATCCGCGGCTCGTACCACTTCGCCACCCCGGACACGGCCGGCGGTGCCGCCCAGGCCGACTACTTCGTGAACCACGGCGGCGGCTGGTCGAAGGACGCCAAGACCCTCCCCGGCGTCCTCGACATCGAGTGGAACCCCTACGGCGGCTCCTGCTACGGCAAGTCCAAGAGCGGCATGGTCAGCTGGATCCGCGACTTCCTGAACCGCTACAAGGCCCGCACCGGCCGGGCCGCGGTCATCTACACGGCCACCAGCTGGTGGTCGCAGTGCACCGGCAACTACTCCGGCTTCGCGGCGACCAACCCGCTGTGGGTCGCGCGCTACGCCTCGACGGTGGGCACCCTGCCGGCGGGCTGGTCGTACCACACGATGTGGCAGTACACCTCCACGGGGAAGACGGTCGGTGACCACGACCGCTTCAACGGCACCACGGACCAGCTGAAGAAGTTCGCCGTCGGCTGAGTGCCCGACCGGTCCGCCGTCCTCACGCGGCCGGCGCCCGTACGGCCGTCCCCGCTCCCAGGGCCGAAGTCCGGCAAGGGGCAGGGCCGTTCGGGCGCGGCCGCACGCCGTCGCGTTCCGGCCAGGGACGATCCAGCCCGCGTGCAGGGAGTGGTCCCTGTGCGGGCGTCGGGCCGGCCGATCGAACAGAGGGCCATCGGAGCGGTCGAGGGGTCGCCGGGGGCCGAGGGGCACCGGGCCGTCAAGGGGGCAAGGGGTCACCGGCTGGTCAGGTTGCGGCGTAGGAAGTCGACGCTCTCCGCGACGACGCCGGGTACCTCGGGCGAGCCGAGGAAGATGTGGTCGGCCCCCTCCACGGGCCGCAGTGCGACGTCCCCGCCCGCCTCCTCCAGCGCCCGGGCGAGCACCTCGCTCTGGCGGTACGGGACGACCCCGTCCTCGCGGCCGTGGACCAGGAGGAACGGGGGCGGAGTGGGGCCGGCCGCGTAGGTCACGGGACTGGCCGCGCGGGCCCGTTCGCGCTGCTCGGCCGCGGGCCCGCCCAGCAGGGCCTCGAACGGATGCGGATACGGCGGCGCGTCCGGCGGCGCGGCGAGCGCCGGCAGAGGCTGTCCGAGCAGCGGTTCGATGTCGGACACGCCGTACCAGTCGACCACGGCCCGCACCGAGCTGTCCCCGTCGGGCACGCCTTCCCGGCCCTCGAGTCCTGCGAGCCCTTCGGGTCCGTACCCGTGGGCGCCGGCGCGGACGAGACCGGCGAGGGCGGCGAGATGGCCGCCGGCCGACTCGCCCCAGGCGCCGATCCGTCCGGCGTCGACGCCGAGGACGTCTGCGTGCCGCCGTACGTACCGGATGGCGGCCTTGACGTCGTGCAACTGGGCGGGGAAGGGAGCTTCGAGGCTGTGCCGGTAGTCGATGCTCACCAGGGCCAGGCCGGCGCCGAGGACGGCTCCGTGCAGCAGTTCCACCGGCACGGTCGGCGGCGGATAGCGCCGGTCGCCGTCGAGCCAGCCGCCGCCGTGGATCCACACGACGGCCGGTACGCGCTCCCGGCCCGGCGGCACGTGGACGTCCAGCAGACGCGGGCGGTAGCCGGGCGAGGTGGCGTAGCTCAGCCCGTGGAAGCGGCGCACGCCGTCGGTGCCGGTCACGGCGGGGAGAGGGGCCAGGAACGGGGGCGGCGGCCAGGCGGTGTCGAGCCGGGCGGGGGCTGTGGAGGTCATGTCGGGGGCCTTCCGTCGTCGGCCGGGCGGGGCCGCCGGTGCGTGGACCGTCGGCGCGACGAGGACGTTACACGTGTAACCACGGCCTGACGAGCGTCTGCGGTCAGGACGCGAGGCCTCGCCACCGCCATGGCGGAAAGGCTGTCGAACGGCCGTCGAAGAGGCTCCGGCGAGTCGCCGGGAAACCGCCGGCACGGCGCGTCGGTGCAACGCCGGCGCGTCGTCGGCCCGTCGTCTCCTCGGCCTGTCGGCGAGCCGCTCCGAAGGCACGACGGGCCCGGTCCTCGAGGAGGCCGGGACACGGGCGGGAGTGCTCAACCGGCCCCATCGGGATACTCAGGTGCGGAGCTGTCCGTCCCGGACCTGTCGGTGCAGGGCGCGAGGAGGGGGCCGCTGGGTACACGACCGGACCCTGGATGGTGAGGGAGTGGTGACGGCAGAACCGAACGGGGCGCCGCTGGAGGAATTCCTGGCCGACCCCGCCCACTGCACGCTGGACCTGTCGACCGCCGTAGCCCCCTGCGCCAAGACGCTGGGCCTGCGGCACGCCGTGGTCTACCTCGCCGACCTGTAGCAGCGGCACCTCGTACCACTGACCGACGTGACCGCGAGCCTGCCCATCGACGCCTCGCTCGCCGGGTGGTGCTACCGCACCCGGTCCCTGCGCGTGGAGGAGTCCGACCGGCACGGGATGACGGCGTGGTTCCCGCTGCTCGACGGCGCCGAACGGCTCGGCGTGCTCGCCGTCCACGCGCAGTCCCTCACCGCGGACTCGCTGCGCCAGGGCCGGGCCATGGCCGCCCTGCTCGCGATGATGATCACCTCGAAGCGGTCCTGCCAGGACTCCTTCGTCCGGCGGACCCGTACCGAGGCGATGCGCCTGCCCGCCGAGATGCTGCGGGCCTTCCTGCCGCCGCGCACCATCGGCAACGGTCGGGTCGTCTCCACGGCGGTCCTGGGACCCGCCTACGACATCGGCGGCGACGCCTTCGACCACTCGCTGACCACGAGTGCCCTGCACGCCGTCGTCCGGACGCCATGGGGCACAACCTGCTGTCCGGGCTGACCAGCGCGGTCGCACTGGCGGCCTGCCGCAACGCCCGGCGTACGGACGCCGATCCGCGCTCCCTGGTGGAGGGAGTGGACCAGGCCCTCACCCAGTGGCTGCCGGACCAGTTCTGCACCGGGATCCTCGCCCAGCTCGACTTCGCCACCGGCCTGCTGCAATGGAGCAACTGCGGCCACCCGGCGCCCCTCCTCATCCGCGACCAGCAACTGATCGCCGACGCGCTGGCCCGCGAGGCCGACCCGCCCATGGGCCTGCGCTCCCTGCTCTCCTCGCGGGACCGCCGGGTGCACGAGACACGGCTCCGGCCCGGGGACCGGGTGCTGCTCCACACCGACGGTGTCACCGAGGCCCGGATGGCCGACGGCAGACTCCTCGGCCTCGAACGCTTCGCGGACTACGTCATCCGGGCCGGCGCCACCGGCGAGATCGCCCCCGAGACGCTCCGGCGCCTGATCCACTCCCTGCTGGACTCCCAGGACAGCCGGCTGCGGGACGACGCCACGATCCTGATGTTCGAGTGGCAGCCGGAGACTCGAGCCGCCTTCCCCCCGGATCCCGCAGGAGCGCGTGCGGGGCGGTACGGTCGGCGCCATGGCTGACGTGCGGCTGACCACCTCGTCCTTCCTGGTCCTCGGCATCATCGACAAGCTCGGGGAGGCCAGCCCGTACGACGTGAAAGTGGAGGCGGGCCGTACCGTCGCGCCGTTCTGGTCGGTCCCGCACGCGCAGGTCTACGCCCAGTGCGACCGGCTGCTCGCGGCCGGGCTGCTGGCCCAGGTCCGGCAGGAGAGCGGGCGCAACCGCCGGGTGCTGTCGCTGACGGACCCGGGCCGACGCGCTCTGCACGACTGGCTCGCCGACCCGGAGTTCGTCCCGGTCGAGGCCCGGGAACGCGGCATCCTGAAGCTGTGGTTCGGGGCCCGCCCCGAGGCGCTCGTCCCCGCACAACTCGCCGAACACCGGCGCACCTTGGGGGAGTACGAGGAACTGGCGGAGGGCGTCGGCGAGTTGCTGGCCCCCGGGCAGCGGGAGGCGCTCGAGTTCGGCATCCGGTACGAGCGGATGATGACCGAGTTCTGGGAGTGGGTCGGTCGCCGGGAGGAACGCGCACCGGACCGTTGACCTCACCGGCGGCCGGCCCTACCGTCGGTAACCCCGCCGATAGTCCAGAAGAGACTATGGCGGGGGAGACCGAGACAGCGGGCGGGCCGAGCCGCCGGGGAACAGGGGGGCGCCGTGCGTCCGTGGACGACGAGCACCTGGCGGCGTGCCGCCATGGTGACCGTGACGGTCGTGTGCCTCTGGTACGCGCCCTTCGCGATGACGGAGCTGTGGTCGTACGCGCGTCCCGGCGCCCCTGCGCCGGGCCGGTGGCTGCTGGCGCACACCGTCTCACCGCGGTACGTCGCCGACGCGCTGGCGACCCGTGTCGCCCCGTACCGCCACAGCCTGCTCCCGATGATCGTGCACTCCGTCCTCGGCGGAGTGCTCATGCTGCTCGGCCCCGCGCAGCTGCTGACGGCCGCGCGCCGCCGCGCACGCCTGCACCGTGCCCTCGGCATCCTGTTCGCGGTCACCGTCTACGCCTCCATGGCGGGTGCCGGTCTCTACCTGGCCCGCACCGCGCCCCGGGACGCCTTCAGCGGGGCCGCCTTCTGGATCGTCCTCGCCACGATCCTCGTCGGCACCGTCCTGAGCGTCACCCTCGGCATCCTCGCGGCGATGGGCGGCTTTTCCGACCTCCACCAGCGCTGGCTGCTCCTCTGCTACGGCTACCTCCTCACCGCGCCGCTGCTGCGCCTGGAGTGGGGCGCTCTGCCGGCGGTGCTGCCGGGGCTGCCGATGACGGAGATCAACCGGGTGGCGATCATGCACCTCGGGTCACTCGTCGTGTTCGGCGCCCTGCTCGCCTCCCGCGCCCGGGACCGGCGGGACACGGTCGAGGGCCTCGGCCGCTCCTGGGCTCCGCCGCCCGTGACCGCCGCGGCCCAGGTGGCCGGCGCGGCCGCCCTGGCGTGGCTCGTGCGTGCCCTCGCCGGCCACGGCACCGCCGGCCGGCGGCTGCTGGTCGCCTACCTGCTGCCCTACGCCGTGGCCTACGCGGTCATGGCACTCGGCGCACGGCGCGCGGGCCGCACCGGCCGGCCCTGGGCGCGGGAGGAGTGGCGGATCCATCTCGTCGGCCTCTGTCTGGCGCCCGTGCTCTCCGCCGGCGCGCTCCTCCTCTGCGAACACAGCCTCGGGCTGGACCGGTTCACCGCACTGACCGCGGGCGTCGCCGTCGGCTGCGGCATGACGGCCTTCGGCGCCACCGTCCTGGTCAGCCTGCGCCTGATCTACGCCCGTGAAGTCGCCGTACGAGCCCAGTCGGCCCGGCTGCCCGTGGCCGCGACGACAACCCCGGTGCCCTGACCGGCACCCGGAGCGCGTCCGCGGCACGCCCGCGACCGGCCCCGCACCGTCCGCCGCCCGATCGCCGAACTCCCTGAAACGGAAACCGTCATGGCCCAGCCCACCGACCCCGCCGCCGCACCGGATCCGACGTCCACGGCGCCGCCCGTCCCGCCGGTGCTCCCGCCGGGCCGGCCGCTCTCGCCCGGTGTGGCCCTGCTGGCCGTCGCCGTCGCGGTCGTCAACCTGCTCGTCGGGGGAGTCCTCGTGGCCGTCGCGCTGACCGGGCACGTCCTGGGGGCCTGGCCGTCACCGGAACCGCTCAGCCCCGGACTGCTCGGTGCCGCCATGCTGGGCACCGCTCCGGCACTGTTCGCGCTCGCCCGTGCCGCCACCTGGCAGCAGGCCCGCACCCTCGTCCTGCCGCTGGCCGTCGTGCTGGCGGGGCTGTTCGCCGTCAGTCTGCTCAACGCGCACCGGCTGTACATCGCCGACGGCGGCCCGATCGTCTCCGTGCTGTTCAGCCTCGGCTGGCTGTGCACGCTCGGCCTGCTGTGCGTGGCGGCGGCCGTCTGCCTGGCCGGACAGGCCCTCACCCGGCCCGGACCGCCCCTGCCGCGCGCCACCCCGCTGCCGGGCTGGTCCAAGCCGCCGCTCGCGGTGCTGGGTTCCTCCTGGCTGGGCATCGGCACCGGGCTGCTCGTCCGGCCGGGTTTCTGGGCCGACTTCGTCCCCTGGCACACCAGCCGCGTGGACGCGCAGGCCCTGGGCGTCTGGGCCCTCGCCCTCGGCGTGGGCGTCCTCGGCTCCCTCGCCGAGGACGACCTCGACCGCACCCGCGCGGCCCTGCTGTCCCTGCCCGGTACGGCCCTGGCCATGACCGTCGTGCTGGCCGCCCGCGCCTCCCACGTCGACTGGTCCTCCGGGCCCGGACTGAGCCTGATCGTCATGGTGGCCGGTCTGCTGGCGGCCGGCGCAAGCGGCCACTTCCTGGTCCGGGGAGCCACCGGCGAGTTCAGCGTATCCACCCGCTGAAAACCTTGCTCGGGTCATGCCACTGGGATGCGCGGTTTGACGGGACAGGACGATGTCGAAGCGGCCTGTCCGGTGGTTCGTCAGGTCAGACGCGGACACCGAACATGAACGGTCCGCCGATGGTGTCCATCGACTCGTACCGTACGACCGTGCCCGTGCGCGGGGCGTGGAGGATCTGGCCGTTGCCCGCGTACAGGCCCACGTGGTGCAGGTCGTTGAAGAAGAAGACCAGGTCGCCCACCTGGAGCTGACTCCGCGTGAGGCGCGTCCCGATGCCCGACTGGGCTTCGGAGGTGCGGGGTATGGACACGTCGGCCTGGGCGTAGGCCCAGGAGGTCAGGCCCGAGCAGTCGTACGAGGAGGGGCCGGTGGCGCCGCGGACATAGGGCTTGCCGAGCTGACTCCGAGCGGCGGCGAAGGCGGCGCGGGCCCGGCCGGACGCGGGAGTGTCGCGGCCGAGGTGCACCCGCTCGGTGGAGGAGCGGCTGGCGCGCCGCTGCTCGGCGGCGAGGGCCGCCTTCTCCTTCGCGGTCAGGGTGTTGAGCAGCTTCTGTGCCTCGGCGAGCTTGCTCTGGATCTCCTTCTTCCTGTTGCCCAGCTCGGTGCGGGCGGTGGCCAGATCCGTGAGCTTCTCGGTGGCTTCGGCGCGCTCCTGGGCGAGTTCCCGCTGCTTGCTCTGGATCTTCCTCAGGGCGTCGACCTGCCGGCTGCTCAACTGGTCGAGGGTGGACGCCCTGGCGAGGAAGTCGTCCGGGGCCGACGAGAGGAGGAGCTGCACCGAAGGGTCGATGCCTCCGGAGCGGTACTGGGCGCTGGCCAGCGAGCCCAGACCGTCGCGCAGCGCGTTCAGTTCCTGCTGGCCGCGGGCGACGCTGTCCTGGACGGCGGAGATCTCCTTCTGCAGCTTCCGCTGCTTCTCGTCGGCCCCGTTGTACTTCTCCGTGGCCTGCTCCGCCTGCTCGTAGAGCGTGTCGACCTTCGCCTTGACCTCGCCCTTGCCGAGCTTCTGAGCGGGCGTGGCGTCCGCGGCGTTCGCGCTCAGGGCGACAGCGGCGGCTGCTGCGGTGGTCAGCACGGTCACGCGCGTGCGGCTCGGCTGCTTGGGGCGACGATGGGACGTCATGGGGGTCGGACTCCTGTTCCGTCGTTTTGATCCGGGTCTGTACGAGAAGCAGAGGAGGGCGGACGAGGCCCCCGTCCTCGCCGATGGCCGTGACGGTCACGACCGAAAGGCTTCCTCCTCAGCCGCCGCGATCCCCGCCCCCGCGAAGGCGGCCGAGGCCACGACTGCCGTGAGGGCACGCTTGAATCCGCGCAGGCGCATGCTCCTTCGCCGAGTGGCATGGGTCCGGTGAAGGGGAGGGGGACCGGCGTCCCCCGGCCACAGGAGAGTGGATCACGGGCACGTGGGAGTGGACCATGCAGAACCACCGGCAGAAGTAGCCCTCTTCGCCCGGAACCGGGTGACCGGGGAACGGGGGGTGAACGCCTGGAGGGTCCCTGTCCGTGCCGCGGTGACCCCGCCTCGTCGGGCCCGGCGCCCAGGAACTCGTCCTCGGGTACCGGCTGCCCGGAGTCGCGTGAGTGCGGGATCATGGGGCATGCGCTCGGATGCCTGGCACCTCACCGAAGACATCGACGACTTCCTCGCCCGGGCCGGAGGCTTCCTCCGTTCGCGCCCCGCCCTGCACAACACTCCGCTCACCACACTGGAGAAATGGAGGACCAGCCCGGGCGCGTACACCCCCGGAACCGTCCTCTTCGGCCGGCTGGAGTCGGAGGGCGAGGTCCAGGCGGTCTTCTACCGCCCCCCGTCCCGCCGCCTGACCCTGACCCCTCTGTCCCCCGAGCGGGCCGACGCCCTCGCCGCCCGGTTGACCGGCCTCGGGCACACCTTCACCGGCGTCACCGCGGACCACGACACCGCCACCGCCTTCGCCGAGGCCTGGCGGAAGCACACCGGCGCGACGCCCGTGCTCCGCGTCCGCATGCACCTCTACCGGCTCGGCGCGCTCACCCCGCCCGCACCGCACCCGCAGGGGCGCGGCCGGATCGTCGGCGTGCAGGACCACGAGCACCTCATGTGCTGGTGCCGTGAACTCGCCGCGGAGCTCGGGGAGACCGTCACCATCGACGCCGACTCCTGGGCCGGTACCCGCTTCGCCGAGAAGCGGTACACCTTCTGGGAGACCCCGGACGGCACCGCCGTCTCGCTGGCGGGCGTGAATCCGCTGGTCGCCGGGATGGTCCGGGTGGACCCCGTCTACACCCCGGCCCACTTTCGCGGCCGCGGCTACGCGGCCGCCGTGACCGCCGAGGTGAGCAGGGCCGCGCTCGCCGCAGGCGCCACGGAGGTCGTGCTGTACACGAACGCGGCCAACCGCACCAGCAATGCCCTCTACCAGCGCCTCGGGTTCCACAGGGTCGCCGACTGGGCCCCGTACGACTTCACCTGCACCGAACCGGAAGCCGGCTAGGGATGCGACGGACACACTCCACCGCGGGGACCTCGCCCCCAGGGGGTTCGCCGGATGCCGGGCCCTGTGCGGACGTCGCCGTGCGTGCCGCGGACGTCATGCCCGGGGCTTGTGGGCGAACACCCACCGGTTTCCCTCCAGTGCGTCGTTCGGCTCGGGGAGAGGGCCGCGTCCGTGCCGGTGGGTGAAGTCGAAGGGGGTGTGTACCGAGGTGGACCAGCCCTTGGCCATCAGGTCGCCCGCGGAGTCCGGCCGTGGCCCCTTGTCGAAGAGGTGGAGCAGGTCGATGCCGATGTGTTCGCGCGTCGCCGTGTAGATCGCGCTGTCACGGTACTCCAGCAGGTCCTTCTCCAGCTTGGCCTCGTAGGCCAGGGCGCTGCCCTCGGTGGTCAGCCGGTCCACCGTGCCGATGAGGTACGTCTCGGCGGGGCTCGGCAGGTAGAAGAGCAGTCCCTCGGCCAGCCAGGCGCTCGGTGCGGCCGGGTCGAAACCGGCGGTGGTCAGTGCGGTGGCCCAGTCGGCGCGCAGGTCGACCGGAACGGGCACGCGCTCAGCCTTCGGGGTGGCCGACAGGTCCGTCAGCACCTGGTCCTTGAACGCCAGCACGCCCGCCCTGTCGATCTCGAAGACCACGCAGTCGGCCGGCCAGTCCAGCCGGAAGGCGCGGGTGTCCAACCCCGCGCCGAGCAACACCACTTGGCGGGCGCTCGTACGGACCGACCGGAGGAGGAAGTCGTCGAGGACCCTGGTCCGCAGACCGAAGTAGCGGGCGAAGCGTCCCCACAGCGGGTTGCCGTCCCCGTCCGGGACCTGCTGGATGCGCACCGGCCAGTCCGCGCACGGCGGGGCGGCGCGCACGAAGTGTTCCGCGTAGACGTCCTGGGCCAGGCTGTCGTGGCGGTGGGTCTCGATCGCACGTGCCGCGGCGACCAGCAGGGCGGTCAGACCCACGCCTGCGCCCACGCCTTCCCCGTCCGTGTGCGGTGGCGCCGTGCCGGCCATGATTCCTCCGTCTGCGGGGGTGGGGACCGTGAGGTGCCTGCTTGCCGGATGCGGTGAGTCCGCGGTGCCGCATGCCTCGCTCATCGGCTTCTTCCCTCCGGGAGCAGAACGGGTTTGACCACGCGGCCCGCGTCGCAGTCGCGTTCGGCCTCGTTGATGTCGGCCAGCGGGTAGGTGCGGATCAACTGGTCGAAGGGGAAGCGTCCGGCCTGCCACAGCCCGGTCAGCCGGGGTATGAGCAGTCCGGGTACGGCGTCCCCTTCGCAGATGTGGCGGATGCTGCGGCCTCGGTCCAGCGTGCCCGATGCGAGCGGCAGCGTGGTGTGGAGCCGCGCCACCAGGCCGAGGCTGCCGGTGGGGCGCAGTGCGCGGAGCGCGTCGTTGATGAGCGGGGGCGAGGCCGTGGTGTCCAGCGCGTACTGCGCGCCGCCGTCGGTCAGCCGCCGGATCCGCTCGGGCAGTCCGGCCGTTCCCGCGGGCAGCGGGATCGCGCCGAACCGTTCCGCCAGGGCCAGCCGCCGGGGATGCCGGTCGACGGCCACGGTCAGCGCGCCGGCGGCGGTGGCCGCCAGCACCGCGGCCAGGCCCACCGCTCCCGCGCCGAAGACCGCGAAGGTGTCGCCCGGTCCGGCGCCGAAGGTGTTCAGCACGGCTCCGGCGCCGGTGAGGAAGCCGCAGCCGAGCGGCCCGAGCAGTTCGACGGGCAGTGCGGGGTCGACCCGGACGGCGTTGCGGGCCGGGACGAGCGCGTACTCGGCGAACGAGGACTGGCCGAACCACCGGGGGGCCAGCGCTCCCCCGGTGGCGTCGGTGAGCCGCGGTACGTCCTCCTTGCGTCCTCCGAAGAGGTTGAGGGAGGCGAAGGAGTCACAGTAGGCGGGGGCCGCGCCGCGGCAGTTCCGGCAGTGTCCGCAGGAGTCGAAGCTCAGCACGACGTGGTCACCGACGCCGATCGCGATGTCCGGGCCGCCGCCCGTCCGCACCACGACCCCGGCCCCTTCGTGGCCGAGCACCGCCGGCAGCGGGCTGCGGCCGGCCGAGCGCCGGACCGCGAGATCCGTCCGGCACATCCCGCAGCCCGCGATCTCGACCAGGATCTCGCCGTCGGCGGGTTCCGTGCGCAGGGACACCTCCTCGACCGTGAACGGGTCCTCGTACGAGCGCAGTACGGCCGCCTGGAACTTCATCGTCATGCCTCCTGCGGGCGGTGGACGACGAATGGCCGGAGGTTGCCGTAGAGCCCCCACGGTCCGCCCGCGACGCCGACACCGCTGTTCTTGACGCCTGCGAAGGGCTGGGCGAGGGACAGTTCGGCATGGTGGTTGATCCAGGCCGTGCCGCATTCGAGTCGGTCGGCCACCGCCTCGGCCCGGTCGAGATCGGTGCCCCATACGGAGCCGCCCAGTCCGAAGCCGGTGCCGTTGGCCGCGTCGACGGCTTCGTCGACGCTCCGGTACGGCAGCACCGGCAGGACCGGTCCGAACTGTTCCTCGGTCACCACCGGGCTGCCGGGCGGGACATCGGTGAGGATCGTGGGAGCGAAGAAGTAGCCGGGCCCGCGCGGCCGGTGGCCGCCGGAAGCCGCCCGGGCGCCGTCCGCCAGGGCCCGCTTCGTGACCTGCTCGACCCGGGCCAGCTGGGGGGCGTTGTTGACCGGGCCCAGCCGGGTGTCCGGGTCGAGGCCCGCTCCGACGGTGACGGTCTTCGCACGCTCGGCCAGGGCCTCGACGACCTCGGCGTGGAGCCGCACCGGGGCGTAGACGCGTTTGACCGCCATGCAGACCTGTCCGCAGTTGCGGAACGCGGCCCAGAACAGCCGGTCCGCGATCCGGTCCACCTCGACGTCGTCCAGCAGGACGGCGGCGTCGTTGCCGCCCAGTTCCAGGGTGACCCGGGCGAGTGTGGCCGCCGCCGCTCCGGCGACGGCCCGCCCGGTGGGTACCGAGCCGGTGAAGGTGACGTGGCGGATGCCCGGGTGGGAGGCGAGGCGGGCGCCGAGGGGTTCGCGGCCGGTGACGACGGTCAGTACGTCCTCGGGCAGGGCGGTGGCGAGGACGGAGCCGAGCAGTCGGGTGGCCAGGGGAGTGAACGGGGACGGTTTGAGGACCACGGTGTTGCCCGCCGCGAGCGCGGGCGCGAACTTCGCCGCCGCGAGCTGGAGGGGGAAGTTCCATGGCACGATCGCGGCGACGGGGCCGAGGGGGCGCCAGCGGATCTCGCTGTGCACGGGCCGGCCGTCGGTGATCCGCCGGGAAGTGGGGGTCAGGTCGGCGAAGTAGCGCAGGCGGGCCGCGGTACGGGCGATCTCCGCGTAGGACTCTGCCAGGGGCTTGCCCTGTTCCCGGGTGAGCAAGCGGGCGAGGCCGTCACCCGCCCTCTCCACGGCGTCGGCCGCCACGCGCAGCGCGGAGGTGCGGGCGGCGGGGTCGGCACGCCAGCCGTGCCAGGCCCGGTGGGCCCGGTCGACCACGGCGTCCAGTTCGTCGGGCTGCTGGTCGGGGGTCTCGTCGAAGGTCTCCCCGGTGGCCGGGTCGACGACGGCGAAGCGCGCGCCCCGGCGTCCGGGGACGCGGTCGGGCTCGGAGGTCGGCATGCCGGGGGTCAGTTCACGGCGGGGACGGCGGCCGCGTACTCCCGGGCCTGCCGGTCCATCTCCGCCCGGAAGGCGGCCACCAGATGCGGCTGAATCCGTCCGGCATTGCGGTCGCCGCCCTCGCAGACCGCTCCGCGCACGCCCACGATGTCCGTGCCGATGCGGGTCAGCGGACCGAGGTCCGCCTGTGTGACACTGCCCGCGAGGGCGGCGAGCAGGCCGGCCGCGTGGGCCAGCCGGACGAACTCGGCACAGACGTCCGGCGGAACGTGGTCGAACAGCCGTGTCCCGTCCTTGACGGCGGTGTCGAGCATGGCCGCGTCGGCGCCGGAACGGGCGGCGATGTAGGGCACGGCGAGCGGGTTGACGGAGCCGATCCGGTGGGCGTCGGCGTACCCCGAGGCGACGACGAGCGCTTCGGGGCGGTGGTCCTTCACCGCCCGGACGACCGCGCGCATGACCTCGACGCCCTGCTCGGGCGTCGTGCATCCGTAGAGGCCGACCTTGATGTACGTGGCACCCGAGACGACCGCGCCGAGCGCGGCCTGAGCCACCGTGCCGGGCTTGTACGGGACGTCTCCCACGGTGGCGGACACCGGTGTGCCGCCCGGGACGGCGTCGCGGATCTCTCTGATGACCCACGGGAAGTTCGCGCCGAGCGAGCCCTCGTCGGGCTTCTTGACGTCGACGATGTCGAGGTGTTCCGCCGCCTTCGCGCAGTCGAGGGCTTCCTCGACGCTGTCCGGGGAGATGAGAAGTAACACCATGGGCTCCTTCCGCCGCATGTCCGCCCGGCCGAGGCACAGGGGTGCGGATCGCTTGGTCCATGTGCGGTGCGCTCATCATTTCCGCCGCCCGTGGGAACCGGTAGAGCGTGCGGAGTTCACGTGGAGCGCTCGTGCCCGCGCGAAGTGCGCCGCGCGCCCCGGCTTACTGGTCGCGTGCCGGAAGGACCTGGCGGAAACGGGCCGGACACCGGGCCCGGTGGTGCGGTGTGCGCGACCCCCTCGGCACGCTGTGCGTGCCGAGGGGGTCGGGTGTCCGGTCCTGGTTCAGCAGCAGGCGGCGTGGACCAGTGTCCCCTCGCTGCCCAGACGGGCGGCGCGGGTGTCCGAGTACATCGTGGTCTCGCCGTCCGACCAGCGGATGACGAGGTCGTCGGTACGGCCGTTGCCGGTGAACTCGCCGGTCGTCATGACCGTGTCGTGCTTCCAGAGGCCGTTCTTGTCCAGGATGCGCTGTTCGTTGCCCAGGCCCGACGTGCTGGTGTTCACGTAGGTGTCGAGCTCGCCGTCGGCCCAGCGCACCATGAGGTCCCACTTGGCGCTGCCGGAGTACTCGCCGGCGGTGAGCAGGGTGGCGTCCCGCCAGGTGTCGTTCCTGCCCTTCAGCTTGTGCTCCTGGCCGAAGGTGCCGGCGCTGACGTCGGTGTAGAGGGTGACCTCGCCGTCGGTCCAGCGCACGATCAGGTCGGTGACGTACGGGGAGGAGCCGAAGCGGCCCGCCGCGATCTGGGTCGCGTCCTTCCAGAGGTCGTTGGGCTTGATCATCTGGGTCCCGGCCCGGTTCAGGCCCTTGGTGCCGACGTCGCCGTACAGCGTCACCTCACCGTCGGTCCAGCGCACCAGCAGGTCGAACCGGTCGGCTCCGGTGAAGTCGCCCGCGGTGACCGTCACCGCGTGCTTCCAGGTGTCGTTCTTGCCGAGCAGCCGCCGCTCGCCGGTGAAGTGACCCTTGCCGTCACTGTTGTAGAGCGTGGTCTCGCCGTCGCTCCAGATCACGATCATGTCGCTGTGGCCGTTGCCGTTGAAGTCGCCCGAAGCCATCAGCTTGGCGTGCTTCCAGATCGAACCGGCTCCCATGGTGTAGGGCAGGCGCGGCTGCCGATAGGGGCCGTAGTCGGGGTTGCGGCCCTTCTGGGCGTCGGCGTAGAGCTTGAAGAAGCGGTCACCGTACAGCGGGCTGTAGCTGATCTCGTTGTACCGGTGGTCGGTCTGCGGCACGTCCGGGCCGCCTTGCATGAAGCCGCCCACGTTGCCGATGATCGTGCCGGTGTCGCCGGAGGCGTCGAGCTTGGAGAACCACGGCCCGCCGGAGACCCCGCCCCACATGCCCGCGCAGTTGATCTGCATCTGGTAGTAGCCGGACAGCGCGGTCGTGGAGAGGTTGGGGCAGCGGACCGCCTGGTCCTGCGGGTTGTGCGCGATCTTCGGGTAGCCGATGACGGTCACCCTGTTGGCATAGCCGGGCGTACGGGCGAGCGTGTTGGCGCCCACGACGTCCTGGACGTTCTTGCGGCCGTTGGGCTTCAGGCTCGCGAAGGCGTAGTCCAAGTCGGAGTTCTTGCTCTTGTCCGAGGCGTACCGCTTGTCTCGGAACCACTTGTCGACCGCCCAGACGCCGTTCGGCTGCTGGGCCGCGCTCTTGGTGTGGTCGTACTTGGGTACGAACATGGACTTCGCGCCGACACAGTGCCCGGCGGTGAGGATCAGATTGTGCCCCGCGCTGCGCACGACACTGGCCGAACAGCGGTGGCCCTTCAGGCCCGCGCCGGTGCTGAAGATCGTGCCGACGGACTTGATGCCCTGGAAGTGCTGGGCGGTGATGCCGGTGGCGGGCCCCTGCTTCCCGGCCGCCGCCGAGCTCTTCGGCGGTGCGGTGCGGCCCGAGGGGTCGGTGGCCGCGGCCATGCGCTCGGGCGTCCAGAAGCGGATGGCGTCCTGGGCCGTCCAGTCGTCGTCGGCGGTCGGCACCGGCGTGGCGGAGGGGGTGGCGGAGGCCGAGGGCTCGGCCGCGGGACCGGTCGGGAGCGTCGGCGTGGGTCCGGTGCTGTGCGGTGGCACCGACTCGGTGGGCTGGGGCGACGCGCTCGGTGCCGGTCTGCCCGGAGCGGGGGCCGCGGTGCCGGCCTGGGCCGTCGCGGCGTTGCCCAGCAGCACGGCGCTCAGCGCCGCGACAGCTCCGAGACGTATGCGTGTATCGAGCACTTCTGTCTTCTCCTACTGAGGCAGGCCGGACGGCGGCACGAGGGTTCAGAGGCAGGCCACCGCCACGCGACAGGCGGCAAACCGCTGTCGCGGACTCCGACGCGTGATGTTCCGCCGATGGCCTGTGCCGCGCTCACGGCGCGGCACAGCGCACCCGCAGGTGAATTCCCCCGTGCCGCCGTGCGGCGGCTGTCGATCGACCGTGGTCAGCGGTCGCGGCGGCCATGATCGCACGGCCGTCGTACGTGTGCACACGATAATTCACGTGTCGCTCGTCAACGCGCACGCTCTTACCGCAGTTGCGGTGAGCCGAGCTCCATGCCGATGCCACACACCTGCGCTCGCACCGGACGCCCCTTCGCATCCGTCATCTTGACGAGGGAACCGTCCTTGGTGTGCGGGGGCACCACGGTGATGCTGGGGTCGTATTCGGCCGAGACCTCGCAGACGTCACCCGGAGCGGCCGTAGCCTCGTAGAAGAGCGGGAACTCGACGGTGTGACCCGGATTCAGCTCCAGGTGGACCGGCGTCGCCCCCTTCCTGGGTTTCCCTTCGGCCGACGCCCCTTTGCCGACGTACACGTCGATGTCCGGGTAGCCGTCGAAGGCACAGGACTTCGCTCCCTTGTTCTCGGCGCTGAGTGTGGCCGCCGGCGTGTTCTGCTCCTTCCCGGGCAGACGGGTCATCTTCCAGCCCAACTGGGCCGTCCGGCATGCCACGGGGCGAGCGTCGGACGAGCCCTGGTCGGTGCCGCAGGCCGTGGCCCCCAGCAGTACCACCAGGCCGAGAGCGGAGACCGCCAGTGTCCGCCGCGCCATGAGAATCCCCCTGGTGAAGACACCCCTGCGGGACCCGATGCCACCGCTCCTGCCTCACCGCACAGCTAGATGCGGGCAGGGCGGGGGAGGTTCCAGAAGACGCCGGGCACCGCCCTGGTCACCTCCGCGCCGGTCCTTCCCGCTCCAGCGCGGCCAGCCGCAGTTCGAGCTGGTCGACCCGGTGCCGCAGCAGGGCGACTTGGGCTTCCAGGCTGAGTTCGCGTTCCGCCCTGCGTTGAATGCGGGGTGACGCGGCGGCGCGCTCGATCACCGCGTCCAACCGGACCAGGCGCTGCGGACCGTTCGGGCCGTCCACCAACCGGGACCGGATCTCGCCGTTGCGGTACCAGGACCGCAGGGCGGAGCGGGAAACGCCGGTCTCGGCCTCCGCCTTGGCCAGCGTGACCCAGGGCGACTCGTCCAACTGCTCGAACAGCTCCAGCTCGTTCTGCCAGCGCGCGAGCCGGTCCTCCCAGGCCGACGGTGTCTCCATCACACCCTCCTTTCACCACAGTGACCCTGTCAATGACAGTGTATTGACAGGGTTGTGACGATGGAGACATGACTTTCGAACGGTTCACGGTGAAAGCCCGCAAGGCGGTCGTCACGGCTCAGGAGGAGGCGAGGCTGCTCAGGCACCGTCACATCGGCACGGAGCACCTCCTGTTGGGGCTGCTCGACGCGCCGGACAGCACGGCGGCGAAAGTGCTGCACGGGCTCGGCTACGGGAAGGAGACGGCACAGGCCGACATCGCCGCGAGGGTCGAGCCCGGCACGGAGGAGCTGACCGGCCATATCCCGTTCGCGCCGAGCGCGAAGAAGACGTTGGACCTCGCCCTGCGCGAGGCGCAGCAACTGCACCACCAGCACATCGGTACGGAACACATCCTGCTCGCCCTGGTCAGGGAAGGCGAGGGCGTCGGAGCGAAGGTGCTCGCCGAGCGGATCGATCCGATCGGCAAGGTCCGCGCCGCGGTGATGGCCGCATCGGAGGGAGCGCAGGACGTCGCAGCCGGACCCTGGCCGGCCGGCACACCCGCCACCGAGGACACCGTGTCCGCCGCCGGCGCGCTGGCCGGTGGCGCACCGGTCGGCAGCCATCACCTGCTGGAAGCGATGCTGCGGGCCGAGAACAGCATGGCGGCCCGGGTGCTGCGCGAACTCGGGGTCGACGCGGACGCGGTCGCCGCCAAGATCGACGAACTTGATCCGGAGACGACCACGGACGCGAACCCGGAGGAAGCCGCCGCGCGCCAGATGGAGATCCGGCTGGTCGACGATGAGGTGCACCTGATCCTGCGAGACCCGACGACGGTCGCGATCGCCGAGAAGGTCACCGAGCTGTCCGGCGGCCCGATCCGGGGTGTCGGACCGGTCGCCGGCATGTTCGTCCCGCTGTGGCGGTCGACCAACCAACTGCTGCTGCAGATGCGGCGCGTACTGGAACCGGAACCCGAAGCAGGGGACGGACCAGCCGCGAGCAGGGTGGCCGAGGTCGTGCGTACGGTGCTCGCACCCCGGCTCCGCCGGTGAACCGGCCGGCCACGCCCGGGAAGGGCGCCGGCGAGGTGTGCGGCTCGGGGGCGATCGCCGTCGTCGGAGCCGGCTTGGGCGGTCTGGCCCTTGCCCGGGTGCTGCACGTGAACGGCTTGGACGCCGTCGTGTACGAACGCGAACCATCGCGCGACGCGCGCGGTCAGGGCGGCATGCTCGACCTGCACGCCGGGACCGGTCAACGGGCGATGCGCGAGGCCGGCCTGATCGACGAGTTCCGCGCGATCGCCCGTCGGGAAGGCCAGGACCTGCGGCTCCTGGAGCCGGACGGCACTCTGCTGCTCCAGGAGGACACGCCCGAGGACGCCCCGCTCGATCGACCCGAGGTCGACCGTGCCGATCTGCGTAACCTGCTGCTGGATTCGCTGCCGGAGCACGCGGTGCGTTGGGGGCACGCGTTCGAGCACGCCGATGACGGCCTGTTGCACTTCGCCGACGGCAAGACCGCGACGTACGACCTGTTGGTCGGTGCCGACGGCGCGGACTCCCGGGTCCGCGCCCTGCTCACCGACGCCCGACCGGCGCACACCGGCCAGAACGTCGTCGAGCTCGGCATTCCCGACGTCGACCGCACGCATCCCGAGCTCGCGGCGATGGTGGGACGCGGCAACTACTGGGTGCTCGGCAACGGACAGTCCCTGTCGGCGCAGCGCAACGGCGACGGCCGCGTACGCGTCTACCTCAGCTTCCGCACCGCCGAGGACTGGTTGCGGACCAGCGGAATCCCGTTCGGCGACCCGGCCGCCGCCCGGGCGCGGCTGATCGACCTGTTCACCGGGTGGGACTCACGGTTCACCGCGCTGATCGCCGCCTGCGACGACACGGTGCTGCCCCGGTCGATCCGCACGCTCCCGGTCGGCCTGACCTGGCCGTCGAGGCCAGGCGTCACGCTGCTCGGCGACGCCGCGCACCTGATGCCGCCGGTGGGTCAGGGCGCCAACATGGCGCTGCTCGACGGTGCCCTGCTCGGCCTCGCGCTGGCCGCGCACGCGGACGACTTCCCCGCCGCCGTCGAGGAATACGAACGGGAGATGTTCGAACGCACCAGCGCCGCCGGTCGGCAGTCCGCACGCATCCAGGAGGTCCTGATGTCGCCGGACGCCGGCCGGAGAATGCTCGCGTTCTTCCAACCGGACCGCGCGTGACCAGCGGTGAGGGGGGCTCCCGGACGGATGTCCCGGAGCCCGCGCCGGGGCGGACCTGGTGCGCGTCGAGTCCGGCCGGCGCCCCTTCCGGGCTCGGACGACCTCTCCCACCCGCCACCGGGAACCGGCGACGCGGACCGAGGGCATTCCGCGCCACGCTTCAGGCTCGACACGCTTTAGGCTCGACGTGTGCCGCACGTCGACATTCTCCAGCTGCTGGTCTCCCCGGTGCACCGGCTCGCCGGCCGGCCGGGCGACGGTCTGCCCGACCTGCCGCCCGGCGAACTGGTGCCGACGGCCGAGGTGCGCGCGGGCCTCGGCATCGTCGGGGACCGCTACTTCAACCGTCCCGCCCACCGCAACGCCTCGATCACCCTCATGGCGGCCGAGCGGCTGCCCCGGCCGTACCCCGCCGACCTGCTGCGGACCCGGCGCAACATCCTGCTGCGCGGGGTCGACATCGACGCCTACATCGGCGCGACGGTCTTCCTCGACTGCGGCGCCGGCCCGGTGGAGCTGGAGGTCCGCAGCGCCGCCCGGCCCTGCGCCTGGATGGACACCACCCTCGGGCCCGGTGCCCAGCGCGCCCTGCGTGGGGGTGGGGGAGTGCGCTGTCGGCCGCTGACCGACGGCGTCCTCAGCGTGGGTCCCGCCGTGTTCGGCGTGCGCGCATCTGAGCCTTCGGCGCACGGCACATGAGTACGGCGACTCAGGCGCCGCACCCGGGAGGCCCGGAAAGCTGAGCGCATGACAACGCCGACGCCCGCTCCGCTGACGTACCCGCCCCACTCCTGCCCCGGCCAGGCGCCGCAGCCCGCGCCGGCCCGGTCCCGGCGACGGCTGGTGGCCGGGCTCGTCGCGCTGCTGCTCGTCGGGGCGGGTGCGGCGGCGGTCGTCCGGTGGGTGGGCGGCGGCGACGCGGGACCGCTTGCGGTCCGTCCCCGGGTGCACGACAGCCGCGCCGGCCTCTCCTACGCCCTCCCCGAGGGCTGGAAGCACGACGCCGCCGCGGACAAGAAGCTGATCGGCGCGTTCTCCTCGCAGATCAGCGAGTTCTCGGGCGCCGGGGACGACGCCACCGGCGGCACCGTGTTCGCGGGCCCCGTCGGAAAGCCCGTGCCCCGCGCGGAGCTGGCCCGGGCGACGGACTCGGCCGCCCGCTCCAACGCCGAGTTCTTCTTCCCCGACCTGCCCGCCGGCCTGGAGGAGTCGCACGACACCGTCGTGGACGGACAGCCGGCGCACACGACAGCGCTGCGGATCAAGACCGAGCACGGCATCGCACGGCTGCGGCTGACCGTGGTGACGATCCACGGTGAGCGCACCTCGTTCCTGCTCGGGCTCGCCACCGGCGCGGCCGATCCGGCGATCGCGCGGGACGTGGAGGCGGTACTCGGCAGCGCCAGGGTCGGCTGACCGGGGCGCGGGGCTCCGCTCAGGTGCCCGCGGCGAGCAGCTGTCCGGCCAGCCGCTGGGCCTGGGCGAGCAGCGCGCCGTAGGTGGCGACCTCGTCGGGATCGTCCGTCGTGGAGCGGATCAGGTCCCGGCGCAGCTCCGTGAGCGTGCCGCGCAGGTCCGCCACGGCCGCGCGCAGTTCGTCGTCGCACTCGTCGTCGAACCGGCTGTGGCTGTAGAGCCGCAGCGCGTGGGCGGTGCGGCACAGGAACTCCGCGTACCGCCGGGCGAGCGCGGAGTGCGGTCGGGTCGCCGCGCGGTCCTCGGCGGCGGCCTCCACCATCGTGCGGGTCACCTCCGCGGTGTGTACGGCCGCGTAGTCCAGGACCACGAGCGCGTCGTCGTACCCCTGGCCGGGGTGCGGCAGCGCACCGGCACGGCGGCGCGGATTGACGCGCAGGCTCTCCCGGCTCCACTCGACCGCCGAGCGGGCCTGTGCCACCAGCCGTTGCAGCCGCAGGGCGCGCTCGTGCCAGGTGCCGGCCTCGTCGGCGTCCCAGCGTTCTTCGGCCAGTCCGTCGGCCACCGCCCGGAGGATGTCGTGCGCCTCCTCGGTCGCGTCCCGCAGCACGGTGCGGGCGTCGCGCAGATACAGCGGCGGCCGGACCAGCGCGTTGACGGCGATGCCGGTCACCGCTCCGAACAGGGATTCTGCGAGCCGGGCCGTGGAGCCGGCGACGCTGACGGAAGAGCTGGTGAGGACGAACAGGGCGCCGGTCGCGGCGTAGATGCCCTGGCTGCCCAGGCGCCGCCACTGGCCCAGCAGCAGCGCGAGGGGCAGGACCACCGCCACCGCGGCCGTCCGGCTGGGCAGCAGCAGTCCCACCGCGGTGGCCGTGACGGTGCCGGCCGCGATCGCCGCGAGCTGTTGCAGACCGTGTGCGATCGACCGGTACACGGTCGACTCCACCAGCACCACCGCCACCCACGGCGCGACGAACGCGGCCGGCGCCCGCAGCCACCAGCCCGCCACCGCCCAGGCCACCCACGCGGCCAGCGCCGCCTTGACCGCCTGGACGGCCAGATCCCGCTCCCTACCCGGTACCGCGCAGGCCTGGCGTGCCGCGTGCGCCGCGGCCGACAGCTCACGCCGTACTCCCTCCCGGCTCAGTCGTATCTTTCGCACGGCGTCCCGGGTGCCACCACCGGCGGCGATCCATGCCCCCCGGTCGACGGCTCGTGGCGGGAGGCCGGCCGGGCCGAGGGACCCGGGGGGCGCCGAGCCTCGTGCGCGGGTCGGGCGCTCGCCTCAGGGGCGCCGGACCAGGGTGGGGGCCGTCCAGTCCGCGTGCCGTAGGATCGCCCGCGTCGACACCCGGGACGGAGCGATCCGGAGCCCGGTGTTGCGCAGCGCGACGGCCAGCGGATGGGACAGCCCCTGCCCCAGCCGGCCGGCCTGCCGGGCGGCTCGGGCGACCGACTGGGCCCGGGGGCGGCGCTCGGCGTCGTACCGGGCCAGCGCCGCGTCGACCGAGGCTTCCCCGGCGAGCGCGGCGGCCAGCGTGGCCGCGTCCTCCAGGGCCTGGCAGGCGCCCTGGCCGAGATGCGGCGTCATGGCGTGTGCCGCGTCCCCGAGGAGCGCCACCCGTCCCACCGCGAACGACGGAAGGGGCGTGACCAGCTCGTGGATGTCGTGGTGCAGCACGTCCTCGGGACGGGTGGCGGCCAGCAGCGAGGGAACCGGGTCGTGCCAGTCGCGGAAGCGGTGGCGCAGGGTGCCGAGCGGGTCGGCCTGGCGGACACCGGGCGGCGCGGTGAGCACCGCGTGCCACTCGGCACGGCCGTCGGCGAAGGCGATGTGCCCGAACTCCGCCCCCGCGCCCCAGGTCAGCTCGAAGTCGCTGCGCAGCTCCACCGGACACCTGGTGATGGCCCGCAGCACCGTCGAGCCGCCGTACACCGGGCCGGGGTGGTCCGGGAACAGCAGCCCGCGCAGCCGGCTGTGCACGCCGTCCGCCGCGACGACCAGGTCGGCCGCCAGGACGTCCTCCCCGACGGGCACGCCCACCCGGTCCGGGGAGGACAGGTCGAGCGTGTCCACGGCCGCGCCGACGCGCAGGCACCGCGTGGGCAGCGCGGCGCGCAGCAGGCGATGCAGGTCGGCGCGCGGGATGCCGACGACGGGCGAGCCCAGCGCGCGTTCCAGCAGCGTGCCGTCCATCCGTACCAGCCACCGGCCCGCGGGGGTGCGGGTGCCTCCGGTGTACTGCGGTCGAGCCGCCGCCCGGACCGCCGTGCCGATGCCCACGGCGTCCAGCGCGCGGAGCCCGTTGGCGTGCAGGGAGATGCCCGCGCCCGCGTCGGCGAGGACGGCGGCCCGCTCCACCACCCGGACCCGCCAGCCGATCCGGCGCAGCCCCAGCGCCGCCGCCAGCCCGCCGATGCCGCCCCCGACCACCACCGCCGTACCACTCATACCGGCCCCCTCCGCACCCTCGCCCGGTGCTTCTACATCTGTAGAAGTACCGTCGCACCGTACCGTGTCCGTACCGCGTTCCTCTACGGATGTAGAAGGCGGTGTAGAAAGAGGGGGTGGCCTCAGACCGACGTACTCTGCTCGCCGACACGGCGATCGCCGTGCTCGCCGACTCCGGCATGCGGGGGCTGACGCATCGCGCCGTGGACCGGGCGGCCCAGCTGCCGCCGGGCACCACGTCCGCGTACTACCGCACCCGGCAGGCCCTCCTCACCGCCCTGGTCCGGCGTCTGGTGGTCCTCGACCAGGCGGAGCTGGAGGAGACGGCCGCGAGCGTGCCGGTGCCGCGGACCGCCGGGGAACTGACGGCGGGCATCGCAGCGCTGGTCCGATCGCGCCTCACCGGAGAGGCCCGCAGGCGGTCCCTCGCCCGCTACGCCTGTGCCGTCGAGAGCGCCCACCACCCCGCACTGCGCGAGATCCTCGTGCCGCGCGAGAACAAGGGGCGACAGGTGGTGCGCGACTTCCTCGCCGCGCAGGGGGTGGCCGACCCGGAGGGCCGCACGGTGACCCTGCTGACCTGCGTGGACGGGCTGGTCTTCGACCGGCTGGTGCACGGCGGGAGCGTCCGGGAGGAGGAGATCCGCGGGCTCGTCGCCGCCGCGCTGCGCTGAGAGGGGTCCGGGTCGCTCCGGTCCGTCATGGAGGCAGCGCGCGCAGGGCGCGCAGCACCGCCCAGACGACCGAGACCAGCGGCACCGCCACGACGGCGCCGATCACCCCCGCGACGATGCTGCCCGCGATGACCGAGACGGCCACGACGAGCGGATGCAGCCGGACCGCCCAGCTCATCACCAGCGGATGCAGCACATGCCCCTCCAACTGGCCGATCAGCACGATCAGCACCAGCACCGCCGCCGCCGTCAGCGGACCCCGCCCCGCGAGCGCGACGACCGTGGCCACGCCGAGCGCCACCGGCGAGCCCACCAGCGGCACGAACGCGGCGAAGAACTCCAGCAACGTCAGCGGCAGCGCGAGCGGCACCCGCAGCACGGACAGCGCCACGCCCACGAGCACGGCGTTGGTGGCGGCCACGATGATGATGCCGCGGGTGTATCCCGCGAAGGTCCGCCAGGCCGCCCGCCCCGCCCGGTCCCACGCCGTGCGGGCCCGGCTCGGCAGCAGCTGGTCCCGCACCCAGCCCCACAGGCGTTCGCCGGAATGCAGGAAGAAGACCGAGGCGAACAGCGCCAGCGCGCCGCCCGTGACCAGCTCCACCACCCGGCCCAGCTCGTCGACCGCGCTGGTGAGCAGTGACGCCCGGTGCGCGGAGACATACTGCGTCACCTCGCGCTGCAGGCCGGAGAGCGCGTGCGGTCCGAGCCGGAACGGCGGGCGTCGCAGCCACTCCTCGATACGGTGGACACCGCCGCGGAACTCGCCCGTCAGCCGCGCCGATTCGCCCGCCACCGAGCTGACCACCAGCGCGAGCAGGGCCAGCAGCACCAGGAGGCTGCCCACGAGGGCCACCCCCACGCTCAGCGGCCTGGGCAGGAACCGGTCGAGCAGATCGGTCGGCGGACGCAGCACGGACGTCACCACCAGCGCGAGGAACAGCGCGACGGCGATGAGCTGGAAGCTGCCGAGGACGCTGAACACGCCGTAGACGACGATGCCGACGAGGATGAGGCGCCAGGCGTAGGCCGCCGCGACCCGGAGCCACGGCACCGTCCGCTCGGCCGCGGACACGGGAGGCTCCCGGCGGGGCGGACCCGGCAGCCGCACGGTGTACGCCGGCCGGCTGCCCAGCACCGCGCCCCCGGCCCGGCGCCCGCCGCCCCGCCTGGCCGTCCGTCGGCGCGCATCGCCCACCACCGCTGCCGCCTCCTCTCCGCCACTCCGGCTGACGACCGGTCACCTCCACAGCACCGTAAGCACACGGCGTCCGACCAGCGCGCCCAGCGCATCCGCGCGCGGCTTCCCCCGCCGTGCCCGTGGGAGCGCCGTGCCGCACGGGCGCCGGCCACCCGGCACCCCGTCGTCGCCTGTGCCCGCCCGAACTGCTGGTACCGCCCGAGGAGGACCGACCGGCCGACGACGGTCCGGGCGCCGGCAGCGGGGGCGGCGGTCGCGGTGGTCACGGCGGGGGAGAAGCCGCCGCTGCCGGCGGGGACCGTACGGGTGACGGCCGTGCCGGGAGCGGCGCCCACGTCGTCGTACATCCACGGCATCAGGCACCCGAGGCATCAGGTCGGGGCCCGGGTCCCGGCGCGCGTCGTGCCGGCCCGCGGCCGGTCGCGCCTCCCGCTCGACCGCCGCGCTCAGCCGGCGGGCCGCGACGACATCCTGCGATCCCCGCCTCCTGCGATCCCGGCACTCTGTGCTCCCGGCACTCTGCGGTCCCGGCGCCCTGCGGTCGCGACACCCTGCGCTCACTGGACATTCACAACCCGGCGGGGTGGAGCCGCCGGGCCCTGGGCACTCGCCGCGGTGTCCCCGGCAGGGAGGGGGGAACCCCCAGTGATCACCGTCGCGGTTCTGCTGCTGCCGGTCCTCGGCGTGCTGCTGTACGGGCTGGACCGGGTCGAGGACCGCTGGGTGCTGCGGACTCCGACGGCCCGTCGTCCGCGGCACCGCCGGCGGACGCGGACGGGCCGTCGGTGAGCCCCGCCGACGTCCGCCCGCACCGGCGGTAGCGGGCGATCGCCTTCCCCAGCTCGATCCGCTCGGGCTCGGGGAGGGTGCCACCTTGCGCGTAGTCCAGGATGTGCTCGGCGACGGTCCGCAGTTTGACGTTCGTGCGCTGGGAGACGTCGCGCAGCGCACGCCAGGCCTCCTCCGGCGGCGTCTGCCCGAGGGCGACGACGACACCGACGGCTTGGTCGATCACGGCGTGGGAGGTCACGGCGCGCTGGAGATGCCCGTTCTCGTCCTGGAGCCGCTCGTACTCCGACACGAGATCGGTGACCGACAGCAGGACCAGCGGCTGCTGCCGGGACAGGGCGAAGAAGGCCATGGAACACCGTTTCCGGGTGGGGGGTCCGCCACGCCTGCCCCTGTGGGGCGCGCTTGCTCAAGAATTGAACCAGCATCGCGCACCCCGGTCACGCTGTGCCGCCCGGTGCGGCGTACCGCGCCCGTCCGCCCGTGTCCCGTGGTCAGCCGGCCCCCCGGATGTCCTGGTCCGCGCGGCCCACCGGCAGCAGCTCGCGGATGTCCGCCGGCAGCGCCCCCGCCATCCGCTCGGTCAGTTCCGGGGCCAGCGCGGCGTCCAGCACCTCCAGTACGGCGGCGGCGTCCCGCAGGGCCGTGTCCTCGTCGGTGCCGGCCCGGGCGGCGATGCGTCCGGCGAACGCGGTCAGTCCGAACCGCTCACCCGCCGTACCGGAGTCCGCGGCGGCGGCCGTGTCGGCCGCCTCCCGCATGACCGCCGCCATGTCCGGCGGCAGCTGGGCGGCCACGTGCCGGGCCAGCCCGGACGGCAGCCGTTCCGACAGCGTGCACACCACCGCGTGCGCGGCCCGCTCGGCCGTCCCCCGGTCGGGCAGCCGGGCCAGCGACTGCACCTTTCCGATCATCTCGTCGTGCCGCATGAGACCGGTCCCTTCCGCAGGAAGTGCTGACGGTACGCCCGTCCCCCCGGGCGTAGCGGCCCTCACCGAGTACCCCGCTCCCGCTCCGGGTCACGGGCGACGGGGCGGGACCCCGGTGGCGTCGGCCGCCCGTCGCGGGGGCTATCCGCTGAACACGGCCCGCCTGGTCCCCGGCACGGCCACCGCGGCTGGCGTCGGAGCTGTTCCTGGGCGACGGTGTGCTGGACATCGAGCTGAGCGCGGCGGCCGACGACGCATGGCCCGTGCCGGCGTCCGCGCAGCTCGTGCCGGCGTTCGCGCGACTCGTGCCGGCGTTCGCGCGACTCGTGCCGGCTTCGCGCGGGTCAGTCCTCGGCCGTCCGCTGCGTCCACGTCCAGGCGTACTGGAGCCAGTCCGCCACGGTCAGCGCGCCGAGGCCGCCGCACACCAGCCGGGTCAGCCGGGGTGCCGCGGCATAGGAGCACACGAGGGCGCCGGTGGTCCAGGCGGCGGTGCAGAAGGGGCAGGTCAGCAGGTCGCCGGTGGCGCGCCGCAGCCCGCTGCCCCGGGACTCGTCGATGACCTCCCCGGCTTCCCCCTCGTCCGCGCGGCGGGTGAACGGTGCCCGGAGGAAGCTGGTGACCTTGTCCCTGGTCAGCATCCTCGACGCCTTGTAGGTCGCCGTGCCGAGCAGCGCCACGTCCCAGGGCGGCACCTGGCGGGGCAGCCGGACGCCCCGGCGCCGCGCCAGCAGCGCGAAGGCGCCGACGCCCGTCGCGAACCCGGAGGCGAGGACGGCGTAGCCGCCCAGCGGTACCCGGCCCTGGTCGTCGTAGTGTGCGGCGTCCGCGGTCATGGAACCTCTCCGGCCTTCCGGTGCGTGTCCGACCCCCGTCACGGGCGGAACGAGTTCCCCCCTGCGGGGAGGCGACACGCGCCTTTGCGCACCGCATCGGAGTATCCTATTCATCGGCTGATGAATTCCTGCTGACGCCTCACTGCTCCGCGGAAGGGCGGGCCGTCATGGAGAAGACCACATGCTGTGTCGTGGGCGGGGGACCGGCGGGCATGGTGCTCGCCCTGCTGCTGGCCCGGGCCGGGATCGCGGTGACCGTGCTGGAGAAGCACGCCGATTTCCTGCGGGACTTCCGCGGTGACACGGTCCACCCGTCCACCCTGGACCTGCTCGACGACCTGGGCCTCGCCGAACGCTTCGCCCGGCTGCCCCAGCGCCGGGTCCGCACCGTCCGGCTGCCGCTGGGGCCCGGCCGCTCGACGGTCACCGTCGGGGATCTGTCGGTGCTCCCCGGCCCCCACGACTACGTGGCGATGGTGCCCCAGTGGGACCTGCTGAACCTGCTCGCCGACGAGGCCCGGCGCGAGCCGTCCTTCCAGTTGCGGATGAACACGGAAGCGACCTCCTTCCTGGTCGAGTCCGGGCGGGTCACCGGGGTCCGCTACCGCACCTCCGACGGCCGCACCGGCGAGCTGCGCGCCGTGCTCACCGTCGCCTGCGACGGCCGCGGATCGCTCGCCCGTTCCCGGCCGGAACTGGGACTGCGCCGCTTCCCCTGCCCGATGGACGCCTGGTGGTTCCGCCTGCCGCGGTACGAAGGCGACCCGTGCGGACTCGTCGGCGGCGCCGGAGCGGGCTTCCTGACCGCGATGATCGACCGGGGCGACTACTGGCAGTGCGCCGCGCTCATCCCCAAGGGCACCGACGCCGAGCGCCGCGCCGCCGGTCTGGACCGCTTCCTGGCCGCCTACGCCGACGCCGCCCCCTGGATCGCCGGCCGCACCGGCGCCCTGCGCTCCTGGGACGACGTGAAGCTCCTCGACGTACACCTCGACCGCCTGCGCCGCTGGCACCGCCCCGGACTGCTCTGCATCGGCGACGCCGCGCACGCCATGTCCCCGGTCTTCGGCATCGGGATCAACCTCGCCGTGCAGGACGCCGTGGCCACCGCCCGTCATCTGACCGGCCCGCTGCGCCGCGGGACCGTCCGGCTGCGCGACGTACGCGCCGTGCAGCGCCGCCGCCGCCCCACCACGGTCGCCACACAGGCACTCCAGCGGGCCGCCCACGCCCGCTTCATCGCTCCCGTCCTGCGGGGCCGGCCGCCCCTGGGCAGCGCGGAGCGGGCCCGGCGCGTGGCGGGCCTGGCCGCGGGCTCGCCCTGGCTGCGCCGCCTGCCCGCCTACTTCATCGGCTACGGCGCCCTCCGGGAGCGTCCGCCCGCCGAGGCGGTCCGACGACGGGACCCGGATGCGACGCGTGCGGGCGACCCCTGCCGGGGTGACGACGGCTCGGTGCCGTCCTAGCCGTCCGGCTGCGGCACCGCCTCACGCCGCAGCGGGCAACTCCTCGCCCGCCCCGGCCACCGACCCGGCCTCCGCGGACGGCAACCTGGCCGCCACCCGGACATGACGCGCGTCCGGTGCCTCCCGTCCCCGGAGCCGCCCCGCGCGGGCTGCGCGGGACGGGCGGATCACCCCGTCAGCGGCTTGATCGACCGGGTGCGCGCGGCCCAGGGTGTCGGGTGCCCGGGGCGGGGTGCCGTGTGCGCGGGGCGGAGGGAGTTCCGCCCGGGCGCAGCCGCCGCCCCGGCCGATACCGCGATGGAGTCTCCCGTGCCCGCTGCCTACGCCACCGATCTCGTCGACGCCTTTCACCGTCACGCCGACCGCCCCGCGATCGGCTGCGGAACCCGGGTGCTGACCTTCGGGCACGCGCTGGACGAGGTGTGGCGGCTCGCCCGGGCGCTGCGCGAACTGGGCGTCGAGCGCGCCGCCGGGTTGGCCTGTGTCACCGGCAACCGTCCCGAGACGCTGCTCGTCCGGCTGGCCGCACATGTGCTGGGGGCCCGGCTCACCCAGGTGGTGATCGAGCCGGCCACCCACGACCTGGCCCACATCCTGGCCGACTGCCGGCCGACGCTGGTGGTGGCCGACACCCCGGTGCCCGGGACGGGAGCACGCCGCGTCGGCCTCGACGACCTGCTGCGAGCGGCTCGCGACCGGCCGGCCGATCCGGTGCCGGTGGCGGCGCAGGAGGGGGACATCGCCCGGGTCACCTACACCAGCGGCACGACCGGCCCTCCGAAGGGCGTGGCGTCCACCTTCGCCGCCCTGCGCGTGCGTGCCGGCTGGACGCGCCGTCACGAGGGCGTCGAGCCGGTCTTCGTCTCGGTGACCTCCCTGGCCCAGCGCGCGGGCGGGCGCTGCCTGGAGCACCTGCTCGGCGGCGGACGGGTGGAGATCCTGGACTCCTTCGACCCGTCCGGGTTCGCCGCGGCCTGCGCCCGCCTGGCCCCGGCGACCACCTATCTGCTGCCGTCGATGCTGTACCGGCTCCTGGACCACCCGGCCACCGCCGGAGGGATCCCCGGGCTGGTGTCCGTGTCGTACGGCAGTTCGCGGATCCTCCCCGCGCGCCTTCGCGAAGCCCTGCGTGTGTACGGCACCGATTTCCGGCAGGGCTACGGAACGAACGAGTCGGCGGTGATCTGCCGGCTGACCCCCGCGGACCACGCCGCCGCCCTCGGCGGGAAACCCCGTCTGCTGGCCTCCGCCGGGCGGCCGGTGCCCGGTGTGCGGCTGTCCCTCCGCGACGAGGACGGCCGGGAACTGCCTCCCGGGCGGCCCGGTGAGGTGTGGATGCGCTCCCCGGCGATGATGGCCGGCTACTGGCACCGCCCCGACCTGGACGCGTGGGCGCTGCGGGACGGCTGGCTGCGCACCGGTGACATCGGCCGCCGCGACGAGGACGGCTACCTCTATCTGGTCGACCGGATCAAGGACATGATCATCGTGGCGGGCGACAACATCTACTGCGGGCCGGTGGAGGACGCCCTGGCCCGGCATCCGGCCGTGGCCCAGGCCGTGGTGGTGGGCCGGGAGAGCGCCGTCACCGGTGAGGAGATCCACGCCTTCCTCCGGCCCGCGGCGGGGCAGGAGCCCAGCGACCGGGTCGCCGCCGAAGCGTGCCGGCTCGTGGTCGACGCCCTCGCCGAGGCCCACCGGCCCGCCGTGGTCCACTGGGTGGACCGCATCCCGATGACGGCCTCCGGCAAGCCCGACAAGCGACGGCTGCGGGCCATGGCGGAGGCCCGGAGCGCGAGCCGTCCCGCCCGGCCGCCGGGACCGCCGGGCAACGGTCCCTCGCGATAGCACTGTTCGCCCCCTCGGGGAGTCGCGGCCGGGGTTGCCGGGGCAACGGTCCTTCCCGGTGAAGCCGTTCGTCCCCGCAGGACAGCCGCCGTGCGCCGGGCACGCCGGGCGTGGGTCAGGTCACATATGACCTGGTTCGCATCCCTCTCCCGGCCGTGCCGGGCGCCGGGCTACCGTGGCGTGGAGCCCCTGTACCCCATCCCAGCCCCGGACGGCCCTGTGCCCACTGATCTGCCCACCGACATGTCCCCCCTGATCGCCGCGACGACGCGCTGGCTGACGGTCTCCTACCCGCCGAGCGGCGGCGCGCTGGCCTCCGCGCTGTGCGAGGCGCAGGCCCGGCAGGCGGTGACGGTCGCCGCGTGGCTGCGCTACCCCACCGAGATCGACGCGGGCCTGGTCACCGTGGCCGGCCCCGGCGGCGCGGCCCGCCTCGACTGGATCACCGGCGCGGAACCGGCCGACGACCACCCGGCCGAGGAACGGGCCTGGCGCACCTGGGTGGACGAGGTCGTGGCCAGCTGGGCCGCCGCGCTGCTCACCGACGACGAGCTGGCCGGACTGGCCGTCGCCGCACTCGCCGAGGGCGAGCACACCGCGGCCGCGCCGGTCGAGTTCCGCCGGCTGCTCGTCCCCGACGAGGGCGACCGCCGCGCCGCGGCTCTGCTCCGCCACCCCGATCTGCTGGCCCCCGTGGCCGAGCTGCACCTCGACCAGCTCATCGACCGCCTCACCCCGGGGCGCTTCCTCGCCGCCTGACACCCGATCGGCGCACGCCGCGGAGCATCCGTACGACGTCCGGGCGTCGGCCCCCGGTCGTGGCCCCCCCGCCGCGGGGAAAGGCTCGGGCATGACCTTCAAGAATCCCGTCCAGCGTGGCGGACCGCGCCGCGGCCGGTTCGAGCAGTTCGCCGAGTACGCCTCGAACTTCACCAGCTCACCGCTGTTCTTCCTGTTCTGCGTACTGCTCGTCGGTTTCTTCGTCGCCGCCCACGTCGCCCATCTGCGGCTGGAACTGCTGCTGCTCGCCGGCGAGTCCATGACGGCGGTCACCCTGCTGCTGCTCGCCCTGCTGAAGAACGCCGAGATGCGGGCCGAGCACGCCATCCAGCGCAAGCTCGACGCGATCGCCGCCGCCCTGCTGGAGGCGCACCGCGACCAGCGGGGTCAGGCGTTCGAGGATCTGCGCCATGCGATCCGGATGGAGGAAGAGACCTGACCGACGCCGGCGAAACGCCGCGGCGGTTCTTCACGGCACCCCGGCGAACGACGACCATGCCGTGTCATGAACATTTTGCTCGTTGCCAGCGCGTTCAACAGCCTCTCCCAGCGCCTGTACGCCGAACTGTCCGACCACGGACACCAGGTGGACGTCGTGCTCGCCACGCACGGCCCCGAACCGGTCCGCACCGCCGTGCACGAGCTGCGCCCGGAACTGATCGTCGCGCCGATGCTCCGGACGGCCCTGCCCGAGGACGTCTGGCGGGAGCACACCTGCCTCGTCGTGCACCCCGGCCCGCCGGGCGACCGCGGCCCGTCCTCGCTGGACTGGGCCATCTCCGGGCGGGCGGAACAGTGGGGCGTGACCGTGCTCCAGGCCGAGGCGGCGATGGACGCGGGCGCGATCTGGGCGGCCGAGCCGTTCCCCGTGCCGCCCGTCGGCAAGAGCGACCTCTACCGCAACGAGGCGTCCGACGCCGCCGTCACCGCCGTCCTGGCGGCCGTACGCCGTTACGCCGAAGGCTCCCACAAGCCCCTCCCGCAGACCGACGAGTCGGTCACCGTCGTCTGGCGCGACTTCTTCCGGCAGGAACGGCGGCGGATCGACTGGGAGCGGGACGACACCGAGACGGTCCTGCGGAGTCTCCGCGGCGCCGACTCGCAGCCGGGCGTCCTGGACGAACTTTTCGGCCGCGAGGTGTTCCTGCACGGCGGCCACCCCGAGGACCGGTTGCGCGGCCGTCCCGGCGCACTGCTGGCCCAGCGCGCGGGCGCCGTCTGCCGGGCCACCCGGGACGGCGCCGTCTGGATCCCGGAACTCCGCCCGCGCAAGAACTCCGGCGACCCCGCGCCCTTCCGCCGGCCGGCGGCCCCGGTGCTCGCCTCGTACGAGCCCGGTCTCGTGCTCCCCGAGGTCCCCGCCCCCCTCGAACTGCCGCCCGGCCGGCGCACCTGGACCGACATCCGGTACCGGCAGCGGGGCGACGTCGGCTTCCTGTCCTTCTCCTTCCCGGGCGGCGCGATGAGCACCGACCAGTGCCGCAGACTGCTCGCCGCCTACCAGGAGGCGCTCACCCGCCCCACCCGTGTCCTCGTCCTCGGCGGCACCCGCGACTTCTTCTCCAACGGCATCCACCTCAACGTCGTCGAAGCGGCCCCCGACCCGGCCGAGGAGTCCTGGGCCAACCTCAACGCCATGGACGACCTCGTGGAGGCCGTGCTGCGCACCACCGACCGGCTGGTGGTCGCCGCGCTCGCCGGCAACGCCGCGGCCGGCGGCGCCATGCTCGCCCTCGCCGCCGACCAGGTGTGGTGCCGCACGGGCGTCGTCCTCAACCCGCACTACCGGCGCATGGGCCTGTACGGCTCCGAGTACTGGACGTACACGCTGCCCCGCCGCGTGGGCCGCGCGGAGGCCGACCGGCTGACCACGCGGGCCCTGCCCGTCAGCGCCGCGACCGCCGAGCGGCTCGGCCTCGTGGACCGGCTGGTACCGGCGGCGCCCGGAGAGTTCCCGGCCGAGGTGGAGCGGCTGGCCGCCGGCCTCGCCACCGCCGCGGACCTGGACCGGCGGATCGCCGCCAAGGCGGACGCACGCGCCGCCGACGAGCGGGAACGCCCCCTCGCCCAGCACCGGGAGGCCGAACTGGCCCGCATGCACGCCATCTTCTTCGACCCCGAGGCCCCCTACCACGCCCTGCGCGCGGCCTTCGTCCGCAAGACCCCGGGCGGCTCGCCCCGGCCCCTCGCCCCGGCCGCCGGAGGTCTCCGTTGACGCCACGACTGCTGGTGGCCGGCGTCGGCAACATCTTCCTCGCCGACGACGCCTTCGGCCCCGAGGTGATCCGCGCCCTGGAACACCGCCCGCTGCCGCCCGGGGTACGGGTGCACGACTACGGCATCCGCGGCCTGGACCTCGCCTACGCCCTGCTGTCCGGCCCCGCCACCGCCGTCCTGGTCGACGCGGCCCCGCGCGGGCACCGCCCCGGCACCCTCTCCCTGATCGAGGCCGAACCCCCCGACGGGACCGTCCCGCCCGAGGCCCACGGCATGGACCCGGCGAAGGTGCTGGCCCTGGCCACGCACCTCGGTGACGAGCCGCTGCCCCGGGTCCTCGTCCTCGCCTGCGAGCCCGCCGTGCTGCCGAGCGACGACGACCTCCTGCCGGGACTCAGCGCACCGGTGCGGGAAGCCGTCGGCCGGGCCGTGGACGCGCTGCACTCACTCGTCCCCGCTCTCCTCGCCGACCCCGCCGCGCCCCTGCCCCCGTTGGGCCGCCCGATGGAATCCGGGCCCCGCCACTCGGCTGCGCTGCCCGGTACGGCGCCCGCCGGAGCCGAAGATCGGTGAGACCCCGGGCCGCACGCGCTGCGGCCCGGGCTTTGCCACCGCATCCGAGGAGCAGCGCCCATGTGCCGGTCCGACGTGAAAAAGGCCGTCCTGGCGAAGAACGACGACCTGGCCGCGAGCCTGCGCGACGAGCTCGCCGGGCAGGGCATGACCCTGGTCAACCTGCTGTCCAGCCCGGGCAGCGGCAAGACCGAACTCCTCGCCCGGGTGCTGGCCCGCGCGGGCGAGCGGGGCGTGCCGGTGGCCGCGCTCACCGCGGACCTGGCCACCGAGAACGACGCCGTCCGGCTGGCCCGGTCCGGCGCCCCCGTCCAGCAGGTGCTCACCGACGGGCTGTGCCATCTGGAGGCCCGCCAGATCCGCGCCCGGCTCACGGACTGGCTGCCGGCCGACACCTCCGTGCTCTTCGTGGAGAACGTCGGCAACCTCGTCTGCCCGGCCTCGTACGACCTCGGGGAGACCCTGCGGATCGTGCTGATGGCGGTCACCGAGGGCGAGGACAAGCCGCTGAAGTACCCGACGGCGTTCGGCTCCGCGCACCTGGTGGTGATCACCAAGACCGACCTCGCCGGGCCCGCCGGCTTCGACGAGAGCCTGTTCCACGAGCACGTGCACCAGGTCAACCCCGGCGTCGAGATCGTACGGTCGTGCGCCCGCACCGGCACCGGCGTCGGCACCCTGCTCGACCGTGTCCTCGCCGCCTGCGAGGGCGCCCCGCCGCACCGCCCGCCGCTCGCCCCGCACCCGCACCGGCACGACCACCACGCCTCCGCCCCCGTCACGTGACCGCGCCCACCGCCACCGGCCCGGTCCGCCGCCGGATCACCGTGCGCGGCACGGTGCAGGGCGTGGGCTTCCGGCCGTACGTGCACCGCCTGGCCGCCGGGCACGCGCTGGCCGGGTTCGTCGGCAACACCGCGGACGGCGTGCTCATCGAGGTCGAGGGGCCCGCCGACGAGGTCGACCGGTTCCTCGGCCGGCTGACCGAGCAGCCGCCCCCGCTGGCGACCGTGACCGGGATCGCCTGCGAGGACCTCCCCGCCACCGGTGCCACCGGCCCCTTCGCCATCCGCCGCACCGAGCGGTCCCCCGGACGCACCCAGCTCCCACCCGACACCGCCACCTGCGCCGACTGTCTGCGCGAACTGACCGACCCCGGCGACCGCAGGCACCGCCACCCCTTCGTCACCTGCACCCACTGCGGCCCCCGGTTCACCATCGCCACCGCGATGCCGTACGACCGGCCGGCCACCACCATGGCCGGGTTCCCGATGTGCCCCGCCTGTGCCCGCGAGTACGGCGACCCGGCCGACCGGCGGTTCCACGCCCAGCCCGTCGCCTGCCCCCACTGCGGCCCGCGCCTCACCCTGACCCCGGCCGCCGGTCTCGGCGTCCGCCCGGCCCGGGACGCGGAGGCCCTCGCCACGGCGCGGGCGCTGCTCGCCGCCGGGCGGATCGTCGCCGTCAAGGGCGTCGGCGGCTACCACCTGGCCTGCGACGCGACCGACGACCGGGCCGTCGCCACCCTGCGCAGCCGCAAGGAACGGGGCGGCAAGGCCTTCGCCGTGATGTGTGCCGACCTGCCCACGGCGGAGCGGATCGCGTTCCTGTCCGCCGCCGAGCGGAACGCGCTGACCAGCGCCCGGCGTCCCATCGTCCTGCTGCGCCGACGGGAGCGCACGGACGGCCCCCGCCTCGCCGGCCAGGTCTGCCCGGGCAGCCCGCACATCGGCGTGCTGCTGCCCTACACCCCCGTGCACACCCTGCTGTTCGGGCTGCCCGGCGATCCGCCCGGCCCCCGGCTGCTCGTCATGACCAGCGGAAACCGCTCCGGCGAGCCCATCGTCACCGACGACGCCGAGGCTCTGACCCGACTGGCCGGGCTCGCCGACGCCTGGCTCGGCCACGACCGTCCCATCGCCTGCCCCTGCGACGACTCCCTGCTCCGGGTGCGCCCCGACGGCACCGAACAGGTCCTGCGGCGCTCCCGCGGCTACGTGCCCCGCCCCGTGCGCCTCCCGCTGCCGGTCCGGCCCACGCTCGCCGCCGGCGGCGACCTGAAGAACGTCCTGTGCGTCGGGGACGCCGAGCAGGCATGGTTCGGGCCGCACATCGGCGACATGGGGGACCTGGCCACCCTCGCCGCGGCCGACCGGGCCGAACGGCACCTCACCCGCCTCACCGGAGTCACCCCGGGGCTGGTGGCCGCCGACCGCCACCCCGGCTACCACTCCGCGCGCCGGGCCCATGGCACGGCGACGCGACTCGGACTGCCCGCACCGGTACTGGTCCAGCACCACCACGCCCACATCGCCGCCGCGATGGCCGAACACGGCCTGGACGGCGGCACGCCCGTGATCGGCGTCGCCTTCGACGGCACCGGATACGGCGACGACGGCACGGTGTGGGGCGGCGAGATCCTGCTCGCCGACTACGGCGGCTACCGTCGTCTCGCCCGCCTGAGCCCCGCCCCGCTGCCCGGCGGCGACGCCGGCGTGGCCAACCCCTGCCGGCTGGCACTGGCCCGGCTGTGGGCGGCGGGACTGCCGTGGACACCGGAACTGCCGAGCGTCCGGGCCTGCGCCGAGACGGAACTGGCCATCCTGCGGCGGCAGTTGACGCGGCAGCTGGCCTGTGTGCCGACCTCCAGCATGGGGCGGCTCTTCGACGCGGTGTCCTCCCTCGCGGGGCTGTGCCAGCGGGCCGGGTACGAGGCACAGGCGGCGATGGAGCTGGAGGCGGCGGCGACGCGGGCGAGCGACGCGGACGCGGGCGCCTATCCGTTCGGCCTCACCCCGCTCCCCGGGGGCCCGCGCGGAGCCCCGGGCCGTCGGCCGCCCGGCCGGCAGGACCGCGCGGGCGGGTGGGAGATCGATCCGGCCCCCGCGCTCCGCGCGCTGCTGGACGACCAGGCCCGCCACACCCCCGTCCCCGTCCTGGCCGCCCGCTTCCACCGCGGCGTCGCCCGGGCGGTGGCGGACGTCTGCTGCCGGGCCCGCGCCGAGACCGGCCTCACCACCGTCGCCCTGACCGGCGGTGTCTTCGCCAACGCCCTGCTGGAGGAGGAAGCCGCCGCACTGCTCGCCACGGCCGGCTTCACGGTCCTCCGGCACGGTGAGGTCCCCCCGAACGACGGCGGTCTGGCGCTCGGCCAGCTGATGGTCGCGGGAACTGCAGTCAACCACGAGACGGAGTGACCCATGTGTCTGGCAGTGCCCGGCAAGGTCGTGTCCATCGACCACGACGCCGACCCGCTCACCGGCCTGATCGACTTCGGCGGCGTACGCAAACAGGCCTGTCTGGAGTACCTGCCCGACATCCAGGTGGGGGAGTACGTCATCGTGCACGTCGGCTTCGCGCTGCAGCGCCTGGACGAGGCGTCGGCCCGTGCGTCGCTGGAGCTGTTCGGCCAACTGGGACTGCTGGAAGAGGAGTTCGGCGACGCCTGGGAGCAGGCGGCGCGGCAGGAGAGCGGGAGCGAGGTCCGGTGAAGTACATCGACGAGTTCAACGACCCTGATCTGGCCCGGCGGCTGCTGGACGAGATCCGCGCGACGGTCACCCGTCCCTGGGCCCTGATGGAGGTCTGCGGCGGGCAGACCCACTCCATCATCCGGCACGGCATCGACCAGCTCCTGCCCGAAGAGGTCGAGTTGATCCACGGCCCGGGCTGCCCGGTGTGCGTGACACCTCTCGACGTCATCGACAAGGCCCTGGACATCGCCGCCCGCCCCGAGGTGATCTTCTGTTCCTTCGGCGACATGCTGCGGGTGCCCGGCAGCGACCGGGACCTGTTCCGGGTCAAGGGCGAGGGCGGTGACGTACGCGTCGTCTACTCGCCGCTGGACGCCGTCGACCTGGCCCGCAAGCACCCCGACCGGCAGGTCGTGTTCTTCGCCATCGGCTTCGAGACGACCGCCCCCGCCAACGCCATGGCCGTCCACCAGGCCCGCCGCCTGGGCCTGGCCAACTTCAGCCTGCTGGTCTCCCACGTCCGGGTCCCCCCGGCGATCGACGCCATCATGACCGCCCCCGCCTGCCGGGTACAGGGCTTCCTCGCGGCCGGGCACGTGTGCAGCGTGATGGGCACCGACGAGTACCCGGACCTCGCCGAGAGGCATCGCGTCCCGATCGTCGTCACCGGCTTCGAACCGCTCGACATCCTCGAAGGCATCCGCCGCGCCGTCCACCAGCTGGAACGCGGCGAGCACCGGGTGGAGAACGCCTATCCCCGCGCCGTACGCGACCGGGGCAACCCGGCGGCCGTCCGCATGATCGAGGAGGTCTTCGAGGTCACGGACCGCAACTGGCGGGGCATCGGCCCCATCCCGGACAGCGGCTGGCGGCTCGCCGAGGCCTTCCGCGCCTACGACGCCGAGCACCGCTTCGACGTCACCGGCATCCGCACCGAGGAACCCGCCGTGTGCCGGGCGGGCGAGGTGCTGCAAGGGCTGATCAAGCCCACCGAGTGCGCGGCCTTCGGCACGACCTGCACCCCGCGCACCCCGCTCGGCGCCACCATGGTCTCCAGCGAGGGCGCCTGCGCGGCCTACTACCTGTACCGCCGGATGAACACCCCGGCAGCCCAGGGATCCCGCATCACGCAGGAGGAGATGAACCCCGTTGGCTGACCTCGTCACCACCGACGCGGCCCCCGTGGACCCCGCCGGCTGGACCTGCCCCGCCCCCCTGCGCGACCAGCCGGTCGTCGTCATGGGACACGGCGGAGGCGGCGCCCTCTCGGCGGAACTGATCGAGCAGGTCTTCGCCCCCGCGTACGGCAACCCCACCCTCGCCGCGCTCACCGACTCGGCCGTGCTCGACCTCGGCGGCGCCCGGCTCGCCTTCTCCACCGACTCCTACGTCGTGCGCCCGCTGTTCTTCCCCGGCGGCAGCGTCGGCGACCTCGCCGTCAACGGCACCGTCAACGACCTGGCGATGAGCGGGGCCCGGCCCGCGTTCCTGTCCACCGCCTTCATCCTGGAGGAGGGCGTCGAACTCGCCGTCGTGGAGCGCGTGGCGCGCGCCGTCGGCGCGGCGGCCGAGGCGGCCGGGGTCACCGTGGCCACCGGCGACACCAAGGTGGTGGAGTCCGGGCACGGCGACGGCGTGTACGTGACCACCGCCGGCGTCGGTCTCGTCCCGCCCGGAGTCGACATCCGCCCGCAGCGCGCCCGGCCGGGTGACGCCGTCATCGTCAGCGGCCCGATCGGGCTGCACGGGGTGGCCGTCATGAGCGTGCGGGAGGGCCTGGAGTTCGGCGTGGAGATCACCTCCGACACCGCGCCCCTGGCGGACCTGGTGGCGGCCATGCTGGCGGTCACCCCCGACCTCCACGTCCTGCGCGATCCCACCCGGGGCGGCCTGGGCGCCTCCCTGAACGAGATCGCCCGCGCCTCCGGCACCGGCGTACGGCTGCGCGAGCGTGCCCTCCCGGTCCCGGACGAGGTCGCGAACGCGTGCGGCTTCCTCGGACTGGACCCGCTGTACGTCGCGAACGAGGGCCGGCTCGTGGCCTTCGTGCCCCCGGAGGCCGCCGAGGCCGTCCTCGCGGCGATGCGCGCGCACCCTCAGGGGACCGGCGCCGCCCTCGTCGGGGAGTGCGTGGCGGACCACCCGGGCATGGTGGTCGTCGCCACCGGTCTGGGCGGCACCCGGGTGCTGGACCTGCCGCTGGGCGAGCAGCTGCCGCGCATCTGCTGAACGCGGGCGGACCGCGGCGACGTGAGCGGCCCCGCCGGGAAGGCGGGGCCGCTCACGTGCGCGCGCCGCTCATGTGCCGACGCCGGTGATCTCCAGTTCGCGTCCGCTGCGCAGTTCCTGCGACGGCCGGTCGCAGCTCGGGCACCAGAAGAACGGGGGCATGCCCACCGCGAACTCCTCGGCGCACTCCCCGCACCAGGCATGGGCGGGCACCTGCTCGACCAGGAGCCGGGCCGCCGCCAGGGCCGTACCGTCGCGCGCCACCTCGAACGCGAAGTGCAGCGCGTCCGGCACCACACCCGCCAGCTCCCCGACCCGGACGGTCACCGAGGTGACACGGTCGGCGCCGTCCGCCCGGGCGATCTCCCCGGCCTGCTCCACGATCGCGGTCGCGATCGACAGCTCGTGCACACCGGCCTCACGGGTACCGGCGGTGGGCGCGCAGGCCCCCGGTCATCCGGTAGATGCGCAGCTCCCGGACGATGCCCGGGAACTCCTTGACGAGCGCGGCCACGCCGAGGCCGCCGACCAGCGCGGCCTGGGCCGCGAGCAGCCGGCGTCCCGACATCCCCGCTCGCACGGGCCTTCTTCTTCTCATGGCCATCTCCATGGCGGCACTCCCTGCTCTCTCATCGCTTGCTCATCCCGGCTCATCCCGGCGAGATGTTCGGCATGCCCTCGACCAGGGCGTCATGCCGTTTCCAGTGGATACCGGTGGAGCGGCGCGCGTCGGAGCTGCCGTCCTTGTGGTGTCCGGTCTGGTGCTTGTAGGGGCCCCTGTTGCCCTGGTGCAGCCCGCGCACATGGGAGGGTGTGTCGGGCTTGGCCTGGGGACGGCCCACTCGGATGCTGCCCATGTCCGAATCTCCTTCCGGATCCTCACGACCGCTCGGTCAGTTCCCTGAAAAACTGTTCTACGACCGTCCAGACCCGGCCGCCACCGGACAGGCCCTGCCACTCGCCGCGGACCAGGGCGACCATCCGGTAGCAGTCGTCGACCGGCACGATCCAGTGTTCGTCGAGGCCACGCACGGTGTTCACCAGCAGCGCCTCCACATCGGGTGTCATGGCCGCGAGCTGCGGCACCATGGTGGCCAGCCGCTGCCAGGCCGCCGCGTCCACCTCCCACCGCATGGCCCCGGCCGGGCTCGGCCCCTGGGCCGTGACCGTGCCGTCGGAGCGCGGCACGAAGAAGACCAGCCCCACCGGGACACCCAGCACCCCCGTGTCGACCGGCGGCAGCCGCAGCCGGCGCCGGGGCACGAGCCGGTAGCGGCCCTCGCCCGCCCCGTCGTCGGCGAACAGCACCGAGCAGGGACGGCACACGCATCGCACCTCGGCGGCCCCGGTGTCGTACAGGTGCGGGTGGTCGTCGGCCACCCGGGTGGCGCACAGCTCGCACACCTCGGCCTCGGCTCTCGCCGCGCGGCCGGCGGCGGAGCGGATCACCCGGGCGAGTGCCCCGTCCACGGTCACCGCGCCTCCTGGGGTACGGCCCGGCGCTTGATCGTGCTCAGTGGCACGAACGCCGGAGCCGCCCTGCGCTCCGCGGTGACCACCTCGACCGACTCCAGCTCGGGGGCCACCGCCAGGACGGCGGCCTGCACGGCCCCGACGATGTCGGCGGACCCTCCACCGCACCCGGAACCGCACCCTCCGCCGCCGCTCAGCCGCACCCGGGCCACCTGTCCGTCGACGCCGGCCCACTCCAGGTCACCGCCCCGCTCACGCACCGCCGGGCGCAGCTTCTCGACCGCGCGGGCGGCCCTGCGCTCGGACGGCTCGGGGTGGATCTCGTGCAGGACCAGCAGGTGCCCGAGCAGTTCGTCGTCGGCGAACCGCTGCCACAGCGGTTCCTCCGCCTGGTCGAGCACCCGGGCGAGTGCCTCGCCGTAGACCTCGGTCAGCAGGCGCACCGCCTCCAGCGCCGGGCCGGGCGTGCCCTCCAGCCCGGCCAGCACCTCGTCGAGCCGGGCGAGCCGTGCCTCGACCGCCGGGTCCGCGAGCCGCGCGGCGGCGTCAGCGTCAGCCATGGTTGGCTCCGTAGGTGGGGGAGTGCACGGTGGTCAGGGTCTTGCCCTTGCCCATGTACATGTGGACGCCGCAGGGCAGACAGGGGTCGAAGCTGCGGACGGTGCGCATGATGTCGACGCCCTTGAAGTCGTCGGGCCCGTTCTCCTCGAAGATCGGCTGGCCCTGGACGGCGTCCTCGTACGGACCCGGGGTGCCGTAGATGTCCCGCGGGCTGGCGTTCCACGGGGTCGGCGGGTACGGATGGTAGTTGGCGATCTTCTTGTCCCGGATCACCAGGTGGTGGGAGAGGACACCGCGCACCGCCTCGTGGAAGCCGCAGCCGATCGCCTCGTCCGGCACCTCGAAGTTCTCGTACACCTTCGTGTCGCCGTTCCTCAGCATCCCCATCGCCTCGTCCAGGAACTGCAGGGCCATGGCGGCGGCGTAGGCGATGAAGTACGGCCGGGCGCGGTCGCGTTCGAGGGTGTTGCTCCACTTCGGGATGCGCCACTCCAGCGTGGTCTCCGGCAGCTTCTCGCCCTTGGGCAGGGTGATGCGGATGCTGCCGCCCGTCGTCTTGATGTACGGCGTGTCGACCAGGCCGCTCAGCGCGGTCGACCACAGCCGGGCCAGGGGGCCGCCGCCGGTGTCGAGGGCCAGGTGCTCGCCGGTCCCCGGGTGGTACCAGCGGGGGCTCATCACCCAGCTGTAGTTGCCCTCGAAGTCCCGTTTCTGCGGCACCGGGACGGTGGTCTGGTTCCACGGGTGGCGCATGTCGACCGGGTTGCCGAGCGGGTCGTGGGTGACGAACGGCTCCTCGTTCACCCAGTCCTCGTAGAACGAGCTGCCCAGCATGATGCGCAGGCCGAGGTTGATGTCGATGAGGTTGTTGGTGACGAGCTGCCCGTCCACGATGATGCCCGGGGTGACGTACATCGCCCTGCCCCACTCGTTCATCGTCGCGTAGCGGTAGTCGACGACGTCCGGGTTCTGGAAGGCCCCCCAGCAGCCCAGCATGATGCGGCGCTTGCCGACCTCCTCGTAGCCGGGCAGGGCCTCGTAGAAGAAGTCGAAGACGTCGTCGTTCATCGCCACCGCCTTCTTGATGAAGTCGATGACGCGCATGAGGCGGCTGAGGTAGTCGGTGAAGGTGTTCGGCTGCGGCATCGTGCCGACCCCGCCCGGGTACAGCGTGGAGGGGTGGACGTGCCGTCCCTCCATGAGGCAGAACATCTCCCGGGTGATCCGGCTGACCTTGAGCGCCTCCTTGTAGACCTCGCCCTCGAAGGGGTTGAAGGCCTTCATGATGTCGGCGATGGTCCGGTAGCCGTGGATGTCGCCGCGGGGCGCGGCGGTGCGCTCGGCGCGGGCCAGGACACCGGGGTTGGTGGCCTTGACCATCGCCTCGCAGAAGTCCACGAAGACCAGGTTGTCCTGGAAGATCGTGTGGTCGAAGATGTACTCCGCCGCCTCGCCGAGGTTGGTGATGTGCTCGGCCAGCTTCGGCGGCTTCACACCGTAGGCCATCTGCTGCGCGTAGTTGGAGCAGGTGGTGTGGTTGTCGCCGCAGATGCCGCAGATCCGCGAGGTGATGAACCCGGCGTCACGCGGGTCCTTGCCCTTCATGAACACCGAATAGCCGCGGAAGAGCGACGAGGTGCTGTGGCACTCCACGACTTCCCGATTGGCGAAGTCGATCTTCGTGTAGATGCCCAGGTTGCCGATGATCCGGGTGATCGGATCCCAGGACATGTCGACGATCTGCGCGGGTTTGCGCTCGGTGGAGCGGGACTCGGTGGTGGTCATCTGCGGTACTGCCCCTCGGTGTGCGGTCGGGCGGATGGGTTGCGGAGCGGGGGACGGACGGCGTCAGGCGCGCCAGTGCGGGTCGTAACCGCTGGTCAGCTTCCGTTTGTTGTGGCGCCACCTGGGCTCGTGGTTCACCATGTCGTTGGTCAGGCCGCGCAGCCGGCGGATGACCGCCCCGTACGGCCGGATCACCATCGACGACAGCGTGCCGCCCGGGGGTTCGTCCATGAACGGCATGAAGGCGTCGGGGAAGCTGGGCATGGTGCAGCCGATGCAGATGCCGCCGACGTTGGGGCAGCCGCCGATGCCGGACATCCAGCCGCGCTTGGGCACGTTGCAGTTGACGACCGGGCCCCAGCAGCCGACCTTCACCTGGCACTTGGGGGAGTTGTAGTCCTTCGCGAAGTCGGCCTGCTCGTAGTACGCGGCCCGGTCGCAGCCCTCGTGGACGGTCTTCCCGAACAGCCACTGCGGGCGCAGCATGTGGTCGAGCGGCGGCGGGGGAGCGGCACCGGCCGCGTGCTGGAGCACCCAGATCAGGGTCTCCATGAAGTTCTCCGGCTGGATGGGGCAGCCGGGCACGTTGACCACCGGAAGCCCCGACTGTGCCTTGAACTCCCAGCCCAGGTAGTCCGCGAGGCCCATGCAGCCGGTCGGGTTGCCGGCCATGGCGTGGATGCCGCCGAACGTCGCGCAGGTGCCCGCGGCGACCACCGCCCAGGCCCTGGGCGCCAGTTGGTCGATCCACTCGTTCAGCGTCTGCGGCTGACCGGTCTCCGGGTCGTTGCCGAAGGAGGTCCAGTAGCCGTCGCCCTCGATGATGTTCTGGTTCGGGATCGACCCCTCGATGACGAGGATGAAGGGCTCCAGCTCACCGCGTGCCGCCGCCCGGTAGGGGGCGAGGAAGTCCTCGCCGCCCAGGCTCGGCGAGAGGACCTTGTTGACGAGGTTCACCTTCGGCAGGCCCGGGATGAGACCGAGCACCACGTCCTCGATGGACGGCTGGCCCGCCGCGGTCAGCGACACCGTGTCGCCGTCGCAGCTCATGCCCTCCGAGATCCAGAGGATGGTGATCTCGTCGAAGCCGTCCCGAGCCGCTGCCCTGCCGGGCTCGCCGCTGACTTCGGTGGTACCGCTCTGTGTGGTCATGACTGAGGCCTCCGTTGCAGCCGGTCACGGACATCGGACTGGGCCGCGGCCGACGGGGCCGCGAGGGTCGGTGCGGGGGTTTCGTCGGGGCCGTCCGTCCGGTGGCCGCGCCCACGCGTCAAGCGCGTGCATCGGACCTCCCCTTCTCCGGGCGGTCGGCCGGGCGCGCGGGCCGTGGGGACCGCGGCCGGGCCGGCGGGACCGGGCCCGGTGGCGCGTCCGCGACCCCGAGCGGCTCGACCTCGTCCGGCCGGAAGTAGTGGAACCTGCCGTACCAGCCGTGCAGTTCGGCGGCGGGATCGTCGTCCACCGTGACGGCCAGGCGGACACTGCCGTCCACGTCGTGGAAGACGCCGGCGACCTGCGCGGTCCGCCCGTCCAGGAACATGTCCTGGGCGTCGGCGCCCCGGGCGCGCGGACACAGCCGCACCCGGCTGCCGCCGCCCACCGGTACCCCGTCCACCAGCACGGTGTCCGTCGCCGGGGACAGCCCGTCGTCACCGCCCTCCTGCCACCAGGCGGGCCGCCCGGCGGCGGGAGCCGGCACCGGCGTCAGGGAACGAATGGTGCCGTGCAGCCGGGAGAAGACCTCCCGCGGCATGGTGTCCACCCGGTCGAGGATCCGCGCGGCCCGCGGATCGGTGGCCCGCGCCTCGGCCTTCTCCTCGTCGGTCAGCAGCATCGTGCGCAGCGTGAGGATCTCGTCGATCTCCGCCGCGTCGTGCAGGTCGCCCGGGCTCTCCGGAGCCACCTGCGGATGGTCCGGGAGGATGATCGGCGCGGAGAGCAGATACGTGTCCGTCGCCCCGTCGTCGTGCGCGGACGCCGGCGGAGCCCCGCCGAGCACGGGAAACGTGAACGCGTTGCGGCAGCCGCGCGCATGCTCCGCGAGGGCTGCGGGCGGGTCGATGAGGGACACGAACTCCCCGCCGTCGCCGGCGAGGAGGGTGTGGGTGGCGAGCAGGGCGTGCGCCAGTACCGCACCCCGAGGGGCCCGCGGGTCCGCCGCGTCGCCCGTGTTCTCGGTGCGCACCCGCAGCCGGTACAGCTCCGGCGCGAGCGGCTCGGCCGTCACCGTGGTCCGGGCCCGCACCTCCAGGCGCCGTCGCACGGTCCGTCCCTCTCCGGAGGGCAGCGGCTCGTACTCCGTCCCGGCGGGTGCGCCCACGGCGGCGGTCCGGCCGCCTCGCAGCAGCTCCGCGAGCGGCAGCACCAGTTCCGTCTCCCGGGCCACGGCCTCCTCGAACGACAGCCGGGTCGCTCCGTCGGCTGTCCGCAGCGACTCCACGGGCCGGTGCCCGCCGTTCCCGTCGGCCGCCTCCACCTGCTTGTGCTGGTACTGGAGATAGCGCACCCGCACCCGTACGGCCGCGTCCTCGCGCCGGATCCGGAGCAGGCACTCGGTCTGCTGGTACCAGGAGTCGGCGGAGCCGGAGAGGCCCGGTGCGACCGGCCCGTCCCGCTCCACCCAGTCGCGGGGCAGCAGCACCCCGAACTGCCAGCGGACCCGGTTCTTCGCCGAGGACCGGCGATAGGGATAGAGCAGATATCCCTCGTACAACACGGCGTCCGCCACGGCACTCAGCTGCGCGCAGCCCTCGCCGACTCCGTTCGCCATGTCCTCTCCTCGCCCTCGTGAACGTGCGGTGCCCTCCCCTCACGGTCACACCCGTCACGCCGGCCCGCCCCTCCGGCGCACCGTGATTGGGCCGGACAGGGGAGGGGCTGCCTTCTTCGGGACATTTCGGAGCACATGGGCGGAAGCCTCGGCCGGCGCTGCTGTCAGCCATCGACGGCAAGAGAACACGCAGGCCCCAGCCCGCAGCCCGTCGCCGTGGTGAGGGATGAATCCGTCCGTGTACAGCGGCAGACGGTCGCCCGGACCGAACGGCACGATCCGGGCGACGGGTGCCGCATCCAGCGGGTCGCCGAGACCGAGGGGAGCGCCGGGCCGGCCGGGTGCCAGGGCCCGCACCCGGCCGGCGCGCACGAGAAACGGTTCGGGGTGCCCGCAGTGCACCGGGCGGGCCACGGGCTCGCCGGGCGGGAACTCCACCAGGACCGCGGTCGCGAACGCTCCGTGAACAGCACGGTCGCCGGCAAAGCCGCCCAGGATAATCGGATAAATAGGGCATAGGGCAAATAAGGATTATGTATGTCCGGGCGGTTGTTCGATCCTCTGTCGGCTCCGCTCCCGCACCCGTACACTGCGGATCCGCAGACACGCGGGGGCAGTTGACCGGGGGGAGCCATCATGTCCGGAGGTCCGTACGGTCCGAACCAGGGGTACGGCGGACCACCGCTGCCTCCCATGCCGCCGAGCCCGCCTCCCATGCCGGCGAGCCCGCCGCCCGCGCCGCCGGACGCCGGGCGGGCCGCCGCGGTCGCCCTGCTCAACCTGAGCGGCCTCGGACTCGGTTACGCGCTCCTGCGCCGCTGGGTGCTGACGGCCCTCTGCTGGGTGGCGACCGGTGCCCTGTTGCTCGTCGCGCTCCCCGCGGACGCCGACGGCGTCCCGGGAGCGGCGGTCGCCGGCTACGCCGTACTTCTGCTGGCGGCGGCCGTCCACGGCGGGCTCGCCGGCCTGCGCACCCGGCTGGCATGGCCGGGCAGAGCCCCCCTCGCGCTGCTGCTGGGCGTGCTGCTGCTCGCCGTCCCGGCCGGCGGCGCCCTCTGGTACCAGGACGCCCACGACGAAGCCGTGGAACAGGCGCTCCTCGGCCGCCTCGAGCGGGCCGACGACCTGGTCGTCGCGGGCGGCCGGCAGACGTTCACCGCCGCCGTGTCGGACTACCGGACGGCCCTGGAGGTCTACCGCGACATCGCCGTGCACCACTCCGGCTCCCGCGCGGCCCACGAACTCCCCGGCAGCCTGCGGACCTACTACACGACGGTCGGCGCCGCCTACGGCCACCAGGAGTACTGCGACGCCGTGGAGCCGCTGAAATACCTCCGCACCGTGCCCCGCACCATGCCGAAGGAACGGCTCGGCTCGCTGGCCCGGTGGCCCGACGACCGGCTCGCCACCTCCCTGTACGAGTGCGGCACCGAGCGCCTCGCGGCCGGCGAGGCGGACTGGGTGAACCGCTTCGGCGACCTGCTCGACACCTTCCCGCGGTCCGGGCCGGCCGCCAAGGTGGTGCCCGCCGTCGACTCGGCGGTGAAGACGGCGGAGAAGGCCGTGGGCGGGGACGAACCCTGCGCGGCCGTCGAGCGGTTGAGCACGCTCGACACCAAGATCGGTGACCTGGCGGGCTCGGCCGGTGACACGGACGGCGGACTCGCGAAGATCGCGAGCCGAGCCGGCCGCAGCGGCGACGCGGGCGCCTACGAGTGCGGTGTGGACCAGTACAAGGACGGTGACTTCGACGCGGCGCAGAAGACCATGCAGCAGTTCGCCGCCGACCACAAACACGACAAGAACCGGGCCCGCGCCCAGAAGATCGCGATAGCCGCCGAGGTCGCCCGGACGGTCCCCGCGGCCGGCAAGAAGCTGCCCACCACGGCCTCCGGCGGCGGGATCGCCGTCACGGTCAAGAACGACAGCCCGGACGACATCACCGTCCTCTACACCGGCCCGGTGACCGGCAGCTTCACGCTGAAGGGCTGCGGCGGCTGCAAGGCGTACACGCTCGCCGACACGCTGATCTCCGGCTTCAAGCCCTGCTCCGACAGCGGCAAGCACTACCCGCAGCGCACCATCAGCCTCCCCGTCGGCACCACGTACTTCGTGCACAAACCCGAGGGCGGCAGCACCGCGACCCCGGCCTCGGACACCGCCAAGCTCAGGTCCGGCTACATCTACACGGAGTGCGCCTACTCGACCCAGCGGCTGGGGTCAGGGACCTGACCGGCGGCCGGTACGTGCGGGCCGGCCCCGCGGTGCCCGCTCGGCGGCGCCGCGGTCCGGCTCGGCGGCGGTCCTCGCCGGGGCGCCACGGCAGGTGTCAGCCGCCCGGGTTGTCGACCCGCATCCGCACCTGTTCCTCCAGGCGCCGCAGACTGCCGTCCAGGGCGTCGCGGGCCGCCTGCTCGCCCGGGTCATGACCGGCGTCGAAGAAGGACAGGTGTACGGTCACCTCGCTGGCCCCGCTGCCGATGCCCGCCACCTGGAGCCAGCCGGTGTAGCCGCCCTGCTCGCGCGTACCCCACTCCAGACGCATCTGGTCGGGCCGGGAGCGCAGCAGCGCGGGCGTGTCCTGACCGGAGCGGTCCTCGTGCACGGTGACGGCGGGTGGGTCCTCGACGTCCACGTGCAGGGCGTCCGGGAGCCAGGCGTCCAGCTGGGAGACGTTGGCCGCCTGGTCGAAGACGTGCTCGGGCTGTGCGGGCATGGTGCGGGAACGTTCGTACTCGGTCATCGTGGTACCGCCCCTCCGGCAGGTCGCGAGCCGCGACCGTGTGCCGGTCGCGTGCCCCGACCGTGTGTCGGTCGCGTACCCCGACCGCGTGCCCCTTCCGCGGCGGTCGAAAAGCCCCGGCCGCGCCCTGCTCCCCGGCCATCGGCTCCCTCCCGCGGTCCTCAGCCGCGGAAGGCCGGATACTCCGGCAGCGGGGCGACCCGCCAGTGGCGGGCGGGGCCGTGCAGCAGCAGCTCCATCGTCCGGGCGAACGCCGGGAACTCCGTGAGCCCGCTCGCCGCCTCCCAGCGGTGCCGCAGCAGCTGGCGCACCGTGGGGACCGGGCGCCGGGTCCGGTGCATCGGCCGGTCCTCGGCCGCGCGGGGCAGCAGGCGCACGGTGGCGTGGACCGTCCATCCGGCGACCGCCCGGCGCAGCCCGGCCTGCCACACCGCGTCCTCGGCGAGCGCCGGGTGGACGGGCACGATCTCGGCGCGGTAGGTCTGCTCGATCCGCTCCGCCAGGTCGGCGGGCAGCCGGAAGACGCACCAGCAGGTGGAGAAGGGCATCCGGCAGTAGGCGGCCGTCAGGAACACCGACTGGAAGGTGGCCGCCTCGAAGTCGATCAGGCGCAGACCGTCCGGGGTGAGCAGGTTGTTGTCGGGGCAGGTGTCGCCCGGTGTGAACGCCGTGTACCGGTCACCGCCCGCGGTGCCGATGCGGGCCAGCTCCTCGGCCAGGTCCGGCGGCGCGGTGACGCCCGATTCGGCGAGCAGCGGGGGCAGCGCGGCGGCGCTCCGGTCGAGCCAGGGATCGTCCGCCCAGGACGGCCCGCCCCGGCCGAAGCGGGCCGTCAGCCGGGCGAACTCGGCCCGGCTCGCCACGGACCCGGCGGCCAGACGGCCGAGGGCGCGGGCCCAGGCCAGCAGCCCCTCCCGGGCGGCCTTCGGGTCGTCGCCGAGCAGGACGTCCGCCAGCGACGGCGCCTCGCCGAGGTCCTCCATCACCACCAGCGGCACCGCCGGATCCACACCCAGCAGGGCCGGGCCGGCCGAGCCGAGGGACAGCGCGGCGGCCTCGGAGGAGAAGCAGCGCAGCGCCTCCGGTCCTGTGGCGTAGGCCTTCACGATGACGGTGCCACCGGTCGCGGTCCGGCAGCGCAGCACGGAGCTGCGGCGGCTGCCGCCCAGGTCGACCGGGTCGGACAGCTCGGTCCCGAGCAGCCGGCCCGCCGTGCGCAAGATCAGATCCATCCGCGCATCCTGCCATCGCCTCCGGCCGCTCGGCCCCCGCGTCCAGCGGTGCGGCGCGGGGCGTCGGCAAGGACGTGCCACCTGCCACAGGACAGGGAAGCTCACAGGCCCATGGATATGGCCGCGCGGGTCAGTTCGGCGGTGTTGGTGATGTTGAGCTTGGCCCGGATGCGGCGCAGGTAGGCGTCCACGGTGTGGGTGGACAGACCCATGTGGCGGGCGGTCTGCAGATAGGTGCGGCCGGCGGCGATGTGCCGGAGCGTCTCCCACTCGCGCGGAGCCAGCGTGGGGGCGGCGGCTTCGGCGGGCGACGCGGCGAGAGGCGTGGCGCTCATGGTGATTCCTCCGGCGGAACGGCTCGGTGCTGTCCGTTTAGGACGATTTGCCCTTGTTCCACCACCGTGCTCGCCGGACTTCATGGAGCTGTCCGCCCACCGTCACAGACGTGTCACAGGCACCGGTGGACCGGTTTCGGTCACCGGCTCCGGCTCGCCCGCCGGTCCCCTCACGCCACGGCCGCGCGCGCCGTCCGCTCCACCAGGCGCACGCCGTCGGTCATGGAGGCGCTGCCGTCGGACAGGACGGCGACGAGGTACCGGTGACCGCCGACGGTGACCCGGCCGACGCTGTTCACGTCCCACAGGCCCGTGCGGGTGCGCTGGAGCCAGCCGTTCTTCAGCGCCTGTGGCGACCTCGGGCCCCCGGCCGCGGAGACACCCCAGCTCTGTTCGGGTACGACGTGAGTCATCAGGTTCCGCAGATAGCTTCGGGACTTCGTGTCGAGTCCGCCGGAGCCCTTGTGTGCCGCGCGGCCGGAGTCGAACACGGCCCGCAGCAGCCGGATCTGGTCGCTCGCGGTCGTCCGGGTCAGTCCCCACTTGCCGCCCGGCCCGCCCGTCGTGGAGGTCAGCCCCAGGCGTTCGTTGGCCGCCGCCAGCCCGGGGGCCCGGCCGATCTGCCGCCACAGGGCGTCGGCCGCCGCGTTGTCGCTGCGCTGGATCATCGGCTCGGCGAGCTTCCGCTCCCGCGCGGTCAGGTGCCGTCCCGCGTCCTGCGCCTGGAGCAGCAGGGACGCGAGGATGTCGACCTTGACGATGCTGGCCGTGTCGTACGCCCTGTCCGCACCGTGGACCACGGGGGTGCGGCCGGTGCCGTCCAGGTCGAGCACGGCCGCCGTGGCGCGCGCCGGGGTGTCCTTGGCGGGGGCGGGGGCGGGTGCGGCCATCGCCGGGGCCGGGTGCAGGAGGGGTGCGGAGAGGAGGGCCGCTGCCGAGGCCACCAGGGCGCCGGCCTTGGTCCGCGCTGTGCGGGAGGGGTGGGACGACATGGGTCCCGAACGTAGACAACATGGCCGCCCGGCGATGTGGCGCCCGTCACCTTCGGGCCCGTTCGGCCCGGATTGTGAGAAGAGCCACCGAGAGCCACCGAAGGGGCGCTTTGTGCCGCCCGAGTCGCTGCCGCGGCGGCGTGTACGCGCCGCCGGGCCGCCCTCCTCGCTTATCGTCGGCCAGACGCCGACATCCGGAGTGATAATGGAAAAAACGGATGAACTGGTTGGTGTGGTGGAGGGTGCGGCGGCCGTACCCGTCGGACCGCCCCTGCGCCGCATCCGGCCGTGGCCGCTCGGCACGGCCCTCGCGCTCACGGCCGGCGCCACGGTCGTCCTCCTCGTGGCCGGCACCCGGTGGCTCGACCATCCGGCCGTCCAGGCCTGGCGCACCGTCTGCCTGGCCATCACCGTCCAGGCGCTCCCCTTCCTGCTCCTCGGCACCGCCCTGTCCGGCGCCATCAACGCGTTCGTGCCGGCCGACCTGTTCGCCAGGGTGCTGCCCAGGCGGCCGGCCCTCGCCGTACCGGTCGCCGGTTGCGCCGGCGCGGTCCTGCCGGGCTGCGAGTGCGCCTCCGTCCCCGTCGCGAGCAGCCTGATCCGCCGGGGCGTACCACCGGCCGCCGCCTTCGCCTTCCTGCTCTCCGCGCCGGCGATCAACCCCGTCGTGCTGACGGCCACCGCCGTCGCCTTCCCGGGCAGCCCCGCGATGGTCGCCGCCCGGCTGCTCGCCTCCCTCGCCACGGCGGCGGTGATGGGCTGGCTCTGGCTCTGGCTCGGCAAGGAGGAGTGGCTGCGCCCCCTGCTCCGCCACCGGCACACCGGTCACCGGAGCGGCCACAGTCGCTGGACCGAGTTCCGGCTCGGCTTCCAGCACGACTTCCTGCACGCCGGTGGTTTCCTCGTGCTCGGGGCCATGGCCGCCGCCACCTTCAACGTCACCGTGCCCGGTTCCGTCCTCGACACCTTCTCCGGCTCGCCCTGGCTGTCGGTGCTGTTCCTGGCGGGCCTCGCCGTGCTGCTGGCCGTCTGCTCGGAGGCCGACGCGTTCGTCGCCGCCTCCCTCACCGGCTTCTCGCCCACCGCCCGGCTCGCGTTCCTGGTGGTGGGTCCGATGGTCGACCTGAAACTGATCGCTCTTCAGGCCGGCACCTTCGGCCGTGCCTTCGCCTGGCGGTTCTCCACGACGACCACCGTCGTGGCGGTGGCCGCGAGCGTCCTGATCGGAGGCGCGCTGCTGTGAGACGCCCTGTCCAGACCCTGCTGCTGGCGCTGACCGGCATCGGCCTGCTGCACGTGGCCCTCTTCACCGACACCTACCTGCGCTACGTCAAGGCCGGACTGCGCCCGCTGCTGATCGTGTCCGGAGTGGTCCTGCTGCTCCTCGGCCTGGCGGGAGCGGCCACCCGCGGCGCGCGACGACCCGCCGCCGCCCGCGACCACCACGGGCGGGCGGACGATCACGGTGACGAACACGATCACGGTGACGGTTACGAGCACGACCATGGCCAGGGCTACGACCACGACGGCGGCCAAGGTCACACCCACGAGCACGCCCACGGTCACGACCACACCCACACCCCACGCGTCGCCTGGCTGCTGTTCCTCCCGGCCCTCAGCCTGCTCTTCCACGCCCCGCCCGCGCTCGGGGCGTACACCGCGGCCCGCGCGAACACCAAGGCGGTCGCCGTGCAGAAGAAGGGGTTCGCCCCGTTGCCCGCCACCTCGCCCCTGCCGCTGACCCTCACGGAATTCACCAAGCGCGTCCAGCAGGACCGCGGCCGGGCCATCGAGGGCCGCACCGTCCGGCTGACCGGCTTCGTCACCCCGGACGGCGACGGCGACGGCTGGTACCTGACCCGCATCATCTTCACCTGCTGTGCGGCGGACTCCCAGACGGTCAAGGTGCGCGTGTACGGCACGGAGGCGCCGCCCGCCGACACCTGGCTGGCGGTGACCGGAACCTGGCACCCCCGGGGCGCCCTGGGCACCCGGACCGCGGAAGCCGCGCTGGACGTCAGGGAGGCCGCCCCGATCGCCCAGCCGGTGAACGCCTACACCGACGACCTCCCGTTGACCCCCTCCTGATCCCCTGATGCCCACGGACCCCCTGACCCCTGCCGATCCCCTCTGATCCCGCCTGACGCTTCCTATCCGCTGAATCCGTCCCCCTCCCGTCCCCCTGTCCTGCCTGTCGGCTTCCCGCCCACTTCCCGCCCCCTTCCCGTCCGCTTCCCGATCTGCGGCGGACGACGGGCGTGGAGAGGTGCACGATGGAGTCGTGACGCTTGCTCGGAACCGGGTCGGGGACACCGCGGGGGCTGCCGCCCCGGTCTCGGGCCGCCGGTGCGCGAGAGGAGGCGGTGACCATGACACGGACACCTCCCACAACGGCCACCCGGGTGCGGCTGTGGCGCTGGCGGCGCAACCCGCTCAGGCGGCACAGCGATGTCGTCGAGGCGTGGATCGTTCTCGCGACCTGGGTGCTGGCGCTGGCCGTCGGTGTCCTCGCGGGCCTGGTGGCGGCCCACATCTCCGAGTCGGCGTTCGCGGCGCGGCTGGCGCAGGTGCGCTCCGTGTCCGCCGTACTCACCGATGACACCGCGCAGACCGCGCCCGCCGGCGGCGGTTACGACGACGGGCGGGTGTGGGCGGCCGTGCGCTGGACGGACGCCGACGGTTCGGTGCACACCGACCGGGCGAAGGTCCTCCCGGGCGCTGCCGCCGGGACCCGGGTGACGGTGTGGGCGAACCGGGCGGACCGGGTCGTGCCCGCTCCCGTCATCGGTACGGCGGCCGACCTCCAGTCCGCCCTCACCGGCGCCCTCGTCGCCCCCACGGCCGGTGCGCTGGTCTGGGGTGCGGGATGGGTGTGCCGCAGCCGGCTCATCCGCCGGCGGATGGCCGAATGGGACGAGGAGTGGAAGCAGATCGGACCCCGGTGGGGGAACCTCAGCGGAGGCAGGGGCTGACCGTCCGTCCCTCGGTCTACCGCGGAGGTGGTAGCCCGGCCCGGTGCTACCGCGGCCGGTGGAGCCAGGTGTCAACTCCCTGGTCGACGACGTGCACAAGCCACGGAACGTAGCTTGTGTGCCGTGCCGGGAGGCACTCGTCAACCAGGGGGAAACACATGCAGACGAACATCTTCACCAGGACGTTCCTCGCCGCCGCGACCACGGTGGCACTGGCCGCGGGCAGCCTCGCCGCCGGCACCGCTGTCGCCGCACCCGCGGCGGTCCGTCCCGGGGCGGCCCACCCGGCGGCGGTCACCGAGGCGGTCACCCCGCAGGCGGTGAACAACCTCGGCCTGAACGCCACCCAGGCGAAGAAGGTCCAGCGCTGGCTGAAGAAGTACTGGGGCTACTCCGGCGCCGTCGACGGCAAGCTCGGCACCACCAGCTGGAAGTCCTTCCAGCGCTGCCTGAAGAAGTACTGGGGCTACACCGGTCCGATCGACGGCGTCGTCGGCAAGGGCACGATCAAGGCGCTCCAGCGGCTCCTGAAGGACAGCTGGGGCTACACCGGTCCCGTCGACGGCATCGCCGGCTCCGGCACCAAGGCCGCCTTCAAGCGGTTCGCCAACGCCAACTGAGGTCCGGCGCCGCGGTCCGCCGGGAACGCCCTCCGCCCCGCCCACGGGCGGAGGGCACCGGGCGGGCCGCGCGGTACACGGGCCCCTGCCCGTCGGCCGCGCGGGTCAGGGCACGCTCAGCGCGGTGCGGTCGGCCGTGGCATAGGCGACGGCCGCCTTCACGAGACCGGCGAAGAGCGGGTTCGCGCGGGTCGGGCGCGAGCGCAGCTCGGGGTGCGCCTGCGTGGCGACCAGGTACGGGTGGACGTCCCGCCGGTATTCGAGGTATTCGACGAGCTTGCCGTCGGGGGAGGTGCCGGAGAAGACGATGCCGGCCTTCTTCTCCAGTTCCGCGCGGTAGGCGTTGTTGACCTCGTAGCGGTGGCGGTGGCGCTCCTCGACGTACTCCTTGCCGTCGTAGACCTCGCGGACGATGGAGCCCTCGGCGAGCTTGGCCGGGTACAT
>NZ_JBVJYH010000025.1:0-129057 GCF_055600785.1 Streptomyces sp. NPDC038200
CTGTTGAGTTCTCAAGGAACGGTCGCTTCCTTTGTACTCACCCTCTCGGGCTTTCCTCCGGGCTTCCCTTCGTGTTTCCGACTCTATCAGATCTTTTCTCGATCCGATTTCCTCGGTGCTTTCCAGGTTCTCGCTTCCGCGTTTCCCTTTCCGGCGGTTCCGACTCTATCAGATCCTTTCGGCGTCTGATCCCCGGTCAGCGGGGTTTGTCTTCGCGGCTGTTGGGCCGTTCCGACGAGTGAGACTTTAGTGGATTCGCCGCCCGGAAGCTAATCGAGCGACTCGCGCTCGACCCCCCGGAGACGGAATCCGCATTCCGCAAAAGCGCACAGCAGGCAGAACGGCATGGCAAAGCACCGTCAGCTTCTGTGGATCGTGCGGATTGGCTGTACGGGACCGACTGGAATCGGCACCCGTGTCGGACAGCCCGGAGAACAGTACGGACCCGGGAACCCCGTGTCAATTCGGCCTGGGCTCGTCCGTCGGCACGCACGCGGCCCGGCACCGACGAGGGGCCGGCTCCCGAGTGCGCGCCCACCTGGCGGAGGTCGTCGAGCGGGCGGACCGCGACGACGTACCCACGGTGATCACGCGCCGGGGCAAGGAGGTCGCCGCGGTCGTCTCCATCGAGGTGCTGCGCAAGTACCAGGAGTGGGAAGAGCGCGAGATCAACCGGATCATCGACGAGCGCATGGCCAACCCCGCGCCCGGTATCCCGATCGAGGACGTCATGAGGGAGACGCTGGCACGCGGCCCATCCAGCACGGTGACGACGAAGGGGTCGGACTCGATAGCGTCCGACCCCTTCTGACCTGCATATGTGCCACGTCAGCAACGTGGTGTTATTTCATCCGCTCAGACGTTGAACCTGAACTCCACCACGTCGCCGTCCTGCATCACGTACTCCTTGCCCTCCATGCGGGCCTTGCCCTTGGCGCGGGCCTCGGCGACCGAACCCGTTTCGACCAGGTCGCCGAAGGAGATGACCTCGGCCTTGATGAAGCCCTTCTGGAAGTCGGTGTGGATGACACCGGCCGCCTCGGGGGCCGTGGCGCCCTTCTTGATGGTCCAGGCGCGGGATTCCTTGGGGCCGGCCGTCAGGTAGGTCTGGAGGCCGAGGGTGTTGAAGCCGACGCGGGCCAGGGTCGCCAGGCCGGGCTCCTCCGCGCCCACCGACTCCAGCAGCTCCATCGCGTCCTCCTCGTCCAGCTCGGCGAGGTCGGCCTCCAGCTTGGCGTTGAGGAAGATCGCCTCGGCGGGGGCGACCAGGGCGCGCTGCTCGTTCTTGAAGTCCTCGTCGGTCAGCTCGTCCTCGTCCACGTTGAAGACGTAGAGGAAGGGCTTCGTGGTGAGCAGGTGCAGGTCGTGCAGCAGCTCGGCGCGCTCGCTGCCCTGGACGATGCCCTGCCCGAAGAGCGTGTCGCCCTTCTCCAGGATCTCCTTGGCCTCCTCGACGGCCTTGACCTTGGGCGCGATGTCCTTCTTGATCCGCGATTCCTTCTGGAGGCGGGGCAGGACCTTCTCGATGGTCTGGAGGTCGGCGAGGATCAGCTCGGTGTTGATCGTCTCGATGTCGTCCTTCGGCGAGACCTTGCCGTCGACGTGGACGACGTTCTCGTCCTTGAAGGCGCGGATGACCTGGCAGATCGCGTCGGACTCGCGGATGTTCGCGAGGAACTTGTTGCCCAGGCCCTCGCCCTCGGAGGCGCCGCGCACGATGCCGGCGATGTCGACGAAGTCGACCGTGGCCGGAAGGATGCGCTGCGAGCCGAAGATCGAGGCGAGCTTGGCCAGGCGGGCGTCGGGCACGCCGACGACGCCGACGTTCGGCTCGATCGTGGCGAACGGGTAGTTGGCCGCCAGCACGTCGTTCTTGGTCAGGGCGTTGAACAGGGTCGACTTGCCGACGTTCGGCAGGCCGACGATTCCGATCGTGAGCGACACGTTGCGACTTCCCGTAGATGAGAGGGCCAGGGGGCTGCCAGGGGCCAGAGACCGACACTGGGCCGATCCACCAGTCTACGGCGTCCCGCGCGCCCGCCTCACGAGAGCGGCGAACGCCCGGCCAAGCTCCTCCCACCGGCGTGTCTCGCGGGCGATTCGGCACATAAACAGACCTAAGTTGGTCCCTGTGGAGCAACACAGAACGCACCCCCCGAACGACGGACCGCGACGCGGCACGCCGCCGCGGACCCCGCTGCCGCCGCAGGCACGGCTCCGGCCGGGCGCCGAGCGCGGCCCCGGCGAGGTACGCGGTCCCGGCGGTGGGCGCGGGCCCGCGGCCGGGGCCGGGCGGGGCGGGCGGCAGACGCGGGGGGCGCGGCCGGGGACGGCGGGGCGGCCGCTGCCGAACCTCCGGCTGACCGGGCTCGGCAGCGGGCTGTTCTGCGTCGCCGTGATGTTTCTGCTCGGCTGCCTGGACCAGCTGCTGTTCGGTGCGTCCCTGACGGTCTACGGCGTGCTGTTCCTGCCGGCGTGCGTGCTGACCGCGCTGTGGGTGCGGGCGGGGGACCTGCTGACCGCGCCCGTCGTCGTACCGATCGCGTTCGCCGTGGGGCTGGTGCCGGTCGCCGAGGGCGGCGGGGGGCTGCTCGGCCGGGTGATGGGGCTGGTCACCGGGCTCGCCACCCAGGCGGGGTGGCTGTACGGGGGGACGCTCGCCGCCGGAGTGATCGCGCTGGTCCGCCGGGTGCGGTGGGTACGACGACACCGGCGGACGAGCTGACAGGACCGACCCGGTGACCCCGGGTCGGCGGGGCGGGGCCCGAACGGCTAGGCGGCGTGGTGGGCCGCGCGCATCGCCGCCCCGACGATGCCCGCGTTGTTCTGCAGCTGCGCGGGGACGATCTCGGCCTTGATGCCCTCGATGAGGTGCAGGAACTTGTCCGCCTTGCGGCTGACCCCGCCGCCGACGATGAACAGTTCCGGCGAGAACAGCATCTCCACGTGCGCCAGGTACTTCTGGACGCGGCGCGCCCACTGTTCCCAGCTGAGGTCGTGGTCCTCCTTGGCCTTGCTGGAGGCGCGCTTCTCGGCGTCGTGGCCGTTCAGCTCCAGGTGGCCCAGCTCGGTGTTGGGCAGGAGGGCGCCGTCCACGAAGACGGCGCTGCCGATGCCCGTGCCGAAGGTGAGCAGGACGACCGTGCCCTTGCGGTCCCGGCCGGCGCCGAACTCCATCTCGGCGACGCCCGCCGCGTCCGCGTCGTTGACCACGGTCACCGGGAGTCCGCCGAGCCGGCCGCTGAACAACGCGCGCGCGTCCGTGTCGATCCAGCTCTTGTCGACGTTCGCCGCCGTGCGCACCATGGCGCCGCCGGTGATCACTCCTGGGAAGGTCAGGCCGACCGGGCCGGTCCAGCCGAAGTGGTCCACGACCTGCTTGACCCCGTCGGCCACGCCGTCGGGCGTCGCCGGATGCGGGGTGAGCACCTTGCAGCGCTCCTGGGCCAGGTCGCCCCGGTCCAGATCCACTGGGGCGCCCTTGATCCCGGACCCGCCGATGTCCACACCGAAGATCTGCATGGCACCACGTTACGACGGACGACTGACGGTCACGCCTCGGGCGTACCGCTCCCGCCGCGCCGGGCGACCAGGGACGCCGCCTCCTCGCGCAGGTCACGGCGGAGTTCCTTGGGCAGCGAGAAGGTGATCGACTCCTCGGCCGCCCGGACCAGCTCCACGTCCGCGTAGCCGCGCTCGGCGAGCCATTCCAGGACCTGCTCGACCAGCACCTCGGGCACGGAGGCGCCGGAGGTGACGCCGACGGTCGTGACGCCCTCCAGCCAGGCCTCGTCGATCTCGCTGGCGAAGTCCACCAGGTAGGCCTCGCGGGCGCCGGCGAGCTTGGCGACCTCGACCAGCCGCTTGGAGTTGGAGGAGTTGCGCGAGCCGACGACGATGACCAGCTCGGCCTCGGAGCCCATCTGCTTCACGGCGAGCTGACGGTTCTGCGTGGCGTAGCAGATGTCGTCGCTGGGCGGGGAGACGAGCCCGGGGAACTTGGTCTTCAGGGCGTCGACGGTCTCCATGGTCTCGTCGACGGAGAGGGTGGTCTGGGAGAGCCAGACGACCTTCGACGGGTCGCGGACCTCGACCTTCGCGACGTCGGCGGGGCCGTCGACCAGCTGGATGTGGTCGGGGGCCTCGCCGGAGGTGCCGATGACCTCCTCGTGGCCCTCGTGGCCGATCAGGAGGATGTCGTAGTCCTCGCCCGCGTACCGGACGGCTTCCTTGTGGACCTTGGTGACCAGGGGGCAGGTGGCGTCGATGGTGGCGAGCCGGCCCTGCCGGGCCTCCTCGTGCACGACGGGGGCGACGCCGTGCGCCGAGAACATGACGATGTTGCCGGGCGGCACCTCCTCCGTGCGCTCGACGAAGACGGCACCCTTCTTCTCCAGGGTCTGCACGACGTACTTGTTGTGGACGATCTCGTGCCGGACGTAGATCGGGGCCCCGTACTGTTCCAGGGCTTTCTCGACGGCGATCACGGCGCGGTCCACACCGGCGCAGTAGCCCCGGGGGGCGGCGAGCAGGACACGGCGGCCAGAGGAAGCGGTCATGCGTCCCATCGTAAGGCCGCGTTCGGGGGCGCCGAGGTCGCGTGCCCGCGGTCCGGCGGGGACGGCTCGTGCGCCTGTCCGGCACCGGGACGCCGGCCTCGGCCAGGGGGCGGCGGGGGCGCGGGCACCGCGGCTGCCCGGGGCGCGGGGCCTGCGCGAACGGCCGTGGTGGGCGCGCAGCCGGAAACGGTCCGCGCCCTTACCGCGCGCAGCCGCGTTGTCGGTACCGGCCGTTAGGCTCGCCGCATGGCTGCGCACACGTCCCCCGAAGCCCCGCTCCCCGTCGGCGAGGTCTCCCGGCTGATCGGCGGCTGGATCGACCGCCTCGGAGCCGTGTGGGTCGAGGGGCAGATCACCCAGCTCTCCCGCCGCCCCGGTGCCGGCGTCGTGTTCCTGACGCTGCGCGACCCGTCGTACGACATCTCCGTCAGCGTGACCTGCTACCGCCAGGTGTTCGACGCGGTCGCGGACGTCGTCGGCGAGGGCGCCCGGGTCGTCGTGCTGGCGAAGCCCGAGTGGTACGCCCCCCGGGGCCAGCTCTCCCTGCGCGCCGCCGAGATCAGGCCCGTCGGCGTCGGCGAGCTGCTGGCCCGGCTGGAGCAGTTGAAGAAGGCGCTCGCGGCCGAGGGGCTGTTCGCGCCGGAGCGGAAGAAGCCGCTGCCGTTCCTGCCGCAGCTGATCGGGCTGGTGTGCGGCCGGGCCTCGGCGGCGGAGCGGGACGTGCTGGAGAACGCCCGGCACCGCTGGCCCGCCGTCCGCTTCGAGGTGCGCAACGTCCCCGTGCAGGGCGTGCACGCCGTTCCCCAGGTCGTGCAGGCCGTCAAGGAGCTGGACGCGATCGACGACGTGGACGTGATCATCGTCGCGCGTGGCGGCGGCAGCGTCGAGGATCTGCTGCCGTTCTCCGACGAGCAGCTGGTGCGTGCCGTGGCCGCGTGCCGTACGCCCGTCGTGTCGGCCATCGGGCACGAGCCGGACAACCCGCTGCTCGACCATGTCGCCGACCTGCGTGCCTCCACGCCGACCGACGCGGCGAAGAAGGTCGTGCCGGACGTCGGCGAGGAGCTGGAGCGGGTGCGGATGCTGCGCGACCGGGCGCGGCGCTGCGCGGCGGCGTTCGTGGAGCGGGAGGAGCGGGGGCTGGCGCACGCGCTGGCCCGGCCGTCGATGGAGGATCCGCACCGGATGGTCGACGAGCGTGCCGATCACGTGGTCTCGCTGCTCGACCGCGGCCGGCGGACCCTGGGGCATCTGCTGGACCGCGCGGACTCGGAGCTGACGCACACGCACGCGCGCGTGGTGGCCCTGTCCCCCGCGGCGACGCTCCGGCGGGGTTACGCGGTGCTCCAGCGGGCGGACGGGCACGCGGTGCGCGATCCGGCCGAGGTGACGGCGGGCGAGGCGCTGCGGGCCCGTGTCGCCGAGGGTGAATTCACAGTGAAGGTGAGCGAATGACGAGCAAGGTGGACGAGACGCTCTCGTACGAGGCGGCGCGCGACGAGCTGATCGAGGTCGTACGGCGGCTGGAGGCGGGCGGTACGACGCTGGAGGAGTCCCTGGCGCTGTGGGAGCGCGGCGAGGAGCTGGCCAAGGTGTGCCGGCGCTGGCTGGAGGGGGCCCGGGCGCGGCTGGACGCGGCGCTGGCCGAGGAAGAGGGAGAGGAAGGGGCCGGGGAGGGCGGCGAGTAGGCGGGTCCGGGCGCCGGTTGTGAGGCGGGTCACCACACCCTCGCATTAGTTGAAGCTTAAACCTCACTGGCGTAGGGTCACCGACGTAAGCCGGTCCGGCACTCGGGCCGAACGCGTATCCGAGGAAGTCACGCATGTCTCTCGTTCTTGACCCCGCCGCTCAGGACCTGCTGTTCCGCGAGGCCCGCACCGCGAACACCTTCACCGACGAGCCGGTGACCGAGGAGCAGGTCCAGGCGATCTACGACCTGGTCAAGTACGGTCCGACCGCCTTCAACCAGAGCCCGCTGCGCATCACGCTGGTCCGCTCGCCCGAGGCCCGCGAGCGTCTGGTGCAGCTCATGGCCGAGGGCAACCAGGCCAAGACCGCCGCCGCCCCGCTGGTCGCCATCCTCTCCGCGGACAACGAGTTCCACGAGGAGCTGCCGGCGCTGTTCCCGCACTTCCCGCAGGCCAAGGACGTCTTCTTCAGCGAGCGTCCGGCCCGTGAGGGTGCCGCCGGTCTGAACGCCGCCCTCCAGGCCGCCTACTTCCTCATCGGCGTCCGCGCCGCGGGCCTGGCCGCCGGCCCGATGACCGGCCTCGACTTCGAGGGTGTCCGCAAGGAGTTCCTGGACGACGACCACACCCCGCTGATGGTCGTCAACATCGGCAGGCCGGGCCCGGACGCCTGGTTCCCGCGCTCGCCGCGCCTGGCGTACGACGAGGTCGTCACGACCGTCTGAGCCACCCGTGCATGTGAAGAGGCCCCCGGCGATGCCGGGGGCCTCTTCACATGCACGGAGGTCACGAACGGATCACTTCATCTCCAGCGCCGCCGCCATCGTCTTCAGGTCGTCGAAGGAGGCGGTTCCGGCCACCACCGTCGTGGAGCCGGGCGTGTCCTGGAGGACGAGGGCGTCGTACCGGCCGCCGGTGCAGCGGGTCCAGGTGCGGCCGTCGATCTCCTCGGTCCGCTTCGTCGGCGAGCAGCCCTGGCTGGCCTGGTCGATGAACCGGGCGCGCTTCCGCGTGGACTGCTCGACCTGCACGTACTGGCTGTCGGGGGTCTGGAAGCCGAGGTGCCACCGGTCGGATTTCTCGCCCTGGAAGCGTACGGAGGTCGCCTTCCAGGTACTCGGCAGGCCCTCGGGCGCGGCCACCGGGTAGCTCGCCGCCCGGCGGGCCGTGAGCAGTTCGACCCGGTAGTCGACCCGTTTGACGTCGGGAGCGTGATCGTCGTGGGGGATGGCGAGGAAGTACACGACCAACGCCGCGATGCCGATCACGCCCAGGGAGAGGATCATGCTCCGGGCCGACTTCTGCTTACCGTTCGAACCTGCCACGCCCCCTATCGTCGCAGGTGCCCCAAGCGCTCATCCGTGGGGTCCCCTGCTCATTTTGTCTGTCCGGCGATAGAGTCGGGGTCCAATACCCTCATCCGGCCGTCGTCGTATCAGAAAGGTGCGCTCCGATGACCGAAAATCATCACCTGCCGTCCGAGCTCGATGTTCCCTCCGAGGCTCCCGACCGCAACCTCGCCCTGGAACTCGTCCGGGTGACCGAAGCCGCCGCGATGGCGGCGGGCCGCTGGGTGGGGCGCGGTGACAAGAACGGCGCCGACGGCGCCGCGGTGCGCGCCATGCGGACCCTCGTCTCCACCGTGTCGATGAACGGCGTGGTCGTCATCGGCGAGGGCGAGAAGGACGAGGCCCCGATGCTCTTCAACGGAGAGCAGGTGGGCGACGGCACCGGTCCCGAGGTCGACATCGCCGTCGACCCGATCGACGGCACCACGCTGACGGCCAAGGGCATGCCGAACGCCATCGCCGTCCTCGCCGCCGCCGAACGCGGCGCCATGTTCGACCCCTCCGCCGTGTTCTACATGGACAAGCTGGTCACCGGCCCGGAGGCCGCCGACTTCGTCGACATCGACGCGCCCGTGGCCGTGAACATCAAGCGGATCGCCAAGGCGAAGAAGGTCACGCCGGAGGACGTCACCGTCGTCATCCTCGACCGGCCGCGGCACGAGGGCCTGATCCGGGAGGTCCGGGACGCCGGCGCGCGCATCAAACTGATCTCCGACGGCGACGTCGCCGGCTCGGTGTACGCACTGCGCGAGGGCACCGGCGTCGACCTGCTGCTCGGCATCGGCGGCACCCCCGAGGGCATCATCTCGGCCTGCGCGGTGAAGTGCCTGGGCGGCACCATCCAGGGCAAGCTGTGGCCCAAGGACGACGAGGAGCGGCAGCGGGCGATCGACGCCGGGCACGACCTGGACCGCGTGCTGACGACGGACGACCTGGTGTCGGGCGAGAACGTGTTCTTCGTCGCCACCGGCATCACCGACGGCGAGTTGCTGCGCGGTGTGCGCTACCGGTCGGAGACCGCGCTGACCGAGTCGATCGTGATGCGGTCGAAGTCCGGGACCGTGCGGAGGATCGATTCCGAGCACCGGCTCCGCAAGCTGCGGGCCTACAGCGCGATCGACTTCGACCGGGCCAAGTAACACCCGTCGGGGAGGGGACCGCGCGTCCGCCGTGGCGTGTCGCGCGGTCCCCCGTGTTCCTCGGGCCGGCAGGCGCCCCCGGTGCGGAGGGGGCGTCCCGCCTCCGCCCTAACCCGCCATGCGGTTCGCCGCCGCCCGTGCCGCCTTCTTCAGTTCCACTTCCCTGCGGCGGCGCCTCGCCAGGACCACCCTGCGCTCGGCCGCCGTCAGACCGCCCCAGACGCCGTAGGGCTCGGGCTGGAGCAGGGCGTGCTCGCGGCACTCGACCATGACCGGGCAGCGGGCGCAGACCCGCTTGGCCGCCTCCTCGCGGGACAGCCGGGCGGCGGTCGGCTCCTTCGACGGGGCGAAGAACAGGCCGGCCTCGTCGCGCCGGCACACCGCCTCGGTGTGCCAGGGAGCGTCTTGGTCCCTGTCTCGCGCTGGCACCCGCTGGGCTGGCACGGCAGCTACCTGCAGGGACGAATGCGGCGGTTGCAGCACGGTCTACTCCTGACGACGGCTTCGCGAGCGAGAGACGATGCAGCAAGCCCTACCCGCTGTGCGCGCGCCTATGCACAGCGTTCCCATTCGCAGGCGCGCGGCGACTCGTTCACGCCCCCGCGAGGGGGCCGCCCCCGGACCGGGGCGCTCCGGCCACCGGCGGATTCGCGACCGTCAACGACCCAGGTGTTTGCGCAGCTTCCGGTCGACCTTGTCCTGGACGCGCTCCAGGATGTCCGCCACCAGCTTGCCCCGCTTCGGCCGTGCCTCCACGTTGCCCAGGACGGCCCAGCCGTCGACGTAGACGACGGGCGCCTCGGAGTCCACCGAGTCCAGCGGGCTCACCTCGAAGCTGCCGAGCACCCCGCCTCCGGTGCCGCGCAGCGAGATGTTCTCCGGGACGCGGATCTGGACGTCACCGAAGACGGAGACCGCCTTGATCACCACCTGCTGGTACTCGAAGATCGCCTCGCTGAGGTCGATCTCGACGCTGCCGAAGATCGCGTACGCGTGCAGCCGGCGACCGGCCCGCCAGCGGCCCCGGCGCATCGCGCTGCTGAACACCGCGACCACGTTGGCGTCGGCCTCCGCCGGGATCGCGCCCGGGGTGGGGCGGGGCGGGACGGGTGTGTAGGCGGGGGCGGCGTGGCGCTGGTGGGCGGCGGGCAGGTCCCGGATGAAGAACTCCAGTTCCCCCACCGTCTTGGCGCCCAGCACCCCGTCCACGCGTTCGGCGTGCTCGTCGGCGGTCAGCCGCCCCTCGGCCAGGGCCTCGCGCAGGATGTCGGCGATCCGGTCGCGGTCGGCGTCGGAGGCGCGCATCTCGGTCGCGGGTGTGGGTGCGGTCTGCTTCTGAAGGTCCACGGCAGCAGCGTACCCAAACACGATAGATCGCGACACCCCCGACTGAGCCTTACCTCACAGGTTCGGCGCCGACGGCAGGTTCTACGCTGGTGGGGCCCGCCAGCGTCGGCGGGCGCCGTCCGTCAGAGTGAGGAATGGGCTGAGATGCCTGAGTTCGCGTACACCGATCTGCTCCCCCAGGGAGAGGACACCACCCCCTACCGGCTGGTGACGTCCGAGGGCGTCTCCACCGTCGAGGGCCCGGACGGGCGGACGTTCCTCAAGGTGGAGCCGGAGGCGCTGCGCAAGCTGGCCGAGGAGGCCATCCACGACATCCAGCACTACCTGCGCCCCGCCCACCTCGCCCAGCTGCGCCGGATCATCGACGACCCGGAGGCGTCGAGCAACGACAAGTTCGTCGCGCTCGACCTGCTGAAGAACGCGAACATCGCGGCGGCCGGCGTGCTCCCCATGTGCCAGGACACCGGCACGGCGATCGTCATGGGCAAGCGCGGCCAGAACGTCCTCACCGAGGGCGGGGACGAGAAGGCCCTCTCGCACGGCATCTACGACGCCTACACCAGGCTGAACCTGCGCTACTCGCAGATGGCTCCGCTCACCATGTGGGAGGAGAAGAACACCGGCTCCAACCTGCCGGCGCAGATCGAGCTGTACGCCACCGACGGCGGTGCCTACAAGTTCCTGTTCATGGCGAAGGGCGGCGGCTCGGCCAACAAGTCCTTCCTCTACCAGGAGACGAAGGCCGTCCTGAACGAGGCCTCCATGATGAAGTTCCTGGAGGAGAAGATCCGCTCGCTCGGTACGGCCGCCTGCCCGCCGTACCACCTGGCGATCGTCGTCGGCGGCACGAGCGCCGAGTACGCGCTGAAGACCGCGAAGTACGCCTCGGCGCACTACCTGGACAACATCCCGGCCGAGGGCTCGCCGCTCGGCCACGGCTTCCGGGACGAGGAGCTGGAGAAGAAGGTCTTCGAGCTGACCCAGAAGATCGGCATCGGTGCCCAGTTCGGCGGCAAGTACTTCTGCCACGACGTCCGGGTGGTCCGCCTCCCCCGCCACGGCGCCTCCTGCCCGGTCGCGATCGCCGTCTCCTGCTCCGCCGACCGCCAGGCCGTCGCGAAGATCACCGCCGAGGGCGTCTTCCTGGAGCAGCTGGAGACCGACCCGGCGCGCTTCCTGCCGGAGACCACCGACGAGCACCTGGAAGAGGGCGACGTCGTCAAGATCGACCTCAACCAGCCGATGGACACGATCCTCGCCGAGCTGACGAAGTACCCGGTCAAGACCCGTCTGTCGCTGACCGGCCCGCTGGTCGTGGCCCGTGACATCGCGCACGCCAAGATCAAGGAGCGGCTGGACGCGGGCGAGGAGATGCCGCAGTACCTGAAGGACCACCCGGTGTACTACGCCGGCCCGGCGAAGACCCCCGAGGGCTACGCCTCCGGTTCCTTCGGCCCGACCACGGCCGGCCGCATGGACTCCTACGTGGAGCAGTTCCAGGCGGCGGGCGGCTCCAAGGTGATGCTGGCGAAGGGCAACCGGTCGCAGCAGGTCACGGCGGCGTGCGACGCGCACGGCGGCTTCTACCTCGGCTCCATCGGCGGCCCGGCCGCCCGCCTCGCCCAGGACTGCATCAAGAAGGTGGAGGTCCTGGAGTACGAGGAGCTGGGCATGGAAGCCGTCTGGAAGATCGAGGTCGAGGACTTCCCCGCGTTCATCGTGGTGGACGACAAGGGCAACGACTTCTTCCAGGACCCGGCCCCGCAGCCCACGTTCACGAGCATTCCGGTGCGGGGCCCCGGCCTGGCGTAACCCCGCTCCCGCCCGTCGCCCCCCCAGGAGCCGCCCTCGGCCCGGGGGCGACGGGCCAGGGACGCGCAGGCGGCCGTGACACACGATCAGCACGCCGGTGCGCACGGCCGCTTGTGTCCGAGCGAGGCGCTCCACGACGAAGCGACACCTCTCCGCCGCCCCGACGGACCCGGGCGCCGAAAGACGGCAAGGGCACCCGACCGGCCCAATCGGCGGAACATCCGCGTCCCCGGAATCGCTGTACCCGGCATGAGCGAATACCGCATCGAGCACGACTCCATGGGTGAGGTCCGGGTCCCGGCCCATGCCAAGTGGCGGGCGCAGACGCAGCGTGCCGTCGAGAACTTCCCGATCTCCGGGCAGCACATCGAGCGGGCGCACATCGAGGCGCTCGCCCGCATCAAGGCGGCGGCGGCGAAGGTGAACGCCGAGCTGGGGGTGCTGGACAAGGAGGTCGCACAGGCGATCCAGGAGGCGGCCGGCGAGGTCGCCGCGGGCGACTGGGACGAGCACTTCCCGGTGGACGTGTTCCAGACGGGTTCCGGGACCTCGTCCAACATGAACACCAACGAGGTCATCGCGACGCTGGCGACCGAGCGGCTCGGCCGGGACGTGCATCCCAACGACCATGTGAACGCCTCGCAGTCGTCCAACGACGTGTTCCCGTCCTCCATCCACATCGCGGCCACCGCCGCCGTCACCCACGACCTGATCCCGGCCCTGGAGCACCTCGCCGCCTCCCTGCAGCGCAAGTCCGAGGAGTTCGCCGACGTGGTCAAGTCGGGGCGGACGCACCTGATGGACGCCACGCCGGTGACACTCGGGCAGGAGTTCGGCGGGTACGCGGCCCAGGTGCGGTACGGCATCGAGCGCCTCGGGGCCTCCCTGCCCCGGCTGGCCGAGCTGCCGCTGGGCGGCACGGCGGTCGGCACCGGCATCAACACCCCGCCCGGGTTCTCCGCGGCCGTCATCGAGGAGGTCGCCCGGGCCACCGGGCTGCCGCTCACCGAGGCCCGCGACCACTTCGAGGCGCAGGGCGCCCGGGACGGCATCGTGGAGACCAGCGGGCAGCTGCGCACCATCGCGGTCGGCCTGACGAAGATCGCCAACGATCTGCGCTGGATGTCCTCCGGTCCGCGCACCGGTCTCGCCGAGATCCGGCTGCCCGACCTCCAGCCCGGTTCCTCGATCATGCCGGGCAAGGTCAACCCGGTCGTCCCCGAGGCCGTGCTGATGGTCGCCGCCCAGGTCATCGGCAACGACACCACCATCACCACCGCCGGTGCCGCCGGGAACTTCGAGCTGAACGTGATGCTCCCGGTCATCGCCAAGAACGTCCTGGAGTCCGTGCGGCTGCTCGCCAACGTCTCGCGGCTGCTGGCCGACCGGACCGTCGACGGCATCACCGCCGACCGCGAACGCACCCGGGAGTACGCCGAGTCGTCGCCGTCCGTGGTGACGCCGCTGAACAAGTACATCGGCTACGAGGAGGCCGCGAAGGTCGCCAAGAAGTCCCTCGCCGAACGCAGGACGATCCGCGAAGTCGTCCTGGAGGGCGGGTACGTGGAGCGCGGCGACCTCACGCTGGAGCAGCTCGACGAGGCGCTGGATGTCCTGCGGATGACACGCCCGTAACCGCGAGCGAACCTTTCCGGCCACCGCGGACCGCCGTGATGTGCACCGCAGCAGTCGTATGCCCGTGGCACCTAATATCTGTGCATGACGGACGACGGAGCGGTGACACGAGTGGCGGCGGGACCTGCGACGCGCTGGACCCCCGGGACACACATCCTGTGGCGCTACCGGGAGAACGGGGGCGAGCACTTCCACATCGCCCGGCCCGTCACCGTCGTCCGCGACGACAGTGAGCTGCTGGCGGTGTGGCTGGCCCCCGGCACGGAGTGCGTGAAGCCGGTGCTGGCCGACGGCACACCCGTGCACCTGGAGCCGCTGGAGTCCCGCTACACCAAGGCGCGCACGGTCCAGCGGGACCACTGGTTCGGCACGGGCGTGCTGAAACTGGCCCAGCCCGGCCGGCCCTGGTCGGTGTGGCTGTTCTGGGATCCGGGCTGGCAGTTCAAGAACTGGTACGTCAACCTGGAACGGCCGCTGGCCCGCTGGTCGGGCGGTGTGGACTCCGAGGACCACTTCCTCGACATCTCCGTGCACCCCGACCGCAGCTGGCACTGGCGGGACGAGGACGAGTTCGCGCAGGCCCAGCGGGACGGGCTGATGGACGCGGAGACGGCCGAGCGGGTGCGGGAGGCGGGGCGGGAGGCCGTGGAGGAGATCCGCGCCTGGGGGGTGCCGTTCTCGGACGGCTGGCAGCACTGGCGCCCGGACCCCTCCTGGGGGGTACCTTCTCTCCCCGAGGACTGGGACCGTACACCGGAGCACGTGTCCTCATGAGACTCTTGATGCACCCCCAGGCAAGAAACGTAGGATCGTCCTCCGCAAACACATAATCAGTGCCGGTGCACAGCACCGCCGTTGAGGGGTGGTGGCCGGGTGGCGGGTGGGCGCTTAGCAGCAACTTTCGGCACAGGGGCCGAGCTTGACCGATCGTCACCGAGGGGCGGCAGGACGTGAGCGAGGGGTACCAGGGCGGCACCACCGCGGACCGCGGCGGCTCAGCGAACGGCACGGAAACAACCTTCGACCACTCGGGAATTCCGTTCCTGGGGCACGTATTGCGGGTATCGGGTCTTCGACGGGACCGACTGCGCGCCGGGCGCACCCGGCGCACAGCCCCGGACGGACGGATGCGACACGAGTGACGGAGCAGCCCACCTCCTTCGAACGCCCCCAGCCGGGCGTCGACCCCGCGGAGGCCCGCGGGGCACTCCTGCGTGCCCCGAAGCAGCTCGGCGACCCGGCCTTAACCGCCCAGGCCCGGACCGACGGAACGCCCGCAGGTCCGGGCACGGCCGCGCCCTGCGGCACGGGCAAGGACGGCCCGGGGAAGGAGCCCCCAGTCAACGGCCCCGAGCACTCCCAGCCCGCCACCGCCGAACCCGGCGCCCACCGCCCGCGCCCCGCGCCGGAGGCCATTCCCGCGCAGCCCGGCGCGGAACAGGAGCGTGCGCAGGGTGGCCAGGAGCGCCGTACCGGACGGGGACTGCCGCCCGGACGGCCGATGCCCATGCGGCGTGACGGGGACCGGCTCAGATTCGTGGGCGCGGCCACCCGGCGGATCGCCCGCGGACTCGACCTCGACGAGATCGTGATGGGGCTGTGCCGGGCCACCGTCCCGACGTTCTCCGACGCGATCCTGGTCTATCTGCGCGACCCCCTGCCGGTCGGTGACGAGCGGCCCACCGGACCGGTGGTGCTGCGGCTGCGCCGCACCGACCGGATACCGGAGGAGCGGGACACCGACGGCGTGCTGCTGCCGCCGGCGTTCGAACCGGAGCCGGACTCGTCCGCGCTGGCGGATCTGTCGACGCTCACCACCGAGCTGTGCGAGGTGCGGCCGGGCGGCGCGCTGAACGAGGTGCTGCGCGGGGTGCGTCCGGTGTTCGCGGACGCGCCGGCCGCCCGGGACGCGCTGCCGGAGCTGCTCGGCGAGGGCGGCGAGGCGGTCGTGCCGGGCGGGCAGCGGGCGATCCTCGCACCGCTGCGCGGCCGGCGCCGGGTGATCGGCGCCGCCCTGTTCCTGCGCCGCCCGGAGCGGCTCGCGTTCGAGGCGGACGATCTGCTGGTGGCCGCCCAGCTGGCCACGCACAGCGCGCTCGGCATAGACAAGGCGGTGCTGTACGGCCGGGAGGCGTACATCGCCGACGAGTTGCAGCGCACCATGCTGCCCGAGACGCTGCCCCGGCCGACCGGGGTCCGGCTGGCCTCCCGGTATCTGCCGGCGGCGGAGACCGCGCGGGTCGGCGGCGACTGGTACGACGCGATCCCGCTGCCCGGCAGCCGGGTCGCGCTGGTGGTCGGCGATGTGATGGGCCACTCGATGACCTCGGCGGCGATCATGGGCCAGCTGCGCACCACCGCGCAGACCCTGGCCGGGCTCGATCTGCCGCCGCAGGAGGTGCTGCACCACCTGGACGAGCAGGCGCAGCGCCTGGGCACCGACCGCATGGCGACCTGTTTGTACGCCGTCTACGACCCGGTCACGCACCGCATCACGATCGCCAACGCCGGCCATCCGCCGCCCGTGCTGCTGCACCTGGGCGGGCGGGCCGAGGTGCTGCGGGTGCCGCCGGGCGCGCCGATCGGGGTCGGCGGCGTCGACTTCGAGGCGGTGGAGCTGGACGCGCCCGCCGGGGCGACCCTGCTGCTGTACACCGACGGTCTGGTGGAGTCCCGGCTGCGGGACGTGTGGACCGGCATAGAGCAGCTGCGGGAGAAGCTGGCCGCGACCGCGCAGCTGACCGGCCCGGACCATCCGCCGCCGCTGGAAGCGCTGTGCGACGAGGTGCTGGACATGCTCGGTCCGGGCGACCGGGACGACGACATCGCGCTGCTCGCGGCCCGGTTCGACGGGATCGCGCCGAGCGATGTCGCCTACTGGACGCTGGATCCGGAGGAGACGGCTCCCGGCCAGGCCCGCAGGCTGGCCCGGCGCGCGCTCGCCCGGTGGAACCTGGAGGACCTGTCGGACTCGGTGGAGCTGCTGGTCAGCGAGGTCGTGACGAACGCCGTGCGGTACGCGTCGCGGCCGGTGACGCTGCGGCTGCTGCGCACGGACGTGCTGCGCTGCGAGGTCGGCGACGATGTGCCGCAGCTGCCGCGGCTGCGGCAGGCCCGGGCCACCGACGAGGGCGGGCGCGGCCTGTACCTGGTCAACAGGCTGGCCCGACGCTGGGGCGCGACCCGGCTGAGCACCGGCAAGGTGGTGTGGTTCGAGCTGAACCGGGGCTGAGTCCCGCGGGCGGGAGGATGCCGAAGGGGCGCCCGGAGTTCTCCGGGCGCCCCTTCGTGCGCGTCTGCCGTGCCGTCTACCGTTCCAGCGGGTCGAAGCCGCCGTCCGGGTCGAGCGGATCCTCCGTGCTGGGGGACGTCGGCGGCTTGCTCGTCGGCGTCTGGGACGGGGTCTGCGACGGCGTCTGCGAGGGCGTCTGGGACGGGGTCTGCGAGGGCGTCTCGGTGGGCGACTCGGACGTCGGCGGGGCGCTGCTCGGCGTCTGCGAGGGCGTCTCGGTCGGGGTGTGCGTCCACGTCGGCGTCTCGGTCGGTTCGACGGCGGCGCCCTGCGTGGTGTTCAGGTCGAACTCGGCCTGGTCGGTGACGCCGAAGGTGTAGGCGGCCCAGATCTTCGCGGGCGGACCGCCACCGTTGACCCGGCCGCCGCCCATCGCGCCCTTCAGGGAGACATGGGCGCCCTTCTTGACCGGCTCGCCCTCGCAGCCGGTGCCGCCGGACTTGGCGGCCTCGCCGAACAGACCGACCGAGGTGACCAGGTCGGGCGTGTACCCGGTGAACCAGGCCGAGCGGTTGCAGTCGGAGGTGCCGGTCTTCCCCGCCACCTGCTGGCCGTCGCGCAACGGGTTGCCCGCCACCGACTCCTGGGCCGTGCCGTCGTCGACCACGCCGGTGAGGACGGAGGTCACCGTGTCGGCGGCCGTGCGGCTGATCACGGAGCCGCCGACCGCGTCCGGGATGTCGACCGAACGGCCCGTGTTCTCCGCCGACTTGATGATCGTCGGGGTGACCTTGTGGCCGTGGTTGTCGAAGGTGGCGTAGATCCCGGCCATCTCCAGCGGGCTGGCGCCCATGGAGCCGAGCGTCTGCGCGGGCACGGCCTGCATGCCCTTGGTGTCCATGCCGAGCTTGCCCGCCGTGCTCATGACCTTGTCCATGCCCACGTCGACGCCCATCTGCGCGAAGACCGAGTTGACGGACGCGTTCATGGCGTTCTGCACGGTGATCTTGTCGTAGTTGTGGTTGTCCTCGTTCGGCGGAGCGAATCCGACCCTCGAGCCGTGGTCCAGGACCTGACGCCGGCTGGTGCCGTCGTAGACGGTGTCGGCGGTGATCGGCTTGCCGTCCTGCGTGGTGGCGTTCTGCTCCAGCGCCGCGGCGAGGATGACCGGCTTGAACGTCGAGGCCGGCTGGTAGTCCGTGCGCGTGGCGTTGTTGTAGAAGTGCTTGTAGTAGTTCTCGCCGCCGTACAGCGCGAGGATCTTGCCCGTCTTGGGGTCGACGGAGACGGCGCCCGCCTGGACGTCGTTGTCGACCTTGCGGGCCTTCTTCTCGAGCTTGCTGGTCAGCTCGGCCTTGACGGCCTCCTCCAGCGCGGTCTGCTTCTTCCGGTCGATGTTGAGGGTGATGGTCCAGCCGTTCTCGATGACCGCGCTCTCGGCCTGCGACTGGGTCAGTCCCTGCTGCGCCATGAGCTGCTGTTCCAGCTGATGGTTGGCGAGTTCGACCAGGTAGCCCTTCTGCCCGTCGAGACCCGGGGCGCCCTTGGGCTCCTTGATCTTGGGGAAGTGCAGGGTCGTGCGCTCGGCCTTGGACAGCCAGCCCTCCTCGACCATGTTGTCGAGGACGTAGTTCCAGCGCTCCGTGACCAGCTTCTTGCCGGTGGGGCTCGCGACCGCCCAGTCGTACTGGCTCGGCGCCTGGAGCAGCGCGGCGAGGTAGGCGCCCTGCTGGACCTTGAGGTCCTCGGCGTCGACGTGGAAGTAGGCCTGCGCGGCGGCCTGGATGCCGTAGGCGCCGCGGCCGTAGTAGCTGGTGTTGATGTAGCCCGCGAGGATGTCGTCCTTGGACGTCTCGCGCTCCACCTTCAGCGAGATGACCAGTTCCTTCAGCTTGCGCGTGACGGTCTGGTCCTGGTTGAGGTAGTAGTTCTTGACGTACTGCTGGGTGATCGTCGAACCGCCCTGCTTGCCCTTGCCGGACAGCGTGTTGATCAGGCCCCGGGCCGTGCCTTTGAGGTCGATGCCGGCGTCGTGGTAGAAGCTCTTGTTCTCCGCGGCGACGAAGGTCAGCTGGACCTTGCGGGGCACCTTGTCCAGGTCCACGATCTCGCGGTTGACCTTGCCGTCGCGGGCCAGGACCGTTCCGTCGCTGAACTTGTAGACGTTGCTCTGCCGCTGGGCGGCGGCGTTGCCCTCGGGGACGTCGACGTACAGGTAGAGGCCGATGAAGCCCAGGATGCCCAGCAGGCACACCCCGAAGAAGGTCCCGAGGATCTTCTTCCAGGTGAACATCCGGCGTATGAGGCTCTTCGGCGGTTTGCCCCCGGCACCGCCCGTGGGTGCGGTACCCGCCGTGGGTGCGGAGCGGCGCTTGGGCGCCGCGCGGCGGCCACCGCGCTGTCGCGCTCGTCTCTCTTCCGCTCGTCCCATGGGTCCCTACGCTCGCTTCCGTCTCGGGGTCAGCTTCGAAAGCTAACACCCCCCTATATGACAAAGGGCGTCCGATCCGTTCTTTTACGGACGTGACAATCAGCACCCGCCCCACCGGAACCGACGTTTGTCACTGGCGCAGGGTTGCCTGTCCGCTTAAAGTGATATCACTTAGCTAGAACCGAGCTAAGAGCTACGACAAACGGGGGTCCCCTGTGTCCACTTCCGAACCGGCCGCCACCGCCGACGTCCCCGAGATGCCCGCCCCGCGGGTGCGGGAGTTCGCCGCCCACAGCATCGGCGGCGGCCTCGCCCTGCTGCTGGGCCTGGTCGGACTCGGCGCCGCGGTCGCGCTGTTCGCACTCTCCGGGTCGGCCCCCTCCTCCGGGGCCGAGGGCGGCCTGATCGCCGCCGGTGTCGTCGTCCTGCTGGCGTCCCTCACGGCGATGCGCGGACTGAACACCGTCGCGCCGGGCGAGGCCCGGGTCGTCCAGCTCTTCGGGCGCTACCGGGGCACGATCCGCCAGGACGGCCTGCGCTGGGTGAACCCCTTCACCTCCCGGACCCGTATCTCCACCCGGGTGCGCAACCACGAGACCGCCGTCCTGAAGGTCAACGACGCCTACGGCAACCCCATCGAGCTGGCCGCCGTCGTGGTGTGGAAGGTCCAGGACACCGCGCAGGCCACCTTCGAGGTGGACGACTTCGCCGAGTTCGTCGCCACGCAGACCGAGACGGCCGTGCGGCACATCGCCATCGAGTACCCCTACGACGCCCATGACGAGGACGGCCTGTCGCTGCGCGGCAACGCCGAGGAGATCACCGAGAAGCTCGCCGTCGAGCTGCAGGTGCGGGTGGAGGCGGCCGGGGTGCGGATCATCGAGTCGCGCTTCACGCATCTCGCGTACGCTCCCGAGATCGCCTCGGCGATGCTCCAGCGGCAGCAGGCGGGGGCGGTCGTCGCGGCCCGGCGGCAGATCGTCGACGGCGCCGTGGGGATGGTCGAGGCGGCGCTGGCCCGGATCGCGGAGGCGGACATCGTGGACCTGGACGAAGAACGGAAGGCGGCGATGGTGTCGAACCTGATGGTGGTGCTGTGCGGGGACCGCGCCCCGCAGCCGGTCCTCAACACCGGAACGCTCTACCAGTGACGGACTCCTCGGAGACCCCGAAGCGCCGGCCGCAGCAGCGCAAGCAGGTGCTGCTGCGGCTGGACCCGTCGGTGTACGAGGCGCTGGCCCGGTGGGCCGGGGACGAGCTGCGGTCGACGAACGCGCAGATCGAGTTCCTGCTGCGGAAGGCGCTGGCGGAGGCGGGACGGCTGCCGAGGGACGCCGGACCGCTGCCCCGCCGGGGCCGGCCGCCTGTGTCAGAACCGTGACAATCGGCCCTCACCTGCGCGGCCGTACCGGCAGCCATCCACTGCACACGCGGCGTATACATCCCGCGTATACACACTGTGTACAGTGCGAGGCATGTCCATCGGTCACACCCTCCTAGGGCTCCTGGAGTCCGGCCCGCGCCACGGCTACGACCTCAAGCGGGCCTTCGACGAGAAGTTCGGTCACGACCGGCCGCTGCACTACGGCCAGGTCTACTCCACGATGTCCCGGCTGCTGAAGAACGGCCTCGTGGAAGTCGACGGGATCGAGGCGGGCGGCGGCCCCGAACGCAAGCGCTACGCCATCACCGACGCCGGCATCACCGACGTCGAGCGCTGGCTCGCCACCCCGGAGAAGCCGGAGGAATACCTCCAGTCGACCCTCTACACCAAGGTCGTGCTCGCGCTCCTCACCCACCGGGACGCGGCCGACATCCTCGACACCCAGCGGTCCGAGCATCTGCGCAGCATGCGGATCCTGACCGACCGCAAGCGCAAGGGCGACCTCGCGGACCAGCTGATCTGCGACCACGCCCTGTTCCACCTGGAGGCCGACCTGCGCTGGCTGGAACTGACCGCCGCGCGCCTGGACAAGCTCCGTGAGGCGGTGGCCCGATGACCCCTCCTCCCGGTTCCCTGCTCGCCGCCGAGGACCTGCGCAAGGCCTACGGCCCCACGGTCGCGCTCGACGGCGCCGCGTTCTCCATCCACCCCGGCGAGGTCGTCGCCGTGATGGGCCCCTCCGGCTCCGGCAAGTCGACCCTGCTGCACTGTCTCGCCGGCATCGTGCCGCCCGACTCCGGCTCCATCACCTACGACGGCCGCGAACTGGCCGGGATGACCGACGCGGCCCGCAGTGCGCTGCGCCGCAGCGAGTTCGGGTTCGTCTTCCAGTTCGGCCAGCTGGTCCCGGAGCTGACCTGCGTGGAGAACGTGGCGCTGCCGCTCCGGCTGAACGGCACCTCCCGCAAGGAGGCCGAGCGGGCCGCGCTCGGCTGGATGGAGCGCCTGGAGGTGGACGACCTCAAGGGCAAGCGGCCCGGCGAGGTCTCCGGCGGCCAGGGCCAGCGGGTCGCGGTGGCGCGTGCGCTGGTCACCGGACCCCGGGTGGTGTTCGCCGACGAGCCGACCGGCGCGCTCGACTCCCTCAACGGCGAGCGGGTGATGGAGCTGCTGACCGACGCGGCCCGCTCCACCAACGCCGCCGTGGTGCTGGTCACGCACGAGGCCCGGGTGGCCGCCTACTCCGACCGGGAGATCGTCGTGCGCGACGGGAAGTCCCGTGACATGGAGCGCGCCATATGAAGCTGGGGCAGTGGTCCAGAGACCTGGGCATGGGGGCCCGGTTCGCCGTCTCCGGCGGGCGCGAGGGCTGGGTCCGGATGCTGCTGACGGCCGTCGGCGTCGGCCTGGGCGTGGCCCTGCTGCTGCTGACGACGGCGCTGCCGAACGTGCTGACGGCGCGGCACGAGCGGGAGTCGGCGCGGCAGGACCTCACCTACGGCGCGCCCGTGCCGCCCAAGGGCGAGAACACCGTGCTGGTCGGCATGAGCGACACCACGTGGCACGAGAAGGACATCCGGGGCCGGCTGCTGCAGCCAGAGGGGCCGCGGGCGCCGCTGCCGCCCGGCGTGGACCGCTTCCCGGCGAAGGGCGAGATGGTGGTCTCGCCCGCGCTGAAGGAGCTGCTCGCCTCGGACGCCGGCCGGCTGCTGCGCGAGCGGCTGCCGGACCGGATCGTCGACACGATCGACGAGCCCGGCCTGCTCGGCTCGCAGGAACTGGCCTACTACGCGGGCGCCGACCACATGGTGGCGGCCAAGAACAGCACACGCGTGGTGCGGCTGACCGCGTTCGGGGACCCGCACCCGACGGTCGAGCGGGCCGACCCGGTGCTCATCATGATGACGCTGGTGGTCTTCGTCGTCCTCCTGACACCGGTCGCCGTGTTCATCGCCGCGGCCGTACGGTTCGGCGGCGAGCGGCGCGACCGGCGGCTGGCCGCGCTGCGGCTGGTGGGCTCCGACAGCCGGATGACCCGCCGGATCGCGGCCGGCGAGGCCCTGGCCGGGGCGCTGCTCGGGCTGGTCGTCGGCACGGTCTTCTTCCTGATCGGACGGCAGGTGGCGGGCTCGGTCGAGGTGATGGACGAAAGCTTCTTCCCGAGCTACCTGAACCCCTCCCCCGCCCTGGTCCTGCTGGTCGCGGTGGCGGTGCCGGCCGCCGCGGTGCTGGTGACGCTGCTCGCGATGCGCGGAGTGGTCGTGGAACCGCTCGGCGTGGTGCGTACGGCCAAGCAGGCCCGGCGGCGCCTGTGGTGGCGGCTGCTGCTGCCGCTCGCGGGACTCGGGATGCTCTACCCGATGGTCGGCAACGGCCGCAGCCACGGCGACTTCAACCAGTACCTGGTCGTCGGCGGCGTGCTGCTCCTGCTGGTCGGCGTCACCGCGCTGCTGCCCTGGCTGGTCGAGGCGGTCGTCGCCCGGCTCGGCGCGGGCGCGGTCTCCTGGCAACTGGCCGTCCGACGGCTCCAGTTGAGCAGCGGTACGGCGGCCCGCATGGTCAACGGCATCGCGGTGGCGGTGGCCGGGGCGGTCGCGCTGCAGATGCTGTTCGCGGGCGTGGAGAGCCAGTACACGAAGGAAACCGGCCAGGATCCGCTGCGGGCGTCGATGGAGATCGACCTGTCCGACCGGTCCCGGCTGGCGGTGGGGGCCCGTGAGTTCGCCCGCACCGAGGGCGTCCAGGCGTCGGTGGCGATCTCCAGCGGCGGGTTCGGCGACCGGCGCCTCGACCCCGTCTCCACGGCGGGCATCACCGTCGGCGACTGCACCGCGCTGCGCGAGCTGGCGCACCTGCCGTCCTGCCGGGACGGTGACGTGTTCCACGTGCCGGGGGACGAGGACGCCGCGCTGCGGGCCTTCCAGCGGCCGGGCCGGCACGGGTTCATCGACCCCAGCTACGAGGGCGGAGAGCGCGGGCGCGAGATCCCCTGGACGGTGCCCGCCGGCGTGCGGCAGGCGACCGCACGCAAGGACGCCCTGCAGTCCGGCGTCGGCGGCCTGCTGCTCACCCCCTCCGCGCTGCCCGCCAAGGCCTCCTCGACGCTGTACCACCAGGTCTACGTCCGACTCGATCCGTCGGTGCGGGACGCGGACGAACACGTACGCAACACGGCCGCGCGGGTGGACCGGCTCGCCAACACCTGGAACTGGACGGCTACCCGGCAGTCCACGCGGTTCACCTCCCTGCGCACCGGACTGTTCATCGGCGCGGTCTGCGTGCTGGCGCTGATCGGGGCCAGCCTGCTGGTCTCCCAGCTGGAGCAGTTGCGGGAGCGGCGCAAGCTGCTGTCGTCGCTGGTCGCCTTCGGCACCCGGCGCCGCACGCTGGGCCTGTCGGTGCTGTGGCAGACGGCGTTGCCGATCGCACTGGGTCTGCTGCTGGCCTCGACGGTGGGTCTGACCCTCGGCGCGGTGCTGCTGAAGATGACGGCGACCCCGGTCACCGTCGACTGGTCGAGCGTGCTGTCGCTGACCGGCGCCGGCGCGGTGGTGGTCCTCGCGGTCACCCTGCTGAGCCTGCCGCCGCTGATCCGGCTGATGCGGCCGGAAGGGCTGCGGACGGAGTAGGCGGCACGGCCGGCCCCCGGCGCCCGGCGCCCGGTCCGCCGGGCGCCGGGGGGTTTCCGTCCGGATCAGCCCGGGTCCACCCTGATCCCAACGAGAGGCCCTAGCCCAGGACCCGTACCGGCAGCGCGCCGAGCGCCTCGCGCAACGCGGTGGCCAGCTCCTCGTACTCCGCGGCCCGGGCCGCCCCCGCCCGCATGGCGAAGGCCACGCGACGGCTCGGGGCCGGTTCGGTGAAGTACCCGGTGAGGAGCTGGCTGCTGCGGGTCGTCTCCAGCTTCAGCGCCGTGCGCGGCAGCAGCGTGCAGCCGAGCCCCCCGGCCACCAGCTGGACCAGGGTCGACAGGCCGGCGGCGGTCGTGGTGACCGGCGCGTCCTCGCGCCCCGCCTCCCGGCAGATGTCGAGGGCCTGGTCGCGCAGGCAGTGACCCTCGTCCAGGAGCAGCAGGTTGAGTTCCTTCAGCGCCTCGCGCGGGATGCCCTCCCGGCCGCCGAGCCAGTGGTCGAGCGGGGTGACGAGCACGAAGTCCTCGTCGAAGAGCGGGAGTTCCACGACGCCGGGCACACCGAGCGGCACGGCCAGCAACAGCAGGTCGAGCCGGCCGGAGTGCAGGCCGTCGATGAGGCTGGCGGTCTGCTCCTCGTGCACCTGGAGGTCGAGGTGCGGGTAGCGCTCGTGGACGAGCCGCAGCACGGCGGGCAGCAGATACGGCGCGACGGTGGGGATCACCCCCAGGCGCAGCGCGCCGGTGAAGGGCGCCCGGACCGCCTCGGCCTCCTCCAGCAGCGCCCCGACCGCGTCCAGCACCGCCTTGGCCCGTACGGCCAGCCGCTCCCCCGCGGGCGAGAGCAGCACCTTGCGCGTCGTACGCTCGAGGAGGGTCACGCCGAGGGTCTCCTCCAGCGCCGAGACCGCGCCGGACAGGGCGGGCTGGCTCATTCCGATGGCCGCCGCGGCGTCCCGGAAGTGCAGGTGTTCGGCCACGGCGGCGAAGGCGCGCAGCTGCGCGAGGCTCGGCTGCCTCCGTTTGCCGCTACTGATGGTCACTGATAGCCACCTCCGATCAACATGACCAAGTGTAGCTATTTCCCTAATCAATGCACCCTGTGCCAACATCGATAGCGTCCAACCCATGAGAAAGACCCCCAAAAGGGGTCCTTCTTCGCTGCAAGGAGAGCGTGTGCTCACTGTCGGTGACAAGTTCCCCGAGTTCGAACTGACCGCCTGCGTCTCGCTGGAGAAGGGCAAGGAGTTCGAGCAGATCCACCACAAGTCCTACGAGGGCAAGTGGCTCGTGGTCTTCGCCTGGCCCAAGGACTTCACGTTCGTGTGCCCGACCGAGATCGCCGCGTTCGGGAAGCTGAACGACGAGTTCGCCGACCGCGACGCCCAGATCCTCGGCTTCTCCGGTGACTCCGAGTTCGTCCACCACGCCTGGCGCAAGGACCACCCGGACCTGACCGACCTGCCGTTCCCGATGATGGCCGACTCCAAGCACGAGCTGATGCGCGACCTGGGCATCGAGGGTGAGGACGGCTTCGCGCAGCGCGCCGTCTTCGTCGTCGACCCGAACCGCGAGATCCAGTTCACCATGGTCACCGCCGGTTCCGTGGGCCGTAACCCCAAGGAGGTCCTGCGGGTCCTGGACGCCCTGCAGACCGACGAGCTGTGCCCGTGCAACTGGAGCAAGGGCGAGGACACCCTGGACCCGGTCGCGCTGCTGGCTGGTGAGTGACCCATGTCGCTCGACTCGCTGAAGTCCCGCGTCCCGGACTACGCCAAGGACCTGAAGCTCAACCTGGGCTCGGTCATCGGCAACTCCGACCTGCCGGCACAGCAGTTGTGGGGCACGGTGCTGGCGACCGCCATCGCCTCCCGCTCCCCGATCGTGCTGCGTGAGCTGGAGCCGGAGGCGAAGGCGAACCTCTCGCCGGAGGCGTACCAGGCCGCCAAGTCGGCCGCCGCCGTCATGGCGATGAACAACGTCTTCTACCGGACCCGGCACCTGCTGTCCGACCACGAGTACGGCACCCTGCGCGCGGGCCTGCGGATGAACGTCATCGGCAACCCGGGCGTGGAGAAGGTCGACTTCGAGCTGTGGTCGTTCGCGGTCTCCGCGATCAACGGCTGTGGCATGTGCCTGGACTCGCACGAGCAGGTGCTGCGCAAGGCCGGCGTGGAGCGCGAGACCGTCCAGGAGGCGTTCAAGATCGCTTCCGTCGTCCAGGCGGTCGGCGTCACGCTGGAGGCCGAGGCCGTCCTCGCCGAGTAGGGCGCGTCACGAGGACCCCGCTCACCCCAGGTGGGCGGGGTCTTCCGCGTCCTGTGCCACGGGCTCCTCCGCGGGCTCCGCGGCCTCCTGCCGCTGCATCTCCAGCGAGTACTGCCGCAGATACCCCACGACGGTGTTCGTCACCGCCACCAGCGGCACGGCCACCACCGCGCCGCCGATGCCGGCCACCATGCCGCCGGCGGCCACGGTCAGGACCACCGCCAGCGGGTGGACGCGGACCGCGCGGCCGAGGATGAACGGCTGCAGTACGTGCCCCTCGATCTGCTGGACCGCGAGGACCACCACCAGCGTCATCAGCGCCGCGAACACGCCCTGGGTGACCAGGGCGACGATCACCGCGAGCGCGCCCGAGGCGACGGCGCCGACCAGCGGGATGAACGAGAACAGGAAGATGAAGACGGCCAGCGGGACGGCCATCGGCACATCCAGGAAGTAGATGCCGATGCCGATGAAGATGGCGTCGATGAGGGCGACCAGGACCGTGCCGCGGACGTAGGCGGTCAGGGTGCTCCAGGCGCGCGGACCGGCACCGGCCACGCCCGGGCGGGCGGCGGCGGGCACCAGCTTCAGGAACCACTCCCAGATGCGCTTGCCGTCGTAGAGCAGGAACAGGGTCGAGAAGAACACCAGCAGGAGCCCGGTGAGGGCCTCGATGATGACCTGCACGCCCTCCAGGCCCGCCGACGTTATCTGGTCGGCGTTGGCGCCGATCGCCTCGCGGAGGTTCTTGGCGATCTGGTTGATCTGCTTGTCGGTGACGTGGAACGGGCTCTTCAGCAGCCAGTCGCGCAGGTCGTCGATGCCGGACTGGATCTGGGTGGAGAGCGTGTCGATGTTCTCCATGACCTGCCAGGTCACGAACCAGCCCATCAGGCCGATGACGACGAAGCCGCTGATGGCGGTGAGCGCGGTGGCCGGGCCGCGCGGCACCCCGCGCCGGGTGAGCCGGGCGACCGTCGGCTGGAGCAGCGCGGTGACCAGCAGGGCGATGACGAAGGCGAACACCACCAGCTGGACGGCGCTGATGACGCGCATCAGCACCCAGACGGTGCCGGCGAGCACCAGCAGCCGCCAGCCGGCCTCGGCCGCGACCCGGACGCCCCAGGGCACGGCCTCCGCGGGGTCGGGGCGGGGACCGGACGGCGGCTTGGGCCGCCGGGCCGGCGGTGCCGCCTCGGCGGCGGGCGCGCCGGCCGTCTCGTCTCCGACGGCGACGGCGGGCTCCGCGGGCTCGGTCTGTTCCTTCTCCACCTCGGCGCGGCGCTCGTCCAGGCGCTCGCTCATCTCGGTGAGGCCGGCGCCGAGCCGGCCGAGCCACCCTGGCACTCGCGACATGATCCGTCCTCTTCCCCCCGCGTCCTCGGGTGCTCGCCACCACTCCCCCCGGGGAGTCGTCCGGTTACGACCGTACAGTGCGAAAGCCCCTCCCCTGGGGACGGGGAGGGGCTGTTCGAGGTCGAGAGGGCCTGTTGGACGGCGTGTCCCCGAAGGGGGCGCGGGGCCGTCGGTCGGCCGAACCCGGCGGAGCGTCTAGTACCAGTGGTTGGCCGACCAGAACGACCAGGCCTGGCAGGGGCTGCCGTACCGCTCGTTCATGTAGTTGAGGCCCCACTTGATCTGGGTCGCCGGGTTGGTCTGCCAGTCGGCACCGGCCGAGGCGTACTTGCCGGCGGGCAGGGCCTGGAAGAGACCGTAGGCACCGGAGGAGGCGTTGACCGCCTTGTAGTTCCAGCTGGACTCGTGGTCCACGATGTTGCTGAAGCACTGGAACTGGTCGCCGGCCACCATCTGACGCGCCATCGCCTGGATCTGCGCCACGCTGTAGCTGCTCTGGGTGGGGAAGCTGGAGGAGTCGCGGACGTCGGTGCCGCGGCTGGCCGCCGCCGACTTCGCCTCGGCGCGCTCCTTGGCCAGCTTGGCCGCCTTCTCGGCGGCGTCCTTCTTCGCGATCGCGGTTTCGGCAGCCGCCTTGCGGGCCGCCGCCTCGGCGTCCTTCTTGGCGCTCGCGTCCGCGGCGATGGCCTGTGCGTCGGCCTGCTGCGTCAGGGACGCGACCTGGACATCAGCCTGCTGACCCGCGGGTATGTCCGCGAGGAGCGTGGTGTCGGCTGCCGTCGCCTCAGCGTCGTTGTTGTTCTGCGCCACGCTGCCCGAGGCAACGCCGACGACGCTTCCGACGGCGGTGACCGCGGTGGCCGAGGCCACTGCGAGTCCCCGGACCGAAATCCGGCTCACACGGTTTCCTTCCAGCATCGCCCGCTTCGGTGACCCTGGCGGACGCAATCGTGCCCCTGTGACACTGGCCTCCCAACTGCGGGGTCACGGGAGGCGCGGGCCCGGTGGGCAACTCCCCCGAGGGGAGTGCCGCGTGGTGCACGGGCGGCATACGACGAGCTGTATGGAGTTGGTGTTGTCTCTGTGGTGCCGTACCGCTGGGGGTACAGGTGTGTCGTATGCGGGGCCTGACAGGACTGAGACTCTGCCGTAACCGGACGCCGAGTGGCAATTCTGTGTTGCGTGTGAAAGCTCACATCCCGTTTGGCCCCGGGGATTTCAGGAAAGCTCCACGCACGAAGACGCCGCCCGGCTAGGCTCGTGGCCTTTGCCGGACGGCGCCAACGGCCGTCGCTTCGGCGTCAGATGTGGCCGTCCTCCAGCATTTCGGTCACAAGCGCCGCAATCTGGGACCTCTCGGAACGAGTCAGCGTGACGTGCGCGAAGAGGGGATGCCCCTTCAGCTTCTCCACGACGGCGACGACTCCGTCATAGCGGCCTACGCGCAGATTGTCCCGCTGTGCCACGTCGTGGGTGAGAACCACCCGCGAGTTGGCGCCGATCCGGGACAGAACGGTCAGCAGGACGTTCCGTTCCAGCGACTGGGCCTCGTCCACGATGACGAACGCGTCGTGCAGCGACCGGCCGCGGATGTGGGTGAGCGGGAGCACCTCCAGCATCCCGCGTGCGGTGACCTCCTCGATGACTTCGCGGCTGGTGACCGCGGAGAGGGTGTCGAAGACGGCCTGCGCCCACGGGCTCATCTTCTCCGCCTCGCTGCCCGGCAGATAGCCCAGCTCCTGCCCGCCGACGGCGTACAGCGGCCGGAAGACCATCACCTTCTGGTGCTGGCGGCGCTCCAGGACGGCCTCCAGGCCCGCGCACAGCGCCAGAGCCGACTTGCCGGTGCCGGCCCGGCCCCCCATCGAGACGATGCCGACGTCCGGGTCGAGCAGCAGATCGAGCGCGATGCGCTGCTCGGCGCTGCGGCCCTTGATGCCGAACGCCTCCCGGTCGCCGCGCACCAGCCGGACGTTGCCCTCGGCGGTGATCCGGCCGAGGGCCTTGCCGCGCTCGGACTGGATGGTCAGGCCGGTGTGCACGGGAAGGCCGGCCGCCTCCGGGACGTACACGTGCCCTTCCTCGAAGAGGATGTCCACCTGTTCGCCCGGCAGGGTGAGTTCGGACATCCCGGTCCAGCCGGAGTTCTCCGTGATGGCGAGCTCGGCCCGGTACTCCTCGGCGAGGAGGCCGACCGAGGACGCCTTGATCCTCAGCGGCAGGTCCTTCGACACGACGGTGACGTCGAACCCCTCGGCCTGCAGGTTGCGGGCCACCGCGAGGATGCGCGAGTCGTTGTCTCCCAGGCGGTAGCCGGTGGGCAGCACGCTGGGGTCCGAGTGGTTGAGCTCGACCCGGACCGTCCCGCCGAGCTCCCCGATCGGGATGGGGGCGTCGAGGCGACCGTTCTTCACCCGGTAGTCGTCCAGCAGGCGCAGCGCCTGGCGGGCGAAGTAGCCGAGTTCGGGATGGTGCCGCTTGGCCTCCAGCTCCGTGACCACGACGATGGGGAGCACGACCTCGTGCTCGTCGAAGCGGGTCAGGGCGTTCGGGTCGGCCAGCAGGACGCTGGTGTCGAGAACATACGTGCGCCGGTCGGGCTTGTGGCGCTTTGTGCTGGTCACCACGGAAGAACGTACCCCCTCGGATGAGGTCGGGGAGCGACGAAGTGATGCTGGACCGGTTCCTGGCCCCCGCGCGCGGCGGGCCGTGAACCGGCCCTCCGCGGCTGCTTCCGTGCTGCGACCGCACGGTCGGGCTGGTGCAAAGGGCCTCCCGGGCGGACGGCCCCGTGCCGCCCGCTGAGATCCGACGCCCGTGGTTCGGGTGTCGACCTGTTGGGTTTATGCCCTCGAACATGCGCCGCCATGCAAATGCGGCCAACAGCGCGCCGGTGAACACCTTGTTACGTGTGCACGAATCCGGGTGGACGACAGCGCCCCGTCACCGGGCGGCGACGGGGCGGTGCGGGCGGTTCAGCCGCCGTAGCGCCGGTGACGTGCGGCGTAGTCGCGCAGGGCGCGCAGGAAGTCGACCTTGCGGAAGGCCGGCCAGAAGACCTCGCAGAAGTAGTACTCCGAGTGAGCGGTCTGCCAGAGCATGAATCCGGACAACCGCTGTTCACCGCTGGTACGGATCACCAGGTCGGGATCGGGCTGGGCGCCGGTGTAGAGGTGACGGCCGATCATCTCGACGTCGACGGACTCGGCGAGGTCCTCCATCGACACGCCCTTGTCCTGCGCGTCGTGCAGCATGGAGCGCACGGCGTCGGCGATCTCCTGCCGGCCGCCGTAGCCGATGGCGACGTTCACGAGTATGCCGTCGATGTGGGCGGTGGCCTCCTCGGCCTCCTTCAGCGCCGTCTGCATCTGCGAGGGGAGCAGGTCCGGCGTGCCGACGTGGTGCACACGCCAGCGGCCGTCGGCGGCGAGGGTGCGGACGACGTCCTCGATGATGCCGAGCAGGGGGCCGAGCTCCTCCTGCGGACGGTCGAAGTTGTCGGTGGACAGCAGCCACAGGGTGACGACCTCGACGTCGGTCTCGGAGCACCAGCCGAGGAATTCCTCGATCTTCTCGGCGCCGGCCCGGTGGCCGTGGACGGTGGTGGAGCCGGACGCCTTCGCCCAGCGGCGGTTGCCGTCCATGATGACGCCGATGTGCTTGGGCACCTGAGCGTGGTCCAGGTGGCCTTCCACCCGGCGTGCGTAGAGCCTGACGAGCAGGCCGCGCAGCTTGTCGCGCAGGTTCACGTGACCCTCCGGGGGTTTGGCGCGGGGGATGGGGTGCCGGAGCCGTCGAGCCTACCGCTGCTCGGGACTTGGTCATGGCCCGGGGTTTTTCCGGGGCGGGCCGGTGGGCGGCGCGGGGACCGCCGCGAGCGGGTGGGGGCTGGTCGCGCCCAGGCGGCGCAGCCGCATGTCCGGACCCGGCCCCCGCCCCTCTGTCGTGGGACGCCGGGCGGGGTGAAGCGGTTCCCGGGAGTCCGCGGCAAAAAAACGGGCCGGTCCGTGGGGGGGAGACGGACCGGCCCGAGGGGGGGTTTCCACCATAACCCTTCGTAAGGGATGGTGGGTGCATCGGCGTGCCACAACTACTCTCCGAAATCACCCGGCAACGCCTTGGTGGCCGCGCAATGCGAGATTCGGGGGTGTTTCCCGGCCGGTTCGCGGCGGAATCCCAGGGAAATTCGGCCGGATGCGAACTGATTCGCAAGGATTACGCCGTCTTGGTGGTACATCAGCGTGTTGCCCGGGTCCCCCCGCCGGGCGACGTCGTCAGCGAACGGCGACTTGACGGTTCCGCCACGCCCCGGACGTGGATCTTGCGGCTTCACGGCACCGCGCAGCCCCCTCCACTGCGCGGTACCGGACACGCAGCTTTGCTGACGCGAATTACCTGTGGTCTGAACTTACGTGACCTGTGAGGCGGATGTGAACCACGATCCATAACGATGTGGAAACCCGGGGAAAACTCCTGGGGAATCCGGATGTGAAACGAACCACTTCCGCCCGTTCCGCCGGTTTCGTCAGTGGTCCGGCCTGCGGACGTCGAAGAGGTGCCGGGCGCTGTGCGCGACGAACGGACCCTGTTCCTCGATCCGCTGGTGCAGCGCGCGGAGTCGCGGCTCGTACGCCTCGACCGTGAATCCCGGGACCATCCAGACGACCTTGCGCAGGAAATGGACGACGGCGGCGATGTCGTGGAACTCCATGCGCAGCCGCTCCGCCCGCAGCCCGGCCACCTCCAGGCCCGCCGCCTCGGCGTCGGCCCGCTCCCGCTCCGGGTCACGGGCCCGGCGCACCTCCTCCGGCTGCGGCCCGAGGAAGTACTCGACCAGCTCGAAGACGCTGCCGGGCCCCACATGCTGGGCGAAGTAGGTGCCGCCGGGCCGCAGCACCCGGGCGATCTCGTCCCAGTGCGGGCGCACCGGATGCCGGCTCAGCACCAGGTCGAACGCCTCGTCCGCGAACGGCAGCGGCACATCGTCCGGGGCGGCGACCACCACGACGCCGCGGGACCGCAGCAGGGCGGTGGCCCTGGCCACGTTCGGCGGCCATCCCTCCGTCGCCGCGACCAGCACCGGGCGGGCCGGCTCCGCCCGGCTGAGCGCGAAGTCGAGCACCTCCCCGCCGCCGGTCTGGATGTCCAGCACGGCCTCGGCCCCGGCCAGCCGCTCCCCCGCCGACCAGGCGTACCCCCACGACGGCCGCGCCTCGCTCGCCCGCCCCTCGAACCACGAGAAGTCCCACCCCTCGGTGGGTACGGCGACACCCTCGGCCACCAGGTCTTCGAAGGAGCGGTGCGCGGTCATGGAGCCATGGTCGCAGGGGGACTGTCAGTGGGTCCTGCTAGTTTCCGCGCCCATGACGATCTCTGCTGCCGACTACACCGCCGGCGAGAAGGACATCCTGCACGCGAGCCTGGACCGCCACCGGGACGCGGTGCTCTGGAGGCTCGAAGGGCTCGACGACGAGCAGCTGCGCCGGCCGATGACACCGACCGGCACGAATCTGCTCGGTCTGGTCAAGCATCTGGCCTCGGTCGAGTACGGCTGGTTCGTGGAGACGTTCGGCCGCGAGGTGGAGCCCCTGTGGTTCGACCCGTATTCGGACGAGGACATGACGGTCGGCCCCGAGGAGACGACGGACCGGATCATCGCCTTCTACGGCCGCGCCCGCGCCGCCGCCGACCGGGTGATCACCGAGCTGTCCATGGACGCACCGGGCCGTCCCGCCTGGCGGGACGTCACCGTCTCCCTGCGCTGGGTCCTCGTCCACATGACCGAGGAAACCGCCCGGCACGCCGGGCACATGGACATCCTGCGGGAGCTGATCGACGGAAAGACGGGGGATCGACCGCCGCGGGCCGACGGGGCGGAGTGAGCGGGGCCGGGGGAGCCGGAGCGGGAGGGCGCGGAGGTGAACGGGGGAGCCTGGTCGGGTGAGCGCGGGCGTGCGTTGGGGGGAATGAGAGTCCGGCCGGGTGAGCGGGGTGGGGTGAGCGGGGTGGTTTGGCACCTACCGTGGGTGTCAGCGGCGGTCCCGGTCTCCGGGGGCCTCCCCGAGCGCCTTCCCGGGAGCGGCACCGAGGACCAGCAGGACGTGCTCGTCCGTTCCGTGCCGGACCGTCCCGGCCCGCGCGAAGCCGTGTCTCTCCAGCAGGCGCACGGACGCCGCGTTGCCCGCGAACGGATCGGCGTACAGGGGCCGGACCGGCTCCAGCTCCAGGAACAGGCCGAGAGCGCGCGTGCCGACGCCGCGGCCCCAGTACGGCCGGCCGAGCCAGTACCCGACGAACCTCCGATCGTCCTCCGTCCAGGACACGACGCTCCCGGCGACCTGCCCGCCGACGGTGACCGTCCGCACCAGGCAGTCGGGATCACCGAGCACCCGCTCCCGCCAGTGCCGGAAGAAGACGTCCCGAGGCCGGGGGGTGAACCTCGACCGCCGGACGGCTTCGGGATCGTGCTCGAAGGCGAAGAGGTCGTGCAGGTCCTCGTCCGTGACGGCCCGCAGTCTCACGTCACCCTGCGGGCCGACGGTGCCGGGGGTGTCGGTTGCGCCGGTCCGGGTGGTCTCGTCCGTCCGAGCGGTCCCGTCGGTCCGAGCGGTCGCGTCGGTCCGGGTGGTCTCGTCCGTCCGAGCGGTCTCGTCCGTCCGGGCGGTCCCGTCGGTCCAGGCGGTCCCGTCGGTCCGAGCGGTCGCGTGGGTGTCGTCGGCCATGCAAGGGAGTGTGGCACCCGCCACTGACAATGCCCCCGGCCTGCGGATCCGCGCTCGCCCCCGCTCAGGGCACCAGGGGCCGGACCTCCTCGGCGGCGAAGCGTACGAAGCCCTCCGGGTCGGGCTCGTCCGCCGTCGGCTGCAGCACGACGGTGTCCGCGCCGGCCTCGGCCAGCCGCCGCACCGCCTCGGCCACCGCCGCGGCGTCCCCGGCGACCCCCACGTCCGGCACCGACTCCAGCCCCTCCGCGACGAGTTCGGCCCGCAGCCGGGCGTCGGCCCCGGCGCCCGTGGCGGTCAGGAGATAGACGACGACCCGGTGCGGGCCGCTGCGTCCGGCCGCCCGCCGCCCCTCCTCGACGAGCTTCCGGGCCCGCCGTACGCCGTCCACCGAGGTGGCGGCGGTGAGGAGGGTGCCGTCGGCCTTCTCACCGGAGAGCCGGAGCGTCCGGGGGCCGGTGCCGCCCGCGAGGACGTCGACCGGCTGCGGCGGGGGCCAGTCGAGGGCGACGTCGTCCAACCGGACGTACCGTCCGCGTACGGTGAGCCGCTCGCCGCGCAGCAGGGCGCGCAGGGCGTCGAGGTGCTCGCCCAGCAGACCGAGCGGTGAGGCGGCCCGGGCGCCCACCTGCCCCATCCAGTCCTGCACCCCGTGCCCCACGGTCAGGACGGCCCGGCCGGGGAACATGCGCTCCAGGGAGGCGGCCTCCATGGCGGTGACGGCCACGTTCCGGAGCGGGACGGGCAGCAGCCCGATCCCGACCCGCAGCCGTTCGGTCCAGGCGAGCGCGGCGGCGGCCGTGGCGATCCCGCCCTCCAGGAAGCAATCCTCCCACAGCCAGAGTTCTTCGAGCCCCGCGTCCTCCGCGACGCGGGCGACGGCCCGCAGCCGCTCGGGCGGAAGCTGGGGGCGGAATACGGCACCGAGTCCTGTCATAGCGTTCTTCCTAGCGGGGAGGACGGAAGACGACAACGCATTTACGGGCGTGGCGAGTTGCCGGTGGCGGGTGGGGAGGAGCAGGGATGGGGCGCAGGGGGCGCTGGCGGGACGGGCGGGGACGGATGATCGTGCGGGCCGGCTCCGGGGAGGCGCTCACCGCCCCCGTTGCCCTGGAGATCGCGGCCTCGTACCGGGCCCGGACGAAGGGTCTGCTGGGCCGGGACTCGCTCGACGGGGCGATGCTGCTGTCGCCGGCGAGCGGGGTGCACACGTTCGGGATGCGGATCCCGATCGACGTCGCCTACCTCGACCGCCGCCTGACCGTCATCGCCGTCCGAACGATGGTCCCGGGCCGCCTGGGCCTGCCGCGCCTGCGGGCACGGCACGTACTGGAGGCGGAGGCGGGGGCGATGGCCGGGTGGGGGCTGCGGGCGGGGGTACGGGTGGAGGTGGAACCGGATCAGGAGCAGGGGCCTGAGAGGGCTCCCTGAGGGGCTGGGGGCGGCTGGGGAACCGAGCGGCCGGGAGGGGCTGAGGACGGCCGGCGGGCCGGTGTCGGCGGGGAGCCGGTGTCGGCCGGGGGTCTCACTGTTGGGTGCGGGGGAAGGACACCTCGACGCGCCGGTTCTTCCGCCGGCCCTCCTCGGAGGAGTTGTCGGCGATCGGGTACTGCTCGCCGTAACCGCGGACGTCGAAGATGAGGCTCGGGGAGTTCAGGTCCTGGTCGAGTACGGCCTGTACGGCGTTGGCGCGCTGTTTGGAGAGGGTGTCGCCGTGGGCGGAGGAACCGAGGTTGTCGGTGAAGCCGAAGACGCGGATGCGGGTCGCGTTCTGCTTCCTGATCTCCTCGGCGATGGTGGCGATGCGGGCCTTCGCGTCCTCGCCGATCTTGGCGCTGTCCTTGCCGAACAGAACCTCGGCCTGCAGCGCGAACGTCACGTCGGCGTTGGTGTCCTCGCGCCGCTCGTCCCCGCTCTGGTCCTCCACGACCGACTTGATGTCCAGCACCTTGGCCGCGGCCAGGGTGGCCCCTTCGGGGAGCTTGAGATCGGGGTCGGTGGGGTCGACCTCCACGGGGGCGGTGGCGGAGGGTTCGGTGCCCGGGGGCTCGCTGGGGCCGGTGTCGTCGGCGACGGCCGTGGCGGCGGGCAGATTCACGACGAGGAGGAGAACAGCGGCCGTGAGGGCGAGCCGGGGTGTGGTGGTCACTGGTGCCTCACCCGGAGATCTTGATGGCGGCGGAGGAGAACGTCGGCAGTTGGAAGTCCACCTCGGTCACGTTCGCGGGGGGCGCCGGGAACTGCATGAACACGGACAGGGTGGCGCCGGACTTGAGTGTCGAGAAGCCGGTGGTCGTCAGCGGTCGGCCCTCGGTGTCCCGCAGCACGTAGTAACGCTTCTTGCCCTGCGAATCGACCAGCGTGGCCCCGCCCAGAGACCTGCCGTTCTTGATGATCTCGGTTTCGTTCCCGCTCAGGGCGGAGGGGATCACAGCGGTCCGGGCCCCGTCGTTCTTCAGCGTGCCGTTGACCGTGATGAAGCCGCCCGCATCGCGTTGGGCGGAGGTGACCTGGAGGAGCAGGCCGTCCGACCCCTTCAACTCGGCCAGCGGCTGTTCCGACTGCCCCTCCTGGGCGCTCGGACCCGAGCCGTCTGCCTTGGAAGCGGATGCCGAACTGTCCGGCTTCTTGTCGTCGCCGCCGCCTCCACCGCAACCGGCCACACCGACGGCCAGACCAGCCGCAACGGTCAATGCGACCATCCCCCTGCGGGCCTTCGCAGTGAACCGAATGCTCATCGCTTCGCTTCCTTCGTCATCGATCGTTCGCCGGTGAGTCGGCCAGGTGGACATCGAAGAGGTCCTGGGGCTTCGGCAGCCCCGCGGTGTCGTCCGGCTCCAGGTGCCAGACCTTGTCGTCCTCGCAGGTGAGCGGGGGCAGCTTGTCCTCCCCGGCGTCCTCACCGGACAACGTGAACGTGCAGAGGGGTTCGATCACGGCGGTTGCGTGCGCGGTCGAGTGCACGTTCTCCGTACCGGGCACGACGGAGTCGCCCACGGACTTGTTCGTCTCCGTCTCGACCACATAGCTCAGGGGTGGCTCGAACGTGCAATGCGCCGTCGCATCGTTCTGCGCCGCGAGTTGGCCGGCTCGCCAGCAGGAGTCGTCGGCGCCGTTCCCGTCGAAGATGTCCTGCCACTTGGTCGGGTCGCTGACGTCGTTCACCCACAGGCGCGCGAGCTGGTCACGCGTCTTCTGGGCCGCCGCCAGGGCCGCGGCGTCCGCCGCCGTCTGGGCGCCGCTCCGGTTCACCGCCGCCTGCCCCACCGCAAGGTAGGCCAACGCAAGAAAGAGCAGGCCTGCCACCACCGTGATGTAGATGGGGAAGGCCTGCCCTGCGTCGCGGCCGGGAATCAGCCGCCGGTGACCTCGGAGATCTTGTTCGTGATCGCGTCGTAGATCGACTGCCCGATGCTCGTACCCGTGATCGCCAGCACGATCGCCACGACCACCGCGATGATGCCGAGGTACTCCACCGCGGTCTGCCCCTTGTCGCTCCGCGCGACGCGGGCCTGTAGGTACGCGACGGTGGTGTTGAACCAGTTGCTCATGGTGGTCCCCTCCGGGTTCGCCTCCGATCCCGAAAAAGTAGGCCGCGGCACCGCGCCCGCCGGAGGGCCCCAGGACCCAACCGCGGACCCATTCACGATCCTCGCCGCTCTCCCTCGTCCTCATCTCACGCCACCCCCAGCCACTTGGCCGTCGCCTGGGATCTCGTCGTGGTGTGGAGCTTGGCGAAGATGCGGTTGATGTGGTTCTTGACCGTCTTCTCGCTGATGAAGCAGGCGGCGGCGATCTGCTGGTTGGTCATGCCGGACGCGATGAGGTCCATGATCTCCGCCTCCCTCGTGCTCAGCCGGAACCGTGAACGGAACGACTGTCCCACAGATGGTTGCATTTGCGAAAGAGTTGGAGGGGGTGAATCGGCATAATCAGGGGGCAGTTGGAGGGGTGCGTGTGCAGGTGCGTCTTCTCGTAACGTCGCCAGCAACGCCCTCGCCGCCCCGGGGGTCACATGCGGCCGTCCCTCCCGGACGTCCCGTACCGCCCGCACCAGCTGTTCCGTCGTGAACTCGCCGTGCACCAGATAGCCCCCCGCCCCCAGCCGCAGCGCCTCCCGCACGGTCTCGGTCTCGTGGCTGTAGGTGAGCATCATGACGGGGGCCAGCCGCACCAGGTGGGGCAACGCGGAGATTCCGTCGACTCCGGGCATGCGGACGTCGAGCAGGATGACGTCGGGCCGGTGCCGGAGCGCCGCCTCGTACGCCTCGCGCCCGTCCCTCGCCTCCGCCACCACCGTGGTGTCCGAGCGCCCCGAGAGCAGGGCCGTGAGCCCGGCGCGGACCACGGGGTTGTCGTCGGCGACCAGCAGCCGCAGCGGTGGGACGGCCGGCTCCGGCGGGGGGAAGTCCGGCCGGTGAGCGCTGTGCGATGGCCGCATGGTGCCTCCTCTCAGACTCTTCAGGCTTTCCTGGCTTTACTGGCTTTACTGGCTCTCGTGGGCGCGGGGGTGGACGGGTCGAGGTGCGCGAGGGGTACGTCCAGGCGTATCTCCGTGCCTCCCTCGTGAGTGCCCCTTCCGACGCGGATGCGGGCGCCCGCCTGCGCGGCCCGCTCGACCATGCCGAGCAGCCCGAAGTGGCCGGAGTCGCGCAGCTTTTCCAGGGTGGTGCCGGGCGGGAGTCCGGTCCCGTCGTCGTGGATCGTGAGGCTGAGGAGGGGCCCGTCGACCGTCGCCCGGATGTCCACGCCGGTCGCGGACGCGTGCCGGTGGGTGTTCTCCAGCGCCTCCGTGACGATGGAGAGGATGTGGCGGGCCAGGGGGGCCGGCAGGGGTGGGAGAGCGGCCGTGTCGCCGGGCTGCGGCCAGTGGCAGGTGACGCGTAGCCCCGTGCGCCGGGCGAAGTCGGTCGTTCGGTGCGCCAGCTCCTGCCAGACGGGGGTGGGGTGTTCCGTGGTGTCCGGCGGGTCCCGTCGCAGGTCCGTCAGCAGTTCCCGGGACTCCGCCGCCGCCCTGCGGGCCGAGCGGGAGACGAGTTCCGCCTGCTGCCTGATGCGGGCGGGATCCGGTGCGTCGGCCGAGGCGGTCGCCGCCAGGCCGTCCGCCGCCAGGGCCACGCCGTACAGGGTCTTGGCCACGGAGTCGTGCATCTCGCGGGCCAGCCGGGCGCGTTCCGCGCTCACCGCCTCCGCCGCCGCGAGCCGGGCCTGCACCGTCGTCAGTGCCTGGGTGGCGGCGCCGAAGCGGAGCATCAGGTTGCGCAGGGTCGAGCCCATGGCGCCGGCGATGACGCACAGCCCGGGCAGGAGCAGGGCCTCTACGACGGGCGCGTGCCGGTCGGCCTTCAGGGTGGCGTTGACCAGGAGCAGGATCAGCGCCTGGAGGGAGGCGAAGCAGGCCGCGCCGCGCCAGCTGTAGACGAGGCCGGCCAGGAGCGGGGTGCATACGCTGACGTAGGCGAGGGTGGTGTCGGGGCCCGCCGAGATCAGCAGGAAGGAGCCGAAGACGGTGTCGGCGGCCAGGAGGCTGGGGTGGCGCAGGAGCAGGGGGCCGAAGCGCTCCCAGTCACGGAAGAGGACGTAGGACACCATGAAGGTGACGACCACGGCCGCGCCGACCAGGCGGGCGCCCAGGCCGGGAGCGGCGTTGAGGAGCGCCGCCGGGGCCGACACCACGATCATCGCCAGGCGGAAGCCGAAGACCTGGCGGCACATCGCCTGCAGGGCGCTGATCTGCAGTTTCTCGGACGGCTCGGCCGCCGGCACGGCCGGGTCGGACCGGTCCAGCCGGTGATCCAGCGCACGGTCCGGTCGCCGATCCGGGTGGTGGCCCGGCGGACGGTGATCCAGCGGATGGTCCGGCCGCTGGTCCGGCCCGTGACCCGGTAGCCGGTGATCCAGGGGATGGTCCGGCCGCTGGTCCGGTGGTGTCTCGGAGCCGGCCGCCGCCGCGCCGCCGGCCCCCTCGCCACAGCCCCGCCCCTCGCCGGCCGGGCCGCGCCTCCCGCGCAGCGGCTCCTCGGCCGCGTTCCTCCCCCGGGCCGGCCCCGGGCGGGGTGCGAACCAGTCTCCCGGTCGTTTCAGCCAGGCGCCGAGACGGGCTCCTCCCTCCCGCCGTGCGCGCCCCGTCAGTCCCGTCGCCGTCACGGCCGTCCTCACTTCCCCGTGAGCGTGCCGAAGTCCACCCCGGAGCCGAGCAGGAGGCCCGCGCCGAGCAGGAGCATCGTCGCCGGGACCATGAAGGTGGTGATCATCAGCGTGGCCTTGGGCACCGCCCGCGCGGCCTTGCGGCGGGCGTTCTGGGCGTCGGTGCGGCGCATGTCCTTGGCGAGGGAGACCAGGGTGTCCACGATCGGGGCGCCCAGCTCCTCCCCCTGCTGCAACGCCGTGACGAACATGGCGACCTGTTCGGAGTCGTTCCGGCGGCGCAGCTCCGCGAAGGCCTGGCGGCGGCTCATGCCGAGGTCCATCTGGCGCAGGGTGATGCGCAGTTCGTCGGCCCACGGGCCCTCGTAGTGGGAGGCCACGCGGTCCAGGGCCTGGCGGAAGCCGAGCCCGGCGCTGACGACCACGGCCAGGACGTCCAGGAAGTCGGGCAGGGTGCGTTCGATGACGTCCTTGCGGACCCGGATCGCCGACCAGATGCCGACCTCCGTCCAGAACGCCCCGAAGGCCAGCAGGAGCAGCGCCACGAACCACTGGCCGCGGAGCAGGAAGACCAGGAAGCCCACGCCGCCGAGCGCGCCGTAGACCGCGCGGCGGGCCGCGTAGCGGTCGATGGTCAGGCCGCCGGGGTTGCCCGCGAGGTCGATCTTGCGGCGGTACTTGGCCACTCTGCGCGGGCCCATCAGGCGCAGCACGGCGGGGGCGTACCGCATGCCCATGCGGTCGATGACCGAGCCCACGGCGCCGGTGCGGGTGGCACCGATCTCCAGGGCGACGGCGAGGTCGCCGGGGAGTCTGGCGTCCGCGCGGTACATGCGGACGCCCGCGAAGACGCCCCAGACGCCGAGGCCCATCAGCAGGGCGAGCAGGAATGCCATCGGGTCACCTCCCTCACACGTCGATCCGGCTCAGGCGGCGGATGAGGACGAAGCCGACGGCGTACATGGCGAACGCGATGATCACGCAGGCCTGGCCGACGGGCGAGCCGGTCATGCGGTCCAGCGCGCCGTCCTTGACGCCGTTCATCAGGAACAACGCGCCGACCCCCAGGACGGGCACGGCGTACGACGTCATGGTCACCTGGGAGAGCTGGGTGCGGATCTCGCGCCGGGTCTCCTTGCGCTCCTCCAGGGTCTCGGTCAGGTTGCGCAGCGCGGAGACCACCTGCCCGCCCGCCCGGTTCGACAGCACCAGCGTCGTGACGAGGACGACCAGTTCGCGCGAGGGCAGCCGGTCGGCCAGCTCGCCGAGCGCGTCCTCCAGGGAGTGCCCGACGGCCAGCTGGTCGGACACCTTGGCCAGTTCCTCGCCGGCCGGGGCCTCCAGTTCCTCCGCCGCCATGCCGATCGCGGTGCGCAGCGCGAGTCCGGCCTGGGTGGCGTTGGCCAGGATGCGGGCGAGTTCGGGGAGTTGGCCGATGAAGCGTTCGATGCGTTTCTGGCGCTGCCAGTTCAGGAACTGGACCGCCGCCCAGACGCCGAGGAGCCCGGCGAGCGGGCCGAAGAAGGGGGCCAGGGTGGCCTGGCCGATCAGCCAGAGCGCGGCCACCGTGCCGAGCAGGCAGACGAAGAACTCGCCCGGGGTGACGTCCAGGCCGGTCGCCGCGAGGCGCAGCTCCAACCAGCGGCCGAGGCGGGTGCGGCGCAGTCGCCGGTCGAGGTCGCGGAAGCGGCGTCTGCGGCCGGCCGCCGGTGGCGCGCCGGTGTGCGCGAGCCGGTCCACCAGGGCGGCCCGCTGGGCCCGGCCGGAGGCGTAGCTGTGCACACCGGCCACCGCGAGGACACAGGTCAGCAGCGCCACTCCGGTGGTGAGCTGGACGAGGGTGTGCAGTTCCATGGGGGGCGTACCTACCTGGCTTCTCGGGTGGCGAGCTGGTCGGCGGTGCGGGCGACGCCGAAGGCCTGCGGGAGGGGCTGGCTCGCCATGTAGAGGCGGTCGGCGGTGCGGCGGGGCAGCGGGAAGTACCGGAAGGTGCCGTGGATCCGGCCGTCGGGGGTCATGGGCTGCGCGTCGAAGCGGGCGACGGTCGCCAGCCGGTACGGTTCCCCGCCGTGGCTGTCGAGCAGGGCGATCTCGGTGATGCGGCGGGCGCCGTCGGCGAACCGGGTGAGCTGGACGATGACGTCGACGGCGCTGTTGATCTGGTCGTGCAGGGCGACGAACGGGACCTCGACGTCCGACATGGAGGCGAGGGTCTGCAGCCTCGTCAGCGCGTCCTCGGCGCTGTTGGCGTGCACGGTGGCGAGGGAGCCGTCGTGGCCGGTGGACATCGCCTGGAGCATGTCGAGGGACTCGCCGCCGCGGACCTCACCGACGACGATGCGGTCGGGGCGCATCCGCAGGGAGTTGCGGACCAGGTCGCGGATGGTGATCTGCCCCTTGCCCTCCACGTTCGGCGGGCGCGACTCCAGGCGGACCACATGGGTCTGCTGGAGCTGGAGTTCGGCGGAGTCCTCGATGGTGATGATGCGTTCGTGCGCGGGGATGAGCCCGGACAGGGCGTTGAGCAGCGTCGTCTTGCCGGTGCCGGTCGCGCCCGAGACGATGATGTTGAACTTCGCCTGTACGAGGCCCGCCAGCAGATACACCATGTGCTCGTCCAGCGAGCCGAAGCCGATCAGTTCCTGGAGGGTGAAGGAGCGCGGGAAGCGGCGGATGGTGAGGATCGGGCCGGTCAGGGACAGCGGCGGGATGATGACGTTGACCCGCTCGCCGGAGGGGAGCCGGGCGTCCACCATCGGGTTCGACTCGTCCACCCTGCGGTTCACCGTGGAGACGATCCGCTCGATGGTCTGCATCAGCTGGTCCGACGAGGCGAACCGCAACGGCAGCTGTTCGACGCGGCCGCCGCGCTCCACGAAGATCGCGTCGGGGCCGTTCACCATGATCTCGGTGATCGAGGCGTCCTCCAGGAGGGGCTCCAGGATGCCGAGCCCGAGCGCCTCGTCCACGACCCTGCGGATCAGCTGGGACCGCTCGACCGTCGACAGCACCGGTCCCTCACGGCTGATGATGTGCCCGAGCACCCGCTCCAGCCGCGCCCGGCGTTCGGCGGCGGCCAGCGCGCTCATCTCCGCGAGGTCGATCTCCTCCAGCAGCTTGGCCCGGTAGGAGGCGACCAGGTGCCCGTCCTCGCCCCGGCTGCCGTGCTCCTCCGGAGTGCTGATGCGTGCCCGCAGGCTCATGGTCGGCCTCTCCTCTCAGTGGTCGCGGGGCATGGTGGCGGACTTGGTGGCGTCACCGAAGCTCCAGAGGACCTTGGGGATGGTGACGCGGGCGGTGACGGTGACCGAGTCGCCGTCGCCTCCGGTGGTCCCGCACTCCACCGGCAGACTGACCGCCCGCGCACACGCCTCCTGGGCGCTCTGTCCCAGCGACTGCGCCCGCGCCCCCGCCCGGGCGGCGGTGCCGGCCTGCTCGGCCGCGTAGGCGACGGCACCGATCTGGATGCCGGCCAGCCCGACGATCAGCAGGATCGGGATGAACCCCAGGTATTCGATGGCGACCTGGCCGCGGTCGCGCCTCGGGCGGTACGACATCTCAGCGTTTCGCCTCCTCCACGGCACCGGCACGACCGTGCACGGTGGCGGGAAAGTCGAGGAAGCCGGGGAAGAGGACGGGAACCTTGACGGCCACGTCGGCGGTGACATAGCCGGTCCCCCCACAGCTTTCCACGCTGGCACCCCCTCGCCACGCGCCCGACAGATGCTTCAGCGCGGCCTGCTGACACACCGCGAACCGCTCCCCCGGAGGCACCGCGGTCCCCGCCCGCACGCCCTCGTCCGCAGCATTCCCCGCGAGCGTGAAGGCGTACCCCACCAGTACGGCCTGCCACATCAGCACCAGCGTCAGCACGATCAGCGGCGTCATCCCGAGCAACTCGATGCTGACCTGTCCGCGATCGCCACCCGGCCGTCTCATCGCACGCTCACTCCTTCCGCCGCCGAAAGCCCACGGGTCCGCGCCCGCCGCCCCGGTGGGAGCCGGTCTCGTCCGGTGCCCGCACCAGCCCCAGCTCTCCAGCCAGCGCCCACAGGGCCTGCTTCACCGTGCTCTTGGCGTCCAGTTCGTGCACCCTCCCCGCGTCGACGACCGCCTGGAGCTCCTTGTAGTTGGCGGGCACCGCCGACCGCGCCAGTGCCGTGCCGGTGATGCGCTGGACCAGGGCGGGCTGGATCTCGGCGCTCCGGGTGTGCCGGTTGACGGCCACCGTCGTCTCCTCGGCCTTGCGGATCTGCAGCCGGTCCCACATCCGTACCGTCCGCTTGGCGGCGCGTACGGCGATGACGTCCGGCGTGGTGACGAGCAGGGCCGTGTCGGCCATCTCCACCGCCGCGGCGCCCGCGCCGCTCAGCTGGGCGCCGCAGTCGATGACGACGACCTCGTAGCGGGAGCGCAGGGCACTGACGAGCTGGCGGGCGGCCCGGTCGGTGACCTCCTCGCCGCGTTCGCCCTCGCCGGGTGCGAGGAGCAGGGCGAGGCCGGTGTCGTGGCGGAAGACGGCGTCGGCGAGGACGCGGGGCGAGATGTCGGTGATGGTGGCCAGGTCGGCCACCGACCGCCGGAACTGGATGTCCAGGTAGGAGGCGATGTCGCCGGTCTGGAGGTCCAGGTCGACGAGTGCGGTGGCACGGCCGGAGGCCTGGGCGGCGAGCGCCAGCTGGATGGCGGTCAGTGTCGCGCCGACGCCGCCCTTGGCGCCGCTGACCGTGACGACGGTGCCGCCGGCCCCCGCGAGCACCTCGGCCCCGTGCCCGAGGTGCCGTCGTACGCCCGTGGACCACTGGGCGACGGCCTGGACGCGGTTGGCGAGTTCCTCGTACGACAGCGGGAGCCCGACCAGGCCGCGGGCGCCGGAGTCCATGGCGGCGGCGAACAGGGCGGGACCGGCGTCCGTGGTGACGAGGATGACGCCGACGGCCGGGAAGCGCAGGGCGACCTCGCGGATCAGCTCCAGGGCCGGTACCGGGCCGATGCGTTCATGGACGACGACCACTTCCGGCAGTTCGTCGACGGACTCGGCGGCGAGCCGGGCGAGGGCGTCGACCAGCTGGGTGGAGTCGGTCACCGGGGGCTGCGGTTCGGCGTCGGGGAGCTGGCTGAGCAGGGTGGTGAGGGAGCGGACGGCGTCCGGGTCCGCGCCGGCCGGGAGGATCCTGGTGGGCATGGCCGCCTCTCACTTGTCCGTCGCGAGTTCGTAGGTGCGGTCCTTGTCGGGGACGCTGGTCTCGCTGCCGGGGGCCACGAGCGCGAGCCGGACGCGCTGGGCGAAGGACTCGGCGTAGGTGATGCGCTGGGCGTCGATGGTGGACAGCGCGAAGGTGATGGGGACGGCCTCGGTGGGCTGCTGGTTCTTGTCGTTGTCGGGGTCGAGGGCGGTGATCTGGCCGACGTCGAGGACCCGGGCGCCGGTGACGATGATCTTCGACTGGTCGGGGTCGCCCTCCTTCTTCCCTTCGAAGGTGGCGTAGACGTTGACGCGCGAGCCGGGGGTGATCTTGCCCGCGACGCCGGTCGCCGCGTCGATCATGATGGCGACCTCCTGCTGGCCGGGCTGGAGGGCGGGCTGATTCACGATCATGTCGGTCTGGAGGAGGGAGCCCGCGCGCAGGGTGGTCACGGCGATCTTGCCGTGGATCTGCCGGAGGTCGGTGACGGCGTTGGCGGACAGCCACCGCTCGGGCATCCGGATCTTCTCGAACTGGCCCGTGTCCAGCGGGGTGTACGGCTTCACCTCGGTCGTGACCCGGTAGGCGGTGACCTCGGGCCCGACCTTGGAATTCGCGTCGTGGACGACGGAGAGCACGCCGGCGAACGCGCCCAGAGCGCACAGGACCGACAGGATCAGGAGTATCACGCCGCGGCGCTGACGGGAGTTCATGAACCGTGCAACCTCATTGGGGGAATCGGTCGAGCGGGATGTGAGGAGGGCGTCGGGGCCGGTCAGGCGGGCGCGCGTTGCTCCAGTGCGCGGGGCGTGGCGAGTTCGTGGGCGGGCGGCGGGGTGGCGGAGCAGAAGACGCACCGGTCGCCGATGACGTCGAGGCCGCACCAGTGACAGCTGGCCTGCCGCACCGAGGTGACCAGCTGGTAGAGGACCGACAGATCGGCGAGGTAGCCGCAGAACTCGACCACGCGGCCGGTCCCCCACCACACCGGGGACTCGGCGGGCAGCGGGGTCTCGCGCAGCCCGTGCACGCCCCACCGGGTACCGAGGCCGGCGGCCCAGTCGCTCTGCAGCTGACCCTTGGCGACCAGCATCCAGGTGCTGAACTCGGGCCCCTTGAGGGTGACGTCGGGCGCGACCTTGACGAGCTGGGGCTCGGGATGGGCGAGGACGGCGAACTGGCTGCCCGGCACCCAGGACCTGGCGTGCGCCTTCAGCCCGACCGGGACCCGGTCCAGCTTGGCGACGGAGCCGAGGACGGCACCGGCGTGGATGTAATGGGTGAGCAGCCGTCCGGCGGAGGCGAGCACGCCCGGGCTGAGGTCGCAGGAGGCGAGCTGGCGCAGCTGCCGGGCCAGGACGGCGACGCCGAGCGGTGGCAGTTCGGGCCGGAACAGGGCGACCCGGTCGCTCTCCAGCAGCGAGCGCAGGGTGTACAGCCGCCGGACGACCGGTTCCGGGGTGGCCTGGGAGCACACGACGACCACGTACCCGTGCTGCTCGGTCAGGGTGTGGAGTTCGGTGAGGGCCTGCTCCAGCGGCTTGTGGTCGAGGCCGGTCAGCACGACGGCGGGCATGGTCCGTTCGTCCTGCGCCGGCAGCGCCATGTCGGCGCTGGTCACGGCAATGGCAGTTGGCACGCGCAGCTCCCCGCTCTTCACACCCGCCGGGCTCACCGGTGTAACCCCAATGCGCCAGGACGACTTCATTGCGTGACTACCTGAGCACTGTATCCACGGCCGTATGACCGGAGAACAGCGTTTGTGAAGCCGGTGTGGAACTCTCCCGGAGCAAGTCCCGCCAAACCCGGACAGGTTGAGCCGACGAGTGGACACGGTTTTGGTCTGGACCTCTTGACACCCTGGATTGGTCTGGACCAACTTGTAGAGCGAGCGGTGGCCACCGTGCTCTCCCCCTCTCCCCGCCAACTCCCCACCGGAGGCTCCAGTGGACCGCGCACCAGGCACCCCCAGACCCCGCAGAAGGCGACTCGCGACGTGGTCCGCCGCCACCGCCCTGGCCCTCTCGGTCGCGGGCCTCGCCGCCTCCCCCGCGTCCGCGGCGGACGTCAACAACGTCAAGAACGCGGGCTTCGAGTCCGGCCTGACCAACTGGACCTGCTCCGCCGGCAGCGGCACCACGGTCTCCTCCCCGGCGCACGCCGGCACCACCGCCCTGAAGGCGACCCCGGCCGGCCAGGACAACGCCCAGTGCACCCAGGCGGTGGCGGTCAAACCCAACTCGACGTACACACTGAGCGCGTGGGTCCAGGGCGGCTACTCCTACCTGGGCGTGACCGGCACCGGCACCACGGACGTCTCGACCTGGACGCCCGACTCGGCGTCCTGGAAGCAGCTGTCGACGACGTTCAGCACCGGCGCGTCCACGACGTCGGTCACCGTCTACACCCATGGCTGGTACGGCCAGGCCGCCTACTACGCCGACGACATCTCGGTCTACGGCCCCGACGGCGGCGGAGGCGGCGACCCGGCCCCCACGGTCCCGTCCGCGCCGACCGGCCTCTCGGTCTCCGGCACGACCTCCTCCTCGGTCTCCCTGGCCTGGTCGGCGGTGTCCGGCGCGACGGGCTACAACGTCTACCGCAACGGCACGAAGGTGACGGCGGTGACGGGCACGTCGGCGACGGTGACCGGCCTGTCGGCGTCGACGTCGTACCCCTTCCAGGTCACCGCGACCAACTCGGCGGGTGAGTCGGCGAAGTCGGCGACCGTGACGGGCACGACGACCGCGACCGGCGGAGGCGGCGGTGGCGGCGGCACCCTGCCCAAGCACGCGGTGACGGGCTACTGGCAGAACTTCAACAACGGGGCGACGGTCCAGAAGATCTCCGACGTCCCCTCCGCCTACGACATCATCGCGGTGGCCTTCGCGGACGCGACCTCGACGCCGGGCGCGGTCTCCTTCAACCTGGACTCGTCCGGCCTCGGCGGCTACACGGTCGACCAGTTCAAGGCGGACATCAAGGCCAAGCAGGCGGCCGGCAAGAAGGTCATCATCTCGATCGGCGGCGAGAAGGGCACGGTGTCGGTGAGCGACGCCGCCTCGGCGACGAACTTCGCGAACTCCGTCTACTCCCTGATGCAGACGTACGGCTTCGACGGCGTCGACATCGACCTGGAGAACGGCCTCAACGCCACCTACATGACGCAGGCACTGCGCTCCCTGTCCTCCAAGGCGGGCTCGTCCCTGATCATCACGATGGCGCCGCAGACGATCGACATGCAGTCGACGTCGGGGTCCTACTTCCAGACGGCCCTGAACATCAAGGACATCCTCACGGTCGTCAACATGCAGTACTACAACAGCGGTTCCATGCTGGGCTGCGACGGCAAGGTGTACAGCCAGGGCACGGTCGACTTCCTCACCGCCCTCGCCTGCATCCAGCTGGAGGGCGGCCTGTCCCCGTCCCAGGTCGGCCTCGGCCTCCCGGCGTCCACCAGCGGCGCGGGCAGCGGGTACGTGTCCCCCACGGTCGTGAACAACGCCCTGGACTGCCTGGCCAAGGGCACGGGCTGCGGCACCTTCAAGCCCTCCAGGACCTACCCCGACCTGCGGGGCGCGATGACCTGGTCCACGAACTGGGACGCGGCGTCGGGCAACGCCTGGTCGAACGCGGTGGGGGCCCACGTCCACGCGATGCCGTGACCTGAACACCCGCCGGCACACGGCGCCCGGAGCCATCCGGCTCCGGGCGCCGTTCGCGTGCCCTTCGGGTACCGGACTCACCCCGACTTGGCCGGACCTGACCTTTCTCACCCGTATCGCGTTGCGATCGCCAAGAGGCCGGTGTGATGATCGCGGGCATGGCTGCCGAGCCGACGGCAACCTGATCGGCATCGAGGACCACCTGTCCGGCACCCGCCGCTTCGACCTGGACGCGACGGGCAGGGTGACGGCGGTCCACGCGGCGGGCTGGTCCGAGCGATACGCCTACGACGAGGCCGGCAACCAGACGCAGGCTTCCTGGCCGTCGGGCCACCCGGGCGGCGAGGCGATGGGGCCCCGCTCCTATGCGGGCACGCGCATCACCCGAGCCGGCGACGTCCGCTACGAACACGACGCCCTGGGCCGCATCACCCTGCGCCGGAAGACCCGCCTGTCCCGCAAGCCGGACAGCTGGCGTTACGAGTGGGACGCCGAGGACCGCCTGACGTCGGTGCTGACCCCGGACGGCGCCCGCTGGCGCTACACGTACGACCCCCTGGGCCGCCGCACGGCGAAACTCCGATTGGCGGACGACGGCGAGACGGTCGTGGAGCGGGTGGACTTCACCTGGGACGGCACCACCCTCTGCGAACAGACGACGACGTCCGCGGACCTCCCCCACCCGGTCACCCTCACTTGGGACCACCAGGGCCTGCGCCCGCTCGCCCAGACGGAACGCATCACGACGGCGGAAGCCCACCAGCAGGAGATCGACTCCCGCTTCTTCGCCATCGTCACCGACCTGGTCGGCACCCCGAGCGAACTGATCGACGAACAGGGCGAGATCGCCTGGCGCACCCGCAGCACCCTGTGGGGAACAACGGCATGGTCAGTCAACAGCACCGCCTACACACCCCTACGCTTCCCAGGCCAGTACTACGACCCGGAAACCGGCCTCCACTACAACTACTTCCGCTATTACGACCCAGAATCGGCCCGCTATTCCTCCCCCGACCCCCTAGGGCTCACGCCCGCACCAAACCCGGCCAGCTACGTACACAACCCTTGCACTTGGATGGATCCGTTAGGACTCGCGGGATGCACTCCGAGCCAGAGCAATGCGGAAGTCGATCCACGAAAACTTCACTATCTCTTCAATAAGGACATCAAACCGGACTCACACAACTCCCCTCGCGCGCTCCAGAATGAGCTGCAACTCCATCGCATCGGCATCAGTGACACCTCCGAGATGCGCCAGTACGTGACGGACCACCTCAAAAACGCGTCACGCCAACCCTTCGAGCGCACATTCACCAACGAATGGGACGGCGGAAGCGGCGAGTTCGGCGTCTCAAGATCGGTGCTGTACGGGCCGCGAGGCGCTCTGGAGGTAGAGAGCACATGGCAAGTACTCTCTGACGGTAAGCACAGGCTGTCTACTGTGATTTTCCGCGGCAGCGGGCCGAACGTGAGCATCCATAGCAGTCCGTCGAAATGACCACCCCGCACCGAACCAGGCTGAATTTTCCAGATCAGAGGCAAGCATGTACAGGGAATTTGCAACCCCGGAGGACCAGGAAATTTTCGACACTATCGGCGAATGGCCAGAAACAGACGAGAGTGGCGCACGCCTACTGACCTGGCAAAGTAGTGATGGTGACTCGCTGACCCTGTCGTACGACACCCTTTCCAGGTCGGTCAGAGTGCGCTGGACACGCGACGATAAGCGCAATCTGCTGGATGTCTATCGCGAGGGCGCGATTCGTTTGACCACCTCGTCCGCCCCACCAACAGCGCATATCACAATCCATTTCGACACGGGCGAATGCGTTGGCGCGATGGAAATCCAAGTAGCCCCGCAATTCTCCGTACAGGACAGGCTGCTGTACACCTAAAGGACCCCAACCCACTCGACCTAACACTCAAAGAAAGATGCAGCAAGTCTGATTAAGTTGTAGGAACTGCGCAACATTGTGAGTACTAGCCTTACAGTGACAGGAGCCCGAGTCGACGTGTCATTGACGGGCCGACACTCAGACTCCGCTTCGACCTCCCGCACTATCCCCCCGGCCTCCAAGGAAATGGGGAGCCCAGGAATTTAGTACCGTGCAGAGAAATTTCGCTCAGCGGTCTCAGATCCGTCACCCTGGACGGCTTCGGAACCAACGTCGTTGCCGACGTCTCCCTGTATCAGGAGGACGGCATCGTCATCATCGCGACGTCACCCCAGACCCGTCTCCACGCCACCGCAGAAGTCGCCTTCGTCTCGCAGCTGTCGGCTTACACCAACGAGCCGGCCTGACGGCGGCCAGGATCCCTGAAACACAAGAGGGGGACTCTTCATGTCATTCGGGCCACCGCCTGCCGGTTTCCCTCCTCCTCCGCCGTCCGCCTGGGCCCCGCCCTCATATGTCGAGCAGGCGTTGTTCGAGGCGAAGGGGCGTGGGGACTGGGCGGCGTACTTCGGGGTGCTCGCTCAAAGCAGGCTGTTCTTCGAGATAAAGAAGAACGGCGCGGATGCCACGCCCAGTGCCACGTATCCCGTCTTCGGGTACGACCCCCGGGTCGCCGGCGGGCGGGTCTGGGCCGTGTGCACCGAGGGGATGCTGCCCGCGCCCGAGCCCCACCGGGTGTTCGACTGGAACCGCCTGGAGTGGTTCGCCAAGGTGTGGGAGCCGAGTGATCCACCGGTGATCGTCGTCAATCCGGGGAGCCCCTGCGAGGCGTTCCTGCCCTCGGCGCCTCCGCAGTCCGCGACCTGGGCGCAGTACGGTCAGCAGGCCCCCGCCCGGAAAGATTCGATGCGGCTGCGCGCCCTCCGTATCGGCGGCCCCCTGCACGGCTCCGTCGCCCACGGCCTCGCCTGCGGCGCGCTCCTGTGCGTCAACAACGGGTCGTTCTGGAACGCCATGGCCTGGCACGGCATGGGATACCCAGGTGAGCGGAAGCGGCTCCAGGAGTGGTGGGGCATCACCACTCGCGATCAGTGGCAGCACTACCTGCGCGACCTCCTGGCCTGCGAGCAGCACAGCTCCGTCTGGGACTTCGCCCTCGGTCTGCGACGCACCATCGCCCGTGATTTCGCTGGACACGTCGACACCGGGTACTGGCGTCAGGCCGCCGCCAACGTCATCCGTGCGAGGTCCGAGGGCTCGGTCGCGGTCAGCGCGGACGGTGTCACCAAGACCGATCCCCGGCCCGAGTCCGAGATCGAAGCCCATGTCGATGGCGTGCAGCGGCTCATCGGACGCATCACCCGCTATGAGGCCCGGATGCGGGCCGACGGGATACTCGACGAGGGCCGGTACGTCTCGTCCGTGGATGCCTGGGACCTCGGCCGCGCCTCGAAGATGGCCCGGTGGGGACTCGGGGCCCGACTCGGCACGCTCAAGGAGGCCGAGTCCGCCGTGGTCCGGGCCGGCCGGGCCGCCTCCCTGTCCTACAAGTCCTGGCAGGACTTCTCCGCCGGTTACATCCTCGGCCGCAGCCTGCACTTCGACGAGGAGGAGTTCGGCGACTGGTACCAGGACATGGTCGAGGCCCATCGCATCCTGACGTCCGATCCCGGCAGCCCCTGGCTCAACATTCCGTTCCGGTGATGACAAGTGGTGGTGCATAAACTCCGTGGCACGGATCTGCCAATCACCGCCATTGCAGCCCCACCCACCGACCAGCACTTATTTCTCGAAGAATAAACGAAAGGAATCAGTGATCGACAACATCCAGCTTCGCTTCGAAGTCGCTGGCTTTGAGGTGCTCGGACGATTCTCAGGGCCGGGCCCGACTGTGAGGCAGGCGTTTCGGCGGGTGGTGCACATCTCGGCAACACCCGTCAGCAAGGTCCCACGGCACTCTCCCGACTTCACCGAGCGGTTGAACGAAGCGTGGCTTGCGCACGCGCGACAGGCGGGAGTAATCGCCGACGACGCTTCGTTCCTCGTAGCCGGAAACTTGGAGTACGGATGGCTGCATGTGAGGCTGACCGATACGACCAACATCCTCTCCATGAAATCCCCAGGCGGTGACCTCACGTTCATCGCCCGAAGCATGAGTGGCCACAGCGTATGCGCGGCGAGCAGCGAGGGAGCCGAGTACTGGATCCTTCAGGAGGACTTTTCCTGACTCGGCCGAGCCCCCCTAGACGCAGCTCACGGAAGAACGACACGGACCGAGAAACGAGCTGCCCGACGGTCACGTGATCACCTCTCGGTGAACAACTCCTCCGCCTCGGCCGCACGGACGGCTCGCTGGGCCCAGACCTCCAGCTGATTCAGGTCCGTGCGTGCCTCGACGCGCTCGCGGATCTCGTCGGCACCGGTACGCCGCGCCAATCGAGGATGCGGAGGACCATTTCAGCCTTGGCCTGCGCCCGCCCCTGTTCTCGTCCCTTCTCGCGCACCTGTTCCGCGAGCGGGGGTCGCCAGAAGTACTGGATCGCCGTCATCAGGTCCCTCCACATCTGCTTCGCCGGGGGTCGGCCAGGCATGAGTCGACGAAGTGGACGAAGACCGCGGCACTGTCCCGGGGCCGTGCCCGTACGTCGAATGCCGCCCCGGAAATCCGAGTCCGCTCGGCCACGAGGCCAGTTTCGCCGTGGCACCGCTCGCGGCGTGATCAACGAGCCGGGCCGTGGCGAGTTCGCGTCATACGCGCTCCGGTCCGGGCAGTTCGTGGGGCGGCAGGATCACGACGGGCGGGGTGGCGGGCCGTCGGCGGTCCGAGGGCGGTGTCGGCTGTTACTCACTTCCGGGTGTCGGGCGCGGTGTTGTGGCGGGGGTGGGCCCGGCGTCACCCGTGCGCTTCGCATTCGCGGCATAAATGGACAATGCATCCGCGAGTTACAGAAATATGCGTGAACCGTAACAGCCCCCGCGTCTCGCCGCGCCGGCCCTGTCCGCGGTCGCACTGTGTGGGCGTGCGGCCGACCGGTCGCCACTCGTACACCGCACTCCGCCCCCCACGCGTCGCAGGTGACAGGCGGGGTGTGCACGACCCTCGCGAAGGGGGACCTCGTGTCCGTTTCCGTTTCCGCAGCCGTCCGCCGCGCAGCAGCCGTCGCCGTGGTGGCGACCGCCGCCGCGGGCGTGGCGGCGCTGCCCGCCTCGGCCGCCGACCACGACCACGGCCGCATGCACCACGCGCACCGTCCGCCCGTGGTCATCAGCGACGTGCAGCACCACTCGTCGGACCGGTACACCCATTCCAACGCCGCCCTGAACCGGGAGTGGGTGGAGGTCGCCAACGACGGCCCCCGGGTCGTGAACCTCGACGGGTGGACGCTCTCGGACGAGGACGGCCACACCTACATCTTCCGGCACTACCGGCTGGAGGCCCACCAGACCGTGCGGGTCCACACGGGCGTGGGCCGCGACCGGAAGAACGACGTCTACCAGGACCGCAACCGGTCCGTGTGGGACAGCGACCACGACACCGCGACCCTGCGCAACGACAACGGCCGTTTCATCGACGCCACCTCCTGGGGGTACATCCCCGACCATCGCGGCGACCGCGACGGCGGATGGCGCGGCGACCACCGTGGCCACCGTGACGGCGGATGGCGTGACGACCACCGTGACGGCGGACGGCACGGCGACCACCGCAACGGCGAGTGGCACGGCCGCCACCACTGACCCCCGCCCGTCCGTGGGCCGGTGAGCGCTGACCCCCGCCCCGGCCCACGGCGCCCCTCCCCGGCAGCGCGCCGCTTCCCCCGCGAAGCGGCGCGCTGCCTCTTCGTGTCGCCATCGGGCCCGCAGTCGGGTCGCCGCCGAGCCCGCTTTCCGGTCGGCATGCGACCCGCCCCGGCGTCCGTCCCGGCTCGGGCGGCACGGCACGGTTCACGCCATCATCGCCCTTTTCGCTTGACCTGATCATGCCAACGCCGCACCATGAGCGCCAACCCGCACAGCGGACTCACAGGGAGCCCCACCGAAGGCCCCGGCGGGTCCGCGTCCGCACGTCGCACGCGAACACCCCCACCTCCACCCCCAAGGAGCGTTCATGCGACTTCGCATCCGCGGCGCCCGCGCCCGTGGCAGCAGACGTACCGCCGCTCTCGGCACGCTGCTGGCCCTCGCCCTCGCCGCACCCGTCTCGGCCACCGTCGGCCACGCCAGCGCCGACAGCACCCGGAAGGCCGCACCCTCCGGGGACGACATCCGGCAGTACGAGATCCATCGGGGCACGACTCCCGTGACGCGTACGGCCCTTCAGGCGACCGGCGTCACCGTCGACGAGGCCGACGAGGAGACCGTCGTCATATCCGGCCGGGCCGAGCAGATACGCAGGCTGCGCCGGCTGGGCTACGACGTGCAGGCCCTGGGCACCGCCCCGCAGCGGGCCGGAGCGCGGCTGTACGACTTCCCCGGTGCCGACGCGAAATACCACAACTACGCCGAGATGAACGCCGAGATCGACCAGCGGCTCGCCGCCTACCCGGGCATCATGAGCAAGCGGGTGATCGGGAAGTCGTACCAGGGCCGGGACATCGTCGCCATCAAGGTCAGCGACAACGTCGGCACCGACGAGGACGAACCCGAGGTGCTGTTCACCGCTCACCAGCACGCGCGTGAGCACCTGACGGTGGAGATGGCGCTGTATCTGCTGCGCGAGCTGGGCGCGGGGTACGGGTCGGACTCCCGGATCACCGGCATCGTCAACAGCCGGGAGATATGGATCGTCCCGGATCTGAACCCGGACGGCGGCGAGTACGACATCGCCAGCGGGTCGTACCGGTCGTGGCGGAAGAACCGGCAGCCCAACTCCGGTTCCTCGTACGTGGGGACCGACCTCAACCGGAACTGGGACTACAAGTGGGGCTGCTGCGGCGGGTCCTCCGGGTCGGCGTCCTCCGAGACCTACCGCGGGTCCGCGGCCGAGTCCGCACCCGAGGTCAAGGTCGTCTCCGACTTCGTGCGCGGCCGGGTCGTCGGCGGCAGGCAGCAGATCAAGGCCGGCATCGACTTCCACACCTACAGCGAACTGGTGCTGTGGCCGTTCGGGTGGACGTACAACGACACGGCGACCGGGATGACGGCCGACGACGCCGCCGCGTTCAAGGCCGTGGGGCAGAAGATGGCCGCGAGCAACGGGTACACGGCGGAGCAGTCCAGCGACCTGTACATCACCGACGGGTCCATCGACGACTATCTCTGGGGTGTGCACAAGATCTTCGACTACACCTTCGAGATGTATCCGACGTCCAGCCTGAACGGCGGGTTCTACCCGCCCGACGAAGTCATCGAGCGGGAGACCTCCCGGAACAAGGACGCCGTGTTGCAGCTGCTGGAGAACGCCGACTGCATGTACCGGGCGATCGGCAAGGCCGCCCAGTACTGCAGCTAGCGGTCAGGCCTCCTCGAAGTAGGCGTCGAGCACCGCGTCGAGCTGCTCGTCCCACTCCTTGAAGCGCGCCCTGGCCGCCGCCTCGATCTCGATCGGGTACCAGCGGCGGTCGGGGGTGTGCACGGTGATCGTGTACCGCTTGCCGAAGCGGGGCGACTCCGACTCCACCGCGGCGATCTCGTCCCAGCGGAACTCGCAGACCTCCTCGTCCAGGCTGAGGCGGACGCCCTTGCGGTCGGCCACTATCCTCGCCCGGCGGTCGGACGCCTCGAAGACCGGGCCGTCCGCCGCGTCCTCGGCGGGCTCGGCCGAGTCGTCTTCAGCCGAGTCCCCTTCAGTCGAGTCGTCAGCCGCCGAGTCGTCGGCCGCCGGGGGCTCGACCGTCGGCTTCCCGGCTTCCTCCGGTGCCTCGTCGGCCGGCACCTCGCCCTCCGGCGCCTTGTCCTCCGGCGCCTTGTCGGCCGGGCCCTTCGGCACCGGGCCCGTCGGCGTCGGTCCCGTGATCCCCGGGATGAAGGCCGGGTCGAAACCGGCGCCCGTGACAGGCTCGGCCTTCAACGGCTCGGCCTTGGACGGCTTGCTGTTCGATCCTATGCGCTGCTCCACGGCGGCAGTATGGACGACTTCCCTGTGCCGGAACCAGTCAGCTCACGAACACGCTGACCACCGCCGCCACCACGAACCCCGCCAGTGACAGCACCGACTCCAGGACGGTCCAGGTCCGCAGCGTGTCCCGTTCGCTGATGCCGAAGTACTTGGCCACCATCCAGAAGCCGCCGTCGTTGACGTGCGAGGCGAAGATGGAGCCCGCCGAGATGGCCATGATGACGAGGGCGGCGAAAGCCTGGGAGTGGTGACCCTCCGTCAGGAGCGGGGCCACGATGCCGGCCGTCGTCACGATCGCCACGGTCGCCGAGCCCTGGGCCACCCGCAGCACCAGCGAGATCAGGTACGCCAGGACGAGCACCGGCAGGCCCACGTCGTGGAAGGTGTCCGACAGCGCCTGGGCGACGCCACCGGCCTTGAGGACGGCGCCGAAGACCCCGCCCGCGCCGACCACCAGCAGGATGTTGCCGACGGGCTTGAGGGACGACGTCGACACCGTCTCCAGGGACTTGCGGGACCAGCCGCGGCGGATGCCGAGAAGGTAGTACGCGAGGAGCAGGGCGAGGGTGAGGGCGACGAAGGGGCTGCCGAAGAACTCCAGGACCGAGCGGCCGGGGGACGCGTCCAGCGCGATCGACGAGAAGGTCGCGGCGAGGATCAGGACCAGGGGCGTACCGATGATGGCGAGGACCGTGCCGAGCGGCACCGGATGCTCCCGCGGCGCCACCCCCTGGGCCCGCTGCTCGGCCAGCACGGCCCGCTTCGCCTCCTCGGCCGCCTCCACCATGTCCTGCGGTACGGCGACGAAGATCCGCCTGCCGATCCAGGCGGAGTACGCCCAGGCGGCGAGCACGGCGGGCAGTCCGCAGACGATGCCCATGAGGATGACCCAGCCGAGCTGCACGTGCAGCAGTCCGGCGGCGGCGACCGGGCCCGGGTGCGGCGGCAGGAAGGCGTGGGTCATGGACAGGCCCGCGAGCAGCGGCAGGCAGTAGAGCAGGATCGACTTGCCGGACCTCTTGGCGGCGGCGTAGACGATCGGCGCGAGGACGAAGATGCCGACGTCGAAGAAGACCGGGATGCCGAAGACGAGGCCGGTCAGGCCCATCGCGAGGGGGGCTCGACGCTCGCCGAACAGGGTCAGCAGGCGCGAGGCCAGCACCTCGGCTCCGCCGCTGACCTCGAGGATCGCGCCGAGCATGGTGCCGAGGCCGATGATGATCGCGACATGGCCGAGGATGCCGCCCATGCCGGACTCGACGGTGGAGACGGCGTCGGAGCGCTGGACGGTGCCGAAGAGTTCGGTGACGGAGAGACCGGCCAGCAGGCCGACCGCCACGGAGACGGCGAGGAGGGCGACGAACGGCTGGAGCCTCACCTTGATGATCAGGAAGAGGAGCAGGGCTATGCCCAGTCCGGCGACCGTGAGGAGGCCGGGGGTGCCGTCGACGAGGAGGAGCAGGCCTCCGGTGTGGGGTGGGGCGGCGGGGGTGGGTGCGGCGAGCGGATAGGACATTGGGGGTCCTCTACGTAAATGCATACTGCTTTCGGGCAGGGGGGATCGCGGCACGGCACCACCCGAAGGGGGCGCCGTGCCGTGCGGGACGTGCGGGATGTGCGGGGGGCGATCGGCCGTCAGCTCAGTACGGCGAGGGCGTCGATCTCGATGAGGAGTCCGGCCGGCAGACCGACGTAGACCGTCGTGCGGGCGGCGGGCGGCTGGGTGAGGCCCTGCTCCTCGAAGTAGGCGTTGTAGATCTGGTTCATCTCGGCGAAGTGGTCCACGTCCGTGAGGTAGACGCGGATCATCATCACGTCGTCCCAGCTCGCGCCGCCTTCCTCGAGGATCGCCTTGACGTTGGCGAGGGTCTGGAGGGTCTGCTCGCGCAGGGTGGGGCCGGCCGGCGTCGGGGGCTTGCCCTCCTCGGCGGGCAGGAAGCCGACCTGGCCGGCGACCTGGAGGATGTTGCCCTTCCTCACGCCGTGCGAGAACTGCGCGGGCGGGGTGGTGTGGGTCTTCGGGGTGAGCGCGGTCTTCTCGGTCATGCGGGGGTGCCCTTCCCTGGTGTTTCGGTCATGCGGGGGTGCCCTTCACCGGTGTTCTGCCGGAGTACTCGCCGCTGATCGCGTCCGCCGTACGGCGCACCAGCGGGAGCAGGGTGAGGAGTTCCTCGGCGGTGACGACGACGTTCGGCGCGGACACCGACATCGCGGCGACCACCCGGCCGTCGGCGCCGCGGATGGGGGCGGCGACGCAGTTGATGGACTCCTCGTGGCCACCGAGGTCGGTGGCCCAGCCCTGTTCGCGCACCGCGGCGAGTTCCTTCAGGAATGCCTCGGCGTTCGGCGTCGAACGGGCCGTGTAGGTGGGGTAGTCGAGCCGCTCGGCGAGGGCGCGGCGCTCGGGTTCGGGCAGGTCGGCGAGGAGCAGCTTGGCGACGGCGGCGACCGTGATGGCGACCGGTTTGCCGATCCGCGAGTACATCCGGACCGGGTAGCGGCTCTCCACCTTGTCGATGTACAGCACCTCGTTCTCCTCGTAGACGGCGAGGTGGACGGTGTGGCCGCAGTGCTCGTTGAGGCGTGCGAGATGGGGATGGGCGATCTCGCGGATGTCGAGGTTCTCCATCGCCTCCTGGGCGAGGGCGAAGAGGCGGGCGCCGAGGCGGTAGCGCTGGTCGGACTGGCGGTAGACCAGGCCGTGTTCGTGCAGGGTGCGCAGCAGGCGGAGGGCGGTGGACTTGTGCACGCCGAGGCGGTCGGCGACCTGCCCGAGGTCGGCGGGGCCCTCGGCGAGCAACGGCAGGATGCTCAGGGCGCGGTCGACGGTCTGACTCATGGGGTGTTCGCCTCCTCTACGGCCTGCTCGGCCTGTGTCCAGCCGGGGCCGAGTCGAAGTCTCCCCCATGCGTCGTCGTCCAGGGCGGCGAGGCGGTCGGCATGGTGGCGGGAGGGGGGTGCCGCGAGGTCGCCGGGGGTGGTGAGGGCGGCGGCGGCGAAGAGATGGCCGTGGCGGAGGCGGTCCCGCAGCGGCAGGCCGCGCAGGGTGGCGGAGAGGAAGCCGGCGGCGAAGGCGTCTCCGGCGCCGGTGGTGGCCACGACGTCCACGTGGAGGGCGGGCACGGCGGTGGACGCGACGTCCGCGTCGAGGGCGGGCACGGCGGTGGACGCGACGTCCGCGTCGAGGGCGGGCACGGCGGTGGACGCGACGTCCGCGTCGAGGGCGGGCACGGAGGCTCGCGGGGGCGTGCCGGGCCCGGGGGCGAACGCGGTCGCTCCCTGCGCGCCCTGCTTGACCACCAGCAGTGCCGGTTCCGGCAGGGCCTCGCGGATCGCTCGCGGACCGCCGGAGATCCCCCAGGCCTCCACCGCCTCGTCCTCGCCCACGAACACGACGTCCGCACCCCGGGCCAGCTCCAGCAGGACCCCGCCGCCGCCGATGTCCCGCCACAGACCGGGGCGGTGGTTGACGTCGAAGGAGACCAGTGGGCGATCCGGGCCGGGTGCGGTCAGCTCGCGCAGCAGTTCCAGGCACTCCCCCGACAGCGCGGCCGTGATCCCCGACAGGTGCAGGACCCGTCCCGCGCGTACCGCCGCCAGGTCGGTGTTCCGCGCCGACATCGCCGACGCGGCCGAGCCCGCCCGGTAGTAGGCCACCTCGTGGGCGCCCGTGCCCCGGTCGCCGGCCGTGCGGAAGTAGACGCCCGTGGGGCGCGCCGGGTCCCGGCGTACGGCGGAGACGTCGACTCCGTAGCCGCCGATGCGCTCCACCAGATGGTCGCCGAAGCCGTCCGCGCCGACCCGGCTGACCCAGCGCGTCCGGTGCCCGAAGGCGGCCAGGGCGCAGACCACGTTGGACTCGGCGCCGCCGATGGCCCGGTCGAAGGAGGGCACGTCGGCGAGGCGGCCGGGGCGGCCGGGCAGGAAGGTGACCATGGACTCGCCGAGCGCGACCACGTCCACGAGGTTCAACGGGCGCGCAACGGCCGAGGCGTAAGCAGCGTCGTCGATGATGACTCCTGTCGATGCTCCGGGTGGCGGCTCCGTTGACCCGGTGTTCGGCGAGATGCTAGACACCAGTAAGCACCGCATGCAATGGCCGTTGCATATAGCGCAACGCCCGAGAGAGGGGCCCCATGAGCACCGAAGCGCTCGCCCGCCTGGCCGCGGAACGCCTGGCCCGCCTGGCCGAGGAACGCGTCGACCACCGCTTCAAGGGCCTCCCGCCGGACGCCGACGGGCTCACCGTCGGGGAGCTGGCCGCCCAGCGCCGCAACCTCTTCCGGGACGGCGACGGCTTCACCACCCCCGTCCTCGCCCTGTCCGCCGAGCGCCTGGAGCACAACCTCGCGCTGATGGAGACGTACGCCTCCCGGCACGGCCTGGCCTTCGCCCCGCACGGCAAGACCTCCATGGCCCCGCAGCTCTTCCGGCGCCAGATCGAGCACGGCGCCTGGGGGATCACTCTGGCGGTGCCCCACCAGGTGCGGGTGGCGCGGGCGTTCGGCGTCCAGCGGGTCTTCCTCGCCAACGAGCTGGTGGAGGCCCCCGCCCTGCGCTGGATCGCCGGCGAGCTGGAGACCGACCCGGAGTTCCGTTTCCTCTGCTACGTCGACTCCGTGCGCGGGGTGGAGCTGATGGACGCGGCGCTGCGGGGTGCCGCCCGGCCGGTGGACGTGGTCGTGGAGCTGGGCGCGGGCGACGGGGCGCGGACCGGCGTGCGGACGGCGGAGGAGGGCGCGGCCGTCGCGGCGGCCGTGGCCGCCGTGCCGACCCTGCGCCTGGTCGGGGTGGCGGGCTACGAGGGCGAGGTGCCGCGGGCCGACCCGGAGCGGGTGCGGTCGTATCTGCGGCGGCTGGTGGCGCTCGCCGCCGAACTGGACCGCGGCGGACGGTTCGACGCGGCCGAGGAGATCGTGGTGAGCGCGGGCGGCAGTGCCTGGTTCGACGCGGTGGCCGATGTCTTCGCCCGGATCCCCGGACTCTCCCGGCCGGTGCTGAAGCTGCTGCGCTCGGGGGCGTACGTCTCGCACGACGACGGCCACTACCGCAGGCTCACCCCGTTCGCCCGGGTCCCCGAGGAGGGTGCCCTGGAGCCCGCGTTCCGGCTGTGGGCGCAGGTCGTCTCCCGCCCCACCCCCGAGCAGGCCTTCGCCAACGCGGGCAAGCGTGACGCGGCGTACGATCTCGACCTGCCCGCCGCCCAGGTGGTTCGCCGCGACGGCGAGGAGCGGGCCGCCACCGGTGTCACGGTGACCGGCCTGTCCGACCAGCACACCTGGCTGCGCACCGAGCCGGGCGCCGACCTGGAGGTCGGCGACTGGATCGGGTTCGGCCTGTCCCATCCGTGCACGTCCTTCGACAAGTGGCAGCTGATCCCGGTGGCCGAGGCGGACGGCACGGTCGTCGCGTACATCCGCACGTTCTTCTAGGAGGCCCGCGTGGAGGACCTGGTCATCCGGGACGTCGACGTCGTCGACGGCAGCGGGGCGGACTCCTACCGCGCCGACGTCGTGATCGACGGCGGCCGGATCGTCTCGATCGTCAAGGAGGCCGCCGCGGCGGGCTGCCAACGGCCGCGTGCCGTGCGCGAGCTGGACGCGGAGGGCCTGGTCCTCTCCCCCGGCTTCATCGACATGCACGCCCACTCCGACCTGGCCCTGCTGCGCGACCCCGAGCACAGCGCGAAGGCCGCGCAGGGGGTCACGCTGGAGGTCCTCGGGCAGGACGGGCTGTCGTACGCCCCGGTGGACGACCGCACGCTGGCGGAGGTGCGGCAGGCCATCACCGGGTGGAACGGGTACGGCGAGGACGTCGACTTCGACTGGCGGTCGGTCGGCGAGTACCTCGACCGCCTGGACCGGGGCATCGCCGTGAACGCGGCCTACCTGATCCCGCAGGGCACGGTCCGGGCCCTCGTCGTCGGCTGGGAGGACCGCGAGGCGACGCCCCGGGAGCTGGAGCGGATGCGGCAGCTGGTCGCGGAGGGGCTGGAGCAGGGCGCGGTGGGGCTGTCCTCGGGACTCACCTACACCCCGGGCATGTACGCGAAGGACGCCGAACTGACCGAGCTGTGCCGGGTGGTGGCCGCGTACGGCGGCTACTACTGCCCGCACCACCGCTCCTACGGCGCCGGCGCCCTCGCGGCCTACGCCGAGATGGTGGCGCTGACCCGGGACGCGGGCTGCCCGCTGCACCTGGCGCACGCGACGATGAACTTCGGCGTGAACAAGGGCCGGGCGCCGGAGCTGCTCGCACTGCTCGACGAGGCTCTGGACGCGGGCGCGGACATCACGCTGGACACCTATCCCTACACCCCCGGCTGCACGACCCTCGCCGCGCTGCTGCCGAGCTGGGCGAGCGAGGGCGGCCCGGAGGAGGTGCTGGCCCGGCTCACCGACCCGGCGACGGCCGAGCGCATCCGGCACGACCTGGAGGTGACCGGCTCGGACGGCTGTCACGGGGTGCCGGTGGAGTGGGAGACGATCGAGGTCTCCGGGGTGACCGATCCGGCCCTGGCCGGCTTCGTGGGCGCCACCGTGCGCGAGTCGGCGCGGCTGCGCGGCGAGGACCCGTGGGCCACGGCGCACCGCCTGCTGGTGGCGGACCGGCTCGGCACCACGATCCTCCAGCACGTCGGCCACGAGGAGAACGTCCGCGCGATCATGCGGCACCGCGCCCACACCGGCGGCTCCGACGGCATCCTGCGGGGCAGCAAGCCGCACCCGCGCGCGTACGGCACCTTCCCGCGCTATCTCGGCCACTACGTGCGGGAGTTGGGTGTGCTGACGCTGGAGGAGTGCGTCGCCCACCTCACCTCCCGGCCCGCGGCGCGGCTGCGGCTGCCGGACCGCGGGCTGGTGCGTGAGGGGTACCGGGCCGACCTGGTCCTGTTCGACCCGCGGACGGTCGCGCCCGGCGCCACCTTCGCCGAGCCGCGGACGCCGCCGACCGGGATCCCGTACGTGCTGGTCGACGGCCGGTTCGTCATCGAGGACGGCGGGCGGACGGACGTGCTGGCGGGGCGGGCGGTCCGGCGCACCCCGGTGTGACCGCCCGCCGCCGGTTACGGCTGGGGCGGGCGTACCCCGGTGCGACCGCCCGCCGCCGCCGGTTACGGCTTGGGCAGGGTGCAGCCGGCCGCGCTCAGGTTGAGCTTGTTGCCGGTGGTGAAGCAGGCCGGGATGTTGTAGATCTCCTGGGCGTAGTTGATGCCCTGGCGGACGGTGACGTTGCCGCTCGCGTCGACCTCGCACGGGTTGTTCACCGTGCACCGCTCGCCGTCCTCGTTGCCGGTGTTGTTGACGGCGACGACCTTGCCGGTGGCGGTGTCGATGACCGGGGAGCCGGAGGTGCCGCCGATGGTGTTGCAGGCGGAGGTGTAGCGGACCGAGTCCTTGAAGGTCCAGTCGCCTTCCTTCAGGCGGTACACGAAGCCGTCGACGTTGCAGCTGTAGATGCGCTTCCAGTAGCCGGAGACCACCTTGATGGCGGTGCCGGCGACGGGGTGCGTGTCCTGCACGGTGAGCGGGCTGATGCCGTAGGAGTTCTTGATCGCCGCGTAGGTGGTGGTGGTGCGGTAGATCGTGACGTCCGTGTCCGTCATGGTCGAGTAGACGACCTGGTTGGCGCGGAGGGTGGCGATCTTGGTGCCGGCGGAGTTCAGCAGGCCGAAGGTGCGGCTGGAGGACTGGCCGGTGATGACCTCGCCGGCGTCCGGCATGCCGGTCTCCAGGCAGTGGCCGTTGGTCAGGACCAGGGCCGGGTCGGTGTCGGCGGAGTTGGGGAAGCGGATCACGGAGCCGGAGCAGTTGCTGAGCGAGACGGTGCCGGCGAAGTCGACGGTCGCCTTGACCGCGTGCGGGGCGGCGTCCTTGACGGCCGTGTGCGGGGCGGCGATCGCCGGTGTCGCGCCCAGCCCGGCTATCGCCAGGGAGGACAGCGCGGCAAGGAGAGGCTTGTTCATGTGGGGGTCCCCTCTTACGACTTGGGCGACCGGAGATCTTCCGGCCGCCCTTGCTTTGTCATGCGCATTCTCAATGCACGGAGGGGGTGTGAACAAGGAGCCGGGTCAGGTCATAGGGGTTTCCCTGTACTTCCGGCAGCCGTCGGCAGGACGGGTTTCAACGGCGTCCGGGCTTGGTGACGACGGCACCGAACAGCGCGAACCCCTTGACGACGACCCGCGGCACGCCCGGCCGGGCCACCTCGCGGGCGCCACGCCTGCCGACCACTCCGAACAGCCCGAAGCCCCTGACCTCGACGTCGATGTCGTCCGGTACGACGATCCCCGTGCCGCCCCACAGGGCGACGGCCCGGATCACCGTCTCCCGCGCGGCGAACCGGGCCTCGGTGAGGTCGAGCCGCCCGCCGCCCCACATCGACCAGGCGGTGAACTTCGCCGGCACGATCCACCGGCCGGCCCGCCGGAACCCGCCGAACAGGCCCAGCGCGAACCGGGACGTGGGCGCCCGGTCCACCACCAGCCGGTCCCGGGGGCCGGGTTCGGGGAGCCCGCGCACGGCCACCGCCAGTTCGCCCAGCGTGCGCGCCTGGTACACCCCGGTGAGACGCCCGTCCAGCTCGCCCAGCTCCAGGCGCCCGTCGGCCACCGCCGCGCGCACCCGCTCGGCCGCCCCGTCGCGGTCCTCGTCGGAGGCGAGCAGGTCAGGAGCGGCGGAGACGGCGAGGGTCATCTGCCGCAACTCGGCTTCCTTCGCGGGCTGTTCGGTCATGTACGCAACTTTCCCACGCCCGCCGCGGCGGGAGCAGGGGTCCGGCCCGGCGTGTCCGGCCGGCCGCCGCCGCGGCCGGTCCGCTCGGCGGCCGGAACGCGTCGGGCTTCGGCGAGCGGACCGCGTGCGGACTTCGGCGCGCGGAACGCGCGCCCGGCCGGTCAGTGGTGGGGGCCGCCGCCGCGCCCCCGCCCCCGGCCGCCGGGGAAGCCGGAAGCGGTGGTCGTGGGGCTCGCCGTCGGGGCCGCGGAGGTCGGGGCGGCGGACACCGTGGCGGACGAGGCGGAGGGCGTGCCGGCCGGCTGTTCGCCCGGGCCGCTCGGCGCCCCGGCCCGGGAGGCGGACGCGGGCGCGGACGCCGGTGCGGACGAGCGGGGCGGTGGGGTGGCGGTGGGTGCGGCGGCGGCCGACGAAGCGGCCGGGGACGAGGAGTGCGTGTCCGCGCGAGGGCTCGGCGTGGCACCGCGGTCCGCGATCCGTCCGCCCTTCACGGCGTCGGGCGCGTCCGTGGAGGAGCCGGAGCCCAGCACGCCGACGAGCACCGCCACGGTGCCGGCCGCGCCCAGTGCCCCGGCGGCGACCACGGCCCGGCGGACACCGCTGCGCCGCCCGGCGGACCGCCGCCCGGCCCGCCGCCGCTCCGCCCGCCCCTCCCCCGTCCGGCCCGGCCCACCCGCCCCACCGGGCTCACCCGGCCCGGACGGCTCGCCCGACTCGGCCGGGCCCGCCGGCCCCGCCGGCCCGGACGGCTCACCCGGCCCGGCGAGCGCGGGCAGCTCGCGGGTCTCGTCGTAGGTGTTCTGCCAGCCGTGCGCGGCGGCCGGGTCGGCGTACTCGTCGTACGCGGGGGCCGGAGCCGACTGCGGGTGGTACACGTTCGGCCGGATCTCGGGCGCGCCGCCCGGTCCGTACGCGCCGTACGCCTCCGCCTCGTGCTCCCATTCCGTGGACATGCCAGCGGATTCTAGGGAGGCAAGTGAGCCCTGAGACAGTCGACGGCGATATCCGGGCAAATCTTCGGTGTCTCACGTGGCGGAAAACACGACCCATGAGGCATAACCGGGCCGTAAGCTCGCGGGCATGCAGGTGATCCAGTCGACCAAGCTCGCCAACGTCTGTTACGAGATCCGCGGCCCGGTTCTCGAAGAGGCCATGCGGCTGGAGGCGGCAGGCCACCGCATCCTCAAGCTCAACACCGGCAACCCGGCCGCCTTCGGCTTCGACTGCCCCCCGGAGATCCTGGAGGACATCCTCCGCAACGTCTCCACCGCGCACGGCTACGGCGACGCCAAGGGCCTGCTCGCCGCCCGCCGCGCGGTCGTGATGCACAACCAGACCCTCGGCATCGAGACGGACGTCGAGCACGTCTTCATCGGCAACGGCGTCTCCGAGCTGATCGTGATGGCGATGCAGGGCCTGCTGGACGACGGCGACGAGGTGCTCGTACCGGCGCCGGACTACCCGCTGTGGACGGCGGCCGTCTCCCTCTCCGGCGGTACGGCGGTGCACTACCGCTGCGACGAGCAGTCCGACTGGATGCCCGACCTCGCCGACATAGAGCGCAAGGTGACCGACCGCACCAAGGCGATCGTCGTCATCAACCCGAACAACCCCACGGGCGCGGTCTACGACGAGGCGATGCTCAGGGGGCTGACCGACATCGCCCGCCGGCACAACCTGCTGGTCTGCTCCGACGAGATCTACGACAAGATCCTCTACGACGGCGCCACGCACACCCCCACCGCCAAGATCGCCCCCGATCTGCTCACCCTCACCTTCAACGGCATGTCGAAGGCGTACCGGGTGGCCGGCTACCGCGTCGGCTGGATGTCGATCTCCGGCCCCCGCGCGCACGCCGCCTCCTACATCGAGGGCCTGACGATCCTGGCGAACATGCGGCTGTGCGCCAACATGCCGGGACAGCACGGGGTGGTCGCCGCGCTCAGCGGCCGCCAGACGATCAACGACCTGGTGCTGCCGGGCGGGCGACTGAAGGAGCAGCTGGACACCGCGTACGAGCTGCTGACCCAGATCCCGGGCGTGAGCTGCGTACGGCCGAAGGGCGCGCTGTACCTCTTCCCGCGGCTCGACCCTCAGGTCTTCAAGATCAAGGACGACCGGCAGATGGTCCTGGACCTGCTGCGCCAGGAGAAGATCATGGTCGTCCAGGGCACGGGCTTCAACTGGCCCGAACCGGACCACTTCCGGGTGGTGACCCTGCCGACCGCCGGGGACCTCCGGGACGCGGTGACGAGGATCGGCACCTTCCTGGACGGGTACAGCCAGCCGTAGTCGACGGACCTCATTCCGTGACCCGACTCAACTTTAGACGAAATCTAAGCTAGGATGGCTTCCTGTCAGAGCACAGGAGGCCATCCACCATGTACGAACCGATCCGCGCCAAGTCGGTCCACAGCACGATGGCCGACACCGCCTCGGACTTCCCGCACCGCTCGCGCGAGGAGGAGCTGGACATCCAGCTCGCCGGGCATCTCGCCGCACTGCTCGCCGTCACCGACGAGCTGCGCGCCCTGACCCCGTCCGCGGACCTGGACACGGCCGCGGAGCGCCTGGCCGGCGAGGTGAGCCGGCTCCGGGGCGGACGGGCGCCGCTGCGCGCGGCGCCGGACGCGACCGGTGACCGCGCCGCCCTGCACCGGCGCGCGCACGCCCTCGCCGGGCGCGCGCTCGTGGTCGCCGCCTCACGCGCCGACACCTCGGCGGCGATCCTCGCCGCGGAACGCATGGACGCCCACACCGCCGCGCTGGCCGGCTCGCCGGAACTCAGCGCGGCCCGCTGACCCCCGCGGGGGTCCCTCGATCGGCCCCGGTCCGCGTGCACCCGCAGCGACGCGCGGACCGGGCGCCACACACCACGCGACCGACGAAAGTCGCCCCGCTCCGCGGCGCGTTGCAGTGCCGGGGCCGGTCTGTCACCCCCCGTTCATCGGCCACCTCGGGGAATGTTGGGTTCCGGGAGCACGCTCCCCCGCGTGAGACGTATCGCTGGAATCGTCCTCGCGGTGCTGCTGATCGGTGGCGTGGTGGCCGCCGTCGTCGCGGGCCGGCAAGGAGAGGACAAGGGCACGGCAACGAAGACCGTGCGAGGTGTGATCGGATCGGAGAAGGCCGACTTCTTCGCCGATCCCGACGTGGTGAAGGCCCTGGCCGCCAAGGGCTACACCGTGAAGGTCGAGTCGTCCGGGTCCTGGGCCATGGAGGGCCTGGACCTCAAGGGGTACGACTTCGCCTTCCCCTCCAGCCAGGCGCCCGCCGACCGGCTGGCCGAGAAGTACCACGCGCGGCAGCCGCTGCCCCGGCCGTTCTACTCGCCGCTGGTCGTCGTCGCCCACCGCGGCGCGGCCGACGTGCTCGCCGCCAACGGGCTGGCGGTGCTCGACGGGAAGAACCGCGGCACGCTGAGGATGAGCGCCTACCTGGACGCCGCCCGCCACGACCGCACCTGGCAGCAGCTCAAGGGGGCCGAGGCGCACGCGGAGCTGACCGGCACGCTCTACATCGCGAGCACCGACCCGGAGACCTCCAGTTCGGGCGCCCTGTATCTGGCCGCCGCCTCCTACGTCGCGGCCGGCGGCAAGGTCGTCACCGGCGGGGCGGACCTCGACCGCACCGCGCCCGTGCTGCACCGGCTCGTCAGCGTCCAGGGCGCCCAGCAGTCCAGCACGGACGCGGTGTTCCGGGACTTCGTCAGCGGCGCCGGTAACCCGCTGGTGCTGGTGTACGAGTCACAGGTCGCCGCGCTGCTCGAACAGGAGCGCACCGTGAACGACCTGGTGGTGCTGTACCCGGACACCACGGTCAACAGCGACCACACCGTCGTACCGCTCGACGCGGCCGGCCGGACGCTCGGGGAACTGCTCGGCACCGACCCGACGCTGCGCATGCTCGCCGTGCGGCACGGGTTCCGGCCGCAGGGCGACGCCGCCGAGTTCGTGGGGCACACGTCCGGCCGCACCGCCTACCTCAACCAGAAGCTGACCGGCGTCCGGCAGGCGCCCGTGCCCACCTCCGCGGTGCTGCACGAGATGGCCCGCCGGGCGCGCGGATGACACGGGGGACACACCGCATGACCGACAGCGACTTCCTGCTCACCCCGCCCGACCCGGTGCCGCCCGTCCCGAAGGACAAGGCCGGCGGGCTGGTGCCCGTCGAGGACGCGGTGCGCATCGACACGGCCCGCAAGGCCGCCGCCTTCGTCGAGCAGCTCGCCTCGCTCGACGCCCGCTCGCCCGAGTTCGCCGGCAAGGTCGGCGAGATCACCGCGCTCGGGGCGGGGGAGATGCGCACCGCCGCCGCGCAGTCCAACCGCATGCTGGAGCGCGCCGTGCGCAGCCTGCCCGACCAGGGCGGGGACGCCCAGGCCAAGGTCGCCGGTTCGCTGGTGGAGCTGCGCCGGGTGGTGGAGGACCTCGATCCCCGCGACCTGTCCGCGCACACGGGCCGCAGGTTCCTCTCCCGGCTGCCCGGCGGCAACAAGTTGCGCGACCACCTCGCCCGGTACGCCTCCGCGCAGGGCAACCTGAACAAGATCGTGGGCGCGCTGCGCGGCGGTCAGGACGAACTGCGCCGGGACAACGCCGCGTTGCAGACCGAGCGGGTGCGACTGTGGGAGACCATGGGCAAGCTCCAGGAGTACGTCGTCCTCACGCAGGCCCTGGACACCGCGGTGGAGGAGCACATCGCCGGGATCGGCGACGCGCAGGAGGCCGACGCGCTGCGCGCCGACGTCCTCTTCCCGGTCCGGCAGAAGCACCAGGACCTGCTCACCCAGCTCGCGGTGTGCGCCCAGGGCTACCTCGCCATGGACGTCGTACGCCGTACCAACGACGAGCTGGTCAAGGGCGTCGACCGGGCCGCCACGACCACCGTCTCGGCGCTGCGCATCTCCGTGATGCTGGCCTCCGCCCTGAACAGCCAGAAGAAGGTCGTCGAGCAGGTCGACGCGTTGCGCGGGACCACCGAGGACCTCGTCCGGGGCAACGCCGACATGCTCGCCACGCAGAGCGGGGAGATCCAGCGGATCGCCGCCGACCCGGCCGTCGGCGTGGAGACCCTGCGCACCGCGTTCCAGCAGATCTACCGCACCCTCGACGCCATCGACAGCTACCGGGTCCAGGCGACCGAGGTGATGGCCGGCACGGTCCGGTCGCTCACGGACGAACTGCACAGCGCCGCCGCCCACCTGGAGCGCAGCCGCTCCCAGGGCGTACGGGAGGGCGGCCCCGCATGAGACGTCGCGTACTGGCCCTGCTCGCCGCCACGGCCGCCCTGCTGACCGCCTGCACGGCGGAGAAGCAGCACGAGGACGACCCGGCCGCCCCGAGGCCGGGCACCCTCCGGGTCCTCGCCTCCAGCGAACTCAGCGACATGACCGCCGTCTTCGACCGCGTGCGCGAGGACACCGGCATCACCGTCCGGCCCACCTACCTGGGCACCCTGGACGCCGTGGACCTGCTGGCCAGGGGTGGGGCGGACGGGAGGTACGACGCGCTGTGGCTGTCCTCGGACGACTATCTGCGGCTGCGGCCCGACGCCGCGAGGAAGGTCGTGTCCGAGACGCCGGTCATGTCCAGCCCGGTCGCCGTCGGAGTCCGGCCGGCCACCGTGCGGGCCCTCGGCTGGCGGCCGGAGGACGTCACCTGGTCCCAGGTCGAACAGGCCGTACGGGACGGCAGGCTGACCTACGGCATGACCGACCCGGCCCGCTCCAACTCCGGCTTCGCCACCCTGATGTCGGTCGCGTCCGCGCTCTCCGGCGCCCAGTCCGCGCTCACCGACGCCGACGTGGCCGAGGCGACGCCCCGGCTGAAGGAGTTCTTCCAGGGGCAGAAGCTGACCTCGGGTTCGTCGGGCTGGCTGGCCACCGCCTACCGGCGGCGCGGCACCGTCGACGCCCTGCTCAACTACGAGTCCGTCCTCCAGGGCATCCGGGGTCTCACCGTGATCCGTCCCCGCGACGGCGTCGTCACCGCCGACTACCCGCTGTCCTCGCTCGCCGCCACCGACGCCCGTACCCGCGAGGACGTCCGCAAGGTGACCGCGGACCTGCGCACCGGCGCCGTGCAGGAGCTGATCACCCGCACCACCCACCGCCGCCCGGTCGTCGCCTCGGTACGGCCCGCCGCCGGTCTCGACCCGAGCCGGCGCCGTGAACTGCCCTTCCCCGGCAGCCGCTCGGTCGCCGACGGCCTGCTGGAGGCGTACGAGAACGAGCTGCGCCGCCCCTCCCGCACGGTGTACGTCCTGGACACCTCCGGCTCCATGAAGGGCGACCGGCTCAAGGCGCTGAAGAAGGCGCTGAGAGGTCTCACCGGCGACTTCCGCGAACGGGAGGAGGTGACGCTGATGCCGTTCGGCTCGGCCGTGAAGAGCGTGCGCACCCATGTCGTCGAGCCCGGGGACCCGAAGGCCGCTCTGGCCGCCGTCCGCCGCGACACCGATGCCCTGTCGGCCGACGGCGGCACCGCGATCTACACCTCGCTGGAGCAGGCGTACGACCACCTGGGCACCGGCAAGGACACCTTCACGTCGATCGTGCTGATGACCGACGGCGAGAACACCGCCGGCGTGGAGGCCGGCGACTTCGACGGCTTCTACCGGGGCCTCGGCGGTGCCCGGCGGGACATCCCCGTCTTCCCGATCCTCTTCGGCGACTCCTCGCGCTCCGAGCTCCAGCACATCGCCGACCTGACCGGCGGCCGGCTCTTCGACGCCCGGCAGGGCTCGCTGGACGGCGCCTTCGAGGAGATCCGTGGCTACCAGTAAGGTCCTGGGCTTCCTGGAATCCCGCAAGAACCTCACCGGCGGCGCCTGCGGGGTGGCCGGCCTGGTCCTGACCTTCACCGGGGTCGCCGGACCGTACTGGCCGGTCGTGGTCGCCGGGCTGTACGGCGCGGGCGCGCTGGCCGCACCGCCCGAGCGGCCCGCCCCGCCGGACTTCCCCGGCCCGTCGGAGCAGTTGGAGGAGATCCGCGCCGACCTCGGCAGGCTCGGCGGCTATCTCGCGGACCTCGACCTGCCGCCCGGGGCCGCCGACCGGCTCACCGCACTGACGGAGCTGCTGACCGCGCTGCTGGAACCGGGCTGGGTCGCCGAGGCGCTCGCCCGGGACCCGGAAGGCGTGCACACGGTCTCCCGGGCGGTACGGCAGGACATCCCCGAGGCCGTGGACGCCTTCGTCCGCACCCGCTGGTGGACCCGTCTCACCCCCGGCGCCGAGCCTCCCGAGCGGCATCTGGAGCGCCAGCTCGGCCTGCTCCAGGAGGAGGCCGGACAGCTGGCCTCGGTGCTGCGGGACGCCGAGCAGCGCAGGCAGGAGTCGCACACCCGGTATCTGGAGGACCGCTCACGGTGAAGGCGAGGGCCCCGCACGCCGTTGTGCGGGGCCCTCGGGGTATGTCCACGGCCGGTCGTGACGATCGCTGGTCAGGGCACATCCTGGCCGGCCGTGGAGTCTTCGGCGGGCCTCAGCCCAGGCGCTCCACCAGGGCCCGGTACTGGTCCCACAGCTCCTTCGGGGTGTGGTCACCGAAGGTGTCGAGGTGCTCGGGGACCAGGGCGGCCTCCTCGCGCCACACGTCCTTGTCGACGGAGAGCAGGAAGTCCAGGTCGGACTCGGACAGCTCCAGGCCGTCGGTGTCCAGCGCGCCCTTCGCCGGCAGGATGCCGATCGGGGTCTCCACGCCCTCGGCCTTGCCCTCCAGCCGCTCCACGATCCACTTCAGGACACGGGAGTTCTCACCGAAGCCGGGCCAGACGAACGTGCCCTCGTCGTTCTTCCGGAACCAGTTGACGTAGTAGATCTTCGGCAGCAGGGACTGGTCCTTGTCCTTGGCCACGTCGACCCAGTGGGCCATGTAGTCGCCCATGTTGTAGCCGCAGAACGGCAGCATCGCGAACGGGTCGCGGCGCAGCTCGCCGACCTTGCCCTCGGCGGCGGCGGTCTTCTCGGAGGCGACGTTGGCGCCGAGGAAGACGCCGTGGTTCCAGTCGAAGGACTCCGTCACCAGCGGGACGGCCGTGGCGCGGCGACCGCCGAACAGGATGGCCGAGATCGGCACGCCCTTGGGGTCCTCCCACTCGGGCGCGATGATGGGGCACTGCGAGGCGGGCACGGTGAAGCGGGCGTTGGGGTGGGCGGCCGGGACCCCGGAGGACGGGGTCCAGTCGTTGCCCTTCCAGTCGGTCAGGTGGGCCGGGGACTCCTCGGTCATGCCCTCCCACCACACGTCGCCGTCGTCGGTGAGGGCGACGTTGGTGAAGACCGCGTTGCCCCACAGGGTCTTCATCGCGTTGGCGTTGGTGTGTTCACCGGTGCCGGGCGCGACGCCGAAGAAGCCGGCCTCGGGGTTGATCGCGTACAGGCGGCCGTCCTCGCCGAAGCGCATCCAGGCGATGTCGTCGCCGACGGTCTCCACCGTCCAGCCGGAGATCGTGGGCTCCAGCATGGCGAGGTTGGTCTTGCCGCAGGCGCTGGGGAAGGCGGCGGCGACGTACTTCGACTCGCCCTGCGGCGGGGTGAGCTTGAGGATCAGCATGTGCTCGGCGAGCCAGCCCTCGTCACGGGCCATGACGGAGGCGATACGCAGCGCGTAGCACTTCTTGCCGAGCAGGGCGTTGCCGCCGTAGCCGGAGCCGTAGGACCAGATCTCGCGCGACTCGGGGAAGTGGGAGATGTACTTGGTCTGGTTGCAGGGCCAGGGGACGTCCTCCTGGCCGGGCTCCAGCGGGGCGCCGAGCGTGTGGACGGCCTTCACGAAGAAGCCCTCGTCGCCCAGCTCGTCCAGGACCGCCTGCCCCATGCGCGTCATCGTGCGCATGGACACGGCGACGTACGCGGAGTCGGTGATCTCCACGCCGAGCGCGGACAGCGGGGAGCCGAGCGGGCCCATGCAGAACGGGACGACGTACATCGTCCGGCCCTTCATCGAGCCGCGGAACAGGCCCTTCTCACCGGCGAAGATCTCCCGCATCTCGGCGGGGGCCTTCCAGTGGTTGGTCGGGCCGGCGTCCTCCTCCTTCTCGGAGCAGATGAAGGTCCGGTCCTCGACGCGGGCGACGTCGGTCGGATCGGAGGCGGCGTAGTAGGAGTGCGGGCGCTTGACCGGGTCGAGCTTCTTGAACGTGCCCTTCTCGACCAGTTCCTCGCACAGTCGCTCGTACTCGGCCTCGGAGCCGTCACACCAGACCACGCTGTCCGGCTGCGTCAGTTCAGCGATCTCGTTGACCCACGAGATCAGTTCCTGGTGGTTGGTGGGGACGACGGTGGGAGCCGCGATATCGCGCGCCACGATTGCTCCTAAATGAGGGATTTTTGTGTTGTTCGCCCCGTGGGGGCCGCGACCCGGATGCTTCGTAGCCGCTCATCCGGTGCCGACCGCACTCATTTGATCATCCGAGTCTAGTGCCCATCTGTCCAGAGGGCATCACAGGTGAGCAGCGTGAGGAATCCCACGATGTCCACGACTCTTTGCGTCCACCTTGACTTCGGCTGAGAGACTTTTTGCCCGGCGATTTCGACGACCCTGCGCTGATGGGCGACTTACGGCGGCGTGGGTACCATGCGGCACATGACTGCGTCCGTCCCCGACGCGCCCACGGACACGCCGGCCGCCGGCCGCGGTCCCGCCGCGCTCTCCTTGCCGCATCCACTCAAGCCCCGACTCCGCGGCTGGCTGCACCTCGGCATGTTTCCGGCCGTACTCATCGCGGGCCTCGTACTCACCGCCCTCGCCGACTCGACCAGAGGCCGCATCGCCTGCGGCGTCTACGTCCTGACGGCCTGTCTCCTCTTCGGCGTCAGCGCGCTCTACCACCGGGGCAACTGGAGCCCGCGGATGGACGGCGTACTGCGCCGCCTCGACCACGCGAACATCTTCCTGATCATCGCCGGCACCTACACCCCGCTCACCCTGCTGCTCCTGCCCGGCGGGAAGGGGCAGTGGCTGCTGTGGAGCATCTGGGCCGCCGCGGCGGCCGGCATCGTCTTCCGCGTCTTCTGGGTCGGCGCCCCGCGCTGGCTCTACACACCCTGCTACATCGCGATGGGCTGGGCCGCCGTGTTCTTCCTGCCCGACTTCCTGCGCACGGGCGGCATCGCCGTCCTGGTCCTGGTGGTCGTCGGCGGCCTGCTCTACAGCGCCGGCGGCGTGATCTACGGCATCAAGCGCCCGAACCCCTCACCGCGCTGGTTCGGCTTCCACGAGGTCTTCCACTCCCTCACGCTCGCCGCGTTCGTCGTCCACTACGTCGGCATCTCCCTGGTGGCGTACCAGCACGCCTGACCCCCCTCCCGCCCCTCCCGGCCACGACTCGTCCGAGTCGTGGCCGTTCTTCGTGCGCCCTGACTCCGGCTCGCCATTGACAGTCTCATTATTTTGAGAGTTACTTTCATTTCATGGTGACTATCACTCAGGACGGTCTCGCTCCGGACGGACAGGGAGACGGGACGCGGCGCGATCCGCGCCGCTGGTGGGCCCTCGGGGCCCTGGTCGCGAGCATGCTGGTGCTCGGTTTCGACACGACGATCCTCAACGTGGCCCTGCCGACGATGGCCGGGCAGCTGGGCGCCACCACCGGCCAGCAGCAGTGGATGGCGGACGCGTACATCGTCGTGTTCGCGGCGCTGATGCTCCCGGCGGGCCTGCTCGGCGACCGCTTCGGCCGACGGCTGATGCTGATCACCGGTCTCGGGATCTTCCTCGCGGGCTCGCTGCTGGGCGCCGTGGCCGGGGACGTGCACGCGGTCGTCGCCGCCCGTGCCGTCATGGGCGTCGGCGCGGCGCTGGTCACCCCGCTCGCCCTGTCCGTACTGCCCTCGCTGTTCGGCGCGGACGAGCGCACCAGGGCCGTCAGCATCATCTCGACCGCCTCGGCGCTCGGCCTCCCGCTCGGCCCCGTCATCGGCGGCTGGCTGCTCGACCACTTCTGGTGGGGCTCGGTCTTCCTGGTCAACGTGCCCATGGCGGCGCTCGGCATCGCGGCCTGCGTCCTCCTGCTCCCCGAGACCAGGGACCCCGCCTCCCCCCGGGTCGACATCCTCTCCACCGCCTGCACCGCGGCCGGCCTCGGCGCCCTCGTCTACGCGATCATCGAGGCCCCCGACCGCGGCTGGAGCGACCCGCTGGTCCTCGCCCTGCTCCTCGCGGCCACGGCCCTGATCGCCCTGCTGGTGCTGCGCGAGCGCCGGACGGCACGCCCCATGCTCGACATGACGCTGCTCGCCCACCGCGGCTTCCTGCTCAACACCGTCGCCGCGACCCTGGTGATGTTCGTCCTGTCCGGTCTGCTGTTCGTGCTCCCGCAGTACCTCCAGGCCGTGCTCGGCAGCGACGCCCTCGGCACCGGGGTCCGGCTGCTGCCGATGATCGGCGGCCTGATGGTCGCCACCCGCGGGGCACCGCTCACCGCCCAGCGCTTCGGCGCCCGCGCCACGGTCGGCGCGGGCCTGGTGGTCCTGGCGTTCGCCGCGTTCCTCGGCAGCCGCACCACGGCCGGGTCGGGCTACGGCTTCACCGCGCTGTGGCTCTCCATCGCCGGCGTCGGCTTCGGATTCGCACTGGTCCCGGCCATGTCGGGGGCGCTGGCCACCCTGCCGAGGGACCGCGCGGGAAGCGGCTCGGGACTGCTCATGACGCTGCGCCAGGTCGGCGGCGCGATCGGCATCGCCCTGCTCGGCAGCCTGCTGTCCGGCGCCTTCCGCGACCGGCTGGACGTGACCGGGCTGCCCGCGGGGCTCGCGGACACCGCCGGGGACTCCGTCGTCGCCGCGCACCTCGTGGCCCGGCGGACGGGCTCGGCCCACCTGGCGGCCTCCGCGGACAGCGCGTACGTCCACGGCATGGGCCTGGTCCTGCTGGTGTGCGGCGCGGCGGCCCTCGTCTCGGCGCTGCTGGCCGCCGCGTTCCTGCCGGGCACCGGGTCCCCCGCGCCGGCCGGGCCGGGGGACGCCCCGCAGATGGTCACGTCGGGGACCGATGCCGGACAATGACCCGCATGACGGCCGCACGTTCCCCCTACTCCCCCGCCGACCGCCCCCGACTCGGGCTGCGGGAGCGGAAGAAGATCAAGACCCGTGCGGCGATCCGTGCCGCGACCTACGCACTGGTCAGGGAGCAGGGATACGACGCCACGACGATCGAGCAGATCGCCGAGCGGGCCGAGGTGTCGCCGTCGACCGTCTTCCGGTACTTCCCGACCAAGGAGGACATCGTCCTCACGGACGAGTACGACCCCCTGATGCTGGAGGAGCTGCGCGCACGGCCCGGGGACGAGCCGTGGATCGACTCCGTCCGGCACGTGATGCGCAGGACCCTCGAACTGAGCGAGCAGGAGGATCCCGAGGTGCTCCGCCTGCGGGCGCACCTCGGGGCCCAGGTCCCCGCCATCCGCTCGCGCTACTTCGAGAGCATGACGGAGACCGGCCGCCTGCTCCGCCAGGCCCTCGCGGAGCGCACGGGCCGCGACCCGGACAGCCTGGAGGTGCGCGTCAGTGCGATGGCCCTCATCGGCGGCATGATGGAGGTCTCCATGTACTGGGCGGAGAGCGGCTTCGAGGGCGAGCTGCGGGACCTCATGGAGCAGGCCCTGGACGTCATGAAGGACGGTCTCGGCCCCGAAAACCCCTGAGGCCCCCGACGCCGTCCGTGCCATCCTGACGGGGTGAACGGACCCGAGATCCACGTCGAAGTCGCCCCCGCCCTCCATCTGTTCGTGCCGCCCGCCCGCCGCGGCGGAGCCACGGCCCTGGCCACGGACGGCGTCTCGACCCTCGGCCATGTCATCGAGTCCCTAGGGGTGCCGCTCACCGAGGTCGGCGCCCTGGTCGTGGACGGCCGCACGGTCCCGCCCTCGCACATTCCCGGGGCGGCCGAGCGGGTCGTCGTCCGCCCGGTGGAGCGCCCCCAGCGGGTGCCCGGAGCGCCGCTCCGCTTCCTCCTCGACGTCCACCTCGGCACGCTGGCCCGCCGGCTGCGGCTGCTCGGCGTGGACACGGCGTACGAGGCGACGGACATCGGCGACCCGGCGCTCGCCGCCCGCTCGGCGGCCGAGAAGCGGGTCATGCTCAGCCGCGACCGCGGCCTGCTGCGCCGCCGCGAGCTGTGGGCCGGGGCGTACGTCTACAGCACCAGCCCCGAGGACCAGCTCCAGGACGTCCTCGACCGCTTCGCCCCCGACCTGCGCCCCTGGACCCGCTGCACCGCCTGCAACGGCCTGCTGAAGGAGGCCACCAAGGAGGAGGTCGCCGACCAGCTCAAGGGCGGCACCCAGCGGTCGTACGACGTCTTCGCCCAGTGCACGGCCTGCGGCCGCGCGTACTGGAAGGGCGCCCACCACGAGCAGCTGGAGGCGGTCGTGGAGCGTGCGTTGAGCATGCGTACCCAGGAAAGCTGAGTACGGCAGCCGATCATCGGGGACCGGCTCTCGGCTTGGCTGGGGGCATGAACCCGGTACGGACGCCCGCAGACCGCTCAGCCGACCGCGCGGAGGACGACCGCCTGCTCCGCGCCTGGGCGGGGTGGGGGCTGGGACTGCTGCTGCCCACGGCCGTCTTCTGCACGCTCGTGGCCTTCTCCAGCGAGCGCGCCGCCCGGTGCGTCACCTACGGCGAGAACTGCTCCGCGACGCCCGGCTGGCTGCCGGCCGGGAGCTTCTGGGCCTCCCTGGTGGCCGGTGTGATCGCGCTGATGTGGCCCCGGGCCCGGTGGACGGTCGCCAGGCTCGGGGCCGTGGTGATCCAGTGGTGCGCCCAGCTGATGCTGGCCGCCTCGATCCTCAGCTTCGGCTGAGGTCCCCCTTCCCGCACGCGACGCCGTCCCTGTCGCGGTCCAGGTGGTGCCGGTCGCGGCCGTGCACCGTCAGACGGCCGAAGCCCTTCTCGAGGAGCCAGGCGCAGCGGTCGGCCTGCTTCATCTTCGGGAACGTCCACGGCACGCACTGGTTGATCCGGCCGTAGGCGTGGTCGCAGCCGTCGTAGCCCGCGGCCATCTTCACCCCGTGGTGCTGGTGCGCCGTGCCGTGCGCCATGCCGTCCATGCCGTCCATGCCGCTCGTGTGGTCCGTGCCGGTGTCCGTCACCTTCAGTTCGTCGGCGAAGGACTGCACCCGGGCCGCGGCGACCTGGCCCTCGGAGCCGATGCGCACCCATCTGGACACCGACGGGACGCCGTTGGCGTCGACCACCGACAGCATGTACCAGCCGGGCGGTGCCAGGTTCGGATTGCTGGTCAGGCTGAGGTCGACGGTGTTGCCGTCGACGGTCATCGGCAGGTCGACGTAGCGCTGGTTGGGGTCGGAGGAGTGGGTGACGGCGGCCGGGCGGATCAGGGAGGCCTTGACCACCGGCTTGTCGACGGTGATGCGCTGCGCGGTGCCGTACGTCCAGCGGGTGCTCGCGAGCGAGGTGATCTGCGGCCGGTCGCCCTTGAACAGGTACGGCGGCTCGTAGATCGACACGCGCTGGTCGAAGGAGCCGTCACCGGGGTTGTTGCCCACGCTGAGGACGCGGCCGTCCGGCAGCAGCGTGGACGAGGAGTGATAGGTCCGCGGGACGGGGTCGGTGGCCAGGCCGGCCTGGAAGGCGTTGGTGGCCGGGTCGTACAGGGAGGCCTCGAAGACGGGGTCCTCGCGGTAGGTGTGCAGGGCCCCGCCGGTCTCCAGCACCTTGCCGTCGGGCAGGATCACCGCGGAGACGTAGACCTTGCCCTGGGCGCCGGTCTGCGGGCTGCCGTCGGCGTAGCGGCCCTGCGGGAGGTCGGGGCCGGCGACGTACTGCGGGGAGGCGGCCTTCATGTCGATCAGGTCGACCAGCCGGTGGGCGTCCGGCGAGACGGTGTGGTTGCCGCCGCCCATGGTGAGGACCTTCTGGTCCTGGGCGGGCGGCAGCAGCACCGACATGGACTGGTCGCGCTCGTCCTTCCTGCGCAGTCCGGGCACGTCGCTGATGGTCCCGGCGTCGTAGTCGTAGACGGAGGAGCCGGTGCCGGGCAGGCCGCCGCCGAAGACATGGCTGCCGGTGTAGAAGAGGCGGCCGTCCTGGAGCAGGATCATCGAGGGGTACAGCCCCCAGAAGGACCAGGCCTGCTTGGCCTCGCCCATCGGCAGCCACTTGTTCCGGGCGTAGGAGAAGTGCTCGTTGACGACCGTGCCGGCGGAGTCCTCGCCGAGTCCGCCGAGCGCGATGACGTCACCGTCGCCCCGCTCGGTGGCGGACGGGTACCAGTGCCCGGCCAGCATGTCGTTGACCTTGACGTACTTGTTCTGGGCCGGGTCGAAGACGTAGCTGGTCCTCAGCCCCTTGTAGCCGACGCTGCCGTCCGGGGAGGCGTAGTCCTTGTTGCCGCCGACCACCAGCACCCGGCCGTCCGGGAGCTGGACGTGCCCGGCGCAGAAGAAGTCCGCCGGCGTCGGGATGTCGGTGTAGGCGCCGGTGGCCGGGTCGAACAGGCTGGTCCTGAAGGTGCCGGCGGCGAACGCGTCCCGGTCGTTGCCCGAGCCGGCGATCAGCAGCACCTTGCCGGTGTGCAGCAGCACCGAGTGGATGGCGCGCACCGGGGCGTCGACGGACTGCACGGTCCACTTGCCCCGGCACTCCGGCCCGGTGCCGCCCGTCGTGCAGGGGTCCGGGGCGGCGGGGACGGTGGCGTCGGTCATCGCGTAGTCGTCGGTGGTGAGGGTGCCGACGCCGTAGAGGGCGCCGCCCCAGGTGACCTGGTCGGTGTGCGGCGGGATGACCGGGGTGCGCACCTCGGTGCGGGTCCAGGCGGCGGACGCGGACAGGGTCTTGAGGTCGGTCCAGTAGACCCAGCCCTGGGTGGTGTCGTGCCGGAACAGGGTGAACGCCACGTTCGGTGTCGTGGACCGGTACCAGAACGACAGGTCGTACTGGTGGCCGGGCGTGACCTGCGGGGCGCAGGAGTTCTCCAGCATCATCGTCTTGCGGTCGCCGTCGCCGCGCCGGGTCAGCTGGATGCGGACGGCGCGGCTGCCGCTGTGGGCGTCGTCGGTGACGGCGAAGGAGAAGTCGTTGTCGCCCCAGCCGGACTTCTCGAAGCACTGCGGGAACTGCGACGGCCCGTCGAGGACCTCCAGGCCGGGGTTCTTCACCAGGTTGCTCGCGGCGGTGGCGCTCTGCGCGCCGAGCGGGCCGAGGCCGAGCGCGGCGGTGAAGAACAGCAGGGCGGTGAGCAGCAGGCGGGTCCGGGTCGGCCGGGCCCTGGACGGTCTGCCCGAGCGGTGCGGCACGCGGGAGCGGCAGGGCATGACGGTGTACGGCATGGCGGGTCCCCCCTCGATCGGTGCGGGTCCTCGGGGTCAGCCGGCGCGGCCGATCCGGAGGATGTCGATCCGGCCGCCGCCCTCCCCGAAGGTGGCGACCGGAGTGCCGTGCGCGAACAGGGCGCGCAGGGTGGGCAGGTGCTCGCGCTCGCCGCGCAGGGCGGGGGTGGACACCACGTAGTCGATGTCCCGCCAGCCGTGCGGCAGCGTCCTGGTGACCGCCGGGTCCTGGTCCAGCTTGTAGTGCCAGATGACGCCGGTGCCGGGCCGGTATCCGGCGTCGACGGCGTCCAGCCAGAGCACGCCGTCGGTGACCAGGCGGACCTTGTCGCGGTCGCCGGTGTCCGTCTCGCGCAGCCAGCGCGCGGCGTCGCGGTAGACGCGGTTGTCGTCGGCGGTGGTGGCGAGCCGGTCCTGGTGGTACCAGGTGGGGCCGGCGACGACCGCGGCGGCGAGGACCGCGGCGAGCGCGGCGGCGGGCCGCAGCCGGGGGCGGCCGGGCAGCCGCTCGATCAGGACCTGGACGAGTCCGGCGAGGGTCAGCGCGAGGAAGGGCAGCACCTGCGCGATGTACATCTGCGGCAGATAGCCGCCCGGCCGGAGCGCGACCAGGGCGAGCACCAGGACGCCGAGGGCGGCGGGCCGCAGCCGGCGTACCGGCAGCGCGCACAGCGCGGCCACCGCGCCGCCGATCAGCAGGTACGGGTCGCGGGTGAGCCAGTCCGCGAAGAGCTGGTGGGCGTCGGTGCCGGTCTGGAACGCGGAACCGCTGCCCTCGCGCCCGCCGAGCTGGAACGTGAGCGTGCCGAGCAGCGAGACATGGCCGGCGCCGGGCAGCAGCTCGCCCTTGAGCAGGGCGTACAGCGGATAGAACAGCCCGGTCAGCACGAAGCCGGAGAAGAAGCCGGCCAGGGAGAACTTGCGGGTGCTGGAGTGGCTGCCCTGCCACATCGCCACCAGCAGCACCGGCAGCAGCACGCCGATGGTCTCCTTGGAGAGCACCGCGAGCGCGAAGGACATGCCGGCCGCGACGTGGTGCCACAGGTGGCGGCGCGGCGAGAGGGCGAAGGCGAACGCGGCCAGCGCCCACAGGACGGCGAAGTTGTCCAGGTAGATCTGCCGGTGCAGGACCACCGCGAGCGGTGACAGCGCATACAGCAGGACGGCGCCCGCGGCGGTGGGCCGGGCCAGGCCGAGCCGGCGGCCGACGACGTGGACGAGGACGCAGGTCACGGCGGCCACCGGGAGCATCGCGATCCGGCCCTGGACGAACGTGGGCAGGTCGGGCAGGAGCAGATCGGGCACCCAGGAGACGGCGGAGAGTTGTATCCAGCCGAGCGGCGGGTGGTCGTACCAGTAGGTGTAGTGCGCGAGTTCCCCGTGCCGGACGGCCCAGGCCTGCGCGAGATAGGTGCCCTCGTCGTCATTGGGAAACGGGTATTTACCGATTCCCCACGCGCGTACCACGAGCGCGATGATGATTACCGGCGCAATCCAGAAATAATCCGCCCGAAACAATGTGCGGCGTACTGCGGTCCGGTCCTGTTGTGAATTCTCCGCCTCCGGCCGGAGAACAACGGCAGTCCCCATGCGGAATCCCCCACCCCCACTTATGGCCCGACACAGCCCAGGGAACTCCCCCTCGAACCCCCTGGAAATCGGGCAGGCCGCAGCATCATGGCACAGGTCGACCACCCCGATGTGCGGAACCTAAGACTCCGCTCGTGCCCGGAGGCCACATTGCCGGAGAAAAGGTGAACCTGCTAACTTCGCTGGAAAGCTCGCTGCGATCGTTTTCCGATCATGCAGGAAATACCTCCGGAACACCGGGGGAAGTACCGTCCGAAGGGCCCGGGGGCAACCGGGGGGTTGAGAGGGGCCCGAACGATCGCGTTCCGCTGCGCGAGCACGAGGAAGACCAGGGAACCGAGGGGGGAATTCGTGGTCTCCGCTGTCCTGTTCATAGATTCCGTCGTCCTGATGATCGCCGCCGGTGTCACGTTGTGGTGGATGCTCCATGCCTGGCGCACCCCGGAGACACTGGAGTCGACGGCGTTCGCCGAGCCCGACGGCAAGCCCGGCCTGTCCTTCTCGCTGCTGGTCCCGGCCCGGCACGAGGAGGCCGTCCTGCGGCACACCGTCGAGCAGATGCTCCGCATCGACCATCCGTCCTACGAGATCCTGGTGATCGTCGGCCACGACGACCCGGGCACCGCCGCCATCGCCGAGCAACTCGCCCTGGAGCACCCGGAGAAGGTCCGCACGGTCGTCGACACCCACGAGGTGAAGAACAAGCCGCGCGCCCTCAACACCGCGCTGCCGCACGCCCGCGGCCAGGTCGTCGGGGTCTTCGACGCCGAGGACGTCGTCCACCCCGAACTGCTCGGACACGTCGACTTCGCCTTCCGGCGCGAGAACGCCGACGTCGTCCAGGGCGGCGTCCAGCTCATCAACTACGAGAGCAGCTGGTACAGCCTGCGCAACTGCCTGGAGTACTTCTTCTGGTTCCGCAGCCGGCTGCACCTGCACGCCCGCAAGGGCTTCATCCCGCTCGGCGGCAACACCGTCTTCGTCCGCTCCGAGCTGCTGCGGGCCACCGGCGGCTGGGACGGCAACTGCCTCGCCGAGGACTGCGACCTGGGTGTACGGCTGTCCAGCGGCGGCGCCAAGGTGGTCGTCGCCTACCACTCCGCGCTCGTCACCCGCGAGGAGACACCCGACTCCCTCAAGGGCCTCTACAAACAGCGCACCCGCTGGAACCAGGGCTTCCTCCAGGTGCTGCGCAAGGGCGAATGGCGCCGGCTGCCCGGCGTCGGCCAGCGGCTGCTCGCCCGCTACACCCTGAGCACACCGTTCGTGCAGGCCGCGACCGGCGTGATGATCCCGCTCGGCATCCTGGCCGCGCTGATCGGCGGCGTACCGCTGCCGTTCTCGCTGTTCGCCTGGCTGCCGATGATCCCGATGGCCGCGATGGTGGTCTTCGAGGCCGTGGCACTGCACGACTTCGGCAAGGCGTACGGCTTCCGCATCGGCGTCCGGCACTACGTCAAGCTCATCGCCGGCGGGCCGGTGTACGCGGCCGTCCTGGCCGCCGCCGCGCTGCGCGCCGTGTGGCGCGAGTACACCGGGCGGCACGACTGGGAGCTGACCTCCCACGTCGGCGCCCACCTGCCCGTGCAGACCCCGCAGCCCCAGGAGGCCCGGTGACGGCGCTGCCCGCCGACGTGTCGATCGTCGTCCCGACGTTCAACGAAGCCGACAACATCCACGCGTTGCTCACCCGCATCGCCGCCGCCGTCCCGGACGGTCTGCGCGCGGAGGTGGTCTTCGCCGACGACTCCACCGACCACACCTGCGCGGTGATCGAGGAGGAGGCCGCGCACCACCCCTTCCCCGTGGTCCTGCACCACCGGCCGGAGCCGGTCGGCGGTCTGGGCGGCGCGGTGGTGGAGGGCTTCGGCCGCGCCACGGCACCCTGGATCGTCGTCATCGACGCCGACCTCCAGCACCCGCCCGAGCTGGTCTTCGAGCTGATCGCGCGGGGCGAGTCCACCGGCGCGGAACTGGTCGTGGCCAGCCGCTACACCGCCGGCGGCGACCGCGGCGGTCTGGCCGGCGGCTACCGCAAGCTGGTCTCCAGCTCTTCCACCCTGCTGACCAAGTCCCTGTTCCCGCGCGCCCTGAGCGGGCTCACCGACCCGATGAGCGGCTTCTTCGCCATCCGCCGTACGGCGGTGGACCGGGCCGCCGCCGAGGACGAGGGCCTGCAGCCGCTCGGCTACAAGATCCTGCTGGAACTGGCCGTACGCTGCCGTCCGCGCGGGATCGCCGAGGTGCCGTACGCCTTCGGGGAACGGCACGCGGGCGCGTCCAAGTCCACGGCGAAGGAGGGCATGCGCTTCCTGCGCCATCTGATCACCCTGCGCACCGCCGACCCACGGGCCCGCGCGGTCGTCTTCGGGCTGATCGGCCTGTCCGGTTTCGTCCCCAACCTCGTCCTGCTGTGGCTGCTGACCCGCACGGCCCCCGAACTGCCGTACGTGCCCGCCGAGATCATCGCCAACCAGGCCGGGCTGCTGTGGAACTTCGCCCTGATCGATTCCTTCGTCTACCGCAACCAGCGGCGCCACCACCGGCGGGCGGTGCGGCTGCTCTCCTTCGCGGCCGTCGGCAACGCCGACCTGGTGGCCCGGATTCCGCTCGCCGCGCTGTTCATCGCGGGCGGGGGCATGACGGCACTGCCGGCGACCGCGCTCAGCATGGCCATCGTGTTCACGGCCCGCTTCCTGGTCGTGGACCGCTGGCTGTACCGGCGGCTGCGCGTCCGGGCGACGGCTCCCGTGGCCGTGCCGGGCGCGGTGGAGCCGGTGCCGGATCCGGTGCCGGACCCGCTGGGCTGACCGTCCCGCCCGTCCGCCCGGTCCGGCCACAGCGGACCGGACGGACGGGCGGACGGCCTGTTCAGGAAGCCGTCAGCTTCGCCCGGAGGCCCTCCGGGTCCGTCACCGGCAGATCGCAGACGAAGCCGCGGCAGACGTACGCGGTCGGCGCGCCCCCGACGAGGACGCGGTCGGCGAGCAGCGGGAACTCCTCGCTGTCCGGGGTGCCGCAGGCGACGACGGCGCCCGGGGCGGCGCCCAGCAGTGCCGTACGGTGCAGGGCGGCCGTCCGCTCGTCGTCCAGGGCCGGTCCGACGACCGCCACCTCGCGCGGCCCGTCGAGCAGCGCCTCGGCGACGGCCAGCCCCCACCCGATGAACCGGGGCACGCGCGGCCCGAGTGTCCTCACGACCCCCAACGCCCGCTCGGCCGCGGCCCGGTGGGGCTCGGAGCCGGTGTGGGCGGCGTAGCTCAGCAGGGCGCCGGCCGCGGCCGTCCAGCCGGAGGGGGCGGCGTTGTCGGTGGGGTCCTGGGGGCGGCGGATGAGCTGTTCCGCGTCGGAGGCGGTGTCGTACAGGGCACCGGTCTCCGGGTCGGTGAAGCGGGCGACCACGTGGTCCAGCAGCAGTCCGGCGAAGTCGAGCCAGACACCCTCCCCGGTCACCGAGGCGAGCGCGAGGAAGCCCTCGGCGACGTCGGCGTAGTCCTCCAGCACGCCCGCGTTGGGGCCGACACGGCCGTCCTTGCTGGTGCGGGCGAGCCGGCCGTGGTCGTCCAGGTGGACGCGGACGAGCAGGTCGGCGGCGCCGAGCGCGGCCTCGGTCAGATCGGGCCGGCCGAAGTAGGCGCCGGTCTCGGCGAGCGCGGCGATCGCCAGCCCGTTCCAGGCGGCGACGACCTTGTCGTCCCGGCCGGGCGCGGGGCGTTCCCGGCGCGCGCGGAGCAGCCGCTCCCTGACGGACGCGACCTTCGCGGCGTCGAAGACTCCTTCGGTCTGCGGGAGCTGGAGGACGGACTGCCCGTGCTCGAAGGTGCCCTCGTCGGTCACGCCGAAGTACTGGGCGGCGAGGTCCCCGTCCGCGTCGCCGAGGGTGGCGCGCAGTCGCTCGGGCGTCCACACGTAGTACGCGCCCTCGACGTGCCGCCCGCTTCCGTCGTCGCTGTCGGCGTCGAGCGCCGAGGCGAAACCGCCTTCGGGCGTCCGCAGTTCGGCCACGAGGAAGTCGGCGGTCTCCAGGGCGACGCGCCGGGCGAGGTCGGAACCGGTGGCCCGCCAGAGATGAGCGTAGACACGGCACAGAAGGGCGTTGTCGTACAGCATCTTCTCGAAGTGCGGCACGGTCCAGTCACGGTCGACGGAGTAGCGGGCGAAGCCGCCGCCGAGCTGGTCGTAGAGGCCGCCGCGGGCCATGCGCTCGCAGGTGTCCTGGGCCATCTGGAGGGCGCCCTCGGCGCCGGTGCGCGCGTGGTGCCGCAGCAGGAACTCCAGCACCATGGACGGCGGGAACTTCGGCGCGCCGCCGAATCCGCCGCGCTGCGGGTCGTACTCGCGGGTGAGCCCGAGGAGGGCCTGCGCCAGTTCCTGTTCGCCGGGTGCCTCGGTGCCCTGGTGGCTGATCTCCCGCTGGGCGAGATCGCGGACGATCTTCCCGGCGATCTCGTCGACCTCGTCGCGCCGGGTGTCCCACGCCTGCCGGACGCCCTCCAGCACCTGCCGGAAGGAGGGCATGCCGTGCCGGGGCGCGGGCGGGAAGTAGGTGCCGAAGTAGAAGGGCTCGGCGTCCGGGGTGAGGAAGACGGTCATCGGCCAGCCGCCGTGGCCCGTGGCGGCCTGCACGGCCTCCATGTAGACGGCGTCCACGTCCGGCCGCTCCTCACGGTCGACCTTGACGCTGACGAAGTTCTCGTTGAGGTGGTCGGCGGTGACCCGGTCCTCGAAGGACTCGTGCGCCATGACGTGGCACCAGTGGCACGCGGAGTATCCGACTGACAGCAGAACGGGTACATCGCGCCGTTTCGCTTCTTCGAACGCCTCGGGTCCCCACGGCCACCAGTCGACCGGATTATCAGCGTGCTGAAGCAGATAAGGCGAGGTCGTACCAGCCAACCGGTTCATAAGACCCAGCCTCTCACAGCGCCTGGCACGGCCGACGGAGCCTTCACAGGATCGCTCGGCTCGGCTGAATTGCACTGGTGAGCCATCACGTGGTGGGCGGCCTCATTCCCTCCTGGCCGGGCGGCCGGATACCTCGGAACGACGCCCTGGACGCCGCCGCGGGCCCCGACTGGAACGCGGACACGGACTTCGATGTCCTCTCCAGGACGTTCCGCTCACCAACCGCCGTCCGGACGTCATTGTCTACCGGGCGGAGACCATCGACCTCACACCTACCCGCCCCGAGCACGTACTCCTGGTCGTCGAGGTCGTGTGGCCCGGATCGGAAACCACGGACCGGATCGTGAAGGTCGACCAGTACACCAAGGCCGGCATCCCCTTCTACTGGCGGGTCGAACAGGCCGCCACCGGGGTCCCGATCGTCTACACGTACGTTCTCGACCCCGCCACGAAGACCTACGGAGACGGCGAGATGTTCACCGGCACAGTGAAGGCCACCGCACCCTTCTCCGTCACAGTCGATCTTGGGGTCGTGTAGGAAACGGAGAAGTCACTCCGCTTCCCCCGTCGGGGTCGCCTCCGTGGCGGTCCTGGACGAAGGTGGCTACGAGATCGTCCGGCGCGACACCGTCCGCGACGAGTACGCGGCCACCACGGCGACCAGCATCAACGCCATCGCCCGCGACCTCACCCTCTGGTGGGCCACCCGCAACTTCCCCGGACGGCCGACCAGACAGGCCAGCGAGCTCTGGAACACGACCTGGATGCAACCATCGCCGGCACCCTCAGGCACGGCACGGACACCCACAACTGCTCGTCGCCCGTTACGGGCGATCAGTGCGTGACATGCTTGGCGAGCTCCTCGAACGTCTCCTTGTCATGCCTGCGCGCCGCGCGTACGGGGACGTCGCATGGGCCAGCCGGTTCGCCATGACCCCGTCCTGCCGCACCACCCGCACAGCGGGCGTCAGGCCCAGAGGGTGACCTCCGGTTTCGCCGTGCCCTCGCACCGGCCGGGGCGTCGTCAGCCCGTGGGCTCGCCGTGCCGCTCCTCCGCGGGCTCGGGGACGGCGTAGAAACGCATCAGCACCGGGCGGGCCCCGTCCGGGGCCTCCTCGCGCGAGCGGGTGTACCGGTCGAGCAGCGCGTGGTACTCGCGCAGGAAGTCGTGAAGTTCCTCCCTGGTCATCCAGGTGCCGTGGCGCTGGACCTGGGCCCAGCCCTCGGGGCCGCGGTACTCCTGGTGGGCTCGCCGGTAGAGGGCGGTGTCGAACTCGATCTTCAGGTGGGCCAGCTCGGCGGCTGCCGCGTACTCGTCGGGGGCCATGGTGGCCGGGTCGGGCGTGGTGTGCCGGAACGGCAGCGAGCGCCACCAGCGCTCCCGCCCGCCGGACTTCTCCGGGATCTCCTCGATGAGCCGCTGTTCGGCGAGTTTGCGCAGGTGGTAGCTGGTGGTGCCGGAACTCTCGCCGAGTTCGCGGGCGAGGACGGTGGAGTTCGCCTCACCGTGCCGGCCGAGGTAGTCGAGGATCCGGCGGCGCAGGGGGTTGCCGAGGGACTTGTAGAGAGCGGTGCGCTCCAGGCTGGTCATCTCGGGCAGGCCGTCGGTCATGGGCTCACGGTAACCCCGGGCACCCCCGAGACACCCTGAGCCGTCCCTGACGTCTGCCGATTTTTCTTTGCAGAGATTTCTCTGCGGTCTACGGTGGGGGCAGTGACGGATCGGAGCGAGGACCGGGGGCCGGGATGAGGAAGTGGACACTGATCCTGCTGGGGGCGGCGGCGGCGGTGCTGGTGCCGTGGACCGCGGTGCTCGCGATGACGCTGCCGAGCAGCACCCGCGTCCACCACTGGTCGCTGGCCTGGATCGGCCTGGACGTCCTCCTGGCCACGGGCTGCGCCACGACCGCCCTGCTCGGCCTGCGCGGCGACCCCCGGGCCCGCCTGACGGCCTCGGCGACGGCGAGCGCGGCCGTCCTGGACGCCTGGTTCGACATGACCACCGCCCATACCGGCACGGCCCTGCTCCAGGCCGCCGCGTGCGCGGTGGCGGAGGGGGCGGTGGCGGGGGTCTGCGTGGCGCTGGCGCTGTCCAAGGGGCGCGGGCGTGCGGAGCCCCGGTAGCCGCCCTCCCGGCGCGGTCGCCGCCCCGGCACACTTCCCCCACATCCCGTCGATCGTCACCCTCTCGCGCTGCCGCCTCCCTCCAAGGACACTCGTACGCGACAGAGTTGCCGCCGGAGGGGGACGGGACATGCGGGACGGCCATCGGGCGGAGGCCGAGCAGTTGCTCGGGCGGGCGGTCGAGGAGGAGGTACGGCGCTCGGGCGGGCGGATCGACGGGCAGGTGCTGTTGTCGCGGGCGCGCGAGGCGCTGGACGCGATGGCGGGGGCGGCCGTCGAGGAGTACGAGGCGTACACCCGCGCCCTGGACGAGGCGGACGCCGGGCGGCTGACCTTCGGGCAGCGCTACGCCCGCGCGGGTGCCGGAACGGCCCTGCTGGTGGCTGCCGTTGCCGCCGTCGCCGCCGCCGTGGCCGACCTGACCCTGGGCACCGGCACGGGCACGGCCCTCGGCGCGGGTGTCACGGCGGCCGCGGTCGGCGCGGCGACCACGGTGGTGAAGGTGGCCGGTACGCATCTGCCCGCCGCCCACCACCGTGCGGGCGCGGCCGGCCAGCCGGGCGGCCCGGAGCAGCTGCGGCTGCAGTGGCTGACCGCGCTGGACGTCCGGGGCATCCGGCCGTTCCTCGACCAGCAGCGGGTGCTCAGCGCCTCCACCGGCGCGAAGAAGGGCGGCGGCCCGGCGCTGCGCGGCACGGACAAGAGCGCGGCGGCCCGCAGGCGTTCGGTGCTGGAGCAGTCGTTCGGGCAGCTTCCGGACGCCGAAGGTCCGTTCGCGGGGCGGCGGGCGGAGCTGGGGCGAATCCGGCAGTGGGCGCAGGCGGCGCGCGCGGCCACCGAGACCCGGCCGACGGTGGTCGTGCTGCACGGCGAGCCCGGCTCCGGCCGGACCACGCTCGCGGTGCGCGCGGCGCACGAACTGCGGGACCACTTCCGGGGCGCGGTCGTGGTGAACCTGCGCGGGGGCAGCCGGGAGGAGGCGCCGCTGGCCACCCGGGACGCCCTGCTGCATCTGCTCAACCGGCTGGGCGCCCCTCGCGAGCAGCTGCTGTTCCGCGAGCGTTCCGCCCCCGACCAGCAGGTCAAACGGCTCGGCGAGCTGTACCACCGGCATCTGACCGGGCTGCCGGTGACGATCGTGCTGGACGACGCCTCGGACCCGGAGCAGGTGCGCGCCCTGGTGCCGGAGCACTCGGACAGCCTGGTGCTGGTGACCAGCCGTACGGCTCTGGCCCTGCCCGGGGACCTCCAGGCCTGGGTGCACGAGCTGCCGGTGCGGGCGCTGGACGGGGCGGGCGCGGAGGAACTGCTGACCGCGGCGGCCGAGGACGCGTCGGGGCCGTACGACGCCGAGTCCGCCGACCGGGTCCGCGGGCTGTGCGGGGGCCTGCCGCTGGCCCTGCGGATCGCGGGCTCCGCGCTCGGCCCGCGCTCGCCGCGGCAGCTGGCCACGGACCTGGGCGCGTACGGCCCGGTGGAGCCGGTGGAGCGGGCCCTGTGGCTGCGCTACACCGACCAGTCCGAACCCACCCGCCGGCTGCTGCGCAGGCTCGCCCTGGCGGGCCGGGCCTCGCTGGGCACGGCGGCGGCGTCCGCGCTGCTCGGCACCGACGAGGCGGAGGCCACCCGGCACCTGGTGGCGCTGGCGCGGGCGGGACTGATCGACCATGTGCGCGGCAACCGCTACCGGCTGCACGACCTGGTGCGGGCCTTCGCGCACGCCCGGCTGCTGGACGAGGAGGACCCGGCCGAGCGCGCCGCGGCGCAGGAACGGCTGATCGTGAACTACGCGGAGCTGGCCGACTCGGTGCTGCGCCTGGTCGACGGGAACATGTCCACGCGGTCGAACCAGTTCGGTTCGCACGGCTTCCCCTCGCTCGACGAGGCGCTGCGCTGGCTGGACGACGAGTCCAGTTTCATCACGGCGGCGCTGCGGCACGCGGAGGGCGTGGACCAGGGCGCCGTGCTGAACCTGCTCGGCGCGCTGTGCGACTACTGCCTGCTGCGCGGCGACCTGTACCGGCTCGGTGAGATCAGCGAGCTGGCGCAGTCGGTGGACCAGGGCCTGCTGGTGCGTTCGGTGCAGTGGCGTACCGGCATCGCGGCCCGGCAGCTGGGCGAGCTGGACAAGGCGCGCGCCACCCTGGCCTCGGTCGTGGACCTGTACCGGGAGGCGCACCACGACGCGGGGGCGGCCCGCGCGCTGTGCTCGCTCGGGATCACGCTGCACCACCAGGGCAACCTCCAGGAGGCGGCGGCCAAGCTGCAGGAGGCGCTGGATCTGCAGACGGCGCCGGAGCTGGCGACCGACCGGGCGTGGACGATGCACGCGCTGGCGGCGGTCCAGCGGGACCGGGGCCGGCTGGCGGAGGCGCTGGACCTGCTCACCCGCTCCCTCGTCCAGCACCGCGAGGGCGGCTCGCTGCACGGCGAGGCCTGGGCGCACTTCCAGCTGGGCCAGCTGGCGCTGCGGCTGGGGGACGTACCGCGTGCGGAGACGGAGCTGCGGGCCGCCCTGGAGCGGTACGGCCGGACGCACGACGCCCGCGGGGAGGCATGGGCGCTGACCCAGCTGGCCCGGGCCCGGCTGGTGGCCGGCGAGGCGTCCGCCGCCGTGGAGAGCCTGCGCCGCGCGGTCGTCCGGCACCGGGACAACGAGGACGTGCGCGGTGAGGCCTGGACGCTGTACTACCTGGGCCAGGCGCTGGAGGAGACCGGCGAGCTGGACCAGGCGGTCCGGGACCTGGAGCGGTCGCGGACGATGTTCTCCCGGATGCGGGACGTGTACGGCCTGGCCTGTGCCCGGCACCACTCGGCGCGGGCGACCCGGGACCAGCGGGCCGCGCAGACCGGATCGCTGCGCAACTCCGGTTTCGCCCGGCAGCTCCTGGTCGACGCGCGCGCCGACTTCCAGCGGATCGGCGTGGCCCACGGCGAGGCCTGGACCTGCCTGGAGCTGGCCGTGGTGGACGCGGGCAACGCCCGTACCCCGCAGGCACTGGCGCTGTGCGACGAGGCGCTCGCCCTGTTCACGGCCTACGGCGACCGGCGCGGCGAGGACTGGGCCCGCTTCCTGCGCTGCACCCTGCTGCCGTACGCGGCGCCGGGCGGGGTGGAGGTGGGCACGGCGGTGGCCGAGGAGGAGCTGGCGCAGCTGGCCCGCGCCACGCATCCGCTGCGCGACGAGAAGCTGGGCGACTACGTCTCGGCCTACGCCCTGCTGCTGGAGCGGGGCGTCCAGCTGGAGGCCGGCTGGCAGGCATGGCGGCTGCGCATGACTCCGGACCGCCACGCCCGTGAGGTGATGGGGGTGGCGGTACCGGCGGAACGGTGACCCGGGACCGGCCCTGTCCGGGCCGGCCCCACCTGGGTCGGCCCGGGCGAGCCGCCGGGTCGGCCCGGTCGGGCCGTCCGGTCAGCTCTGCCGAGCCGTGGAGTCGGCCTTCGTGCCGGCCGGCTCCGCTCCGGCGTCCGGGGCCTCCTTGAAGTCGACCTTCTGCATGTGCTTGCTCATCGACTTCATCAGGCCCCACACGGCCAGGGCCATCACCGCGAAGACGATGAAGCCGAGGACACCGGGGGTGACCTTGTTCTCGTCGACCTCCTTGGCGAGGGGGACGAGGTGCGTCACTGCCAGGCTCACGCTTGCGCTCATGTCAGGCATTGTCCCGGATGCCCGCGAAGAGGTCGTCCTCGGGGAGGGAAGTGTCGACGAGGGACTTCGCCAGCTCGTACTCCTCCGTCGGCCAGACCGCCTTCTGGAGCTCCAGCGGCACCTTGAACCAGCCGCCGTCCGGGTCGATCTGCGTGGCGTGGGCGATCAGCGCCTTGTCGCGGATCTCGAAGAAGTCCGCGCACGGGATGTGGGTGGTCAGCGTGCGCTCGGTGCGCTCCATCTCGTTCCACCGCTTGAGCCACTCCCCGTACGGCGACTCCAGGCCGCGGTCGAGCATGGCCTGGTGCAGCGCCTCGGTGCGGGGGCGGTTGAAGCCCTGGTTGTAGTACAGCTTCAGCGGCTGGTAGGCGGGGCCGAACTCGCCCTCGGGGTACTTCTCGGTGTCCGCCGCGCCCTCGAACGCCACCATGGAGATCTTGTGGGTCATGATGTGGTCGGGGTGCGGGTAGCCGCCGTTCTCGTCGTAGGTGGTGATCACCTGCGGGCGGAAGGAACGGATCTTCCGCACCAGCTCACCGGCCGCCTTGTCGACGTCCTCCAGGGCGAAGCAGCCCTCGGGCAGCGGCGGCAGCGGGTCGCCCTCCGGCAGGCCGGAGTCGATGAAGCCGAGCCACTCCTGCTTGACGCCGAGGATCTCGCGGGCCTCGTCCATCTCCTTGCGGCGGACCTCGTGGATGTTCTCCTCGATGTACTTGTCGCCCTGCAGCTTCGGATTGAGGATGGAGCCGCGCTCTCCGCCGGTGCAGGTCACCACCAGCACATCCACTCCCTCGGACACGTACTTCGCCATGGTGGCCGCGCCCTTGCTCGACTCGTCGTCAGGGTGCGCGTGAACGGCCATCAGTCGCAGCTGGTCAGTCAAGACTCAATCCTTGGTAAGTCGGCGCCCCGGTTCGTGGGGCATTCAGCAGGGGCCGTCCCGAAGGGACGTCGTTGCAGGGGTGGCGGTCGGGCGGCGGTCGAGAGGCTTCTATAGTGACCGAATCGGGGGGCGAATAATTCCGCGGAGAGGACGATCATGAGTACCGCGAGCACGCGACTGCCCGAGGGTCGCTACGGCCGCTCCTCGGACGAGCGCGCCGACCGCAAGCTCAAGATCGCCGGCTCGGTGCTGGGCGCGGCCCTGCTCGCACTGATCGGCTACTTCGCCTACCACTACGTCGCGCAGAACGAGATCAGCGCCGAGGTCATCACCTTCCAGGCGTCACAGGACACGGTCAAGGCCCATCTGGAGGTCCGCAAGGACGCCGGTGCCTCCGGCTACTGCACCGTGCGGTCCCAGTCGGCCGACGGCGCCGAGGTGGGCCGGGCCGACTTCCGCTTCTCCGGGTCCGCCACGCGGATCGACCGGGTCGTCACGCTCCGCACCACCGCACGGGGGACGACGGCCCAGCTGCTGGGCTGTCACACCGACTGACGTCCGGCGAGGGCGGCCCCGCTTCACCCGGAATGCGTAGGCTCCGACCTGCATTGATGTGATTCTGATGGCTTATGTCCTCCCCCTTCCGCCCGCGAATTGTTAGGCTCGTGGTTTCGCCCATCCAAGAGGGAACATTCTTCTGGGTAGGGCGATGCTTTGTATTCCCAGTACCGACGAGGAGCACCCTGTGACCCAGACCAGCGAGAACGTCACCTGGCTGACCCAGGAGGCGTACAACAAGCTCAAGGACGAGCTTGAGTACCTTACTGGTCCTGCGCGCACGGAGATCGCCGCCAAGATCGCGGCTGCGCGCGAGGAGGGCGACCTGCGCGAGAACGGCGGGTACCACGCGGCCAAGGAGGAGCAGGGCAAGCAGGAGCTGCGTGTGCGCCAGCTGACCCAGCTGCTGGAGAACGCCAAGGTGGGCGAAGCTCCGGCCTCCGCGGACGGTGCCGTCGCGCCGGGCATGGTCGTCACGATCGCCTTCGACGGTGACGAGGACGACACGCTGACGTTCCTGCTCGCCTCGCGCGAGTACGCGAGCGCCGACATCGAGACGTACTCGCCGCAGTCACCGCTCGGCGCGGGCGTCACCGGCCACAAGGTCGGTGAGGACGCCGAGTACGAGCTGCCGAACGGCAAGAAGGCTTCGGTGCGGATCCTGAAGGCCGAGCCCTACGTGGGCTGATGCAGGTCTCCGGTTCGCTGTGCGCCCCCGGCCGCCCTCAGGGCCGCCGGGGGCTTCATCGTGTGCGCGGCGCTCAGGCGGTGGCGGAGCGGTACTTGCGCACGGCGAGGGTGCGGAACACGGCGATGATCAGGACCGAGTAGATCAACGAGGCCCAGACCGGGTGCTCCATCGGCCAGGCGCCCGAACCGGACCGCCCGGGGTTGGCGAACAGCACACGGGTCGCCTGGACGGTCGCGCTGAACGGGTTCCACTCGGCGACGTGCCGCAGCCACGGCGTCATGTTGCCGGTGTCCACGAACGCGTTGGACAGGAAGGTCACCGGGAAGAGCCAGACCAGCCCGCCGGAGGTGGCCGCCTCCGGGGTCCGCACCGACAGACCGATCAGCGCGCCGATCCAGGTGAACGCGTACCCGAGCAGGAGCAGCAGACCGAAGGCGGCGAGGACCCTGCCGGCGTTCGTGTCGCCGTCGGAGCCGGCCCGCCAGCCGACCAGCAGCGCGACCAGGGCGAGGACCAGCACGGTGAGCGCCGTCTGCACCAGGTCGGCGAGGGTGCGGCCGGTCAGCACCGCGCCGCGCGCCATGGGCAGGGAGCGGAAGCGGTCGATGAGGCCCTTGTGCATGTCGTCGGCGATGCCGGCACCGGATGCCGCGGTGGCGAAGGTGACGGTCTGCGCGAAAATGCCGGCCATCAGGAAGTTCTTGTAGTCCAGCGCGCTGGTGCTGGCACCGATCTTCATGGACCCGCCGAAGACATAGGTGAAAAGCACCACGAACATGATCGGCTGAATGAGCCCGAAGATCATCATTTCGGGGATTCTCGACATGCGGATCAGATTGCGTCCGGCGACGATCAGCGAGTCCCGGACGGACCGGCCGAAGGGGTTGCCGGGCGCCGCGACGGGCCCGGCCTCGGTGGCGGCACTCATTTCACGGTCTCCTTGTCGTTCCGCTCGTCCCGGCCGGCGGTCTTCGCCGCATGTCCCGTCAGGGACAGGAAGACGTCGTCGAGGGTGGGACGGCGCAGTCCGATGTCGTCTATCCCGACGCCTCGCGCGTCCAGCTCGCGGATGACCTCGGCGAGCAGCTTGGCGCCGCCGGTGACGGGCACCGTGAGCTTGCGGGTGTGCTCCTCGACCGTGGTCTCGCCCTTGCCGAAGCCGCGCAGCACCTGCGCGGCGGTCGCCATGCGGTCCCGCTCGTGCACGACGACCTCGACGCGCTCGCCGCCGGTGCGGGCCTTGAGCTGGTCGGAGGTGCCCTTGGCGATGACCCGGCCGTGGTCGACGACCGCGATGTCGTGGGCCAGGTGGTCGGCCTCTTCCAGATACTGCGTGGTGAGCAGCAGCGTCGTACCGCCGGAGACGAGCTGTCTGATGACCTCCCACAGCTGCTGGCGGTTGCGCGGGTCGAGGCCCGTCGTCGGTTCGTCCATGAACATCACCGGGGGCGAGACCACGAGGGCCGCGGCGAGGTCCAGGCGGCGGCGCATGCCTCCGGAGTAGGTCTTGGCGGGGCGGTCGGCGGCATCCGTGAGGTGGAACTGCTCCAGCAGCTCCGCCGCGCGGGCCTTGGCCGCCTTCGCCCTCATCTGGTACAGCCGGCCGACCATCTGCAGGTTCTCCCGGCCGGTCAGATATTCGTCGACCGCCGCGAACTGGCCGGACAGGCCGATGGAGCGGCGCACGGCGTCGGGGTGCCGCAGGACGTCCACGCCCGCGACGACGGCCTTGCCGCTGTCGGGGCGGAGCAGGGTGGTCAGGCAGCGGACCGTCGTCGTCTTGCCGGCGCCGTTCGGCCCGAGCAGGCCGAGGACCGTGCCCTCGGGCACATCGAGGTCGACGCCGTCCAGTGCCCTTACGTCGCCGAAGGTCTTCACCAGTCCTTCGGCATGGATGGCACCTGGCATGTCTGTCTCCACGTCGTCGGGGATAGAGGGGTGCGGGATCGTCGTGCGGATTCCGCACCGAGGTGGGCGCCCGCCTGGTTCCGCCCGCCCTGTGCCCGCGGGCGTGCGCCACCGTCGGACGTCCGCACCCTTCCGCGGCGTCCGCCGACGGCGACGGCCGTCTCCGTGGCCGCGGGCAGGCGGGCCGGCGAGCACACGAGAGACCATAACGCGATGTATCGCGTTGCTCAATGCATTTCACCCGGACAGGTGGCGATGACGTGTGCTCGGCGCGCCGTGCGCCGGGGGTCAGTCGATGACCGTGTAGCCGGCGTCCCGCAGGGCCTGGCCGAGCTCCAGGCAGTGCACCGGGCCCTTCGTCTCCAGGTGCAGCTCCACCTCCGCCTCGCTGAGCCCGAGCCGCGGGTCGGTGCGGACGTGGCTGACGTCGAGGACGTTGGCGTCGACCGCCGACAGCACGCCGAGGAGCGTGGCGAGCGCACCCGGCCGGTCCGTCAGCCGCAGCCGCACGGCCAGGTAGCGGCCCTGCGCGGCCATGCCGTGCCGCAGCACGCGCTGCATCAGCACCGGGTCGACGTTGCCGCCGGAGAGCACCGCGACGACCGGGCCCCCGAAGGTGTCCGGCGCCGCCAGCAGCGCCGCGACCGGACTCGCCCCGGCCGGCTCCACGACCAGCTTGGCCCGCTCCAGGCAGAGCAGCAGCGCGGCCGACAGCTGGTCCTCGCTGACCGTGCGCACCTCGTCGACCAGCTCCTCGACGATCGCGAACGGCACCACACCCGGCCGGCCCACCTTGATGCCGTCGGCCATCGTCGCCGGGCTCTCCAGCGACACCGGCCGGCCGGCGGCGAGCGAGGGCGGATAGCAGGCGGCACCCTCCGCCTGCACACCGACGATCCGGACGTCCGGCCGCAGCGCCTTCACCGCCACCGCGATACCGGCCGCGAGCCCGCCGCCGCCCATGCCGACGACGACCGTGCGCACCCGCGGGCACTGCTCCAGGATCTCCAGGCCGACCGTGCCCTGGCCGGCGATCACGTCCGGGTGGTCGAAGGGGTGGATGAACACCGCGCCCGTCTCGGCCGCGTACTCCTGGGCGGCGGCCAGTGTCTCGTCCACCACCTGTCCGTGCAGGCGCACCTCGGCGCCGTACTCCCGGGTCGCGCTGATCTTCGGCAGCGGTGCGCCCTTCGGCATGAACACCGTCGCGTGCACGCCCAGCAGCGAGGAGGCCAGTGCCACACCCTGCGCATGGTTCCCGGCGCTCGCCGCCACCACACCCGCCGCCCGCTCCTCCGGGAGCAGCCCGGCGATCCGCACATAGGCGCCGCGCAGCTTGAACGAGCCGGTCCGCTGCAGGTTCTCGCACTTCAGGTGCACCGGCGCGCCGACCAGCTGGGACAGGTGCCGGCTGCCCTCCATCGCCGTCACCCGTGCCACACCCGAGAGCATCTTCTGGGCGCCGCGCACATCGTCGAGGGTGACGGAACGCAAGGAGTCGGCCGTGCGGTAGCTCATGCCTCCAGCATCGCAGTTCACGTTTGCGCCCGACGGGTGTGACCAAGCTGCGAGACCGGTTTGCGCAGCGCCGGTACGGCCCGGCGCCGGGCCGCGTACCCTGTCCCCCAACCCAGCAGCCCTTCATGAAGCGAGCCTCCGGCCATGCCCACAACACCTGAAATGTCGATGGACATGACGACCGTCGGTGACACCGGTCTTCTCGACACCCTCCAGCACGAGGTGGCGGTGTTCGCCCGCCGTGCCGAACAGACGCGGCTCGGTGGCGTCGGCCAGGTGCGCAACTCCATGGACCGCGCCGCGTACCTGCTGCTCAACCGCCTCGACAAGGAAGGCCCGATGGGCGTCAAGGCGCTCGCCGCGAGCATGGGCATCGACTCCTCCACGGTCACCCGGCAGGTGGCGCCCCTGGTCGACACCGGGCTCGTCAAGCGCACCTCGCACCCCGAGGACGGGCGTGCGGTGGTGCTGCAGCTGTCGCCGCGCGGCGCGGCCCGGCTGGAGGAGGTCCGCTCGTCCCGGCGTCAGCTCATGGCCGAGCTGACACACGACTGGGCGCCGGAGGAGCGCGAGCAGTTCTGCACGCTCCTCACTCGCTTCAATCACGCGCTGTCCGCGCGGATGACGGTGCAGGGCGTTCCGGCGGCGGAGCAGCCGCCGGCCTCCTGAACCGGGTGCTCTACCGGACGGCTCCGGAGTCTTGACCCCGGGCCGCCGCTGGCCTCATATGAGACCGGGTCCGGACGGGCCCCGTCGGGGGGAGGCGCGGTGCGTGATCGGCAAATGGCCCGCGATGTCCGCCGGGCCCGGGAGTTCGAGTCGTTCGTCGCGGGCGCGGCCGGGCGTCTGCTGCACGCCGCCACCCTGCTCACCGCCGAGGCGCCGGACGCCAACCCGCGCGCGCGACGCCTGCTGACGCTGACGCTCGCCCACACCTACGCCCGCTGGGACCGGCTGCGCGGGGAAGACCCCTACGACTGCGCCCGCCAGTACCTCGCCACCCGTTTCGCCCGCACCACCTGGCACCGGTACGGCGCCTTCGGCCGCGCCCGCCCGGATCCGGGCGCCCCGCTCGCCGCGCTCACGCCCCGGGAACGGCTGATCCTCGTCCTGCGGCTCTACGAGGGGGTCGCCGAGGAGCAGGCGGCGGCCCTGCTCGGCCTGCCGGCGGAACGCGTCCACACCCTCTGCGACCGGGCGACGGCCACCGTGCTGCACCCCGCCCGGAAGCCGGCCCCGCGGGCGGTGGGCGCGAAGGCGGCGGCGCCGTGAGAGGCGCGGGGCGGGCCGCTTCGCCGGGCGGGGCCACGCGGAGCCGCGGGGGCGGCCCGGGGAGGGCGGGGTGAAGCGGAGCGAGCGGGAGGCCGCCGTGCGGCGGATCATGGAGCGGTCCGTGGCGCCGGTGCCGCCGGACATGTGCGGCGACGCGGTGCGCCGCGGGGAGCGTCTGCTGCGCCACCGGCGGTTCGTCCTGCGGGTGCTGTGGCTGCTGGCGTGCGCGGCGGTGGTCGCGTTCGCCGTGTGGGCGGCCGACGCCCGCCCGTGGGTGGAGCCGCCCTCGCAGACGACTCCACCGATCAGCGGCTGGTGACCCCGGCCGACTGCCGGCCGAGAGCCTGGATGACCCCGGCCGACTGCTAGCCGAGGGCCTGCTTGAGGTCCTCCAGCAGGTCCTCGACGTTCTCGATGCCCACCGACAGGCGCACCAGGTCCGCCGGGACCTCCAGCTGGGAACCGGCCACGGACGCGTGCGTCATCCGGCCGGGGTGCTCGATCAGGGACTCGACGCCGCCGAGGGACTCGCCGAGGGTGAACACCTTGGCGCGGTTGCACACCTCGAGCGCGGCCTGCTCGCCGCCCTCGACCCGGAACGACACCATGCCGCCGAACGCCTTCATCTGCTTGACGGCGACGTCGTGGCCGGGGTGGTCGGGCAGCCCGGGGTAGCACACGCCGGTCACGCGCGGGTGCCGGGTCAGCATGTCGGCGATCTTCGTGGCGTTCTCGCTGTGCCGGTCCATGCGCACCGCGAGGGTCTTGGTGCCGCGCAGCACCAGCCAGGAGTCGAAGGGGCCGGCGACGGCGCCCATCGCGTTCTGGTGGTAGGCCAGCTCCTCGCCGAGTCCCTGGTCGGAGACGATCAGCGCGCCGCCGACCACGTCCGAGTGGCCGCCCATGTACTTCGTGAGCGAGTGCACGACGACGTCCGCCCCGAGGGACAGCGGCTGCTGGAGGTAGGGAGTGGCGAAGGTGTTGTCGACGACGAGCTTGGCGCCGCCGTCGTGGGCGACCTGCGCGACCGCGGCGATGTCGGTGATACCGAGCAGCGGGTTGGAGGGGGTCTCCACCCAGACGGCCTTGGTCTTCGAGGTGATCGCGGCCCGGACGGCGGCCGGGTCGCTGGTGTCGGCGACCGACCACTCCACGCCCCAGCGGGTGGCGACCTTGGCGAAGAGCCGGAAGGTGCCGCCGTAGGCGTCGTTCGGGATCACCACGTGGTCACCGGGGGTGAGCAGCGTGCGCAGCAGGGTGTCCTCGGCCGCCAGGCCGGACGCGAAGGCGAGGCCGCGGCGACCGCCCTCCAGCGCGGCGAGGTTCTCCTCGAGAGCGGTCCGGGTGGGGTTGGCGCTGCGGCTGTACTCGTAGCCGCCGCGCAGTCCGCCGACGCCGTCCTGCTTGTAGGTCGAGACCTGGTAGATCGGCGGGACGACCGCGCCGGTGAGGGGATCCGCGGTGTTGCCCGCATGGATCGCGAGGGTCTCGAAGTGGTCACTGATATGCCTGTCGCTCATGTGCATCGAGCGTAGTGCGCCCGGCAGGTTCCTGACGTCCGCAATGAGGTGGTCGTCATGTTCTGCAATCTCTCTGTCATGCTCTGACCGGGAGTTATCCACAGGGTGTCGGCGGGGTTCGCCAATTGTCGGCGGCGTCTGGTTCGCTTGACGCATGGCGATTCTCTGGCTGCTGATGGCGCTGCTCATGCTGGGCCTCGTCCTGCTTCCGGTCATGCGGCGCAGGCGCGGCATGATCCAGCAGGTTCCTCCGGGTCACCCGGATGCCGCCGACCCGGCGGCGTACGGCTTCCTGCGCGAGGAGGAGCAGGACGTGCGCCTGCCCGGCCCGGACCAGGACCTGCTGGCGGTCCTGGAGCTGGTGCAGCGCACCCAGGACTACCGGGCCGCCGCCCAGCTGCTGGCCGGCACGGAGTCCGAGGGCGAGCGGCGCTGGCAGCGCGTCCAGGCGTTCGCCGGTGCCGCCGCGCTGGAGCTGCAGCAGCGGCCCGGCGGGGTGCACGAGACGCCGGGCGGCCAGTGGCTGCGGGTGTGGCGGGCCGAGCAGCCCAAGGACGCGGGCGGTGCCGCCGTCCACGCGGAGTTCCTGGTGCAGCAGGCCTGGCGGACGGCGACGCCGGGCACGGACGACTTCCGGATCATCATGGAGGAGGCCCGGGACGCCTGCGCCCAGGCGGCCCTGCTGGCCCCCGGCGACCCGGTGCCGTACGTCGTGGAGCTGTCCATCGCGCGCGGGCTGGCCTATGCGCAGGCCGAGTTCGAGCAGCTGTGGCTGAAGGTCCTCGACCGTGCTCCGCTGCACATGGGCGCGCACCTGGCCGCCCTGCACTACTGGTGCGAGAAGTGGCACGGCTCGCGTGAGCAGGCGTACTCCTTCGCCGAGGCCGCCGCGGCGCGGGCCCCGGAGGGCTCCCCGCTGGCCGCGCTGCCGCTGTTCGCGGTGTTCGAGCACCTGCCGGAGGTGAACCTGGTCAGGAGCTTCTACCAGAGCGAGGTCGTCACCAAGGCGATCCACGGCGCGCTGCACGCGGTGCACTCGGCCGACCCCGACGACCCGACGCTCCCGCACGTGCGTCATCTGCTGACCTTCTTCCTGGTCCGCGCGGAGCGCTGGGCGGAGGCCATGGACCAGCTGGTGCACGTGGACGGGCACGTGGGCGCGCTGCCGTGGACCCTGTCCGACGACCCGGCCGCCGCGTTCGCGCTCCACCGCGCGCTGGCGGTCGCCGGTTACGAGGCCAACGGCGGCAGCCCGGCCACCCTGCCCGGCTGACCGGCACCCCGCCGGGGGCCGGTTCACCTCCCGCCCGCACCCCGCCGCCCCCGGCCCCCTCACGCCGTCCCCGCCCCACCCCTCCCCTCCCCCGCCCGCATTGCCCTCCTGACCTGCGGTAGGGCATACTCCGGCATCCCCCCACACGCACCACCCGCACCACCCATTACCGATCGTCCGTCAGGTCGGCGCTCCGCCATGCCCTTTATCAACCGTTTTGTCATGTCCTCTTTCTGAGGTCCTGTGGGGGGATCTGCCTAATGGGCGCAACTCTGCGCGCGCTGCGCGCTCTCGTCCTGCTGCTCGGCTTCTATCTGCTGAGCCTCGTCCTGCTCGCCGCGCTGATCGGTATCGATGTCCTCGTCTTCAGCTGGGGACACGGCCCGCTCACGCTGAAGGTCGGCATCGTCACGGTGCTGCTGGCCGTCCCCGTCGTCCGCGGCCTGCTCATGCTGCGCACCCCCAAGGGCGAGGACCCGCCCGGCATCCCGGTCACGGACGCCGACGAGCCCCGGCTGTGGGCACTGGTCCGGGAGCTGGCCGCGGCGGCCGGCACCCGCGCTCCCCACCGGATCGTGCTCACCGGCGAGGTCAACGCCTCCGTCAGCGAGAACCCGCGGCTGCTCGGCCTGTTCCCCGGACGGCGCCTGCTCACGCTCGGCGTCCCGCTGCTGATCGGTCTGACCGAGGCCCAGCTGCGGTCCGTGCTCGCCCACGAGTTCGGGCACTTCACCGGTGGTGACACCCGGCTGTCCGCGCTCGTCGTGCGCGGACGCGTGCAGATCGGCCGGGTCATCGGCCAGTTCCACGAGCGGGCGGACGACAAGGTGGCCGCCGACCGGGCCCGCCAGGAACGGGCGTCCGCCAAGCGGGTCGCCAAGGGCAAGAAGGCCAAGCAGGTCGACACCGCCGGTGTCGGGGCGACGTACCGGACGATGGCGCGGATCTACACCGCCTACGGCAAGCTCTACCTGCGCGCCTCCCTCTCCACCGCGCGCGGGCAGGAGTACGCCGCCGACCTGGCCGCCGCCCGGATCGCCGGACGCGACGCGACCGCGTCGGCGCTGCGCGAGATCCCGGTGCTGTCCGCCTCGCACGACTTCTACGTGGAGTCCTACGCCACCCTGGGCCTCCAGGCCCGGCTGATGCCGCCGCTCGGCGAGTTCTTCGGCGGCTTCGGCCGGCTGCTGACCGCCCGGGAACCGGAACTGGCGAAGCTGCGCCGGCAGCTGCCGGACGAGCCGGCCGGGGCGTACGACTCGCACCCGCCGATCGCCGAACGCGTACGCCGGATCGAGTCGCTGCCCGCCGACGGGCGCACCGACGAGGCCAAGGAGGCGGCGCTGGCGCTGCTGGCCGACCCGGCGCGCACCCTGGCCGCCCTGGAGAACGCCGTCCTCGTCAACAGGCTGCTGGCCTATCCGCGCGCCGCCGGCTGGCAGGAGCTGCTGGACGCCTCGATGGCCGCGGGGCTGTCGTCCGCGCAGACCCCGCTGCACCAGGCGCTGGCCGCGTACACCGGGCGGCCGGCGACGCTGGCCGCGCTGCTGGACGTCATCGACGACGGCCGGCTGTGGCGGCTGGCGGAGCGGCTGCCGCTGTCGGAGGAGGCGTCCGTCGCGAAGGGGCGGGCGTTCCGCGAGTTCGTACGGCCCGGGCTGCACCGCTCGCTGCGCACCATGGTGCTGGCCGATTTCAGCTCCCGTTCGCTGCTGCACTGGGAGTTCTCCTGGACGCGCCCGGCGGAGGTACGGCTGCCCGGCTGGGCCTCGGAGACGGCGGACGACACCCCCGAGGCCGCGCTGGAGGCGGCTCTGGAGGCGGCGGTCGCCGACCATCCCGACACCGCCCCGCTGCGCGCGCTGCTGCCGCCGGCCGTGCAGAACGTCTGACATGCCCCTTCCGAGCGAACGAACGGACCGATCCCGATGACCGTCCTCTTCTGGATCCTGGGCATCCTGGCCGTCCCCACGGGCATCTTCGTGCTGTGGCTGGCCTGGGTGTTCGTCAAGGAGCTGTTCTCCCCGAGCCGTGACGACGGCTCGGAGGCCCAGGAGGCCGCGGAGAAGCTCGGCCTGCTGCCCGCCGAGCGGCAGAACACCGATCTGGCCGCGCCCCTGCCGGCGGAGTGGGCCGCCGTGCTCACCGCGGTGCGCGGCGGTGACTGGCGGCCGGCCGCCGACCTGCTCGCGGAGATCGGCCGGGACTGGGACCGGCGGTCGTCGGTCGCCTATCTGCTGGCGGAGCTGGCGGCCGAGGAGGACACGTGGCTGCTGGCGTGGGAGGCCGAGCGGCGTGACGATCCGGACGCGGCCGTGGTGCGGGCGCGCAGCACGGTGATCCTGGCCTGGGAGCTGCGGGGCGGCAAGCAGGCGCAGTACACGACACGGGAGCAGTTCGACGGCTTCCACCGCACGCTGGCCGCCGCCCGCAAGGAGGTCGCCAGGGCGGCGGAGCTGAACCCCGACGACCCGACCCCGTACATCGCGGAGATCTGGGTGGCGCTCGGCCTCGGCTATCCGAACGCCGAGATGGACAAGCTGTGGGCGGAGATCACCTCCCGCGCTCCGCACCACTACGAGGCGCATTTCTCGGCACTGCAGTACTGGTGCGCGAAGTGGCGGGGCTCCGAGCGGCTGGCGTTCGAGTTCGCCGAGCGGGCCGCGGCCGAGGCGCCGGCGGGCAGCCTGCTGACGGCGCTGCCGCTCATCGCGCACTACGAGCACGACGACTCGACGGACGCCGCGGCCGACAACACGCCGGAGATGGTGGCCCGGGTCGAAGCGGCCCTCGCGGACGTGGCGGCCGCGGACCCGTCCCACCCGCGGCTGCCGGAACTGCGTCACCTGCTGGCGTTCTATCTGCACCTGCAGGACCGCAACGAGGCGGCGCTGGAGCAGTTCAAGCTGGTCGACGGGCACGTGAACGCGCTGCCGTGGCGCTACCGCGGCGACATGGCCGAGTACTACTGCCAGGTCCGCAACACGGTGGCGCACGAGGTGGCGCAGGCCGCGGCGGCGCGGGCCTGACCGGGCCGGCGAGCGCCGGGGCGTTGTCCTCGCCGCTCGCCGCGCCGTGGCAGGAGCCTCGCGCCGCGCCGTGGCAGGAGCCTCGCGCCGCCGCCCTCGGGAGCCTCTCGCCTCGCCCTCGCGGCACGGCGGACGCCGTCAGGCCAGTTCGGTCAGCAGGCGGCGCAGCTCCCTACGCTCCGCCTCCAGTCGTCCGGCCTTCTCGTCCAGTTCGGCCAGGCGGCGGCGGAGCGCCTCGGGGACACCGGGACAGGGGGTCAGGGCGGGGCCCGCCGCCGTGTCCGTCGTGCACGGCAGCAGGGACGCGACCACGCGGGTCGGCAGTCCCGCGGCGAGAAGGGTGCGGATGCGCCGGACCCGGAGGACGTCCGCCTCCGTGTACTCGCGGTAGCCGTTGGAGCGGCGGTGCGGGGTCAGCAGGCCGGTGGCCTCGTAGTGACGCAGGAGGCGGGGTCCGGTGCCGGTGCGGGCCGCCAGTTCGCCGATCAGCACGCCGGTTCTCCCCTCTCGCACGGCCGCTCACTTGACCTTGCCACTGTGTCAGGCTGCAACTCTCCCCCGGACAGCGTCGTTTCGCGACTCCGCGGGAGAAACAATGATCATCGATGCGCACGGGCACGTGCACGACCCCGTCGGCCTCCATCTGGACGCCCTGGACGCCGCCGGCGTCGACAGGGCCGTCCTGTTCCCGACCCGGCCGCACCCCGAGCGCGCCGCGGACCTGCCCTCCCTGCGGCGGGAGTTCGCCGTGCTGGAGAGCGCGCTCGGCGGGCACGGCGGGTCCCGGGAGGGGTTCGCCGGTGCGCTGGACGAGGTGAGCGCGGCGGTCGCCGCGCACCCGGACCGGTTCATCGGTTTCGGGTCCGTGCCGTTGGGGCTGCCGGCGGCCGAGGTCGAGCGGGCCGTCGCCGAGGACGTGGTGGGGCGGGGGCTGCGCGGGATCGGCGAGCTGACGCCGGCGCCGGGGCGGGCCGGCCTGCTGGAGCCGGTGCTGCGGGCCGCCGCCGACCACGGCGGGCTGCCCGTGGTCGTGCACGGCTTCGCGCCCACCACCGCGGACGACCTGCGCACGCTCGCCGCGCTGTCCCGCCGTCACCCCCGTGTCCCGCTGGTCGTCAGCCAACTCGGCGGTCTGCACTGGATGGAGGCGGTCGAACTGGTTCGGGACACCCCGGGCATGTACCTGGAGCTGTCCACGGCCTTCCTCGTCATCGCCGTACGGCTCGCCGTCCACGCACTCCCCGAGCGCACCCTCTTCGGCTCCGACGCGCCCTACGGCGACCCGGTCGTGGCGCGCGTGATGGTGGAGCGGGCCACGGTCTCCGGCGAGGTCCGCGACCGGGTGCTCGGCGGCACCGCGGCCGAGTTGTTCGGCGTGCCCCGCGAAGCCGCCCGCGCGGGGGCCCGCTAAATCGGGCGACGGCGTCCGCGCCCGCCCCGTAGATTCGCCCCTCGGCCGGAAGGCGGAAGGTGAAAGGGAGGGTATGGGCAGTCGTACGTTTCTGATCGGTGGTGGCTGGGACCACGCCGAGGTGTACGAACCGTTCCTGCGGGAGGTGCCCGGCGAGCGGCGAGTCGGGTGTCTGATCGTCGACGAGGGGGACGGGGCCGCGCAGTTCGAGCGGTACGCGGCGGCGCTGCGGAAGGCCGGGCCCGCGTGCGCGCCGGTGCCGTTGCTCGTGCCGCTCGGCGGGCGGTTCGAGCCGGAGGCCGTGCTGGACGGGGTCGACGGGCTGCTGGTGTGCGGCGGGCTCACGCCCGCCTACCAGGAGGCGCTCGCGGGATGCCTGGAGCGGCTGCCGGGACTGCTGGCGGCGCGCGGGATGCCGTACGCCGGGTTCTCCGCGGGTGCGGCCGTCGCGGCGCGGCGGGCCGTGGTCGGCGGATGGCTGGTGGACGGCGTCGCCGTCTGCCCGGAGGAGACCGGCGAGGATCTGGCGGAGGTCGAGGTCCGGGCGGGGCTCGGTCTGGTGCCGTTCGCGGTGGACGTGCACGCGGCCCAGTGGGGCACGCTGCCGCGGCTGGTGGCGGCGGTCGCCCGGGGCCAGGTGCCGTTCGGGGTCGCCGTGGACGAGAACACGCTGCTCGCGGTGGGGGACGCGGAGGCCCGGGTGACCGGGGCCGGGCGGGTTCACGTCGTACGGCCCGGGGCCGGCGGGGACGTGGTCGTGCGGGCGTACGGCGCCGGGGAGGGGTTCGTTCCGGCGTAGCGCGGGGCCCGGCGGCCCCGCCGGGCACACGGCACACCGGGCGCACCGAGCACACCAGGCACACCAGGCACCCGGGCCCACCTGGCACCCCGGGCCCACCAGGCACACCGAGCGCACCAGGCGCACCGGGCCCACCGGGACGATGCCCTCGGGGTGGCCCTCGCCGCCCCCTCGACGGGGGCGGCCGGGCCGGTCGGGTCCGTCGCGCAGGCCGCCTCAGCCGGCCGCCGCACCCGCACCCGCACCGGCACCGGCACCGGCATCACGGCCGGCCCCCCGGCGGAGCCGCCGGTGCGGCGTCCTCGGTCAGATCGTGGCGGTGTCGATCACGAAGCGGTAGCGGACGTCGCTGGAGAGCACCCGCTCGTACGCCTCGTTGATCTCGGCCGCGCTGATCAGCTCGATCTCGGCGCCGATGCCGTGCTCGGCGCAGAAGTCCAGCATCTCCTGGGTCTCGCGGATACCGCCGATCATGGAACCGGCGAGGGTCTTGCGACCGCCGATCACCGAGAACAGGTTCAGGGAGACGGGCTCCTCGGGGGCGCCCACGTTCACCAGGGCGCCGTCCACCTTCAGCAGCGACAGCAGCGCGCCGAAGTCCATCGGGGCGGACACCGTCGAGACGATCAGGTCGAAGGTGCCGGCCAGCTCCTCGAAGGTCTTCGGGTCGCTGGTGGCGTAGTAGTGGTCGGCGCCCAGCTTGAGGCCGTCGTCCTTCTTCCGCAGGGACTGGGAGAGGACGGTGACCTCGGCACCCATGGCGTGGGCGATCTTGACGCCCATGTGGCCGAGGCCGCCCAGGCCGACGACGGCGACCTTCTTGCCGGGACCGGCGTTCCAGTGGCGCAGCGGGGAGTACGTGGTGATGCCGGCGCAGAGCAGCGGCGCGGCCACGTCGAGGGACAGGCCGTCGGGGACGCGGACGACGAAGTTCTCGTCGACGACGACCTTCTCCGAGTAGCCGCCGTAGGTGGGCTCGCCGTCCTTGCCGATGGCGTTGTAGGTGCCGACGCTGCCGCCCAGGCAGTACTGCTCCAGACCGGCCTCGCAGTTCTCGCACTCGCGGCAGGAGTCGACCAGGCAGCCGACGCCCACCCGGTCGCCGACCCGGAACTTCGTGACACCGGCGCCCACCTCGGCGACGACGCCCGCGATCTCGTGGCCGGGGACCATCGGGAAGATCGCCTCGCCCCAGCCCTCGCGGGCCTGGTGGATGTCGGAGTGGCAGATGCCGGCGAACTTGATGTCGATCAGGACGTCGAACTCGCGGACCGCGCGTCGCTCGATGGTGGTCCGCTCCAGCGGGGCCTTCGCGGCGGGCGCGGCGTACGCGGCAACAGTGGTCATGCCGGGGATCTCCTAGCGGGGGGGTAGCGTGCCCGGCCGCCTTCCGGCGGGGCACGGCGTCCAGCCTGCCGCGCACGCGGACGTCCGCCCAGACCACGCCTTTGCGTACGACTGCCGTGCCTACCACCGGCGGGGTCAGGCTGCTGAGCGTACGACCAGGAATACTGGACGTATGGACAGCAGGGACGAGCAGCCGGGCGCAGCGGTCGCCGCCGGCCGGCCCCTGGACCGGCGTGCGGAGCTGAGCGAGTTCCTGCGCAGCCGGCGGGCCCGGCTGAAACCGGAGGACGTGGGGCTGGCCGGCTTCGGCCGGCACCGGCGGGTACCGGGGCTGCGCCGCGAGGAGCTGGCGCAGCTGGCCGGGGTGTCGGTGGCGTACTACACCCGGCTCGAACAGGGGAACGGCCGGAACGTCTCGGCGGAGGTGCTGGACTCGATCGCCCGGGCGCTGCGGCTGACGGACGCCGAGCACGCGCACCTCACGCATCTGGCCAAGCCGAAGGCGCACGGCAAGAAGAAGCAGTCGGGGCGCCAGCAGCAGGTGCGCGGGGCGCTGCGGCAGCTGCTGGACACCATGGACGGCGTGCCGGCGTACATCGTGGGCCGGCGCGCGGAGATCCTCGCCTGGAACCGGATGGCGGCGGCCCTCTTCGGCGACTGGGCGGAGCTGCCGGCCGCCGAGCGCAACTGGGCGCGGTTGGTGTTCCTGCGTCCGGACTACCGCGAGCTGTTCGTCGACTGGGAGCAGAAGGCGATCGACATCGTGTGCGCCCTGCGCATGGACGCGGGCTGTGATCCGGACGACGCGCGGCTGTCGGCCCTGGTGGGTGAGCTGTCGGTCAAGAGCGAGGAGTTCCGCCGGCTGTGGGCCACGCACGACGTCAAGGAGAAGAGCCACGGCGTCAAGCATCTGCACCACCCGCTGGTGGGCGATCTCGCCCTCAACTTCGAGAGCTTCCGCCTGACGGACGGCTCGGACCGGTCCCTGGTCACCTACCACGCCGATCCGGACTCCGCTTCCGCCGCGTCCCTGCACCTCCTGGCCAGCTGGGGCGCGGACGCGAGCCGCGCGGCGACGCGATGAGGGGCACACCGGAGACGGTTCTCCGGTGTGCCCCCCGTCAGGGCGCGCTACGGCTTACTTGCCGAAGTACGCGTTGTAGATCGTGATCGCCGACGTGTTGCCCTTCTTGTCGGTGATCTTGGCGCGGAACGAGACGGCCTTGTTCTTCGCCGGGTTCTTGACGGTGATCTTGCCGCCGCGGACGTCGACCTTCTTGAAGGTGCGGCCGTCGTAGGAGACGTAGACGGCGAGGGACTTCAGGTTGCCGCCGGCGGCGGCGCCCTCGACGGTGACCGGGAAGGTGACCTTCTTGCCGGCCGCGACCCGGCTGTCCAGGCCGGTGGTGGCGCCGAAGTGCAGCGCGGAGGCGGGCAGCTGGGCGGTGCCGTTCGCGGGCTTCTTGGAGCGGAAGGTCCAGGCCGCGTCGATGCGCGTCGAGGCCTCCGACACCTTCGCGGACCGCTTGACCGAGGTGGTCAGCCGGTACGCCGCGTCACCGGCCGGCACCTTGAAGGTCTTGCCGCCGAACAGCGGGTCGTCGTTGGAGCCGACCTTGGTGCCGTTGCGGTACAGGGTGGTGGTCGCCGAGGTGAAGTCGGAGTACCCGACGTGCTTGCCGGAGTCGGCGACCAGCGGCAGCGCGCCGTAGATCTCGTTGCCGTCGCGGAAGAGACCGAAGTTCTTGCTCACGAGCGGGCCGAACACCGCGGTGTTGACCGTCTTGGTGTAGGACTGGCCGGCCTTGAAGGCGAACTGGCCGAGTGAGTAACCGGCGTCGGAGACCGGGAAGCCGTCCTGGTCCCTCCCGCCGTTCTGCGCGAACTCGAGCTGCCACTGCACGCCGCCCTTGGCGGACAGGTGCAGGGTGCGGGTGCCGGGCAGGGTCTGCGGAATGCTCACGGAGGAGGCGCCGGAGCTGCCGGGCAGCCAGCCCACCGCGTCGACCGCGCCCTTCTTGCCGCTCGCCGCCGCGCCCATCCGGACCTTCACCGTGGCCAGGTCGCCCGCCTTGTAGTGCTTGGTGTAGCCGGTGGCGAGCTGCTTGACCGGGCCGCCGGAGGTGACGTCGTACTGCTCGCTCGCGCCCTTGGTCCAGTGGCCGTCCCACTGCTGCCACAGCGACCCGGCGGGCAGCTGCGCGCCCAGGTGGGCGGTGCGGAAGTTCTTGTACGAGTCGAGGAACCAGCCGTAGCCGTACTGGCCGTTGCCGATCGTGACGTCGAACTCCGGCGAGGCGAACTGGGACTTCAGGCCCGACGCCGGGAGGGTGATGTCCACCGGCTTGGCCTTGCGCGCGTCGATGGTGATCGTCTGCTTCTTGCCGACGGTCAGCTTCGGCTGCGCGATCCAGTCGATGCCCTTGGCGGCGTTCTCCGGGTCGCCCATGACGGAGGTGTTGAGGATGTACGTGCCCTTGGGCGCGCGCACCTTCACCGTGCCGGACTTGTCGTACGGAGTCAGCCAGACGCCGTTGGCCAGGCCCGCGACGCCGCTGAGGTCGGCGCCGTAGTACGGGGCCGGCTTGCCGTCACGGCCGATGAACTTCAGCGTCAGGTCGTACGACTCCACCTCGCGCTGCACCGCGGCGGCCGTGCGGACCGTCTGGCCGCCGCCCGTCGCCGTCACGTACGCGGAGTAGGCGCCGTCGACGGTGCCGCCCAGCTTGGTGTCGGCGGTGAAGCCGACCGAGGCCTTGCCGTGCGCCGGGACGGTGACCGTCGTCGCGTCGAGCTTGAAGAAGCCCGACGGGGCCGCCGCGCCCTTGGGGTTGAGCGCGCTGCTGCTCAGGGTGAGCGTGACGTCCTTGTCGCCGAGGTTGCGGTACGTCAGCTGCTTGGTGACCGGCTTGTCGTCGGTGTGCGGCCACTGCTGCACACCGAAGCTCACCGACACCGGGTCGGCGACGATCGACTGGGCGATGGCCTTGTCGACCTGGATGCGCCCCGACCCCTGCTGGAACGGGGTGTACTTGCCGCCCTTGGTGGAACCGGTCAGGGCGCCCTTCAGCTCGGTGTAGCCCCAGTCGGGGTGCTCCTGCTTCAGGATGGCGGCGGCGCCCGCGACGTGCGGGGTGGCCATCGAGGTGCCGGAGATGGTCAGGTAGCCCTCGGGCTTCTCACCGACCTCCTGGTCGATGACGCTGCCCTTGGCCGCGGCGGCGGTGATGTCGACGCCGGGAGCGGTGACGTCCGGCTTGATGGCTCCGTCGCCGGCGCGCGGGCCGGTGGAGGAGAAGTCCGCCAGCTTGTCCTGCTTGTCGACGGCGCCGACGGTGAGCGCGGCGTCCGCGCTGCCCGGCGAACCGATCGACTGGGGGCCCTCGTTGCCCGCGGCGATCGCGAACAGGACGCCCTTCTCGGCGGAGAGCTTGTTGACCTCGGCTTCGAGCGGGTCCACCTCGGGGGTGTCGTAGCCGCCGAGGCTCAGGTTGATGACGGAGGCGCCCTGGGAGGCCGCCCACTCCATGCCGGCGAGGATGCCGGAGTCGTCACCGGAGCCGCTGTCGTCGAGGACCTTGCCGTTGAGGAGCTTGGCGTCCGGGGCCACACCCTTGTACTTGCCGCCCGACTTGGCGCCGGTGCCGGCGACGATGGAGGCGACGTGGGTGCCGTGGCCGAAGTGGTCCTTGGCGTCGGCGGCGGCGGTGAAGTTCTTGGACTCGATCACCTGGTCCTTGAGGTCCGGGTGGCTCGTGTCCACACCGGTGTCCAGGACGGCGACCTTGACGCCCTTGCCGGTGTAGCCGGCCTTCCACGCGGTGGGGGCGCCGATCTGCGGCACGGACTTGTCGAGCGACGCCTTGCGGACGCCGTCGAGCCAGACGTGCGCGATGCCGGAGGCGGTGGTGTCGCCGTTGGTCACCGCGTCCCACAGCTCGGCGGTGTCCCTGACCGGGGTCTGCACGGCGTCCGCGTTGAGCGCCGTGAGGCTGCGGCGCAGGGTGCCCGCGTCCCGGACGTCGGCCTTGGTGGCCGTGGCGGCGCCGCGGTAGCCGACGATGACCTTCAGGCCGTTCTTCTGGGCCTTGCGGGTGGCGGCCTTGTTCAGCTCGGTGATGTCGAACAGGCGCTGGTCCAGCGTGCCGGAGGCGACCAGGTGGGCCGCGTCGGCGGGAATGACCAGCGTGTGTCCGGCGGTCTTGCGGACCTGGAAGGGTATGTGCTCGCGGCCCTTGGCCCGCTCCAGGCCGACGATGCGGCCCTTGGCGTCGAGGGCGACGCGGTCACCGGTGATCAGGGTGACATGGTGCTTGGCGGCCCCCTTCGGGGTGGCGGTGGCGGCCACCGGGCCTGCCGCGGGCTTCGCCGACGCCGGGCTGGTCATACCCGCTGCGAGGGCGACTGCCGCGGCCGTCGCCACGCCGGCCGCAGCTGCTCTTTTCACTTGTCTGCGCAAGATCTCCCCCTGGAGATGAGGTACCGGGCGAATTCCCCGTTCACCCGGCCGGGGGCGGACTCGCACAGGTGCACGTCGACCCCCCGGATCACGCAGTATGCCGGGGGGTGATCAGACGGCTCAATAGATGAGAGGACGGTGGGAAAGCACGCCCGAAAACTGTTACGCGCCGGGCGGGACACCGTTACAGAACCGCGAAGTACCGCGTGGTCGAACGGTGTTATACGCCGTCAGGCCCCCGCGTTCTCCCGCACCGTGATCTTTCCCTTGCGCAGCGTGGCGACGCGCGGGGCCTTTTTCGCCAGGGCGGAGTCGTGCGTGACCATGATGAAGGTCAGCCCGTGCTCTTTCCAGAGGCGATCGAGCACGTCCATGATCTCGTCCCGCATGCCCTCGTCCAGGTTGCCGGTCGGTTCGTCGGCCAGCAGCACCTTGGGCTTCTTCACCACGGCCCGTGCGATGGCGACGCGCTGCTGCTGTCCTCCGGACATCTCCGAGGGGAGATGGGCGAGCCGTTCGCCGAGGCCGACGGAGTGCAGTGCCTCGGCGGCCAGTTCGCGTCGTTCCCGGGCCCTGATGCCGAGGGGGACGAGTGCGGTCTCCACGTTCTCCTGGGCGGTGAGGGTGGGGATGAGATTGAAGGACTGGAAGACGAAGCCGATGTTCTCGCTGCGGACCCTGGTCAGCCGGGCCTCGGTCAGCTGGGCCAGATCGGTGCCGTCCAGGAACACCTCGCCCGCGGTGGGGCGGTCGAGAGCACCGAGCATCTGGAGCAGGGTGGATTTCCCGCCGCCGGTGGGGCCCTGGATGACCAGGCGGTCGCCGTCGCCGACGGTCAGGTCGACGCCGTCGAGGGCGTGGACGACGTCCTTGCCTCTCGGGTAGCGCTTGGTGACGTTCTTCAGTTCGTACATGGGGCTGGCTCCTGGCTGTGGTTCGGGGTGGTGCGTGTCGTCGTTTCGCCGCGGGTCCGCAGGGGCCGGTCACGCGATGGCCCGCGCCCCGGGACCGGACCGGCGGAGTCCGGCGGGAGGCCGGGCTACTCCACCCGCCTCAGCGCGTCCGCCGGGCGCAGGCGGGACGCCCGCCAGCCGCCGAACGCGCCCGCGATCAGGCCGCCCGCCACCGCGAGGCCCACCGCCAGGACGATCGTGGTGACGCTCACCGGGGCGGTGAGGGCCACCTCCAGGGTCTTCGCCGTCTGCCGGCCGGGACCGCCGAAGCCGCCGACTCCGCCGGGACCACCGCCGCCGGGGGCGCCGCCGAGACCGCCGCCGCCCGTGCCGCCCAGCTGGGCCTGGAGGCCGGGGCTGACGGCGGTGACGACGTACGCGCCCGCCAGGCCGAGCGCGATGCCGAGGGCGCCGCCGACCAGGCCGTTGACCATGGCCTCGCCGATCACCTGCCGGGTCACCCGGCCGGACCTCCAGCCCAGGGCCTTCAGCGTGCCGAACTCGCGCACGCGCCGGGAGACGGCGGAGGAGGTGAGCAGGCCGGCCACCAGGAACGCGGCCACCAGCACCGCTGTGGACAGCCACGTGCCGACCTTGGTGGCCAGGGAGGAGGCGGTGGACAGGGAGCCGGAGACCGTCTTGGCGAGGTCGGAGGAGGTGGTGACCGTCGTGCCCGAGACGTTCTTCTGGATGGCGCTCTTGACGGTGTCGATCTGCTGGGAGTCGGTCGCCTTGACGTAGATCGTGGTGATCTTGTTCTTCTCGCCGGCGAGGGTCTGCGCCCGCTTCAGCGGGACGTACAGGTTGGCCGCCGAGTCACCGCTGGTCGCGGTGGCGACGCCGATCACCGTGAACGTGGTGCCCTTGACGGTGACGGTGGAGCCGACCTTGTACTTCTTCTCCTTGGCGTACGCCGAGTCGGCCACCGCCACCTTGGCGTTCGTCTCGGTGGTCCGGAAGGTGCGACCACTGGTGATCTTGGAGGAGGTCAGCGGGCCGAGCCCGGCCTTGGTGACGTCGGTGCCGTAGACCGTGTACTGGTTGATGTCGAAGTCGGCGCCGCCGCCCCTGACCTCGCCCTGCGGCCGGCCCGCTCCGCCGCCGCGCTGGAAGCCACCGCCGCCACCGTCCTGCTGGACCTGGCCGCGGGTGAACTGGCCGTTGACCTTGACCACGTTGAGGCTCAGCCCGCCCACCGCGCTCGACACGCCCTGCTGGTCGGCGACCTTGGTGACCGTCGAGGAGGCCAGGGTGGTGAAGCCCTGGACCATGACGCGGTCGCTGCTCTGCTCGGCGTCGTCGTTGTTCCGTGCGTCGAACCGGAAGCGGGGCCGCTGGGCGTCGCCGGTGGACGCCGACGCCGCCTTGGTGACCGTCATGTCCGTGCCCAGGCCGTACAGCGACTGGAGGACCTTGTCCTGGGCCTTCCCCATGCCGTTGGACACGGAGTTGACCACGATGACCAGCGCGATGCCGAGCGCCAGCCCGGAGGCGACGACGAGGGCCGCCTTTCTGCGGCGGCGCAGTTCGCGCCTCAGGTAGGTGAAGAACATGGGCCGCAAGCTAGGGACGGACCGTGATGACACCATAAGGCGGACATAAGAGAAGCATGAGAAGACCGTGGCCGGGCCCGTGAACGCCCAGTGCCGCCCCGGGGGGCGGCACTGGTGTGACGAGGTACGACGATCCGGAGGGGGGCGTCAGGCGGCCGAACCGGCCTTCCACTGCGCCCAGTCCATGTTCCAGCCGTTGAGGCCGTTGTCCGGCGCGACCGTCTTGTCGCCGGTGTGCTGGACGACCACGACGTCACCGATCAGCGAGTTGTTGTAGAACCAGGCCGCCGGCGTGCTGGAGTCGCCCGCACCCTTCTTGTCCTGCAGGCCGACGCAGCCGTGGCTGGTGTTCACGTTGCCGAACACCGAGGGCGCGCCCCAGTAGTTGCCGTGGATGAAGGTGCCGGAGGTGGTCAGGCGCATGGCGTGCGGTACGTCCTTGATGTCGTACTCGCCCTTGCCGTCGTCGTCCGTGAAGCCGACCGTCGCACCGTTCATGCGGGTCTGCTTGAACTTCTCGGAGATCACCATCTGGCCCTCGTACGTCTTGTTGTCGGGCGAGCCGGCGGAGATCGGGATGGTCTTGACGACCTTGCCGTCCTGCGTGATCTTCATCTGCTTGGTCTGCGCGTCGACGTAGGTGACCTGGTTGCGGCCGATGTGGAAGGTGACCGTCTTCTGCTGGACGCCGTAGACGCCGTCGGCGCCCTCGACGCCGTCGAGCGCCAGCTTCAGGGTGACGGTGGAGCCTTCCTTCCAGTACTCCTCCGGGCGGCAGTCCATGCGGTTGGCGTTGAACCAGTGGCAGGCGACCTCCTGGCCGCTGCTGGTGCTGACCGTGACGCCCTTCTGCACGGCCGTCTTGTTGGTGATCGCCTTGTCGAAGTTGATCGACACGGGCATGCCGACGCCGACGGTGGCGCCGTTGTCCGGGTTGAAGGTGCCGATGAAGCTGTTGGTCGGGGAGACCGTGGTGAAAGAGGCGTTCTCGTGGGCTATGCGGCCCTCGGAGTCCTTGGCCTCGGCGGCGACCTTGTAGGTGGTCGAGCGCTCCAGCTGGACGGTGGGCTTCCAGCTCTTCTTGTCGGCGGACAGCTGACCGGCCACGGACTTGCCGTCCTGGGTGGTCATGGTGACGCCGGTGAGCGTCCCCTTGCTCACCGCGACGGCCGCGGAGTTGTTGATGGACGCGTTGTTGGAGCCGTCCTTCGGCGTGATCGCGATCTGCGCCTCGGACGACTTCTTGGCCGCCGCCTCGTCGACCTTGGCCTGCGAGGTGTCGCCGTTGCCGCCGCCGGAGGCGTCGGCGTCGCCGCCGGAACACCCCGTGAGCACCAGCACACCGCCGAGCAGAGCGGACGCGGCCGTCAGGCACCTGCGCCGCTTACTGTCCGTCATCACAAACTTCTCCATCGTTGCCGAGTCGCGTTAACCCCGAGAGTCCCGTCAAGAGCCTTCAACGCTACGACCGGTGCGCCCCGTTCCACAGCTCGTGGATCTGTGGGGCATCCCACGTGCGCGGAACAGGGTTCCGCGGGTGGTGCCAGTGGTGCGGGATTCGGCCCGTACGCCCCCCTTGGGACGACGAAACCCCGGACGGCGGTTGCCGTCCGGGGTCATGGGGTGCCCCGGGACGCTCAGCCGATGCCGCCCTCTTCGTCGTCGTCCGCCCCATCATCCTCGTCCAGGTCCCACTCGGGCGAATCGGGGTCGTACTCGACCTGCTCGCTGGACCAGGACGCCTGCTGGAGCTCCACCCCGGGCACGTCGCTGACCAGGTCGAACGGATCCACGAGATAGGCCAGGGCCTCCGCGGTGTCCTCCGTCACAGCGCCCTCGGCGTGGGCCCGCTCCGGCTCCGGCAGCTCGGCGTCCTCGGCGAGCCGGCGCAGCGCCGCCTTGGTCACCTCGTCCTCGTCGTGCACTTCCAGTACCAGCTCCACGCGAAGCCGTACAAAACGTGATGTCTCTTCAGTGCTCATGACGGGAGCGTACGGCCGAAACCTCCCGTGACTTTCCTGTGACCCGCGACTTTCACTAACATCGCCCCACACGGCCAATTCGCCAGCGTCACAAGGGGGATCGATATTCCGTGTCATCCGCTCGCCGTCCGCTGCTGACCGCCACCGCCGCGGGCACCCTGCTCTGCGCACTGTGGTTCGTCCCGTCCGCGAACGCCTCGCAGGACACCCCGGCCAGAGAGGCGGCGACCGTCTCCACGCCGGCTCAGGTCACGCAGGTCACGCAGGCCAGAGCGATCACGGCGGCCGCCGTGGCCGCGGACCGGGCCGCGGAGGATGCCGAACTGGCCGACACGGGAAGCTTCGACACCACCCCGTACGTCGTCGGCGGCAGCCTCTTCCTCGCCGTGGGCGCCGGTTTCGTGGTGTATTCGGTACGCCGGGAACGTCTGGGTTTTTAATCCTCCTTGACGAAACTTTGAAAGCGCATTCATAGTTCGCTCATGAAGAGATCATCGGGCGTGCGACTGTGCGCCACCGTCGCCGTGAGCGCGCTTTCGCTCGCCCTCGTCACGGGTTGTGGCGACAAGGGGTCGGACGACTCCCAGGGGGCCCCGGGCAAGGACGCGGCCAAGCCGGCCGCCAAGGCGCTGAGCGCCGCGGAGCTGAAGAAGCTGATCATCGCCAAGGGCGATGTGCCCGGCCACGAGGTGGGTCCGGTCGAGGGCGGCATCCCGGCCAAGAGCAAGGTCAAGGCGGACGACGCCAAGTGCGAACCGCTGCTGCACGCGCTGACCGGCATCGCGCCCGGCGACCCGGCCGTGAACACCAGCCGCATGGCCACCGAAACCAAGAAGGACCCCACGGACGGCGCGACGTCCCTGGACGACATGGCGGACGGCAAGTTCGAGGACGCGCTCAAGCAGTCCATGGACCTGGACGTCACCGTGGTCACCCTCGCCTCCTACGACGGCGACGGCGCCGAGCAGGCCCTGAAGTCGGTCTCCGACGCGGTCAAGGGCTGCGCGGGCGGCTTCTCGGGCGAGCAGGACGGCGAGCAGGGCAAGTTCACCAAGGTCGCCGAGGAGAAGTCCTCGGGCACGGGTGACGAGTCGGTGGCCTTCACCGCGACCAACGACGCGGGCAAGGACGGCCTCATGCCGCTGCACGCCGAGGTCGTGCGGCACGGGAACACCCTCGCGACGTACACCACGATCAACATCGGCGCGGGTATGGCCAAGAAGTCCTACACGGTGTCCGCACCGGTCGTGAAGGCGCAGGCCGCCAAGCTGAAGTGACGTTTCTTTAGAACGTTCGGGGCCCCGGCAGCCGCCGGGGCCCCGCTGCGTTCACCGGAGCGGGCCGGTGACCTTCTCCACGGCCGTCACGAGGTCCCCGCCGCGTACGAACGCGTCGGCGGCGGCCAGGTCGGGAGCGAGGAAGCGGTCCGGGCCCGGGCCCTGCACGCCCGCGGCGCGCACGGCCTCGATCACGGCTCGCGAGGCGGGCGCCGGGGTCAGGCCCTCGCGCAGCTCGATGGCGCGGGTGGCCGCGTACAGCTCGATGGCGATGACCCGGGTGAGGTTGTCCACGGCCGTGCGCAGCTTGCGCGCGGCGGACCAGCCCATGGAGACGTGGTCCTCCTGCATGGCGGAGGACGGGATGGAGTCCGCGGAGGCCGGCACGGCGAGCCGCTTCAGCTCGCTCACCAGGGCGGCCTGCGTGTACTGGGCGATCATCAGGCCGGAGTCCACGCCCGCGTCGTCGGCGAGGAACGGCGGCAGGCCGTGGCTGCGGTTCTTGTCCAGCAGCCGGTCGGTGCGGCGCTCGGCGATGGAGCCGAGGTCGGCGGCGGCGACGGCGAGGAAGTCCAGGACGTAGGCCACGGGCGCGCCGTGGAAGTTGCCGTTGGACTCCACGCGCCCGTCGGGCAGCACGACGGGGTTGTCGACGGCGGAGGCCAGCTCCCGCTCGGCGACCAGGCGGGCGTGCGCCATCGTGTCGCGGCCGGCGCCGGCGACCTGGGGGGCGCAGCGCACGGAGTAGGCGTCCTGGACGCGCGGGGCGTCGTCCTGGTGGTGCCCGGTGAGCTCCGAGCCCTTGAGCACGGCGAGCATGTTGGCGGCGCTGGCACCCTGGCCCGGGTGCGGGCGGATGGCGTGCAGCTCGGGCGCGAGGACCTTGTCGGTGCCGAGCAGCGCCTCCAGGCTGAGGGCGGCGGTGACGTCGGCGGACTTGTACAGGGTGTCCAGGTCGGCGAGGGCCATGAGCAGCATGCCGAGCATGCCGTCGGTGCCGTTGAGGAGGGCGAGGCCCTCCTTCTCGCGCAGTTCGACGGGGGCGATGCCGTGCTCGGCGAGCAGCTCGCCGGCGGGCCGGACGCGTCCGTCGGGGCCCTCCGCCTCCCCTTCTCCCATGAGGGTGAGGGCGCAGTGGGACAGCGGGGCCAGGTCGCCGGAGCAGCCGAGGGAGCCGTACTCGTGGACGACCGGGGTGATCCCGGCGTTGAGCACGTCGGCCATGGTCTGCGCGACCTCGGGCCGCACTCCGGTGTGCCCCGAGCAGACGGTCTTGAGCCGCAGGAACATCAGGGCCCGTACGACCTCGCGCTCCACCCGCGGGCCCATGCCGGCGGCGTGCGAGCGGACGATGTTGCGCTGCAGCTGGGCGCGCAGCTCCTGGCTGATGTGCCGGGTCGCCAGGGCGCCGAAGCCGGTGGAGACGCCGTAGACCGGTTCCGGCTTGGCCGCCAGCGCGTCCACGATCTCCCGGGCAGCCGCGAGGGCCGCCACCGCCTGAGCCGACAACTCGATGCGGGCACCGCCGCGCGCCACGGCGAGAACGTCGGACGCCGTGACCCCGGACGTCCCCACCACCACAGTGTGCATATCCATATTCAGGAGCGTACGCACTGAATGCAGCGATGTCACTAGTGGGAACCGGGGGTGCCCCTTACCCCGCGATGTGGGCTTCGCCTCACGCCGAACTCACGGCAGGCGCCCACGGAACCGGCGCCGCTCGGCCCGCGATGGCGGCGGCTGGTCGGCCAACCGTACGACCGGGTCGTCCGGCCCCTCCCGGCCGGCCACCACCGGCCGGTCCAGCCGCAGGGCCTTGGCCCGGTACTGGGCGGCGTCCGCGAGCCGGAACAGCCGGCGCGCGTCCCGCACCTCCCCGATGGGGTCCTCGGTCGAGGCGACCCCGCACGCGACCCCCTCGCCCAGCTCCAGCTCCCCGGCCCGGCGGCACAGTTCGTCCGCCGCCTTCACCACGTCGTCGGCGGGCGGCCCGGCCGCGAGCAGACAGAACTCGTCCCCGCCGAGCCGCGCGGCCAGCGCGCCCGGCACCATCGCGCCGCACAGCGACAGCACCGAGCCGAAACGTTCGAGGAGCCGGTCGCCGACGGCGTGCCCGAGGCTGTCGTTGACCCGCTTCAGCCCGTTGAGGTCGCAGACGACCAGACTGACGACGACGCCCTCCGCGCGGTGCCGCTCGACCGCCTCCCCCAGGCGGACGTCCACGGCACGGCGGTTGGCGAGACCCGTGAGGGCGTCGGTGTACGCGAGCCGGCGCGCCTCCTCCAGCCGCTCGGTCTGGGCGATGCCCGCGGCGACTACGGCGGCGAGCACGGTGGCGAACTCGGCGTCGGCCCGCGCGAACACGGGCACGCCGACCGGGCGCGCCACATACAGCTCCCCCCAGGCCCGGCCGTGCAGCACGACGGGGGCGACGACGCAGCAACCGCGACCGCGGCGGCGCAGGGCGGCGACCCGGTGATGGAAGTAGCCGGGCGTGCCGGCGGCCGTCCCCTCGGCGGTCTCCACCCACGCGTGGGGAGCTCCGCCGCCGGCCCACCGCTCGTGCAGGAACTCGGTGATCTCCGGGAACTGGTGCACCGGGTACGCCTCGGCCTCCGGGAACTCCTCCTCGTCCGGCCGGCGCTCCCCCACGTTGGCGAGGACCCGCAGCCGGCCCAGCTCGCGCTCCCACACCGACAGCGCGGCGAAGCCCCCGTCCAGCGCGTGGCAGGCGCCGAGGGCGGCGGCCCGCCAGCACTCCCTCGGGGTGTGCGCCGCCGCCATCCCCTGAGCCAGCGCCACGACCGCGGCGAACCGCTTGTCCTCACCCATTACTCCAGATTAGGGAGGAATAGACGATTTTGTGATTTCGGTGCGGCGATCAGGTGGCGGGGTGCGAGGGTGCGCCGCGCCAGTACGGTCCGCCGCCGGGCGCGGGTCCGCCGTGACCGTTCGCGCAGGTCCCCGCGCCCTCACCGCGTGCTCATGACCGTTCGCGCAGGCCCCCGCGCCCTCACCGCGTGCTCGTGGCCGCCCGCTCCCGGTCGGCCGCGGTGCGCGGGCGTCCTACTCTCCCGGCCACTCCGGCTTGCGCTTCTCGTTGAAGGCGGCCACGCCCTCCGCCCGGTCCCCCGAGAACGCCGCCGACCGCCAGGCCGCGTCCTCGACCTCCAGTCCGGCCCGGAGGTCCAGGCCGTGCCCCAGCCGCAGCGCCCGCTTCGCCGCCCGCAGCCCCACGGGCGAGTTCGCGGCGATCCGGGCACCGAGAGCCAGCGCCTCCTCCCGGTCGCGCCCCTCGTCCACCAGCTGGTCGACCAGCCCCAGCTCCGCCGCCTCCGCCGCCTCCACGCGCCGCGCCGAGAAGATCAGCTCGGCCGCGCGCGCCGCGCCGACCCGCCGCGGCAGCAGCTGCGTACCACCGCCGCCGGGGATCACCCCCACGGACACCTCCGGCAGCCCCACCACCGCCGTACGGTCCGCCACGATCAGGTCGCAGGACAGGGCCAGCTCGAATCCGCCGCCCAGCGCGAAGCCGTGCACCGCCGCGATCGTCGGCATCGGCAGCTCCAGCACCCCGGTGTAGGCCCCGCGGGCCACCGGCCGCTGCCGCACCAGGTCCGCGTCGCTGAAGGAGTTCCGCTCCTTCAGGTCCGCTCCCACACAGAACGCCCGTTCGTGCGACGAGGTCAGCACGACCACCCGGGCGTCCCGGTCGGCGGCCAGCGCCGCGCACGCGTCGGCGACGGAGCGGGCCATGCCGGTCGAGACGGCGTTCATGGCCTTGGGCCGGTCCAGCACCAGCTCCACGACCTGCCCGTGCCGCCGCACCAGCACGAACTCCCCGAACCGCTCCTCGCTCATGACACCCTCCGGTTAACGCGGGTTAACTCACTGTCGGCCCGATCATCGCAGCAGCACCCGGCCTCGGGAAACCCCAGGGGGCTACGCCCGTTCGAGTGACATCCCGGCCGTCTCCCCGCACACCGCCCACAGCAGCGCATAGCGTGCGCTCCGCCATGGCGCGCCCCCGGCGCGCGGCGGGGAGGGAACCCATGACACCGATACCTGCACGGCCCGGCCGGGAACGGGAGCGCGAGCCGGGCGTACGGCGCGGCCGGGAACGGGACCGCGAGCCGGGCGTACGGCGCGGCCGGCACCGCAGGCCACGCCCCCGCAAGGTGCTGCTGGCCGCCGGCGGGCTCGCCCTGGCCGCCGGGGTGCTCAGCCTGGTCCGGGTCGCTCCGGACGGAGGAGTCGGCGCGCCGGGCACGACGGAGGCCGAGCCCCGGCTCGGCCCGGGCGGCGGGGCCGCGACGCGCTCGGCGAACACCGCGGCCACCATCGCCGCCGCCCCCACCGCACTGCCCGCGGCGACCTCCGTCATGGGCGGGCGCAGCCTCGCGCCGACCCCCACCGCGTCCCCGGACGCGGCCACGACACCGGCCGACGGCGGTGCCGTACCGACCACCGCCCCGGCCACGATCCCCACCGGCGCCCCGGACACGCCCGGCCGCTCCGGGCCCACGCCGACCGCCTCCGCCTCGCGTCCGGCCCCGGCGACACCCGCGCCGACCCCGACGAGGACCCCGACGAGGACCCCGAGCCCGGCCCCGTCACCCGGCCACGGCACGGCGGCGCCCGATCCGGGCGGGGTGTGCCTGCCGGTCGTCGGGCTGTGCGTGGACGTACGCGGCGGCTAGGGCCGTCCGGCAGGTCCCGTCCGCCGCGCCGCGGGCGACGGCAGGCGGCGCCGGACACGCCCTAGGGCTGGCCGTCGCGGCGCGCGAGCAGCCACGGCTCGACCACGCCGAGCCCGCGCACCGGCCGCTGCCACATCGGCTGGAGCGCGAAGCGGTACGTCGGCGGCTCCTCGCCCTCCTTCTCGGCCGCCGCCGCGGCCTCCGCCGCCTCCGCCTCCGAGGCGGGCGCCTCCCCGGTGCGGATCAGCTCCTCGGCGAAGGCGCTGTCCACCAGGACGGCGTCCCGGGGGGCTATCGACGTCAGCCGGGAGGCCAGGTTGACCGTCGTGCCGAACACATCGCCCATACGGGTGGTCACCGTGCCGAACGCCATGCCGACCCGCAGCTCGGGCATCGTCTCGTCGTTCGACAGCGTCTCCACCAGCCGCAGCGCGATGTCCGCGGCGACACCGGCGTCGTCCGCCGCGTACAGCACCTCGTCGCCGAGGGTCTTGATGAGCCGGCCGCCGCGCGCCGCCACCAGGTCGGCGGCGGTGGTCTCGAAGGCCTCGACCAGCTCGCCCAGCTCCTCCTCCTCCATCCGGCGGGTCAGCCGCGTGAACCCGACGAGGTCGGCGAAACCGACGGCGAGCCGCCGGTCGACCATCTCCTCGTCGTCGGCCGCCTGGACGACCCGGCCCGTCGCGGCGGCCAGCTGCCGCCGCCAGACGTAGACCAGGAACTCCTCCAGCTCCGGCAGCAGCAGCTCGATCAGCGGGTACGTCACCTCGGTGCGGGTCATCCCGGGCTCGGGCGGCTCGGTCAGGCCCTCCAGGAAAGAGTCGATCTGCCACTCCGCCAGACGGGCGGTGGTCTGCCCGGTGGACCGGGCCACCTGCACCGCCATGGCCTCGCTCAGCAGTCCCGCCTCGACCAGACCGGCGAGCCGCCGCAGCGCCAGCACGTCGGCCTCGGTGAGGGCCTTGGCCTGGCCGATGTCCGCGAAGCCCATGGCCCGCCAGAACCGGGAGGCCAGTTCCATGGAGACACCGGCGCTGCGGGCGGCCTGGAACGGGGTGTAGCGCCGCTCGGCGCCCAGGATGAGCTGTTCGAGCCGCAGGGCGAGCGGGTCCTCGCCGGTGTCGGGGGCGTGGGGGTCCACCCGGCCGTCCCCGCCCGCGCCGGAGCCCGTGTCGTCGACGGTCACGCGTGCTGCCCTTCCCATCTGCCGCGGTCAGGTTTCGACCGGCCTCAACTCTACGGCAGGTGTGCGCCAGCTCACTCCGTAGGGTTGGGCCGACAGCACACGTGTCCGATGCCGCCGACCGGTGCCCGGAGCCGCGGCGGTGGCGTGCGGCGCGGCGTACTCGGCCACGGGCCCGCCCCGGCAACCGTGCGGCGCCGCGTACCCGATCGCGGGACCGCCGCGGCCGGCCGTGCGGGTCACCGCGACTCCGGGGAGCCCCGGCCGTCGCCGCCCGCCGAGGCCGCGCCGCGGTCGCCCGCGTCCGCTCACGCGGGCCGCAGATGGACGATGTCGCCCGCGCCCACCGGCTCCTGCACCCCTGCCTCCGTGGCGATGACCAGCCGCCCGTCCCCGTCCAGCGCCACGGCCTCCCCGACCACGGACCGGTCGCCCGGCAGCTCCGCCCGCACCACCCGGCCGAGCGTCGCGCACCCCGCCGTGTACGCCTCCTGGAGCCCGCTCACCGCCGGGTCCCCGCCCGCGGCCCGCCACCGCCCGTACCAGTCCTCCAGTGACCGCAGCACCGCCCGCAGCAGGGGGTCCCGGTCCGTGCCCTGCGCCCCCGCGAGCGCGAGGGAGCCCGCCTGCGGGACGGGGAGTTCGTCCGCCCGCAGGCTGACGTTGATGCCGACGCCGATGACGATCCCGTCGTCACCGGCCCGCTCGGCGAGGATCCCGCCGGCCTTGCGCTCCTCCCCGCCGACGGTCACCAGCAGGTCGTTCGGCCACTTCAGCGCCGTGTCCACGCCCGCCGCCCGCGCCAGACCGGTCGCCACCGCCACCCCCGTGAGCAGCGGCAGCCACCCCCAGCGGGCCACCGGCACCTCGGCCGGCCGGAGCAGGACGGAGAAGAAGAGACCGGACCGCGGCGGCGCCGTCCAGCGGCGGTCCAGCCGCCCCCGGCCCGCCGTCTGCTCCTCCGCCACCAGCACCGCGCCCTCGCCGGCGTTCCCGGCGGCGGCCAGCGCGGCGAGGTCGGAGTTGGTGGAACCGGTCCGCTGCACCACCTGGATGTCGCGGTACAGGCCCTCGTCCCGGACCAGCCCGCGCCGCAGTGCCGCGGCGCTGAGGGGCGGACGGTCCAGGTCGGACCAGCGGTTGTCGTCTGATGGATTCTGCGGCGTCATGCAAGCCACCCTAGGTGTGGTAAACGACGCACTGCTGATCCGTAGGCCCGCCACTACTCTACGGATGAGTAACCGTCCCCCCTTTTGAGCAGGCAGGGAGCCGCATCCCGATGTCCGAGCCGGAAGAGCGTCACGCGATCCAAGAGATCGACACCCACACGACCGCGGGGAAGCTCGCGGATCTCCAGCGCCGCATCCACGAGGCGACGCACGCCGGCTCGGAGCGCGCCGTCGAGAAGCAGCACGCCAAGGGCAAGCTGACGGCCCGTGAGCGCATCGAACTGCTGCTCGACGAGGGATCGTTCGTCGAGCTGGACGAGTTCGCCCGCCACCGCTCGACCCACTTCGGTCTGGAGAAGAACCGCCCGTACGGCGACGGCGTCGTCACCGGCTACGGAACCGTCGACGGCCGCCCGGTGGCCGTCTTCTCCCAGGACTTCACCGTCTTCGGCGGCGCCCTCGGCGAGGTCTACGGCCAGAAGATCGTCAAGGTGATGGACTTCGCGCTGAAGACCGGCTGCCCGGTCATCGGCATCAACGACTCCGGCGGCGCCCGCATCCAGGAGGGCGTGGCCTCCCTCGGCGCGTACGGCGAGATCTTCCGCCGCAACACCCATGCCTCCGGGGTGATCCCGCAGATCAGCCTGGTCGTCGGCCCGTGCGCGGGCGGTGCGGTGTACTCCCCCGCCATCACCGACTTCACGGTCATGGTCGACCAGACCTCGCACATGTTCATCACCGGCCCGGACGTCATCAAGACCGTCAC
>NZ_JBVJYH010000026.1:0-110888 GCF_055600785.1 Streptomyces sp. NPDC038200
AGTGGAACCCTGCTCCTCCTGTCTGCGGGGCCGCTGCGCACGGCTCGTGCGTGACACACCGGCCGGACGGGCCCCCGACGGCGTCCTGCCCCGTGCCAGGGCACCCGGTAGGCACGCGCCCTCCGCCCCCGCCACTGGGATGGTCCGGGTACCCGTCTGAAGCCTGGGCACCAAGCGCGCCGCGCCGCACCTCTGGCGTACTGGTGAAGATTCCGCCGTTGCGGGCCTGGCCCGGGTGGGGGACTTACCGAACGTGCCCCGCCCGGGCCAGGCGGCCGGCTACCTGGGCGGTTTTCCCGCGTGCTCCGGATGGGCCGATGGGCCGCGCCGGCCGGACGCATGGCCGTCTGCCGCATGATGCCGAACCTTCTGCATCGGCTTCAGCGGGCCGCCGCTCTCGCACGCCTCGTTCAGGGTCCTGCCCTGGCGCCGACCGTCCAGCGCGCTGTACGGCCGGCGACGCGTTTACTGCCGGTCCAGGAGTGTGAACTGGCGCCCGCGAACCGGCTTGGCGACAGACCAGTGAGGTGCCGCGGCGGCTCCTGCCGGTCGGCCTGCTGTCGCCATGTCAGGAGAAGACGACGGACCGTACGAGGAGGCGGTCGGAGGCGCCCCTGCCAGGGAGCAGGCTGTAGTAGGTGTCGCCCTGGCAGTCGGCGTCGAGGAAGACGGTGGCGGTGGCGTCCGTGTAGTTCTTGGGGGCGCGTGAGGCGGCTCCCGGTGCGGCACCGGTCGGGGTGAGGGTGATGCATGTGCCGCTTGAGGGGTTGTTCAGGAAGCCGACGGCCTCGTAACCGTCGGCGGTGGTGTACGTGTAGCGGAACTGGCCGGTCGCGGCCGAGGCGGGCACGGCCAGGAGCAGAACGGAGGCAGTGGCTGCGGCGCCGATGACTGCGGTGATGGAGCGAAGAGACACGGGGACGTCTTCCTGTCGGTTGCCGGGTTCGGTCACTGCCAGCGATGCCCCGGCAGTCCGGGACCCAGGCGCACCATCCCTCGAAGGTGAATGCCGAATCGTTTTCCTTCGGGCGAACGGGCGATTCACCATCTAAGCGGACCCGCTCGGCTCCAACGCACCGATCTCGCAGGCCCGAGCACCTGACGTGCCCCGCGCCGTTGCTGCGTCCACGTCGGCCCACTTCCGCAAGCCACCGGCTGTCCGGAATCCAGGATCGGTCGGAGGACTGTGTGCCCTCGCGTGACATCGGTTCCTCGCTGTCAGGCCGGACGGGCGTAGGACGTGAGACGATCGGCGAGTGCGGTGACGAGGTCGCGCAGCTCATCGGGGCGCTCGATGACGAACGGCCGGTCGAGTGAGGCGAGTACCGGAGGCAACCAGTCGAGCCGCTCCACCCGCAGTACGACGCGCAGCCAGCGCTCGGTCGCCCGGTCCTCGCCCGCCACGGGCGCGTACTCCTCCAGGCTCGCGACGCTGGCGGGAAGGCGGGCACGGATCTGCCCGACCGTCCCGTGGATCCGCAGGGTCACCTCATGCCGGTACTCGGCCGTGGCGAACGCCGACAACACGCGCTGTGCCGGACCGGGACCGACGGGCGCTTCGAATGAGCCGGGCAGGGCCCGCGCGTCCGCGATGCGATCAAGCCGCAAGGTTCGGTCCTCGCCGATCCGGGTGTCCTCGCCCGTGACGTACCACCGGCCCGCATGGGCGACGATCCCGTACGCATGCAGCGTGCGTTCGCTGCGCTGTCCGTCGCGGTCGGTGTAGCGGATCGAGACCGGCCGGCGGTGGCGCACCGCGTCGGCGATGGTGAGCAGGACCTCGGCGTCCGGGGTGTCGAACTCGCCGGGCTGATCCGTGAAGGCGAGAGCCTCCAGGAGCGTGTCGAGCCGATGGGCGATGTGCTTGGGCAGCACGCGCCGGATCTTCGCCGATGCCGTTTCGCTTGCCGTGTGCTCTCTCGTCGTCAACCCTGCTCGGCGGCCGGCGACCAGGCCGAGGAGCACGGCCAGGGCCTCATCGTCACCGAGCATCAGCGGAGGCAAGCGGTACCCGGGGGCGAGCCGGTACCCGCCGTAGCGGCCGCGCACCGATTCCACGGGCACGTCCAGGTCGATCAACTGGTTCACGTACCGCCGCACGGTGCGCCCTTCGACGCCGAGCCGGTCGGCGAGTTCGGCCACCGTCCGGGTGCCGCCCGACTGCAGCAACTCCAGGAGTGTCAGCACGCGGGCGGTTGGTCGAGACATGTTCGCAGCCTAACGCGAATACAGGACCGGTTCTGTCCGCTATTTCTCCTAGCCTGCGACGTGCACCTCTGCAGCACGGCCAAGGAGATTCCCATGGACTTCGTCTCGATCCGCATCATCACCAGCGACGTGGCGCGCCTCGTCGAGTTCTACGAGCGAGCCACAGGGGCACGCGCGACGTGGGCCACCGACGATTTCGCCGAACTCGAGACCGCGGGCGCCACCCTCGCGATCGCCGGCACCCGCACCGTCCCGCTGTTCGCCCCGGGCTCTGCCCACCCGGCGGACAACCACAGTGTGATCACCGAGTTCCTCGTCGACGACGTGGACCGCGTTCACCAGAACCTGACCGGCTTCGTCACCGAATTCGTCGCCGGGCCCACCACGATGCCCTGGGGCAACCGGTCGCTGCTGTTCCGCGACCCCGACGGCAACCTCGTCAACTTCTTCACCCCCGTCACCCCAGCGGCCATCGAAAAGTTCGCACGACGGGTGGGACGCTGAAGTAAGCGACCCCGGGCGGGGCCAGGGTGCCTGTGCTCCGGGGGAGTTCGCGGGTGCCGTCGTGCAGGGGCACAATCGTTCATTCCCTCGTGGCGGGCCTGCCCCTGACACGAGCACCCACTCCTGCGCTGGTGCCAGCGGCGCATTCCGGCCGACGGCCGACAGTTCCGGACGGTACTGCCTAGGCTCCCCGCATGATGGACAATCCCTGGGCCCGGATATCCCCCCACGCGCCGTACGGCTGCCCCGCCGATTTGCCTCATCTCGAGGCTTTCAATGCCACGCTCAAGGCCCACGAACCACGTCACCGCCTGGACTTGAGCCTGCCGCCCGAGCCGTTCCTGGGCTTCCACGACGCCCGCCTCGTCGTACTCCTCGCCAACCCGGGCCGTAGTCCGGGCGACGCCGCCATGTACGCGCGGGACGGGGTCACGGAGCGATCGCTGGCCGGCACGGCATCGCCCGAGGGCGCTCCCATCCACTTCCTGGCCGAGGACATGAGTGATACGCCGGGAGGGGCGTGGTGGCGGCGCGCACTCCGCGGTTTGCTGGAACTCGGCCACTCCTATGACGCCCTGGCCCGACGTGTGCTGGTGGTGCAGTTCCACGGTTATCACTCCGAGGCATGGCAGCCCCTGCCCATCACGCTGCCGTCGCAGCCGTACGGCTTCGCCCTGGTGCAACGTGCCGTGGAGCGTGGGGCGGCGATCGTGCTCGGGCGTGCGGCCTCGGCGTGGCGGGTGGCGGTGCCGCAGCTGGGAACGTACGAGAACGTGGTGCGTCCGCGTTCGACGCGAAACGCTGCCATGAGCAGGGGGAACTTCACTTCTTCGGACTTCGCGAAGGTGGCGGACGCGCTCACTGGTCAGAGACTGCGCCCGCCGGGCGGCCCACGTTGAACAAGAGACCATCCGAGCAAACGGCGACGGCTGGCCCTGACTGCCAGGTGTTGCGAGCTGTCGGCAACAGAACTGCGGAACGCATCGTTCACCTTTCAGGCAGGATACCGATGTGCATCACATCCTGCGCGGGCTCGCCGCCAATCCGGCCCTGCCGTCCGAGCTGGTGGACCGGCTGATATCCGTCGCTGACGACGACATCGCCACGAACCTCGCCTGTCGTGCGGACCTCAGCCGTGCTCAGGCGGTCGCGTTGGCCGAACGCTGCGACCAGAGCGCGGCGCAGCTCGCGTCCGAGGGTCGGCTGACCGCCGCCGACATCGATCCCTCCGTCTGGCCGGATGCCGCACTCGCTCTGCTCGAACAGGGTGTCGGGCGCCCGGAATGGGCGCGTCTCCTCGCGAGGGATCCGGTCCGTGAGCGCCGGGAGAAGCTGGCAGCCTGCCCCGGGCTCCCGGCCGACGTGGTGGACACGCTCACGGTGGACCCGGACGTACGGGTCATCGCCGAGCTCGCGTCGGGGACCACCTCGGACGTGGCCGGGAAGCTCGCGGCGCATCCGCACGCCGAGGTCCGCCGCGCGGTGGCGGGCAACGAAGCGACACCACCGGCCGCGCTGGCAGCCCTGGTGACCGGGGAGGGGCTGCCCGCGGCGCGACGCTGTCTGGTCTGTGACCGCGAGGAGACCCCCTTCGTGCACGATCCGCAGTGCCCTCGGCTCGACTGCGATCTCCTGCCGGGCGCCTCCTGTGACGGCTCCCACGAGTCCACGGTCCACGACACGCAGGAGGCGGCACTCCGTAACCCTGCCACCCCGGTCGAAGCCGTCATCGGTTTCGTGGACCACCCTTCGATGGTGTTGCGCTGGGCACTCGCCGCCCGCCAGGACCTGCCCCGGCATGTCTGCGCGCGGCTCGCCTCGGACCCCACTCCCGGTGTCCGTGCCGACCTCGCCGAGAATCCCGCGATCGACGACGCCCTGATCCGTGCGCTGGCCGGCGACCGGGACCCCGACGTGCGCCGCAGACTCGCACACCATCCCCGCGTACCGCTCGACGTGCTCACCCGCCTGGCCCGAACCGCCAAGATCGGCGCCACCCTGCTGCCCCGTATCGCCGCCTCCTCTCCCGCCGAGGTCGAAGAGCTGGCCACGTCACCGGACCCGGCCGCCCGCATGCTCCTGGCCCAACGACGCGATCTGCCGCCCGAGACACTCGACCGGCTGGCCGACGACCCCGACGCGAAGGTGGTCAAGGCCCTCGCTCCGCACCCGGGCCTCACCGAAGCGCAGTTGCGCGCCATGGTCCACCGACACGGTGCCCGTGTCCTGGTCAAAGTGTCGACCAACCCGGCCGCGCCCGCGGCACTGCTGGAGGACCTGGTCCGGCACGAACCAGCGGTGCGGAAGGTGTTCCGGGAGGTTGCCCGGCATCGCGCGGCGACGGCCTCGGCCCTGCTCGTCTGCCTGGCGGACGAACGAGCGAGACCCACAGCCGCCGGCCACCCGGCACTTCCGCCGGCGGTCACCGCGGAGCTGCTCGCCGACGCGGACTGGCAGGTGGTGGAAGCGGCGGCAGCCAACCCGTCCCTGTCGCCTGCCGTGATGTCGGACCTGATGGGCCGGCTGTGAGCGTACGGCCCGCCGAGAAGGCTTCGGGCCGGTGCTCCGACGCCGCCCGCTCCGCAGGCGCCGCCCGGTGCCGGCACCACAGCCACCCGCCAGGGTCACCGCCACGGCGACGCACGCTCGGCGGGTGACCAGTCGTGAGGCGGCCGGTGGACGTCAGCGCGCAGGCAGTCGGGACGAGGCCGCCAGCCAGCCCGTCCGTCCGGCTGCGCGGCGGGGGCGGGGGCAGTGTTGGGTATGTGTGTCGGCCGCCGGCCCACCGCGGGAGGTCTGGACAAGACGCTCCACAAGCACAGGAACGAAGTCGAGCGAACGAACAACGCCCTCAGGATCTTCCGGGCCGCGGCCACACGCTACGACGTACGCGCCTACGTCTTCCACGGGACCGTCACCCCCCGCCTCGATCCGGCTCCGGCTCCGCCCGTGATCAGCCGGGCAGGCCCTGGCCATGCCCGGCGAGGGGATGCCTTTACGTCTCTACGCGGCGGAACTTACGGCTTATGGGTTACCCAGAGCAGTTCCGCCGGCCAGCGGTGTGCCCAGTCGGGTGGGTCGGTTTCGTTGTAGCCGTTGAGAGTTCCGAGTTCGGGCCGCGGCTCGATGAGGTCGTCGATGATGAGACCCGCTCCGCGCAGGACCTTGACCCAGTCGCCGTAGGTGAGCTGATAGCTGGTCGCGCCGTCGCCTTCGGCGATGGTGTTCAGCCCGAAGTAGTCCTGCTGCAGCGTCGTGGTCACGCGGCTGGCGGCTTCGTCGTAGCAAGCTTCGAACCATGGGCTGGCGACGTTGAACACCAGGCGCCCGCCTCGGCACAAGACACGCGCGGCCTGCGGGACGGCCAGGTGCGGGGGCGCCCAGCTGAGCCCACCGAAGTCGCAGAACACCAGGTCGAAGCTGTCGGCGGCGAAGGGGAGTTGTTCGGCGGCGCCTTGCACCAGCGGGTAGCGGGCCGCTCCCATCGCGCGGGACGATGCGGCGAGTTGGGCTTCGGACAGGTCGAGCCCGACCACGGTGGCGCCCTCGGCGGCGAGCGTCCTGGACCACTGGCCGGCGCCGCAGCCGAGCTCGAGGACGCGCTTGCCGGTGACGTCGCCCAGGGCGTGCAGGTGCGCGTCGGGGATGGAGTACATGCCCCACAGCCGGGGTGTGGCGCCGATTTGCGGGTCGTGCTTGTGCTGGTAGGCGCTGCTGATCTGGTTCCAGAGCCGCCGGTTGGCGGGGATGCTGTCCACGTGCCGACTCCAGCACTGCCTGCCGGGGGCGGTCAACACGATTAGGGCTGGTGCCCTCGCCTAAAGCCTGTCTCCTTGATGGGTTCATCAATTGATCGGAGGTGACTGTCTGATGCGATGTGGAACCGCGTCGAGCCGCTGATGCCGGCGGATCCGGTTGGGGGGATGGCGGTGGGCCGACCACCGCCACACGCTTGAGGTCATCGCTTGGAAGCACCGCATCAACTCGCCTTGGCGAGACGAGCGGAGCCATCGGCCGTGCGGGGAAGTCGGTAGTGGTGCCGTGCCTGCCGTGCCAACCGCTGGTGAGGTGGCGCAACCAGTGGTCGCAGAAACGCAGGTTTTGCGAGGCGCCGAGGTTCTCCCGGGTCGCCTGCTCGGCCGAGCCCGCGCCATGAGTTGAGAGGCAGGGGACGTTGTGGGCTGAAGGACTGTCAGGATGGACGAGAGAGGGGCGGACGTGTCGCAACGCTGGAAGATCACGGTCATGGTGGCCGCGGTGGCGGGCATCGTGTCGACACCGTTGCTCTGGCTGCTGGACAGCCCGGAAACGAACTCCGATAAGTCACCCTGGAGCCGTTCCACCTCCCCCAGCCTCATACCAGAGAAGATGCCCACCACCAGGCGAGATCACCCGACGTGACGAAGCGCTACTAGGTTGTCTCGTTCGGATCCTCGTGCGTACGTGCGGAAGCTCTGCAGCCCGGGTGGGGACTGACTGCACAACCCCCGGCCAATAGGGTCGGCCTGGTCTCTCCACTGGGAGTGCGAAATGCTGGCTTTTGTTGGCAGAGCTGGAGGTGGGGGTGTTCAAGCAGTGGCGCTGGCGCTGGCGCGGTCGGTTACGGACGATCAGCTTCTCGTTCTTCGGGCAGAGCGCCAGCGTGGAGTTCAGCCAGAGTGAGCGCGAGCGGGCAAGATCGATCCTGCTCCGCCTGGAGGACCACCGGGTGCTCCATGCGCCTTATGACCTCGAAGAGGAAAATGGGTCCTGGGGATCCATCGAGGCGCTGCGTACCTATCTGAACGAGCAGATCGAGCAGTGTGAGTCCGAGGAACTGCGGGAGCAGGTGCGCGCGATGCGCGCCGCTGTGAGGCAGTGGCTGACCGATGTGGAGTCAGCACGCAGGTTGACCGAGAGAACATACCCGGATGTCCCGCCCAGTGGCCGGGATCCGATCCAGTGGGCCAGGGATCGGGATCGGGTCCAATGGGCGTACGGGCTTCAGGCGCTGGGCGTGCTGCGCGGTCGGGTCGGAGTTGCTATCGCTGAGATCGGCCGGAAGTTCGACATCCCGATCGACGGTGACCTCGCCCACGTCACGCCACCTGACGTAGATGATTCGGAGCGGGGAGCCAGGCTGTCGCCGTTGTACTTCGACGAGGAGTAGCTGTGCTAGGGAGAGCGAGCTGGGCCATGCCCCGCTTGCCCGCTGCACCTTGGGCCGACTCTGTCTGGATCATCGTGCGGACCAGAGGAAGATCCCTGCGATGTGGAGCTCCGGCCAGGTATATCGTCGCGGTCTTCTCGTAGCGGGTGGCGATGCCTCGCCACTGTTTGAGGCGGTTGACGCACCGCTCGACGGTGTTGCGCTGCTTGTGGGCCTCACGGTCGAAAGCAGGGGGTCTGCCGCCCCGGCTGCCCCGCCGCAGCCGGTGGCCTTGCTGGTCCGCCGGGACGGGAATCACCGCGCGGATGCCTCGTTTGCGCAGGTGTTTGCGGATGGCCGGCCGCGCGGGCGGCGAAAGCGGGCGCGTCCCCGGCCTGTCCGATGGTGAGGACGAAGGCCAGGGGCCGGCAGCGGCCGTCGGCAGCAAGGTGGATCTTCGTGGTCAGTCCGCCGCGGGACCGGCGCTCACGGACCGTCCCGCGCAGCCGGTCGTCGAACTCGGCGATCAGCCCGTGCTCTCGCCACCGGCGGAAGAAGGAGTGGACCCGGCCGCCAATCGGGGAAGTCCGTGGGCATCGCCCGCCACGAGATCCCGCCCGCGACCAGGTTGCGGATCGCGCCCGACAACTGCCGATGACAGTAGCCCTCGGGCCGTCCACCCCGCCCCTGGAGCCAGGCAGGCACCGGCAACGACTGCCGGACGGACGCCCACTCCGCGTCCGTCATGTCCGACGGATACCGGCGCACCCGGTCCGGATGGTCGGCCGCGTTGCCGTACACATGCGCGAGGCAATCGCACGGCACGGCGGGCGAGTTGAAGTCAACGTGCTCGGGCACGTAACAAAGACAACAGTGCCTCCGGGAACCACTCGGAATGGGATCGCACCCACGAGCTCCCAGGAGGCCCTGCTTTCACGCGCGGAAACCGCCGCAGTCACCCGCTCGAGACTCCCGTTCGATCGACAGCCTTCGCCATCGGTACGGCCAACAACCACTTACGAGTCGGGATGCTGCGGCAGGGCGAGCCAGTCCGACCAGGAGATCTCGCGGCCGAGGAAGCGCGGCTGCTCGAACGGCCAGTCGGCGGCGATCCACTGCGGCACCAGCGCGTCGAGGGCCAGCTCGACCTTGCTGCCCACCAGCTCGTCCACCACCCACCAGCAGATCTCGCCGTCCGCGCCGGCCCTCTCCGGTGGGTCGATGTAGACACAGCCGAGCAGAGCTGTCTCCGCCGCGTCGAACAGCGCGTAGTTGAAGGACTGGTGCGCGGCGATCTCCCTCTCGTGCCGCAACAAATCCGCTTGGTCGGCCTCGTAGGTCATGGTGGCCGCGGGCCACCCCCAGGCCGGGCCGAAGATGGTCCACAGCCGCTCGCGCGAACCCATCACAGCCGGATAGTCGAGCGGGGTGTCCACCTCCCGGATCGGCCGCAGGTGATGACCACCGTCCGGCAGTGGTACCCGGACGGGGTGGACGAAGTCATCGGGAAGCCAGCTCATGGCGCCCGACCGTAGCAGCGCGCGGCCGTCCGCTTCCCTGGATTTTCCCCGTACACCGCCAGGCCCTGCTCTCATGCCGGGCAGGGCCCGCGATCACCCGATCGAGACTCCCGTTCGATCGACAGACTCCATGATCGGTATGGCAACGGCTTCTTATGTCACGGACATCACGATTGGCGGGGACTCGGTGAGTGCTTCAGCTCAGGACCTGCGGTACTCATCGCCCATGCCATATCTGGTCCTGAGATTGCCACCACCTCGCGAAGAGGCAGCTTGGGTCCTGTGCAGTCGCCACACTGGTTCCAAGCCTCAGTGGTAGCCAAAGCGATCCAACGGGCCTGACGCGGTGGATGGTTGATGACCCACCGCACATGCCATCGGTCATCTCTCAGTATCTCGGCCTCGGGCGAGACGAGCCAGTTCTTGGACCGCCGGCCTTGATCAGCACCCTCCGGCCTGCGGTCAGGGTCCTGGATGATGACGAAGATCGTGAACCCGGTCGGCAGGGACTTGACCGTGCCATCGAACTCGTACACCTTCCCGCCGTCCGGGGCAGGAGTTTCAGTCCACGATGTGATGGAGACTGTGGTGGGTTCGGCGGGTGCAAATTTGGCCGAGGTCACCGCTGAAGGTTGCCTGTCATGCTGGTCGCCGCCAGATGATCCGTCCGTGGCGGTGAGCCAAGCAGCGACGACGCTGGCGATCGCCGTGATCACGGCGATGATCACTGCCTGCGAGCGCCACGGCGCGGACTGGCTCTCCCGGCGGGAGACTGCGGCAGACGCTTCGTCATCCGGCGCAGCCATTTGCCCGGCCTCTGCCTCACTCGGCTCTGAAGCGGTCATGGAGCCCCCCGGTCCGCTCTGCTCGGCGCAGGGCTTCATCGTGCCCTAACAACGGCTGACACAATGACTTGAGTTGTCGGTGAGTGATCAGGCAGCCGGCGAGTTTGAGGAACGCTTGGTGCATGTCTGCTCGTCGTTCCCAGCGCACGCGCAACCGGCGGAAGCCGTGCAGCCAGGCAAAGGTCCGCTCGACCACCCACCGGTAAATACCCAGGCCGGAGCCGTGCGCCGTGCCGCGGCGTGCGATGGCGGGCACGATGCCGCGGGCACGGACCTGTCTGCGGTAGCTGTCGTGGTCGTAGCCACGGTCTGCGTAGAGCGTGACCGCTCTACGGCGGGGCAGGCCGACCCGGCCGCGGACGGGTGGGACGGCGTCGAGCAGGGGCAGGAGCTGGGTGACGTCGTTGCGGTTGCCGCCGGTCAGGATGACTGCGAGCGGGGTTCCATGCCCGTCGGTGATCAGGTGGTGTTTGGAGCCGGCCCGGCCCCGGTCGACCGGCGACGGGCCCGTCGCGAGCCCCCTTTTAGCGCTCTGACGTGGGAAGAGTCGACCACGCAGCGGGACCAATCCAGCTTGCGTTCCGAGTTCAGTTCGGCGAGCAGAATCTCGTGCAGCCGCTCCCAGACCCCGGCCTCGTTCCAGTCCCGCAGCCGGCGCCAGCACGTCATGCCCGAACCAAACCCCAGCTCCTGGGGTAGGAACTCCCACTGAATGTCCGTGTGCAGCACGTACAGGATGCCGCACAGCACCTGCCGGTCCGGCAACGGCTTACGACCCGGATACCGGAACCTACGCTCTCTCCCTGGCAGCAGCGGCTCGATCCGCGCCCACAGCTCATCAGACACAATCCATGGTGATGCCCCCACACATCCGACAACGCCCAACTCACCAGCCAGACACTGCCGTCAGCGCAAACCCACCTCATTGTGTTAGCTGCTGTTACAGCGGTGAGTCGGTCCTGCTGCAGCGCGACGGGGAGCAGAGGTGCCACGGTCGTGGAGGGCGATGCCCTCGACGGGCACCCGGCGGGCGGAGCGTTCGACCGGCTGGAGACGGCAGCGCATGCCGGTTCTGCCGGCGCTTCCAGGACCGGCACGGCGCGCTCTTCGCCGGCTGCGCGCCCGAGGAGACCACGGGGATCACCGACTGGTCCACTCGGCCACCGAGGCAGCCGGGCAGCACCTGGACTCGCTCCGCTCGGGCCGCCTCTGAGCCCGCTGCCGGGGAGGGGCGGGACGAGGGCCAGCGCACTGTTCGGTGCGGGTCGTCCAGCAGCTCTCCACGGGTGAGAGCACTACGGCGTTCCGGGGTGCTCATGCCAAGTTCGGACGGATACTGACACGGTGATGGATTTACTGCGCGCGGGCTCCGATGACGGCTCGGTCTGGGGACGCTCCGCCACACGGGTCCGATCCGCCCGAGTCCTGGCCGAACAAGCCCTGGCCGGCAGGGATGCACGGGCACTCGAAGAGTCGGTTGCCCTGTGGGAAGCCGTCCTGCGCGACCCGGCCGTCCCCGATCCGCTGCTGCCGCTCCTGGAACTCGTGCACGTGGAGACCAGCGCATGCCTGGCGCTGGGTGACTCGGGGGCGTTGTCGAGGGCCATCGGCCGCATGGAAGACACCATGGCGCGCTCCCCGGCAGCGCTCACTCGGGCCGACGTCCAGCAGGCCCGGCTCACCGCCTACGGGATCCGAGCCTCGCTGACCGAATCCACAGCACCCGCCCGTTCGGCGGAGGACTGGCTGACGGTCTCGGGCATCGCACGGGTCCTCGCCGAGTCGGCGATGGACGGCAGCAGCGAGCAGGGCCGGCTGGTCGAGACCATGGGCCGAGGCCTCCTCATGCACTACGAGCTGGCTCTCGTGCCGGGGTCCCTGAGCGAGGCGGTCACGGCGCTGCGCCGAGCCGTGTCCGCCCTCACCGGCCCCCGGCTGGACGCCGCTGAAGCCTGCTACCTGCTGGGGCGTGCCCTGCGGCTCCGCGGGGAACGAGACCGCTCCCCGGAAGATCTGGACGAGGCGGTCGCCCTCCTCGGCAGAGCCGTCGCCGAGGCGGATTTCAACGGGCCGTCCATGATGCCGTACCTGTCGAATCTCGGCTTCGCCCATCTCGCCCGGTACCGTCTCGTCGGCGATCTCGACTCGTTGAACGACACGGTGGCGGCCCTGGCACGTGCTGTGGCCGCATCCACCGACCTGGTGGAGTCCGAGCACCGGCTCCAGAACCTCGTCATCCTCGTGGGAGAGCGGATACGCGTAGGCGGCTACGCACATGAGCTGCTCAGCTACATCGCGCTCGTGGAATCGCGTCTCACGCCCTATCGGCTGCCCGAGCTCGCCGGCTGGCTGCTGCTCGACCTGGCGCTCAGGGCCTACGACCGCGCCGTTTCGAAAGGCTCGGTGTACGACTACCTTCTGACCGTGGTGATCCTTCGACGGTGCGCCCTCTTGATCCCTGCCGGCACGACGACGTTCGACGGCCTGCGGACGCCCTCGGGCAGGACCGTGAACAGCGACGAACTCGTGCGCTTCGCCTGGACGCTCGATGGTTTGAAGGCGTTCTTCTCCACGACCGGTCCGCGTGACTCCTATGCCGACGTCCTCACTGGTGTGGCCGATGGCATCGGGCGACATCTGATGGCCAACGGGGTCAGTACGCAAGCCACGACAGCGGGGCACATGGCCGCCGACTACGAACTCGCCCTCTTCGTTCACCTGGACAATCTCGGCGTCACCTATGCCTGAGGAATTCACCGCGCTCGGTCTCGACAACGACTCCTACCTCAACTATCTGTCGGACGGGTCGGCAGAACCCCCCTTCCCTCCAGGGGCCATCCCCGATCTTTCGCCGTGGGAAGAGGTCCGTGAGCGCCAGACACTGATCTACTTCGTCCTGCGGTCCGTGGCGATCCTCGGATCCGGAGCGGACGAGGCGGCCGTGCAGGCCCATCGCCAGTGGCGGCGGCTTGCTCTCGATCGCGCGCTACGCCTGTACTGGTGGATGGAACAAGGACATCCCTTGCCGCTGCCGGCCTGGGCCGAAGAAACACTCGTGCGGGTCCGCGATCACCTTCGTCCCGCTTTCCCCCACGTCGACGACATCGAGGTCGTCGTCACCCTCGACCCTCGCTTGTACGTCCGCGCACACCATTCGACACGCCAGATCCGGTTGTCGCTGGTCACCCGACAGCTGTGGCACACCATCGACCTGCTCCTCTGGAACGCTGTGAGCGTGCGGCAGGAACTGATACGCACGATCGGCAGCAACGCCGCGCTGCCGAATCCGTCCTACGAGGACCTCCTTCCGTTTCTGCTGCCGCTGTACCGCAACGTCCGCTGGGACCAGATCCCCATGATGCGGGTCTGTTCAGAGCTGGCCGGGGGAGGAGCCGTCAATGCCGCACGGATCCAGATGACCTTCATGATCGCCCACGAGTTCGCGCACCTTCTCCTGCACGAAGAGGGCAGATCAGGTCCGGATCTGGAGGCCGAAGCCGATCGCTTCGCCTACGACGTACTTTTCAGGAACCCCGTCGAGAACATCACCGTCGGCGACATCTGGATGGCGATCCGCTGGCTGTTCGAAATCCTCGCGGTGGAGAAGCTGCTGGCGTGGCGCCTGGCCGGCGAAGAAGGCACCTTCGCAGTCACCGGACCACCACGACAGACCCTGATCCACCCCTTCGTTCGATCCGCCGGCCCATCGAGCACCGACATCGTCCTGGGCGGCGCCGGGCTCCACGTCATACAGTCCATGCGCCGTCAACTGGCAGCGTCGAGCGTGCAGGCCGTACGGCAAAGCGCTGCCCGTTGGGAAAGCACCCTGACATCCGAGAAAGCCGACCGCCCGGTCGCGCACGTCTTGTCCGTGTTCCTCGACCCGTCTCCGGAGGCATGAGTGACCGTCATCGAGCTCGACGTGGAGATCGACCCGCACGACTCCGGTCTTCCCGGGCCGGCACTGATCGACGTCGAAGGACACGAGTTCACCGACCACGGGATCAGCGTCAAGGTGCTGGCCGTCGAGGAGGGACACGGCTTCGGCGTCTCGGAGATCGTCACCATCGCCCTCTCCATCGCGGGCAGCGTGGCCTCCGACGTCATCGCGAGTTCCCTCAAGTCGGCCACCCGCGGGGTGATACGCCGCGTCCGCTCGCGACGGTCACGCAGCGACGGAAGCATCGAGGGAATCACCGAGCTCATCGACCGTGAGCGCCAGGAACCCCGGCAGTCCGGCTCGGAACGGGACCCCGGCTAGGGTCCGTTGCGAAAGTGGATCTTGTTCGTTGATGATCACGTCCTGTGGGAGGTAGGGATCTGACGAACAGCCAGTGGGCCCGGCTTGAGCCCCTGCTGCCAACGGGCATCAAGTCGGTTTCCGCCGGTCAGGCTGACGGCGAGCGGGGTGCCGTGTCCGTCGGTGATCAGGTGGTGTTTGGAGCCGGCGCGGCCCCGGTCGACTGGTGACGGGGCCCGCGTGGCTCCCCCTTTTAGCGCTCTGACGTGCGAGGAGTCGACCACGCAGCGGGACCAGTCGAGCTTCCGTTCCGCGTTCAGCTCAGCGAGCAGGACCTCGTGCAGTCGCTGCCAGACCCCGGCCTCGTTCGAGTCCCTCAGCCGGCGCCAGTCCGTCATGCCCGAACCGAACCCCAGCTCCTTGGGCAGGTACTCCCACTGGACGTCCGTGTGCAGCACGTACAGGATCCCGCACAACACCTGCCGGTCCGGCAACGGCTTCCGGACCGGATACCGGAACCGGCGCTCCCTCCCCGGCAGCAGCGGCTCGATCCGCTCCCACAACTCATCCGACACGATCCACGGCAATGCCCCCATACACCGGCAACGGTCCAATCGGCCGCACAGGCACGGCCTGCGACACCACCTCACCTCATTGTGTTAGGCGCTGTAAGACCAGGGAGCTCTGCCGGTGATTCGCGCAGCAGCGGGTGGGTCCAGCAGCGGCGCCAAGGCGGGGATCTCTCCCGGTGGTCCGGTCACGGCCCGCGCACGCACTCGACCTGCTTCATCTCGCAGCCTGAGAACGCATCAGCCCTGGTCATGAGGACCCCTACGAACTGCATGATCGTCGAAACGAAGTACCAGCCCGGCGGCGCGGTTCGGGCCACCGCCTGATAGCCGCGCGGATGCGGTGAGGATGCCGATTACGTCGTCATCACCGACCGCTGGCGGTCCGAGTCACCGTGTCCTGCCCCGGCCCTCAACAATCCGCGATAGGGCTAGTAGGGCTGGCGCCGGGCGGACAGGCCGCAACGCGAGAAGGGCCCTGTCCTCCGGTGACTGGAGGACAGGACCCTGTTGAAGCCGTACCGCACGGCGTGAGCTGGTGAGACGGGCCGGCATGAGGAGGTACCGCAGCGCCTGCTCATCGCTGCCTTGGCCGCTGAGGACGGCCGGCTTGGTGGCCGTGATGAACTGGAACGGACCGACTCGGTGGTGAAGGCAATCAGGACGCGGCCGGCCTCCAGGGCTCCGGGGCCCATACGGCGGCGAGCATCGCGCGGAACCGATCGACGACGGCCTGGTCCTCGAGGTGAGGGCGCCAAAACCGTGGCTGCAGCGGCAAAGCGACGGATCATCGGGCGGTCCTCTGCTCGGGGTTGAGGGTGCGGGGGCTGGCAGGCGTCTTCAGGATGTGCGGCAGATGGATGTGCAGGTGCTCGACCACGGCTTCGCGGCCGCGGTCGTGGAGCGCTCGGGCCAGGAGATCGGTAAGACCGCTGGCACTTTTCCGGACCAAGAAAACGATCACGATTCGGCACCCTTCAGAGCTCCTGAGAAAGGCGTTGGACGGGGCGGTGGGTGATCAGGCAGGTGGCGAGGCTGAGGAAGGTCTCGTGGATGTCGTCACGGGGCTCTCAGCGGATCCGCAGGCGGCGAAAAGCCGTGCAGCCAGGCGATGGTGCGCTCGACCACCCAGCGGAAGACGCCCAGGCCAGAGCAGTGTGCTACGCCTCGTTCGGCGATGACCGGGCGGATGCCGCGCTGCCACAGCAGACGCCGCTACCTGTCGTGGTCGTGAGCAATACCAGATGCAGTTCGTCCCCACACCGGCCTCGTTCCACGCGGCCAGCCGCCGCCGGCACGTCATGCCCGAACCGGAGCCCAGCTCCTGCGGCAAGACTCCCACTGGATGCCCGTGTGCAGGATGAACAGGATCCCGATCCCGCACAACGCCTGCCCGTCCGGGACCCGCGGTCTACCCTCCACCAGTTTCGGACCCGGCACCGGCAGCAACGGCTCCATCAGCGACCACAGTTCGTCCGAGACGATCCACGGCCGCGATCCCCTCTTCCCCACGACAAGACCGACGAGCAGCCAGACCGACAGTCACATGATCAACAGCTTCTGTTGGGACCTCTTGGTGCGCGAGGAAGGTGGTCCTGCATGTGCTCCCTCACGGCGACACCCCAGCTGCCAGAGCCGGTGACCAGCAATTTTGTGAGGGCGTGCGCCCTGTAGCGACCGAAGGCGCATCCGATGGCTGCTCGTCCGGCACCGGGTATGCCCCGGGCGGAAGAACCGGCAGGTCCACCTCCAGCACCGTGGCCAGGGCAGGTGATCCGAAACCGCCGTCGCAGGAACGGGGGTTGTGGCGGATCGTGAGCCATCGCCGCATTTCAGAGGAACACCCGCGCTGTTCTGCCAGCGGCAGAACAGCGGCCCGACCGGACTCGACGATCACTACTGTCCAGTCGCATGACGACGATTACAACGCGCACGGTCGAGTACCCGGCCGACGGTCTGACGATGATCGGGCACCTCGCACTCCCGACCGGAGTCGATCGCCGGCCCGCGGTGCTGCTCGGGCCGGAAGGCATGGGGCTCAGCGACGTCGAGCGCCGCCGGGCCGATGCTCTCGCCGAGCTGGGATACGTAGCGCTGGCCTTCGACCTTCACGGCGGGCGCTATTTAAGTGACCCCGAGGAGATGCTGGCCCGTTGCATGCCGTTGCTCGCCAACCCCGACCGGATGCGGGGCATCGGTCATGCGGCGCTCGACGTGTTGCGCGCCGAGCCACGGACCGACCCCGACCGGATCGCCGCCGTCGGCTACGGCACCGGGGGCGCCGTCGGGCTGGAACTCGGGCGCGACGGCGCCAACCTGCGCGCGATCGGGACAGTCAACGCGCTGACCACGGGCCGACCGGGCGAGGCGGCGCGCATTCGCTGCCCGGTGTGGGCCGGGGTCGGGTCGGAAGACCCGATCATGCCGCCCGCGCAACGGGGCGCGTTCACCGCCGAGATGCAGGCCGCGGGCGTCGACTGGCGCCTCGTGGTCTACGGCGGCGCCCTGCACGCCTTCCACCACCCGCCGGTCGACCACCCCGTGGTCCCCGGCGTTGGCTACCACCCACGGCATGCGCAGCGAGCCTGGCACGACGTCGTCGACCTGCTCGCCGAGTGCCTGACCGTGACGGAGTGAGCTGGTCGACAACCGCGATTTCGGTGCCGCGGACCAGGCAGTCGACCGCCACCGGCGCGGCCGTCGTCCAGGAGGACCGGCGTGTGCAGCATCCGGACCAGTTGCGCGAGGCGCTGCTCCAGGCTCCCGGCAGGCAGTGCCAGGACGACGGTGAACTCTTCTCTGAACTAACGAGAGCGCCCCGTGATCAGGTGACGGGACGATCAGTCCTGAGGGAACCGTGTGGGGCCGGAGAACGGCTGCGCACGGCGCGGGTGTTAGTTTCCTTCCCGTGTTGGGACACCAGGACGAGACGAGGGCGGCTTACGACGGGGTCGTCGATCTGTACGCGTCGATGTTCGCCAATGGGTTGGAGACGCACCCGTTCGCGCGGAACATGATCGGCACTTTCGCCGAGCTCGTGCGTGGCACGGGGAACCTGCGGGTGGCCGACGTCGGGTGCGGCCCCGGTCATGTGACGGCGATGCTGCATGACTTGGGGCTGGACGCCTTCGGGCTCGACCTCTCCCCAGCCATGGTCGCCCACGCCCGGCGGGCCCATCCGGCGCTGCGCTTCGACGAAGCGCGGATGGAGGCCCTGCCGGTCGAGGACGGTGCGCTGGGCGGAGTGCTGTCCCACTACTCGATGATCCATACCCCACCTGGAGAATTGCCCGCGCTGCTCGCCGAGCAGGTGCGTGCCTTGGCACCAGGGGGCCTGCTCTTGGTGTCCTTCTTCGGGACTGAGGGACCGGAGCCGGTTCGCTTCGACCACAAGGTGACGCCCGCCTATAGCTGGCCGGCGGAGCAGTTTGCCGAGTTGCTGGCCGGGGCCGGTCTCGTCACATTTGCTCGGTTGCTCCACGACCCAGCTTCCGAGCGGGGTTTCCTCGACACTCATTTGCTGGCCCGCCGCCCGTAGAGCGAGGGTCGTGGCCTGCGCCGGGGTGGCGTAGATCATTCGCGTGGATGAGGCGCGGCTGACTTGAAGGTCCTCTTGCCGTACTGATTCGTGTCGCGATCTGGCTGAAGCTGGGCATCCCCAGATCGATCACTTGGCGTGGACGGGCTTGCTCTGCATCGAGCTGGATGAGTATCTCCTCTGCGCTGGCGAGGCTGACTTGGAGTCCGTCGATCTCACCGAGCCATCCCTCCTGTTCCGCTTCGGTGATTCGGGCGATCAGGTTGTCGCGGATCTCGACGAGGCGGTGTCTCTGAGCCGGATCCGGTCGGAGCATGGAGCATCGAATACACGCGTGTTCGTGGATGCAGGGAGTTCCGAATGCGCGAGCGCAGATTCCGATGGACAGTTCGCGTCGCTCGAAGTGCCCGAGGAATGCATCCCGTTCCTCGTTGGTGGGGGTCCGGTATTCCTCGCTCGGGCGGAGTGCTCGGCGCCGGGCGATGAACGCGCGATGGGCTTCAATGGCCTCGCCGGGGTAGATGGCGCTGTATCCCATGGTCGTGTTGAGGCTGGTGTGCCCGGCGATGACCTGCGCGATGTGCGGGGGAAGGCCGCTGCGGATGGCATCGGTGATGAAGATCCGCCGAAAGTCATGGGGCGAGAAGTCCAAGGGGTGTCCGGCTGAGTCGCGACCCCCGCACCGGTGCCGTCCCCTTGGATCAGGCTGTGATGGCTGGCTTCCAGCATCTCCTCGATGCGGACACCGGTGTGCTGAAGAAACTCGAGCATCGCCCAGGCCCAGAACGCGCGGCTCTCGGAGAGGGCCAGGTCGACGCGCCGGCCGGCGGCGATGTTCACCGCCCAGGTCGTGCCGTCCTTCGCTGGCCGCCTGGAAGGTGTCGCCCGCGAAAGAGAACTGACCGCCTGGCGGGGTGTCCATCAGAGCCTGTAGTCGGGCTTTGGCCTCGTTCAGGCATGATGAAGCCGCTCGGGCGACGACGGGCAGAGCCGGACGTCGTTCCCTCGTCCGGTGGTACTTTCGCGCTTTGCGCCGCTTGTTGTCTTTCACGACAGCGACATCAGCGTCCTTGATCGGACTCGGCACCGCCCAAGGCCCCCAGCGTGCCGGCCTGTCGATGGCCCACTGGGCGATGTCGAGATAGGACGCCCGGACGGAGAGCATGATGCTGGCGACATTGGCGCGTCCGGTCACTACTTCACGCACGTTGCCGTCTGGCTGGCGGCGCCGTTCGATGCGGGCCTGGCATCTCTGCTCCCAGGCCGCGCTCACCTCGGGCGCCAGGTGGAGAGAGTCGATCCCTGGATGATGTTGTTCCAGATCACCCAAGAAGTTGCTGGCCAGGTGCCGGGACAAATTGTTCCGGGACGTGTGGTCGAGACCCGGCTGCCGCTCCTTGAGATAGTCCACCAAGAGATCTCGGACAGGGCGGCAGCGGACACCGAAGCGGTCGACGAGCTGCTCCACCGACACCTGCCCACTGGTGTTGGCCAGGTAGCGCAAGGAACTGGGGGCTTCTGCGGGCAGGGTGCCCAACTCGCGCAGCCAGGCGTAGAAGAGGGTGTTGTCGCGCACTTTGACGTTCGCGGTTTTGTTCGCCGCTTTGAGTGCGGCCAGATACTCCACGGCGTCGCCGACGGTGATGTCCGCCAAGGTGCCGCCCTTGGCGGCCACGATCTTGGCCAGGGAGTGCAGGGCATCACGCCCGACCTTGGAGGATCACGTGGCAGATTCGACCATCGCTTCAAGCTGAGCCATCAACTTGAAGCTCGACCAGCACAAGGACGTGCCGTCCAAGTTGTGGGAAGCTCCGGCGGCCTTCTTCCTCCTGGCGGGACACGACTGGACCACCAATGAGTTCAAGATCTGGAAGTTGCGCTTCGACAAGAACATCGGCAGGTTCACCTTCAGCCCCGCCTCTTCATGGAGGGGCGAAGGACACGATGAGAAGGTGCTGTCGATCATCGGCGATGAGATCGGAGAAGCGCGGGAAGTCGTCCTGGAGAACCTGCGGGGCCCGGACGGGATTCGCTCGGGCGCGTTCGACATGGAACGTGTGAGGGCCTTGGCCTTCATGGTTGACGCCGAGACGTCCCACTCGATCGGCGGCCACATCCAGAGGGTCAAGGTCTACAAAGCTTTGCAGTGCGTGCCGTTCACCATCTCCCGCAACGGGACGAGGTCGCTGCTGGGTCGCCCGCTGCTCGACTACGAGAAGTCCGAGACTATCCCGACGCTGACGCTGGACTACCAGTGTCTTGCGCCAGAGATCCGCTGCGCTGCTGACGTTCGGTCTCGTCCACCGTCCAAGCGCACTGGTCGTTGGCTGCCTTGCCGGAACTACCCGCGAAAACCACCTGCGAACTTCAGTCGCAGAACACTAGCCCGCAGGCCAATGTGGGTTCGGCATGCCGTCATCGCTCATGTGCGCCCGCTGCCAGATCCGGTTCCAACTGAACGGGATCTCCGGCACGCGCCGGTGCCACTGCCCACACGGACATGGTGCCAGCACCCACGCGCACTCACGGCACAGCTCGATCCAGCCGTGCCCGGTCGAGGTCAGCTCCCGCGGTCCTTCATCCCCGCAAGCCGGGCAGCCGGGCGGCTCAGCGCCGTCCAGAATCGCGTTCTGCCGCCGGACATACTCGGACAGTCGCAGCGGCGGGTGGCGAAACGGGTCTTGGTGCCAGACGCGATCCGGGCCGTCCCACCTGCTCCGCAGCCACCACGGTCGCGGGTTCGGAACGGTCCGCCTCCCGGCCTGCTTGTCCGCCCTGCGTTGCGCGGCGTACTCCTCCGCCCGTGCGAGCCACAACACCCGCCCCTCATACAGCTCCTCCACCGCCCGCACCAGCGCGTCCGGGTCCGCCTCCAGCCGCCGGGGGATCGCGGCGCTGAGTGTGAGGTGGTGGTACGTCGCCCGGAAGCCGTACGGAGCAAAGAGGGTGATGCAGGTCCGCAGCGCGCTGTGCCGGCGGCGCAGGGGAAGGCGGGCGTCGTGCACGTGCGCACGGTGGGTCAGGAAGCTGGTCATGGTGGGGGCGCAAGGTCCAGTGCCCGTGCCAGGGCGGCAGTGACGGCGGCGGCGTGTGCCGGCAGGTGTCGTTCAGCCCAGCTTCCGGCAAGACCGAGGAAGTCCTGCAAATCCTGCTGGGCGCCCGCGACGAGCTTGCGTGCCTGGTCTACCGACAGCTCGATCACCGGGCTGCCGTCCGTCCCGTAAGCGTCGAACGTCAGCCGGACCATGTCGCCAACGCGTTCGGCCACCGACGACGGATCGTGGCCGAAGTAGGAGCAGCCGGTGCCGTCGAGCACTTCCAGCCAGTCCCGCCAGGTCTCCAGGCCGTTGCAGCAGCCCGGCTCGATGAAGACGGTGTCGGTGACGTTGTCGGTCACCCGGAACCCTCCGGCGGCGAACAGATCAGGCATGGTGAGCAGCCCGTGCAGGAATGCGCCGAGCGGGTCGGTCGGGCACGGCCCGTGCTCCTCCTCCGGCTCGAAGTCGTTGCAGTCGGCGATCTGCATAACCGCCGTGCCGACCTCCGCCGGAGTCAGCTCCCCGTTCAGCACGAGGTAACCGTACGATTCCTGCTCGCCAACCGGCCAGAGCGCGAAATCGTCGGCGGCGGAGATCTCCAGAACGGGTTGCATCACCATCACATGGGGATGATGCCGGACCCACTGCTGCACCGCCACGGGCTTTCAGCTGGCATCGGGCTCGGAGCGGGCCCGCTACCTGGCAGTTTCGCGGTGCGCTCCGGGCAGGCGGCGTTGACATAGCGCATGGCGGTCTGCGCGGTGATCCCGAAATGCCGCATCAGCTGGAGGGGATCACCGGTGACAAACGCCTCGTTGAGCACGCGGTCCTGCCGCAGGCCGACGAGTGTGACGTTCTTGGGGAGGGTCCTGCGAAGCGATGTTCTGCTGACCACCGGATGATCCGGGTCGAGGGCCGTCTTCTGACCGACGAGAAGACAGGGGTTCGTCGATGCTGGCCAGCGGTGGTAGCGGTAGGCGAGCCACTCGCTGGCGAGTCGGTGGACCAACGCGCCTCGGCGTGACCTGCCTGAGGAGCTCGGCTCGTTCCAGACCGCGCACAAGCGGCTGATCCGGTGGGCGGTGCACCGTCAAGCCGACGGGTTGCGGCGACCTGTGGCAGGAGCGTTGCGACGGTCTCTGCATGACGTGACCGCGGTCCATAAAAGGCCCGGTAACCAGGGTGATCGCGGCGCGGTATCTGTCGGGCCGCATGTCGTAGCGGGTGGCAGTGCCGCGCCATTGCTTGAGCCGATGGAAGCAGCGTTCGACGACCTTGCGGCGCCAGTAGACGGCGCTTCGAAGCCACATGGCCGTTCGCGTCGCCGTGCCCGCCCCGCGAGTTGGTCGACATGTTCGGGATGGTCGCCTTGATTCCGCGTCGGCGCAGGTAGGCGCGGAATGAGCGGGCCGAGTAACCCAGTGGTGAGGCATGCGGCGACTAAAGCCCGTCCCGCATCTGACCGGTTGGCGGCGAGGCGGCCAGATGCAGACGTTGGACACCGCCGCGTGTCAGCAGCAACCCGCTGCTGGTTACGAGGTCATGGGCGGCAGGGCCAATCCTCATGCCGGAGATTCGTCGGCCCTGCGTGCTCTCGACGATGGCCGGCCGGGTCGCCGCTCGCAGGGCCTTCCAGACAAGGCTCGTCTCCTCGGTCAGGAGCTGATGTCTCTCAGGTCCCACCTGCTGCTCGAACCAGCGCACTGCGAGACGGCCAGCCTCGAAGACTTCGCCCTCGCCGTCCTGAACGCGACGTGAGCAAAGGAACTGCACGACGGCCGAGTGCCCGATGCCGGATCTGGGGGCGAATGCGTTGTCCACCAGGACATCTTCAGGTGCGCGAGACCCATCTGGCAGAAGCAGAAACGCTTGCCGACCACCGCAGCTCAGAGCCTCCCCGAGTGAGCGATGCAGATGCACCTGGTGAAGGCCCCTTGGGCCGGGGTGACTGCACAGCCAGCCGGATCGTGGCAGGGCTTCGCTGATGCGCTGCCCGATGAGTTGCTCGTCTTCGGGTAGCGACCACACATCGGTCGTCTTCGTGCGGGAGCCAGGAAGAGCCATGAACGCAGCATCCCAGAGGGCGAGGACGTCCCCCGCAGGGGCGTCCGGGACCCCGCCGCCTGTCTCGGGACCGGGAAGACCTTGCCGGCCGATGCGAAGATCACGGGATGTCTCGTGTGATCACCGCATCGGAAGTCTCGTGGATACTCCCGTTCACCGGGCTGTCTCCGCGGGAATTCCGCACGTTAATCGCGGCGCTGCGACGCGAGGGCGCCGATGGAGTTCATCCGGGACGCCCCTGGGGCCTGTCGCTTGAGGACCGGGTTCTACTGGTGGCTGCCTACTGGCGGACGAACCTGACGTTGCGACAGCTTGCACCGCTCTTCGGTGTGTCCAAGTCGGCTGCTGACCGCATGCTGCAGCACATCGGCCCACTGCTCGCGCTCAAGTCCCGTAGCCGGTTCCGCCCGGGCACCGTGCTGATCGTGGACGGCACGCTGGTGCCCACCCGGGACCGCTCCATCGCCGCACAGTCGAAGAACTATCGTTACTCGACCAACCACCAGGTCGTCGTCGACGCTGATACTCGCCTGGTCGTTGCCGTGGGCCGCCCACTGCCAGGCAATCGCAACGACTGCAAGGCGTGGACCGAGTCGGGTGCCGCCGCCGTGGTGGGCAAGACGACCATCATCGCTGACGGCGGCTACCAGGGCACCGGACTTGTCATCCCGCACCGCCGCCCGGCCGGCGGCGAGCTGTGCGACTGGAAGAAGGAGCACAACCACTCGCACAAGCAGGTCCGCGCCCGCGTCGAGCATGTCTTCGCGCGGATGAAGACCTGGAAGATCCTCCGCGACTGCCGCCTGAAAGGCGACGGCGTCCACACTGCCATGCTCGGCATCGCCCGTCTGCACAACCTGCTTCAGGCCGCGTGGGCCACCAATCAGCCCGAGCTCCACCGTTCGCAGGGGCAACAAGATCAGTTACGGGACAGCCTTTAGGTTCTGTCTCTTTGGTCAGCGTCGGGTCCGGAGGAGGATGTCGGCGAGGTGGAGTGCGGCCTGGTAGGCGATGGCTAGTTTGTCGGTTCGTGTGGCCAGGCCGCGCCACTGCTTGAGCCGGTTGATGCACCGCTCGACTGTGTTCCGCTGTTTGTAAGCCTCCCGGTCGAAGCCTGGCGGGCGGCCTCCTCGGCGGCCTCGGGGCTGGCGGTGGCCGAGCTGGTCGGACGGCTGCGGGATGACCGCTCGGATTCCCCGGCGCCGCAGGCGGCTGCCAGGAACGGACTGCGCGGCGGTGCGTACCGGTTCGCCCTGGTGGAGTACGTACGACCACAGGAGCCGGCGAAGCGGTGCGGTACGGGCCCGTTCGAACCGGTGGCGGGCGAGAGCAACCCGTGGGATCCGGAGCACTCCCGGCAGCAGGAGCGCCGCGACCCCCGGGCCTTCACCCACCCGCCTCCTGGGAGCCGACGGCCGATTCCGTCGTGCCGTCGGCGGGCAGGTGGTGGGTGTGGGATCGTCGGTGTGGTCCTGCGGGGGCGGGTCTGGCGTGACGCAGGTGATCTCGCAGGCGTCCGGACGGGGGATGTGGATGGCTTCGCGGGTGCTGGGCGGCCGGTACGAGTTGGTCGCGTTCGTCGGCCGGGGCGGTATGGGAGAGGTCTGGGAGGGCCGGGACCGGCTCATCGAGCGTCGCGTCGCGGTCAAGCTGCTGCCGCACGACCGGCGGGACGACACCGGGGCGGAGTTGTTCTTCCGAGAGGCGCGCACCGCGGGCGCCCTGAGCCACGCGGGCGTGGTCACGATCTTCGACCTGGGTCAGGATCCCGACGACGGTGCCCTGTACCTGGTGATGGAGTTCGTCACCGGCCGGGACCTGGACACGGTGCTCCGCGAAGAGGGCGTGCCGGAGGTGGCCGTCGCCGTCGGCTGGGCGGGACAGGCCGCGGCGGCGCTGCACGCCGCGCATACGGCCGGGGTGGTGCACCGGGACCTGAAGCCGGCGAACCTCATGCTCACCCGGGACGACCGGATCAAGATCCTCGATTTCGGTATCGCCCGGTACATGGCGTCCACACACAAGTCGAGCAAAGTCATCGGTACGCTCGCCTACATGCCGCCCGAGCGTTTCGGCGACCACTCGGGGGACGCCCGTTCCGACCTGTACTCCCTGGGCTGCGTGCTCCACGAACTCCTCACCGGGAACCCCCCGTTCCAGGCCGCCGAGCCGGTCGCGTTGATGGCCGCCCACCTGAACAGGCCCCCGCAACCGCCGGGCCGGACCCGCCCGGGTGTCCCCACCGCCCTGGACGACCTGGTCATGGCGCTCCTCGCCAAGGACCCCGACGACCGCCCCGCATCGGCCGCCGAGGTCCGCGATCGCCTCCGGGAACTCTCCGCCGTTCCGCCCGGCCAGCCCGCCCCGCCCGCTCGGCCTATCGGTGGACACCTGCGGTCCGGCGCGGAGGCGAGAACCGTCACCGCCCCGCACCGCGGTTCCGGCCCCGGCCTCGGCGAGACCGCCGCGTCGGCGCCCATGCCCGTGGAGACCGCAGGGACACGGGAGCCGACCGGGCGCGTGAGCCGCCGCACGGCACTGCGGCTCGGTATCGGCGCCGCCGCCAGCGCCGGCATCGCCACCGCCGCCTTCACTCTGTACGACCGCGACACCCACGAGGCCCGACGCCGGCAGGCAGCCACCCCCGACCCGCGACTCCGGTGGCGCTACACGACCGGAGCCGCGGTCACGTCCGCGCCGAAGGCGGCCGCCGGGGTGGTGTACGTCGGCAGTGCCGACGGGAGCGTGTACGCGCTCGACTCCACCACGGGGAAGAAGAAGTGGCGCTACCACACCGGCGGCACGATCGAGAAGGCGCCGGCGGTGGCCGGCGGGACGGTGTGGGTGGGCAGCGCCGACGGCAACGTGTACGCCCTGGACGCCGCCACGGGGAAGAAGAAATGGCACTATCCCACCGGCGACAAGGCCGCGGCGGCGCCGACGGTGGCCGGCGCGCACGTGTACATCGGAGGCAGCCATGAGGTGACCGCCCTGGACGCGGACACGGGAAAGAAGAGATGGGCCGTCGCCCGCGATTCCGGCCTGGAGTTGCCGGCCGTGGCCGACGGGGTGGTGTACATCGCCGGCTACAAGACCTTCTCCGCCCTCGATGCCGCCACCGGAGAGGAGAAATGGGCGCGCGGCGCGAACGACTGGGGCTTTGACAGGGCGGTGGAGTGGGACAGCACCGTGGACGACTGGGGTTTCACGGCGGCCGCGGTGGCCGACGGGGTCGTCTACATCGGCAGCAGCAAGCGGGTGTACGCCCTGGAAGCGGCCACCGGGGACAAGAGCTGGTCCTTCGACACCGACGACTGGGTCAGATCGGCGCCGACGGTGGTCGCCGGCGTCGTGTACGCCGGCTGCAGCGACAAGCGGGTGTACGCCCTGGACACGGTGACCGGGGACACGCGATGGGCGTTCCACGCCGGCGGCAAGGTCGAAGGCACACCGGCGGTGGCCGGCGGAGTCGTGTACGTCGGCTGCTCCGACCGCCACGTGTATGCCTTGGACGCGGCCACCGGGAAGAAGAAGTGGGCCCACCCCGCCGGCGGCGGTGTCCAGTCGTCGCCGGAGGTGGCCGACGGGGTCGTGTACGTCGGCGGCCAGGACCACGACGTGTACGCCCTCAGAGCCGTCCTCGACGCCGGCCCGTCGTAGCCGCCCGCTCCCGGATCCCGCCGCAGCGCCCGGAGGCGGTGGCGTGGACGCGACGACCTGCCTGGTGTAGCCGTAGCGGGCGCTGAGCGCGGCGTTGATGGCGTTGGCGAAGGCGGTGTTCTCGGCGGTCGTGCAGTAGTCGGAGACGTTCAGCGAGAAGCCGCGGGCCTGCTTGAGGCCGGCGCCGTGAAGTCGCTGGGCCAGGGTGGCGCCGTCCCCGGAGTACCCGCCGCAGTAATCGTGGTTATAGACGTTGCACGCGACGAGCACGGGCAGCTTGTCCCATTAGTCGGCCGCTCTCACGTACGCGCCGGTGACGGTGCGGGTGCTGCCGCTCCAGGCGCCGAACCAGCCGGCAACGTCCCGTCGTGGAACAAGGCGACGACGTCCAGGCGGGTGGTGTCGATCTGCGTCGGCGAGGAGGCGCCCCGCCGCCGGCGACGTCTCATCGCTGCCGTCCTCGCCGGCCAGGGCGACGTGTTCGTGCGGCGACGTGTCCAGGTCTGTCATCAGCTGTCCGTGCCACACGCGTGCAAGACAGCGGGCGGGACCTCGGTCGGTTCGTCGGCCGCCCCGGTGCCCTCGATCACCGCGGGGCAGTCGCCGCGGTTTCCGGGAGGCCGGTCACGAACGGGTACGGTCGGCGGCTCGTCTCCATCGAGGTGTGTATCCGTACGATGACTCTCGATAACGATCTCGGCTCAGCCCTTGTGGGTGGTGTGATCCGTTTTAGCCTCCGACCATGGGATTTCTTACACGCCGCCGCAAACGGGCCAGTCTCGCTCCTGAACTCGACGACCAGGAGCTGGGCAGGCTGCTGAAGTCCCTGCGGGCCACCGCCAGGACCGGCACCATCGCCACCACCGACCTGTGCATAGCGCAGATGTCCCGGCTCCTGGACCAGGACCTGGACGACTGGGACCGCCGAACCCACCGCATCAGCGTCCTGGCGGACTTCCTCGCCGCGTCGCAGCTGCCCGGAGCGTGGGCCGCACGCGAGCCCCGCAACGCGACCGCGCTCGTGCTGCACGCCTGGGCCCAGGTGGCGCTGGCCCGCGCCGAGGACCGGCGGGGCGAGACGGCCGGCGCCGTGGAGAGCTGTCTGCGTGCCGCCGACCTCGCGCCGGACGACCCCACCCCCTGGGTGGCCCTGCTCCGAGTGGCACGCTGGGAGCGCTGGCAGCAGCCCCAGATGTTCGGGGTGTGGAACGAGGTGCTCGCGCGTGACCGGTGGAACCGCGAGGCGTACATGAACATGTTGGCCTATCTCTCGCCGGAAGAAGGGGGTTCCCGGCTCCAGGTCCTGGAGTTCGTGGACGCGCTGGGCGCCCGGATGCCTGCCAACGCCCCCTGCGCGGCGACGGAACTCACCGCTCAGGTCTTCCAGTACCAGGCCATCCTCGGCCGGGGCGGTTACGAGGCACTGGTGGCACGGACCCACTGGTCCCAGGGGATGGCCGCCCAGGCACTCGACCGCGTGGCGCACACCTGGGTGCAGCCCGGTTTCCTCCGGCACGCCAAGGCGATCGCCGACTTGAATCTCCTCGCCTACGCGCTCATGGCCGGCGACCGTCGTGCCGATGCCCGCGCCGTGTTCGAGGCGGTGGGCGGGCTCGTGACCGCCTGGCCCTGGCAGACGGGCGGCGACCCGCTCACGGAGTTCGAGCAGGCGCAGAGCAGAACGGCTGTCGGCCTCTGAGCGGTGCGCTCGGCTCGACCGCCGTATGCGAGGGGTGCGCACCCGGGGTGTGCGGGCGGCCGGAGGCGACCGGTGACGGTTCCGACGGCCGCCCGCCTTTTCGGCCGGGCTTCCCTGCGTGTTGTTCCGCGTGGGGGAACGAGTTCTGCCCACCCTGGGACAGGACGTCCGAACCCGGGGCGCGCCGCCGTGACCGCACTCGCCGGCCCGGACCCAGGTGCCTCTCGTCCCCCTCTCGGGAGGTAACCCGCATGCAGCGCGACTCCGCCGGCGCCGGGACCAAGGTGGCGGCCGTCCTGGCCGAAGCCGCCCGTAGCGGCGTGCCCCGCCCCCCCGGTGCGCTCTCTCCTGCCCGAGGGGGACGTCGAGGCCGCCTAAGCGGTGCGTCGGCTCCCCGTCGAGCGGAGCGTCGCTGCGGGCCCACCCGCTGCGGGCCGGTGACATCGTCCTGACCGGTGCGCTCGGCCCGATGGCGGACGCCGCACCGGGTGACGAGTTCAGCGCCCACGTCGAAGGGCTGGGCAAGGTCGGTACGGCGTTCGCCGCGGCGTGCCGAGGTCGACGGGTACGAGGTGAGCCCCCAGGGCCGTCTCGCCCCCGGCGCGGACAGCGAGTTGACGCTGAGGGTGAGGTCGGTCTTTCTTACCCGCCGTGACGGCCGGGGAGTCGGGTGCGCGAGGTCGCCCGGGTGGTGCGGACCACCGGGTGACGCGGAGTCACCCGGGCGGGTGACCCGCACCGTCGGCCCTATGACACAGCGTCACAACGTCATTACGCTACGCATGTGATCGGGGCATGGTGCAGCGGAGGCCGGCGCGCGGGGCGTTCCCGTCGCGCCGCCCTGCTGCTGGGGCTGGTCCTCGTGATCGCCGCCCATCTCACCGGCGCGGTGCACGCCTGCGCCTACGCCGGGCCGGACCCGAGCCCCGTGGTGGCTCGGGACGTCCCGCACGTCGCCACCGGAACCGGTCACACGCGTCCGGGCCGGCCGCAGCCCGGTCACCGGCACGCCGCGGACGGCCACCTCGACCACACGGCGGACCGGCCGCGTGCCGCCCTGGACGACACCGGGCTCGGTGACGAGGCGCACCAGCCGCTCCTGCCCACCGTGTCCGGCGGGCGCTTCGCGCACACCCCTCGGCGCCTGCCGGGCGGTGTCGTCCGCGCCTGTGAGAACGGCTCCTCACGCGCGGTGACCTGCGTTCTGCGGCAGTAGGAGCGTGCCCGCACGCCCCGGCCCGGTCCGTGGTCCGCGGTGTGCCCCGCGCGCCCCGCCCACTCGCACGGCGCCCGTCGCACCGCCGGGCGCGAAGGAGTCGTACACCCATGCCTGTCTCCCTGCCCGAACCGTACGGGGCGCGCACGCCCCGGCCGCTGACCGCGCGACGCCCCGCCCATCTCGTCGGAAACACCCCGGTCCTGTGGGTGGACGAACCCTTCGCCCCGCCCGGCCGCGGCTTCTACGCCAAGCTGGAAGGCGCCAATCCGGGCGGCCTCAAGGACCGGCCCGCCCTGCACATGGTGCGCGAGGCCCGCCGGCGGGGCGATCTCGCGCCGGGTGCGCCGATCATCGAGTCCTCCAGCGGCACCCTCGGTCTCGGCCTCGCCCTGGCCGGGCTGACCCATGGCCATCCGGTCACCGTCGTGACCGACCCGGGCATGGAACCGCCCATGGCACGCCTGCTCACCGCGCTGGGGGCGCGGGTCGTCCAGGTCACCGCGCCGCACCCCGGGGGCGGCTGGCAGGAGGCGCGCCGCGAGCGGGTCGCCGAACTGCTGGCCCGCACCCCGGGCGCGTACTGCCCCGACCAGTACCGCAACCCCGACAACGTCGCCGCGTACCGGCCCCTGGCCACCGAGCTGATCGCCCAGCTCGGCCGGATCGACGTGCTGGTGGCGGCGGTCGGCACCGGCGGCCACTCCGCCGGTGTCTCCGCCGTGCTGCGCGAGGACTTCCCGCGGCTGGCGCTCATCGGCGTGGACTCGGTCCGCTCGGCGATCTTCGGCCAGCCGGCGGGCCCGCGGCTGATGCGCGGCCTGGGGTCCAGCATCCATCCGGACAACGTCGACTACGCGGCCTTCCGCGAGGTCCACTGGGTGGCTCCGGCCGAGGCGGTCTGGGCCTGCCGCCGGCTCGCCCGCCGGCACTACGCCTCCGGTGGCTGGAGCGTCGGGGCGGTGGCGCTGGTGGCCGGGTGGGCGGCGCGGACGTACCCCGCCGGGACCAGGGTCGCGGCCGTCTTCCCCGACGGTCCGCATCGCTATCTGCAGACCGTCTACGACGACGCCTGGTGCCGCGAACACGCGCTCCTCGGGCAGGCCCCGCCGACGGAGCCCGACGACATCGCCGAGCCGGACGCACGCGTGGTGACGCGGTGGACCCGGTGCGCCCGGGTCCGCGATCCGCTCGCCCGCCATCTGGCCCAGGCGGGTGCCCGGTGAGGCGGCTGCGGGCCCAGGTGGCGTCCTTCGACCGGCCGGCCCGGCTGCTGATGGTGAACCAGTTCGCCATCAACCTGGGCTTCTACATGCTCATGCCCTACCTGGCCGACCATCTGGCCCACGGCCTCGGCCTCGCCGCCTGGGCCGTCGGGCTCGTGCTGGGCGTGCGCAACTTCTCCCAGCAGGGCATGTTCCTCGTCGGCGGCACCCTCGCCGACCGCTACGGCTGCAAGCCGATGATCCTGACCGGATGCGCGCTGCGGTCGGTCGCCTTCGGGCTGCTGGCGGTGGCGAGTTCGCTCCCCGCCCTGGTGGCGGCCTCGGCGCTGACCGGTCTGGCGGGTGCGCTCTTCAACCCGGCCGTACGGGCGTATCTCGCGGCGGACGCGGGGGAGGAGCGGCGCGTGGCGGCGTTCGCCGCCTTCAACGTCTTCTACCAGGCTGGCATCCTGGTCGGACCGCTCGCCGGACTCGCCCTGCTGGCCTGGGACTTCAGCGCGGTGTGCGCGCTCGCGGCGCTCATCTTCGGCGCCCTGGCCGTGCTCCAGTCCCGCGCCCTGCCCGCGCGGCCCCCGGCCGGCCGTGGCACCGAACCCGCCTGGAAGGCGGTCGCCGCCGACTGGCGCACCGTCGCCGCCAACCGCCCCTTCGTCCTCTTCGCGGCCGCCATGAGCGGCTCCTACGTCCTGGCGTTCCAGGTCTATCTCGCCCTCCCGCTGCACGCCCGCGCACTCTTCGGCCGGCAGACCGGGCCGGTCACGGCGGTGATCTTCGCGGCCTCGGCGCTGGCTGCCCTGGCGGGACAGCTGAAGCTGACCGCGTGGGCCCAGCGCACCCTGTCCGGGCCGCAGGCCGTCTCGTGCGGGCTGGCGGTCATGGGCGCGGCCTTCCTGCCCCTGCTGCCCCCGGCGTACGGCGCCCCGGCCGGGGTGGGGGCCCTGACGGTGTGCGCGGTCCTGCTGGCCTGGGGCGGGGCGCTGCTCTATCCCTTCGAGATGGACACCGTCGTACGGCTCTCCGGCGACCGGCTCGTCGCGACGTACTACGGCGCCTACAACACCGCCTCCGGCGTCGCGATCTCGCTGGGCAACCTGGCCGTCGGGGCGCTGTTCGACACGGGCGTGCCGTGGCTGCCGTGGGCGGTGCTGGCCGCGACCGGACTCGGCTGCGCCGGTCTCGTCGCGCGCCTGCACCGGGCCGGACACCTGCGGGAGCGCCCGGTTGCCGTGCCAGGATGACTTGCCGCCGCACAGGGGCGGGCGCACGCTCGCCGCGCCGGCCGGCCGGTTCCTGGCGACGGCGACGACGGCGATGAAGGCCCAGGTCACCGCCTTCCCGACGGATCAGCGACTGCGCGGCTTCAGCTGCCTCGACACGGCCCTCGACACCGGCGCGCCGGCCCCGTTCACCGGCCTGGACCCTGTCCGCCGCCGCGACCTCACCCGACAGCGCAGCTGGGCGGACCGCATCGGCCAGGTCATCGCCCTCGGCACCGCACCGGCGGCGGAGACCGTCGCCCGTGCACACCTCCGGACCGTCCCGACCGCCCACCCGGAATGACGGACGACGGCAGAAAGGCACTTCATGTTCGACGACCTCGACGTCCGCGCGCTGCACCGCCGCCCCGGAGCCAAATGGCACCGAGCCGCACCGGACGTCCTTCCGGCGTGGATCGCGGAGATGGACTTCCCGCCGGCCCCCTGTGTGCGTGAGGCCCTGCTGCGGTGCGTGGAGGACGACCTCGGCTATCCCTCCTGGGACGGCCGGCACGCGGACAACCCGCTGCGGACCGCCTTCGCCGAGCGCATGCGCGACCGCCACGGCTGGGTGCTCGACCCCGCCCGCGTGCGGGAGTTCACCGACATCAACCAGGGTCTCCAGGCCGTGCTGAACGTCGCCACCCGGCCCGGCGACGGAGTCGTGGTGCACACGCCCACCTACCCGCCGTTCCTGGAGACGATCGCGAGCATGGGCCGGCGCCTGGACTCCCTGCCGTACACGCCGGACGGAGACAGCAGCTGGACGTTCGACGCCGACCGGCTGGACCGGGAGCTGGGGAAGCGGGCCTCCCGGGTGCTGCTGCTCGTCAACCCGCACAATCCCACCGGCCGGGTGCTGCGGCGCGAGGAGCTGGAGACGCTGGCGGGGCTCGCCCTCCGCCACGACCTGCTGGTCGTCGCCGACGAGATCCACTCCGACCTCGTCCACGCACCCCACCGGCACATCCCGTTCGCCTCGCTGTCGGCCGAGGTGGCCGCGCGCACCGTGACCATGACCTCGGCCACGAAGGCGTTCAACGTGCCCGGGGTGCGCTGCGCCGTCGCCCACGTCGGCGCGGCCGAGGTGCGCGAGGCGCTGGCGTGGCCCGGCCACCTGTACGGCGAGCCGAACACCTTCGGCGTCGCGGCCACCCTGGCCGCCTGGCGGGAAGGGGACGACTGGCTGTCGCGGTTGCGGCCGGTGCTGGCCGACAACGCCGCCCTGGTGCGTGAGGAACTCCCGTCCGGCGTGCGCTACCGGATCCCGCAGGCCACCTTCCTCGCCTGGCTGGACTGCCGTGATCTGGCGCTGGACACCGACCCGTACACCTTCTTCCTCGACAAGGCCCGGGTCCTGCTGAACGACGGCCGCGCGTTCGGGCCGGGAGGCGAGGGTTTCGTCCGGCTCAACTTCGGGACGTCCCAGGAGATTCTGCGGGACATCCTGGGCCGGATCCGAGACTCCCTGGACTGAGCGTCCCGTCCCCGCTTCCCGCGCGTCGCCCCCCTGGCCAGGGGGTTTCGCACCGGCCGGTTTCCCCGCACAGGGGTTGTCCTGACAATTACCCGCTCCCTAGGGTCGTCCGCGGAGGGCGGCAAGCGCTTACGACTGGGTCTACACCCCGGCCCCGCACCTCGAACCCGGGCGCGCCACCGCCTGGCGCACCCCCGCGCAGGACGTGCCCAGCTCGCACACCGCGCAGCTCGGCGCCCTCCTGGACGCCTACCACCGGGGCGTACGGTCCCCGGGCAGCGGCCAGGACGCCCGGGCCGCCCTGGAGTTCGCCGCCGCCCTGTACAAGGCGGCGTTCACCGGGCAGCCGGTGAACGCGGGCGAGATCGGCCCCGGCGACCCCTACTCCACGGCCATGCACGGCAACCACCCCGACTGGGCCCCGAAGGAGCGCGCATGAGCATCCGGGTCGGCCATGTCCACGGCGAGCACCTCGCGGTCGAGGCGCCGAACGGCACCGAGATCCTCCGCGAGGCAGTCGAAGCAGGCCAGCGGATCACCGCTGAGGTGATCATCACCGAGACACGCTCCGGACAGGTCACGCTCTCGTTGAAGGCGCTGCAGGAGGACCCGCTCATGCGGTTCGCGGACCAGGTCGGCCGCGTTCTCACCGGGCCGATCATCAAGAACGTTCCCTTTGGCCACAGCCCGCGCGGCGAACGCGTGTCGGCGGCCGTCAGGGCAGCGTGCGGCACAGCAGGGCCGCCGGGCCCGGGCGGCTGCCCACGCGGGTGGTGAAGGCGATCCCGGCCGCGTACTCGTTCGTCGCGCACTGCCCCTTGTAGGCGCCGTTCGCGAAGTCCCCGCCGGACGCGCCGCCGGGACGGTTGTCGGAGCGGTCGAACCACACGGTGCGCCCGGTGCCCGACAGCGTGCCCCGGGCGGGGACGCACAGTGCCGCCGACACGCGTTCGCCGCGCAGGCTGTAGCCGATGAGGAACTCCCCGGTGGGGCACTGCAACTTGGTGTAGCCGGACGCCCAGTCGCCGCCGGCCGGGACATGGCGTTCGTCGGTGACGACCGTCCGGCGAGCGTCGGCGGCACGCAGATCCCCCGCGCCGGCGTCGGTGCACAGGCCGCGCCCGCCGGTGTGGCTGAGCCCGGCCAGCCGGGAACCGTCGGGGCAGACCGCCTTGTACGCTCCCGCGTCCCAGTCTCCCGCGGCGCGTGTCCGCAGCGACTCCACCGCGTCGCCGTGGTCGGTGCTGAGCATGCGCCACACGGGAACGGACGCCACGGGGCCGGTCCGGCCCGGCGCCGCCACGAGGTGCTGCCAGGCGGTGGCCCGCCAGTCGTCGCCATCGAGGATGCCGGAGCGGTGTCCCGCGCCGTCGTAGCGCAGCAGGGCCCAGTCGTCGTGGCCCTCGAAGCCGACCAGCGGCCAGAAGGCGAAGTCGGCGTCATGGTCGGCGAGGTAGTCGGTGACATTGCCGAACCAGGTGCGGGCCGCCGGGTTCGTCTCGTTCGCGCCGATGCCGAACTCGCTCACCCAGACGGGCGCGGTGTAGTGCCTGCCCGTCTCCTCCACGAAGAACGCCTCGTCGTCGAGGGCGGCGGCCAGCTCGGTCCGGGACAGGTCCTGGTAGCGGGCGTCGTGGGTCTCGCCGATGCCCGTGGCGCCGCTGTGGTGCGGACCGGTGTAGCCGTAGAAGTGGGCGGAGTAGACCAGTTTGCGGGAGTCCACGAGGGTGTGCGACAGCGTGCGGGCCGGGGTGAGGACCGGCCGGCCGTGCGGGAGCCCGTCCACGGGCACACCGGTCCAGTTGATCCCCTCGATCACGACGAGGAGGCGCGGGTTCGCCTCGGTGAGGATGCGGTCGGCGGCGAGCTGGGCCGCGCCGTACCAGTCGTGGTCGTCTCCCAGGCCCCAGTTGGGGTCGTCCAGCACATCGCGCCGGACCTCGTTGTACAGGTCGGCGCCGACGACACGGGGGACGGAGGCGTAGCGGCGCGCCATGAACACCCAGTCGTCCGCCCATCGGGCGGTGGACTGTCCGCTGTTCCACCGCTCGTTGCCGTCGATGCCGCAGCACCACCGGGACGTGTTGGTGTGGTTGTTGAGGATGACGGCGAAACCGCTCTGGCTGAGCGCGTCCACCACGGTGTCGTAGATCTCCAGCGGAGTTCTGCCGCGCAGTCGCGGGTTGGCCGTCACGGCGCTGTCGGGTACGGGCGTCGTGCTGTGGATCATCTCGTTGGAGAACGGCAGCCGAACGGTGTTGACCCCCAACTGGTGGAAGTCCGCCAGAAGCCGGTCCAGCGGGGTGCGGTCCAGGCCGAGCGGTATGCCGTGGGAGTCCTGCCCGGCGTGGTGGGCGGCGGGGTCGGCGGCGCTGCCGCTGCCGGTCCACGAGCCCTGCGCGCCGTCCCAGTTGGCGCCTCTCAGCCGGAACCGGTCGCCGTGGGCGTCGACAATGTAGCGGCCCTGGGTGGACAGTGGCGCGGACCAGGTGGCCTCGTCCTTCGCGTCCTCGGCGATCCGGGTGGGGGCGGAACGTGGTGGCGCGGCGGCCAAGGCCGGGGAGGTCGCGGTGGCCGCCGCGGTCGCGAGCAGGAAGACCGCGGTGGTGACGGCGAGTCGCAGCACGGCTGGTGACTTCGGCATGAGGGCAGCCCTTGGGGATTCGGAGGCGTGGGGGAGCGGGCGACCGGTCGACGGCACCGCCCGGCTGGGCGGAGTCTCCACCACCGGACACGGGACGGGGAAGAGCCGGGGCGACCGGAGAGCGTTTCTTCGCCTGTGCGGCCGTCGTCTCCAGACCTGACGGATCGTCGATGCGTCCGGTGCACGGAGCGCCCCCGGCGGATGGGCCGACGTTCACGCGGCTCACCCGCCGGGTGCGTGGTGGGGGGATCTCAGCAGTACGGGTCGCCGCCCGGTGGGACCCCGAGGATCTGGGCGAACCGCTGGTAGGCGTCGACGCGGCTCTGTACCTGCGCGGGGGCGGTCAGCCGAGGACGGTCTGCGTGACGACGATGTGCCCGGCGTCGGGATTCAGGCTGCCGCCCAGCCGGCTGAACGCGCCGTCGGTCAGGTCGAGGCACTTGGGCTCCTGCGGAGTCTGCGCGAACGTGCCCCGGTCGTTGACGCGGACCACCAGGGAACGGCCGTTGGCGACGTTCGTCACCTGGAGCCGCGTGCCGAACGGGAGTTGCGGCTGACGGCTGAGCGAGGTCGCCGCCGTGTCGGCGTTGTTGTCGAAGACCTCGCCACTGGCGGTCAGGGCGCCGGGCGGCTGGGGCCCGTAGTGCGTGGCCCAGCACTGCTCGCCCACCGGTACGGCGGATGCGTGCCGGGCCCCGGCCTGGGCGGGGGGCGCGGCGAGCAGGGCGACCGACACGGCGACGGCGGCACCGAGCGCGGTACGGAACAGAGCCGAGGGAGTGGGGGGTTGAACGGCCACGGGCGGAGATCACAGCCTTTCGCGGTCGGTGAAAGGACAGGGAAGACCTCGCCGGGCCGGACCTGCCGTGCGCGGAGGCCCACCCGGCACCCGGGAACGTAAGTGGTCTGAACCAGCACCGTCAAGAGCCGAACAAGGCACTCCTGGGACGGAGTTGACCGTCCTCGGCCTTGAACACGGGCCGGCGTCCCGGTGGCGGTGCTTTTCGGTCGGCGTTCAACGCTTGATGTCGGTGAGGGGGAAGCGCCCGGTCGTCACCATGGGGCGGAGCCCCTTCGCGCCTATTGACGGCGGTCTGGTCCGTACCTATGGTCCTCGGCAATCGAACGTTCAAGAAGCCGCATGGCGTTCACATATGAGGACGGACCAGATGCAGGACAAGGACACACCCGCCCGGCGCCGCCGCACGTCCCCGCGTTCCGCTCTCGCCCTCGCGGCGGCGACCACCATGCTCGCCACCGGACTCCTCTCCTGGCCGGGCGCCCAACGGGCGGAGGCCGCTCCCACCACGTTCGCGCACCCCGGGGTCACCGTCTCCCGGGCCCAGCTCGACTTCGCCCGCACCAAGGTGCTCGCCGGTGCCCAGCCCTGGAAGAGCGCGTACGACCAGATGATGGCGAGCAAGTACGCGTCCCTCAGCCGCACGCCCCAGCCCCGCGCCGTCGTCGAGTGCGGTTCGTACTCCAACCCCAACTACGGCTGCACGGACGAACGCGAGGACGCGATAGCGGCCTACACCGACGCGCTCGCCTGGTACTTCACCCGCGACGAGCGCTACGCCAAGAAGGCGATCGAGCTGATGGACGCCTGGTCCGCCGTGCTCAAGGACCACACCAACAGCAACGCCCCGCTCCAGACGGGCTGGGCGGGCTCCTCCTGGCCGAAGGCCGCCGAGATCATCAAGTACACGTACACCGGGACGTGGGCCGACTCCGGCCGGTTCGCCACCATGCTCCGCAACGTCTATCTACCCGAGATCATCAACGGCTCGAACTCCAACGGCAACTGGGAACTGTCGATGATGGAGGCGGCCGTGGGCATCTCCGTCTTCCTCGACGACAAGGCGTCGTACGACACCGCCATGGCCAAGTTCCGCACCCGCACCGCCGCCTACGTGTACCTCGCGTCCGACGGCGACCTGCCGAAGACCGTGCCGAGCCAGAACCTGAACACCCGCGACAAGATCGTCTCCTACTGGCAGGGCCAGTCCACCTTCGTCACCGGGCTCACCCAGGAGACCTGCCGCGACTTCACCCACACCGGATACGGCATCTCCGCCATCTCGCACGTCGCCGAGACCAGCCGGATCCAGGGGCAGGACCTCTACGGCACCGACGTCGGTGAGCGGCTGCGGCAGGCGCTCGGCTTCCAGGCCAAGTACGAACTGGGCACCGCCGTCCCGAGCTGGCTGTGCGGGGGAACCGTCAACCGGGGACTGGGGCCGGTCACCGAGGTCGGCTACAACGCCCTGCACAACCGGCTGGGCATCGCCATGACCAACACCCAGTCCCTGACCGAACAGAACCGTCCGGCGGGCAGCAACAACCTCTTCGTCGCGTGGGAGACCCTCACGCACGGGGACAACCCCGACTGACCGGCCGGCTCCGGTCCCCGAGGCGCCGCGGCGGACCGGAACCACTGCTGTGCGTCGGTTCCGGTTCCTGGGCGCCGCTCCGTCGTTGTGCAGGGCGTGGAACGCGAACAGGCTCCCCAACGACGCCGGTTGGGGCGGGGTGCGCCGCACCTCCAGGACCAGCCGCCCGAGGAACCGGCGAAACGGCCCTTGTCGTTACGGGAACGCGCGCGTCGGCTGGAGGACCCGGCATGGGGTGCGTCGAGCCCGCGACGACGCACAGCGGCCGGCGGCTCGCGGCGCGGCGGGCCGGTCACGTGAGGTCGGTGCCGGGGAGATACCGGGCGGGGCGCCGAAGGCGCCGCCGCCCGGCGGCGGGTCAGATACCGAACGGCCGGGCGTAGCGGACGGTGCCGCGGGGCAGCGGGTGGCCGGCGTCGAGGGACAGGGCCATCAGGGCCTCCTCCGGGACGTCGATGGTCAGACCGATGCCGTGGCCGGAGGCCCGGGTGAAGCCGAACCGCGGGTAGTACGCCGGATGCCCCAGAACGACAACGTGGTGCTCGCCCCTGTCCTTGGCCGCCGCCAGCGCGGCACGGACGGCCGCGGACCCGGCGCCGGTGCGCTGGTACGCGGGCAGCACGGCGACGGGAGCCAGGCACAGGGCCGGGGCGTCGCCGATGTGGCAGCGCGTCAGCAGGGCATGGCCGACGGGTGTTCCCTCCTCGTCCGTGGAGACGAGCGACAGGCCCGCGATCCAGGAGGGGTCGGCGCGCAGCGCGTCGACCAGGTCGGCCTCCGCGGAGGTGTCGAACGCGGCGAGAATGATGTCGTGGACGGCGGGGACGTCGGCGCCGGTCTCGGCGCGCGTGATCCAGTCGCGCATGATGGATGAAGATCCGTTCCAGGAGTGTGCACGTGTGGGCCCTCGCGAGCTCACGCTCCCGGCGAGGTCGGACAGGACGAGGTCAGGCCACGGCCCGGGACGTGAGGGAGGCCCGGGCGCTGCGCACGGTGGCCCTGAGCGCGGTCATCAACCCCACCTCCCTCTTCTCTCTGCTCCTCATCGACACGTACGCCCCCGATGCTACAGGACCCCTCTCCGCGCACCGGGCCTCGGCCGCGACCCGGACGGCGGCGCGGCGGCCCCGTCCTCGCGGCACGTCCCGCTCACGGCTTGACGACGGCCATCCACAGGTCCAGGTCGGTCAGCACCAGCCGGCCGGGCCGCTGAGCGGCACTGTCGGGCACGGCGGCCCGCACCAGGGGCTGCTCGCCCTTCTCGACGGTCACCTTCGTGCCGTCGTACCGCGGTGACCTGTCGCGGACGACCGAGCGCAGCCTGTCCGACAGGTGCCGGGCGGTCGCCTCGTCCTTCACCACGACGCACAGCACCTCGGTGTTCCGGCCCGTGGAATCGGCTCGTTGGCCGAGCGCGGACAGCCGAACCGGCGCGGTGGCGGTGAGCGGGTTGAAGTCGGCCCGGTAGACGTCGCCCAGACAGCCTGCCGCGCGCCGGTACTCCGGGGTGTCGGCCAGCGAGGAACCCTCTGCGGGGTGGACGGCCGACATGGGGGCGGTGCCCGGGGTGGCGTAGGAGGGGTGTCCTTCGAGACCTCCAGGGCCACGCCCTTGCCGTGGGGGCGGGTCCACGTCCGCCCGCCGTCCTCGTCGCCGCGGGTGTAGCCGTTCGCCTTCAGGGACGCGGTGATGGCCGCCTCGTCGAACGAGCCCTCCCAGTGGCCCGCCCCCTGAGCGTCGACCGCGGTGTCGATCTGGTCCGCCTTGAGGTGCCCCGCCCACGGCCCGGGACGGTACGCGTTCAGCAGGCTGTTGCTCGGCCGCCCGATCGCGGCGAACCGCTTGGTGTCGTCCTTGCCCAGCCGGCGCGCGGTGGCGGCGTCGAGATACGTCACCGGGCCCCCGCCGTTGTCGTCGGCCAGGGTGCCCAGCCCCTTGAGCAGCGGGGAGGCGCCCTCGTGTTCGCTCTGCCCCGATCCGGAGGAACAGCCGGTGACGCCGGCCAGGCAGGCCACGACGAGAGCAGCGGCGCCGACGACGGAACTGCGCGTTGCTGTGGACATGCCGGGCAGCCTATCGGCGGGCCGGCGGGAGCAAGTGTGCGGACCGGCGGGGAGCACGTGCCCGCCCGTCAACCACCCGGCGTGGGTGTCGGCTTGGTCCAGTCCGGGTCGGTCCAGCGGGCGGACTCCGCGGGATCGGGCAGGTCCGGACGGTAGTGGTGGTCCCGCTCCCGGCGCAGCCGCACACTCGCGTGCACCACGGCGTCCGCGGGCAGGGGGCGCGAGCGTCGGCCGGCCATGACCCACAGCGGGCCGTTGGGGTGGATGGCGGCGTCGGCGAAGTCCTCGGTCACCGCGCAGGCCTCCGCGTACGCGCCGGCGCGGAACACCAGGTCCTGGGCGACGCCGTCGGTGATCCACTTGAGCGTGATCGCCGACAGCAGGGGAGCGCCCTGCGCGTGCGCGAAGGTGCCGCCCACGTCGGAGTGCACGCCGGCGAACCAGACCTCCTGCGCCGTCTCCCGCAACGGCTCCGGACGGCGCGTCACCAGGAACTCGCGGTACGGGCGCCGTTTCTCGTCCAGGGAGACGGCGTGCCGGATGCGGGCCGCGTTGGGGAGCTGGTGCGTGTACGGCCAGTGCAGGGTGCCCAGGCGCAGGATGCCCGCCGCCTTGACCGTGTCCCAGACCCCGAGGTAGGCGACGGGCAGCGCGTGGTGGGAGACCTGCCGCGGAGCGTTGCGCTTGACCTCCGCCCACAGCGGCTCGCGCTCGGTCCGCCGGCAGAACGCGTGCGAGAAGCGTGCGACTTCCCGCTCGCTCCTGTCGATGTCGTGGTTGAAGGCGTACTTGGCGACCGCGTAGGGGACCAGGTTCTCCGAGCCGGGGCGCATGAGGCCGGGCTTGTTGAGCATGCCGACCAGCGCGCGGGCGGTGTAGGCACCACGGCTGAAGCCGAAGACGTACACATGGTCTCCGGGCTCCCAGTGCTGCATCAGATACGTGTACGCCTCGGCGAGATTGGTTCTCAGCCCGGTGCCGAAGGCGAGACCGCAGAGCCGGGAGAGCTTGCGGCCGAGCGGGCTGCGGGCCCCGGCCGACGCCATGGTGCCGACACCGGGGTCGTAGTACAGAAGCTGGCGGGTGGGGTCGTCCGCCTCCAGCATCTCGAACAGCCGGACGACGTTGGTCGGGTACGAGGCGCCGACCTGGTTGCTGGTTCCATCGAGGCAGAGAACGATCCTGCGTGGCATGAGAACCTCTCAACGAGTAGTCGAGCCGCTACGGCCGTTCCCCCGCGCCCGGTGCTTCGCCGGCGGCCCGGACGCGGTGCGCCGCCCCGGCTCCAGCTGCCCGGCGAACGCCTGGAGTGCCGCAGAGCTGTTGGGCGGCAGGACCGCCATCAGCCCGTGCTCCTGCGCGTCGGCCAGTGTGCCCGCGACCTCACTGCCCTCCGGGGCGAGCACGAGTCGCACGTGCCCGTCACCGGAACCGCGCCGGTCCACCGGTGTCACGGCGCCGTGCGTACCGTCGGGCAGCGTCACCCACAGCTGGAAGTCGTCGTACCGGAAGAAGTCCGCGCCCTTCACCGGCCACGGGTAGTGGTGCTCACCGGGCACCTTCGGCAGGATCCCCTGATGGTTCCCCCGGCTCATCGGCACGCAGGCGTTGAAGAGGGAGTCGGTCCATGCCTCCACACCGTCGGCGTCCTCGATCGGCGCGCGCAGCAGCTCCTCGGCCTCCTCGTAGCCGAGTTCCGCCAGGGCGGGCAGTGTCCTGGGGAAACCCGCCAGCAGGTCGGCCGCGTCCCGGCGCAGCCGGTCGACCCGCGACGGCTCGGCGCAGAACTGCATGCTCCACTCGATGCCCACCCGGGCCCGGTACATCCGCCAGCCGCTCTCCGTCATCACCCACAGGCTGCCGCCGTGGTGCATCTCCCAGTGATCCGGCGCGACGGGCCGGGGCCCGTAGGGGAGGTCCGCGTCGTCCATCCGGTCGAGGATCTTGTGCGCCGTGCGCTTCGCGGCCTTGAAGAACGGGGACTCGAAGCGCTTCGGATGCTCGACGAGCCGGATCCTCCAGGGATGGTTCTCCGACTCGGTGCCGCCCGGCTTGAGCGTGTCGGGCATACGCGACCTGGTCATGGTGCCGGCGCGGGTCATGATGGCCTCCTCGTGCCGCCCGCGGCCCGGGGTACGGCCCACGGTGCCGAGTCACCCCCTGTGTTCATCGTGCGCCTCGGGGCGGGAGCGCGCGAGCCGGGACCGTGGCGGACACCGGAGATGAAGGGTGCGGATCCAGCCATCGACCTCGCATTCCGGCCACCGCCCTGACGTGGTGTTTTACAGTGGCTGGCACCAGTTCCGGCGATAGGACCTATGAGGTATTCGCGAACATGTCGACTGAGACGTTTGAGTTTCAGGTAGAGGCCCGTCAGCTGCTGCAGCTGATGATCCACTCGGTCTACTCGAACAAGGATGTCTTCCTGCGGGAGCTCGTCTCCAACGCTTCCGACGCGCTGGACAAGCTGCGTCTGGAGAAGTTGTGGGACGACTCGCTCGACGCAGATGTGTCCGACCCGCACATCGAGATCGACGTCGACAACGACGCCCGCACGCTCACGGTGCGGGACAACGGCATCGGGATGACGTACGACGAGGTCGGACAGCTCATCGGCACGATCGCCAACTCGGGCACCGCGCAGTTCCTGAAGGAGCTGCGGGAGGCCAAGGACGCGGCCGGGGAGGAGGGACTCATCGGCCAGTTCGGCGTCGGGTTCTACTCCGGCTTCATGGTGGCGGACGAGGTCACCCTGCTGACCCGGCGCGCCGGCGAGAGCCAGGGCACCCGCTGGACGTCCCGCGGCGAGGGCACGTACACGCTGGAGAGGGTCGACGACGCCCCGCAGGGCACCTCGGTCGTGCTGCACCTCAAGCCGGCCGACCCGGAGAACCAGCTCCACGACTACACCTCCCCGTGGAAGATCAGGGAGATCATCAAGCGGTACTCGGACTTCATCACCTGGCCCATCCGGATGGTGCCCGAGGCGTCCGCGTCGACCGACGAGAGCGACGAGGCCCCCGAGCCCGAGACGCTCAACTCCATGAAGGCGCTCTGGGCGCGGCCCCGCGACGAGGTGTCCGACGACGAGTACCACGAGCTGTACAAGCACATCGCGCACGACTGGCGTGACCCCCTGGAGACGATCCGGCTCCAGGCGGAGGGCACCTTCGAGTACCAGGCCCTGCTGTTCCTCCCCGCGCACGCCCCGCACGACCTGTTCACGCGGGACTCCAAGCGCGGCGTGCAGCTGTACGTCAAGCGCGTGTTCATCATGGACGACTGCGAGGCGCTGCTGCCGCCGTACCTCCGCTTCGTCAAGGGCGTCGTCGACGCGGCGGACCTCTCGCTCAACGTGTCCCGCGAGATCCTCCAGCAGGACCGCCACATCGAGATGATGCGGCGGCGGCTGACGAAGAAGGTCCTGTCCACGGTCAAGGAGATGATGGCCAAGGACCAGGAGCGGTACGCGACGTTCTGGCGGGAGTTCGGCACGGTCCTGAAGGAAGGACTGATCACCGACTCGGAGAACCGTGACGCCATCCTCACCGTCGCGTCGTTCGCCAGCACGCACGACGACTCCGAGCCGACCACCCTCAAGCAGTACGTGGAGCGGATGAAGGAGGGTCAGGAGGACATCTACTACCTGACCGGCGAGTCCCGGCAGAGCATCGAGAACTCCCCGCACATGGAGGCGTTCCGGGAGCGCGGCATCGAGGTGCTGCTGCTCACCGACGCCGTCGACGAGGTGTGGGCCGATGCCGTCGGCGAGTACGAGGGCAAGACGCTGCGGTCCGTGGCCAAGGGCCGGATCGACCTCGACGCCAAGGACGAGGAGACCTCGGACGACGAGCGGGAGAAGCAGACCGAGGAGTACGCCGGGCTGCTCGGCTGGATGAAGGAGCAGCTGGACGAGGACATCAAGGAGGTGCGCCTCTCCTCCCGCCTCACCGTCTCCCCGGCCTGTGTCGTCTCCGACGCACACGACCTGACCCCGGCCCTGGAGAACATGTACCGCTCGATGGGCCAGGAGGTGCCCCGCGCCAAGCGGATCCTGGAGCTCAACCCCGGCCACCAGCTGGTGAAGGGCCTCAACGAGGCGTACAAGGAGCGCGAGGACCGTGCGGAACTGGCCGAGACCGCCGAGCTGCTGCACGGCCTGGCCGTGCTCGCCGAGGGCGGCCAGCCCAAGGAACCGGCCCGGTTCGTCAAGCTGATGGCGGACCGTCTGGAACGCGCGCTGTGACGCGATCCGGCTGACGCCGGCGGCCTGCCCTCCCGCCCGTGTGGGTGGGGCAGGCCGGTCCGGCGGCCGGGCGTGGCCGCCACCGCGGAGCGGGAGCCTGGCCGGTCCCGCCGGCGGCTCCGACACAGGCTTCGTTGCCTTCCGGGCCGGCCGGCACCCGGTGCGACGGAGCCCGCCCCCGGTCACCCCTCGTAGCGGGCCGCCAGGGTGCGTACCGTCTCGGCGATGCGGTCGCGGAGTTCGGCCGGCGCCATGACCTCGACATCGCCGCCCAGCCGCAGGAACTCTCCGTGGGCGTGGTCGATCGATTCGATGGGCACCCGGGTCTCCGTCCATCCGTCACCCGCGGGTGTCACACCGAGACGGCGGGCGCCCTCCGGGGTGAGCCGTACCAGAGCCTCGCCGGTGTGCAGCCGGGCCCGGAAATCGGCCAGAGAGCCGTGCCACTGCGCGGCCAGGTCGAACCCGTCCGGGACCTCGAACTCCTCCTGGAGAAACCGGAGTCCGAGGATCTGGTCGACCCGGTAGGTGCGGATTCCCGACGGGCCGCCCGCGACCAGGTACCAGCGGCCGGCCTTGAGCACGAGCCCGTACGGCTCGATCCGCCGCTCGATCTCCTCGGGTGCCCGCCATCGCCGGTACCGCAGCACCACCGCCCGCGACTCCCACACCGCGGCGGCGACCGCGGCCAGGTGCGGCGTACGGTCGGCGTCGCCGTACCAGCCGGGGGCGTCGAGCAGGAAGCGTTCCTGGATCCGCCCGGCGCTCTCGCGCAGCTCCGCCGGAAGAGCGGCGCGCAACTTGAGCTGGGCGGTCGCGAGCGCCTCGCCCAGGCCGAGTTCGGCGGCGGTGCCGGGCAGCGCGGCGAGGAACGCGGCCTGGGCCTCGTCCGGGGTCAGTCCCGTGAGACGGGTCCGGTAGCCGTCGACCAGCCGGTAGCCGCCTGCGTGTCCCGCGTCGCCGTACAGCGGGACACCGGCCGCGGCGAGCGCCTCGACGTCCCGGTAGACCGTCCGGACGGAGACCTCCAGTTCCCCGGCCAGCTGCCGGGCCGTCATCCGGCCCCGGTTCTGGAGCAGCAGAAGCAGGCTGACCAGTCGGCTTGCGCGCATGGCGCCCAGTATCCCCTGGCAGGGGACGTCAGTGGAGTGCCCCGTGACGTCGATCGTCAGGTGGCCGGGTGCCCTGGCATCCTCACTGGTCCGGAAGTGGTGACGCTTCGCGGTCCGCCGTGTCGCCGGCCGGTGGTTGGCCGATCGGGGGGTTGGCCGAGTGCGCTGACGCGTTGCTTTCTCCCCCGGGCCGTCCGCGGAGGCCGCGCTCCTGGGGCGTGGCCCGATCAGCCAGACCGGGGCCACCTGCCCGGGGGTCCGCGGTTGCGGAGGCGTCCACGGTGGCGGCCCAGGCGGCCAGCAGTTGCAGCGCGTCGTGGGCCGGTGTGTGCGGGGCGGCGCTGTAGGCGGTCAGGGTCAGGCCGGGCTGTGCGGGCAGTTCCATGGCGTCGAAGTCGAGGGTGATCTCGCCGACGACCGGGTGCCGGAAGGCTTTGCGACCGGAGTGGTGCAGGCGCACGTTGTGCTTGGCCCACGCGGTGCGGAACTCCTCGCTGCGGGTGACGAGCTCGCCGATCAGCCCGGTCAAGTCGCTGTCGCCGGGCGCTCGTCCGGCCTCGGTGCGCAGCAGGGCCACGGTCGTGTTCACGGACTGCTCCCAGTCGGGGAAGAAGTCCCGGCCGCGCGGGTTCAGGAACTGGAAGCGGGCGATGTTGACCGGGCGCGGGGCGTCCTCGGTGAACAGCGGAGAGTACAGGGCGCGGCCGAGACGGTTGACGGCGAGGATGTCGAGGCGGCCGTTGCGGATGAAGGCCGGGGAGTCCGTCATGGAGTCCAGGACGCGCAGGACACTGTCCGGGAGCGGGCCGCGGACGCGTCTGGTACGGCGGGCGGGGCGTCTGGCGACGGCACGGGCGAGGTCGTAGAGGTGAGCGCGCTCGGCCTCGTCGAGCTGCAGGGCGCTCGCGACGGCGTCGAGGACTTCCTCGGAGGCTCCGGCGAGGTGGCCGCGCTCCAGGCGGACGTAGTAGTCGACGCTGACGCCGGCGAGCATCGCGGCTTCCTCGCGGCGCAGCCCGGGCACGCGCCGGTTGCCGCCGTAGGCGGGCAGCCCGGCCTGCTGCGGGGTGATCTTGGCGCGGCGGGAGGCCAGGAACTCGCGGATGTCGCTCTCCGTACTCACGTTCTCCAGGCTAAGGGGGGCGGCGCGGACGAGGGGGGTTCTGTCGGTACCTGGAACGGCCGTACCTTCCCCACGCGCGTGACCTGCGGTTACCTCGGTAGTGGCCGCTGCTGCGGCTGCTGGCGGACACCCCGGACGAGAGGCTCCGGGCCGCCGGCGCGGGCACCCCACCACGGAGGGGAAGTGCCCGGTTCCCCCACGTTCGCGAGCGAAGGAGTCGCCCTGTGGCGAAGCAGTCCGCACCCGAGGAGCTGGCCGGTATCGCGCCCAAGCTTGTCGAGGTCACCGATGAGGTCCTCTTCGGTGACGTCTGGGAGCGGCCCGGCCTCTCCCCGCGGGATCGCAGCCTGGTCACCGTGAGCGTGCTGGCCGCGCTCTACCGCGGCGAGCAGCTCGGCCACCACCTGCGCGTGGCGCTGAAGAACGAGCTGAGTGTGGAAGAGCTGTCCGAGGCGATCACGCATCTCGCGTTCTACGCCGGATGGCCGAACGCCATGACCGCGATCACCCTGCTCAAGCAGATAGCCGACGAGCAGGCCACCGCCTGACCAGGCGATCCACGGCAAGGAGCACCACCCCATGGAATTGCTGAACAAGCAGCCGACGACGAAGCTGCCCGCTCGGTGGTTCACCGGCGACGCGTGGGCCGATGTGATCCACCGCGGTGAGGAACCCTCCCGCGCCCGCGCGAACGCGGTGCGCTTCGCGCCCGGCGCCCGGACCGCCTGGCACTCCCACGGCCTGGGGCAGACCCTCTACATCGTCGAGGGCATCGCCCTGATCCAGTCCCGCGGCGGCGAGATCCTCGAAGCCCACCCGGGCGACGTGATCTGGACGCCGCCGGGCGAGGAGCACTGGCACGGCGCCGCCCCGGACCACTTCATGACGCACATCGCGCTGTGGGAGACCGACGAGGTCGCCTGGCTCGAACACGTCGGTGACGACGAGTACGGCGGCCCGCGCACCAGCACCCGCCGCTGAAACCAGGCTCGGCCGAGACAACCCGTGAGGAGCACCGTCATGCGCGGAGACCCCGCCCCCGTCCGTGAGTTTCTGCCCGACCTGATCGACCGCGTGCTCTCCGGCCCCATCGACCCGGGCAAGGTCTTCGACCTCACCCTGCCGCTCGACCAGGTCGCCGACGCCTACCAGGCCATGGACGAACGGCGCGCCATCAAGGCCCTCCTCAAGCCCTGAGCCGGTGGGTGCACTGGTTCCCGGCATGGCACGCCGCGGCCCGGTGCGACCGCCGTGCGTCGCCTTCCTGCAGATACCCGGCGTACTGCCCTACCGGATTGGACGAACCACCCATGGCGATGACGTACCACCATCTCGGCCGGACCGGTCTGAAGGTCGGCAAGCTCGGCCTGGGAACCATGAACTTCGGCTGGGTCACCGACGAACCCACCAGCTTCGCCCTCCTCGACCGGGCAGTCGAGGAAGGCATCAACTTCATCGACACCGCCGATGTGTACGGCGGACCGCAGTCACCCGACATGGAGCAGGGCTACGGGCTCTCCGAGGAGATCATCGGCCGCTGGCTGGCCCAGGGCGGCGGCCGACGCGACCGCATCGTGCTGGCGACCAAGCTCTACCAGCCCATGGGCACCGGCCCGAATGACAAGTACGTGTCGGCCTACAAGATCCGCAGGGCCGCCGAGGCCAGCCTCCGACGGCTGCAGACCGACCACATCGACCTGTACCAGATGCACCACATCGACCGCTCCACGCCGTGGGACGAGATCTGGCAGGCCATGGAGCAACTCGTCCGCGAGGGCAAGGTCACCTACGTCGGCAGCAGCAACTTCGCCGGCTGGCACATCGCCACCGCGCAGCAGGAAGCGAGCAGGCGGCACTTCCTGGGGCTCGTCTCCGAGCAGAGCCTGTACAACCTCAACGCCCGCACCGTCGAACTTGAACTGATCCCCGCCCTGCGCCACTACGGCATCGGCCTGATCCCGTGGAGCCCGCTGGGCGGCGGCCTGCTCGGCGGCGCCCTGCACCAGGCCGACAGCGGCCGGCGCTCGTCCCCCGACTTCCTGGCCACCGTCGAGCAGTACCGGCCGCAGCTCGAACGCTACGAAGCCCTGTGCGCGGACCTCGGCGAGCGCCCCGCTGACGTCGCCCTCGCGTGGCTGCTGCACAACCCGGCGGTCGCCACCACCATCGTCGGACCGCGCACCCCCGAGCAGCTGAACGAATCGCTGCGAGCCCCGCACCTGTCCTTGTCGCCCGAAACCCTCCGGGAACTCGACGCGATCTGGCCGGGCCCCGGAGGCGAGGCCCCCGAGGCGTACGCCTGGTAGCACGGCGACGAGGCAGCCGCCCGACCAGGCACCGCGTCGCCGAGAACGACGCGGCCGCCCCACACTGACAGTGGGTGTCAGTGGAGTGCCCCTAGCCTGCGGCGCATGGACGACTTCGCCTTCCTGCACGGCTCCTGGGACGTGGCCAACCGCCGTCTCGACGCGCCCCTCGGCCCGGACAGCGCCCGCTGGCAGCAGGAGTTCTCCGCCGACGGCGGCCGCACAGGGGAACTCAACTGGATCATGGACCTCACCCGCACCGGGCGGGTGGGCGCATGAGGATCGTCGAATTCCGGCAGTACACCCTGCATCCGGGCGGCCGGGAGACGCTGATCGAGCTGTTCGAGCGGGAGTTCGTGACCGGTCAGCAGACGGTCGGCATCACCGTCGGCGGACGGTTCCGGGACCTGGACGACCCGGACCGATTCGTCTGGCTTCGCGCCTTCCCCGACATGGCGCACCGCCGGCGCGCACTGGAGGCGTTCTACACCGGCCCGGTCTGGCGGAAGCACCGCGACGCGGCCAACGCCACCATGGTCGACAGCGATGACGTCCTGCTGCTGCGGGGCCCGGGCTTCGCGGCGGAGCCAGGCACCCGCGAGGTGACCGCGACGATCTGCCGGCCGCCGGACGAGGCCGCCTTCGCCGCGTACGCCGACCGGCACCTGGGCCCGGCCCATGCGGTGCACCGCACCGAGCACGCCGAGAACGACTTTCCCCGATTGCCCGTCCGCACCGGGGAGGACGTCCGGGTCTGGTTCGGCCCGGCCGAGCCACCCCCCTGGCCGATCCGGCGGCTACGGCTGGCACCCGTGAGGGACTAGCCACGCGTTCACCCCCTCAGAAACGGCGTCCGGCGGGCGTGTTCCTCCGTCGCCGTCACCAAGGGGTTGCGTCCGGTGGACGGCGTGTGCCTCCGCGGCAGGGGCGAGGGGGCTGTGTCCGGCGCACCGCGCGGCTCCGTCGTCACGTCGGCGGAGCCGACGCGTCGATGTCGAGGGCCGCGGCACGCAGGGCCGCTGCCACGCGGGTGACCGGCTGGGTCGGCGGATGGGGGAGCCGGGCCAGCAGCAGACGCCGCTGTTCCTGCGGCCCGCCGCGGACCGGGAGGACACGGACGCCCGGCGGCGCGGCCGAGGCGAGCGCGGCGGGCACGGTGGTCAGCCCGCAGCCGGCGGCGACGAGGTGGAGCTTGGCCAGCCAGTCGCGGGCGGTGTGGGCGATCTCGGGCCGCTCGTCCAGGCCCGGCCACACCCCCATCAGCCGGTCCTCGCCCGAGGAGGAGCCCGCGATCCAGCGCTGCCCGCGAAGGTCGGCCACGTCCACGAAGTCGCCGCGGGCCAGCGGGTGGGCGGCGGGCACCGCCAGACACAGTGCGCGTTCGGTGAGTGTCCGCAGCGCGAGCGGGGGCGACTCGGTGTCCGGCGGACGGAACGGCGGCGCCGACGCGAGCAGGGCCAGGTCGAGGCTGCCGGCCCGCAGCGCGCGCACCAGCGCCGGGGTGGTGCCCTCCCGGCCGACGACGTGCAGGCCGGGGTCCGTGTGGCGCAGCGCGGCCAGGGCGCGGGGCACGAGGACGGCGCCGGCGCTCGGGAACCAGCCCAGGCGGACCGTTCCGGCCTGCCCGGGCAGGCCCGACAGCTCCCGGGCGGTCGCCTCGATCTCGTCCAGCACGATCGTCGCGCGGCGCATGACGACGCGGCCCGCCGGTGTGAGCCGCACTCCGTCGCGCCGCCGCTCCAGCAACTCCGAGCCTGCCGCCCGTTCGATCGCGGCGATCTGCCGGGACACCGCCGACTGGGTGTAGCCGAGGGAGGTGGCGGCCGCGGTGAAGGTTCCCTGTTCGGCCACGGCACGGAAGACGCGCAGCGCGGTCAGTGACACATCCGTGAAGTCCATGATGATTGCGCATACTAGCCTTGCCGGACTTCCGGAGGATTCATGGATGGGGGATGTCCGGCGCCGCGGGAGTGAACGCTTCTCGCGGCGCTCCCGTCCCGGGCGCCGGCCCAGGGACTCGGGTGCGTCCTCGTCGCAGCGCCGGCCCACCCGTGCGGACCCCGGCCGACCCCGGCCGAAGCCGTCCTGCGCACCGGCCGCGCTCACCGGCGCGTCACCGGCGCGGCCCACGACGGCTGTCCGGGCCGCCTCGGCAAGACTCGACGCATTGGCATGGACCTGACGCTTCCGAAGGGCTAGGCTCTGCCCCGCCACGCCAGAGAGCGCTCTCAGAAATCGGCTGTTCCACCCCACAACTGGAACGACGAAGGGCACGTCCCATGAGACGCAGAAGAATTGTGCATGCCGCGGTGGCCACGCTCTTGGTCCTCGGCGGATCGAGCGCCGCAGGAGCGATCCCCGCGGCGGCGACCGGCTCCGCCGAAGGAGCCGTCGGAGCGACCACGACCGCAGGCGTCACCGCGCCCGCGACCGCCACGGCCGGCAAGCCCGCCGCCGACGGGATCGTGAGCGCCATGCAGCACGATCTCGGCCTGACCCGGAAACAGGCCGAGGCACGGATCGCGGCGGAGCGGACCGCCGCGACGCTCGCTCCGAAGGTGCGCCGGGCGGCCGGGAACGCCTACGCCGGCTCCTGGTTCGACGCCGCGAAGGGGCGCCTGACGGTGGCGCTCACCCCTGCTGCCTCGACGGCCGTACGCGGGACGATCGAGGCGGCAGGCGCCGGGGTCCGCACGGTCGCGCACAGCGCCCGGCAACTGGACGCCGTCAAGACGCGCCTCGACCGGCTGTCCGCCCCCTCGGGAGTGAGCGGCTGGCACGTGGACCCCGCGGCCGGCGCGGTCGTCGTGGACGTCGTGCGGAGCAACCGCTCTGACAACGATGTCCAGCACTTCGTGGCGCAGGCCCGCGCGGCGGGACCCGTCACCGTCAGGACCGTCTCCGCCGCCCCGCGGACCTTCGCCGCGGGAACAGTGGGCGGCGACCCCTACTACACGGGCAACGCCCGCTGCTCCATAGGCTTCTCGGTGTACGGCGGGTTCGTCACCGCCGGGCACTGCGGACAGCCGGGCGCCGGTGTCAGCGGCTGGGACGGCTCCTACATCGGCACCTTCCAGGGCTCCTCGTTCCCGGACAACGACTACGCCTGGGTCAGCGTGGGCAGCGGCTGGTGGACCGTGCCGGTCGTACTGGGCTGGGGCACGGTGTCCGACCAGCTCGTGCGCGGCTCGGCCGTGGCGCCCGTCGGCTCCTCCGTCTGCCGCTCGGGATCGACATCGCACTGGCACTGCGGCACGGTGCTCGCGACGAACGAGACCGTCAACTACAGCCAGGGCGCGGTGCACCAGCTGACCAAGACCAGTGCCTGTGCCGAACCCGGCGACTCGGGCGGCTCCTTCATCACCGGCGACCAGGCGCAGGGCGTCACCTCCGGCGGCTGGGGCAACTGCTCCAGCGGCGGCGAGACCTGGTTCCAGCCGGTCAACGAGATCCTCAACCGGTACGGCCTGACCCTGCACACCTACACCGGCTGACCCGCACGCGTACCGACCACACGTGGTCGCACAGGGGGTCCGTGCGCACAGCGGCGGGCCCCCGCCCGCGACGCCGCACCGATCAGGGAGCAGACACCGTGCCGAGACAGGCCTTACGACACCTCGTGACCGCCGTCGTGGTGGCGACGCTGGCCGTCACCACCCTCCTCGCGGCGGGCGCGTCCCCCTCGCGGGCCGCAGGGGCCTGGACGCCCCGACCCGCACCGATGTCGACGCCGTGGACGAACCAGGTCTCCGTGGACCACCCCCTGCCGGAGTACCCCCGCCCGCAGCTCACCCGGCCCGACTGGGCCAATCTCAACGGCATCTGGGACTTCGCGGTCACCTCCCGCGACGCCGCGCAGCCGACGACGTTCGGCGAGCAGATCCGAGTGCCGTTCGCGCCGGAGTCGGCGCTCTCCGGCATCCAGCGCAAGATCACCGAAAACGACAGGCTCTGGTACCGGCGCACCTTCACCGTGCCCGCCGACTGGAGCGACCGGCGCGTCCGGCTCAACTTCGGCGCCTCGGACTGGGAGACGACCGTCCGGGTCAACGGCCGGCAGGCGGGTGCCGTGCACCGCGGCGGCTACGACGGCTTCTCGTACGACATCACGCCCCTGCTGAACGGCGGCACCAACACCGTCGTCGTGTCCGTGTACGACCCGACGGAGTCCGGCGGCCAGGCCATCGGAAAGCAGCGCGTCCAGGACGTCACCCCGCACGCGGGCCGGAGCATCGTCTACACCGCCTCCTCCGGCATCTGGCAGACCGTCTGGCTGGAGCCGACCGCCGCGGCACACATCACCCGGCTCGACATGGTCCCGCGCCTGGAGGACGGCACCCTGCACGTGACCGTGCGCGGCAGCGGAGCCGACGGCGCGGCGGTGAAGGTCACCGTCTCCACCGGCGGCACCACGGCCGGCAGCGGCACCGGCACGGTCGGGACCGAGTTCGCCGTACCGGTGCCGAACGCCCGCCCGTGGTCGCCCGACGATCCGTTCCTCTACGACGTCACCGCCCAGCTGACCGACAGCCCGGGCGGCGACCGGGTCGGCAGCTACACCGGCATGCGCTCGATCGCGGTGAAGGACGTGAACGGCGTCCGCCGACCGGTCCTCAACGGCCGGTTCGTCTTCCAGACCGGCACCCTCGACCAGGGATTCTGGCCGGACGGCATCTACACCGCCCCCACCGACGACGCCCTGAGGTCGGACCTTCAGAAACACAAGGACCTCGGCTTCAACATGGTCCGCAAACACATCAAGGTCGAACCCCAGCGCTGGTTCTACTGGGCGGACCGGCTCGGGCTGCTGGTGTGGCAGGACATGCCGTCCATGGACAGCGGCACGTCACCGGCCGGCGCCTCCCGCACCCAGTGGGAGAGCGAGTACCGCGCCGTCATCGACCAGCACCGCAGCTCGCCCGCGCTCGTCCAGTGGGTCGACCAGAACGAGGGCTGGGGCCAGTACGACCAGGCACGCATCGCGGACATGGTCAAGGCGTACGACCCCTCGCGCCTGGTCGACAACATGAGCGGCGTCAACTGCTGCGGCGCCGAGGACGGCGGCAACGGCGACGTGGTCGACAACCACAACTACGTCGGGCCGGGCAACACACCGACGGAGTCGGGGCGCGCCTCGGTGCTGGGGGAGTACGGCGGCCTCGGCTACCGGGTCTCCGGTCACGAGTGGTACCCCGGTGGCGGGTTCAGCTACGAGGACCAGCCGAGCCTGTCCGCGCTCGACGACCGGCTCGTGGGGCTGCTCGACGGCATCCGGGAGAACGCCATGCCCGCCGGCGGCCTCTCGGCCTCCGTCTACACACAGATCACCGACGTCGAGAACGAGACCAACGGGCTGATCACCTACGACCGCCAGGTCGTCAAGGTCGACGCGTCCCGTGTCCGCGCGGCCAACCAGGCGCTCATCGCCGCCTCTCGCACCATCGGCCCGCCGGTGAAGCTGCCGCTGGAGCAGTACGTCTCGATCCGCGTCACGACACCCGGCTACACCGACCGCTACATCCGCCACTACGACGGTCTCGGCTACACCGAGGCGGTCGGTTCGAACAGCAGCGTCCTGCTGAAGCAGGACGCCACCTGGAAGGTGCGGCCGGGCCTGGCCAACAAGCTCTGCTACTCCTTCGAGTCGCGCAACTACCCCGGCGAATACCTGCGCCACCGCGAATTCCGCGTCCGTCGCGAGGCCGGCGACGACTCCGCGCTGTACCGGGCCGACGCGACATGGTGTCCGGTGCAGGGCAACGGCGGCATCAGGCTGTCGGCGGCCGGCTTCCCCGGCCAGTACCTGCGGCACATCGACGCCGAACTCTGGCTGGCGCAGCGGGGCGGCCCCCACACCTGGGACAACCCGAGCACCTTCACCGAGGACACCACCTGGGCCGTCGAGGCCCCGTGGGCGCCCTGACGACCGCTCCCGAACCCTCCGACGGAGAGGAGAGCACGTCATGCCGGTGCGCGGACACCGCATGCTCGGCGGCCTGCTGGCCCTGGCCGTCGCCCTGGCCGGGCTGGTCGCTCTGCCCACGCCTTCCCGGGCCGCGGCGCGGGTCTGCGCGCTGGCATGCGACACTCTCGACCCCTCTCAGGCACGGCAGGAGACCTTCCCGGTGCCGGACCGGCACCCCCACGGCCGTGTCCTGCGCCTGCACGTCTCGGACCCGGACGACATGGCCTGGGGCAGCATCGACAACGGTGTGTCCGGTGACTCGGTCTGGCTGGACCGCTCCTGGGACCGGGGCGCCACCTGGGAGCCGCTGCTGGGCAAGGCGAGCATTCCCGGCACCTGGACCGGCACCCGGACGCTCATGTACAACATCACCGACCCGGTGGGGCGCCGGCGCGGCTGGATCCGCGCCTGCGGCGACGCCGCCGGCGTCACCTGCACCGACTGGGTCCACCCCGCGGTGTGCGACGGAACGGCCTGCGACGGCGCCGACCCCGCCGGCGCCGCGGGCGACGACCGCCCGGTCCCCTCGGCCACCCTCTTCGGCCGCTCGATCAGTCTCCACGTCGACCAGCGGAACGGCACGGCGTGGGGCGTCGTCGAGCACGGCGGCACGGGCGACGAGATCTGGCTCGACCGCTCCTGGGACGAGGGCGTGACCTGGCCCGACGGCTCGTCCCTCGGCCGTACCGCGGTGCCGTCCGGAGCGACCACCACCCGCACCGCCCTGTTCGCCACCCGGGACCCCCGCGGCCTGATGTTCGGCGGAGCCGTGCGCGCCTGCGGCCGCGAGGCCGCCCACCAGGAAGGCGCCTGCACCGCCTGGGCCAGACCCGCGCCGACCCGGGCGCGCGCCGCGGCCGACGCGCTCATGGCGTCGTACCACACCTACGAGGGCTGGTGGCAGGGCAGTTGGTGGAACTCCGCCGCCGCGCTCACCGCGCTCGTCGGTTTCGCCGAGCGCACCGGACGGCACGACTACGACTGGGTGATCGCCCGCACCTTCGACCGGAACGACGGTGTCTTCCCGGCCGGAACCCGCAGTTCCGACCCCGTCGAGGGGCATTTCATCAGCCGGGCCGTCGACGACGCGGCCTGGTGGGCGGTGGCCTGGCTGACCGCGTACGACCACACGCACGAGCGGCGGTACCTCGACGCGGCCGTCACCATCACCGACTACGTGCGGCAGTTCTGGGACCCGGGCAGCTGCGGCGGCGGCGTGTGGTGGGACCGGGAGCGCACGTACAAGAACGCCGTGACCAACGGACTGTACGTGTGGCTGACGGCCTCGCTGCACCAGCGGATCAGCGGTGACACCGTGTGGGGCGCGCGGGCCGAGACGGCCGCCACGTGGTACCTGGACAGCGGGTTGATCAATGCCCGGGGGCTGGTCAACGACGGGCTGACCGCAGGCTGCGGCAACAACGGCCAGACCGTGTGGAGTTACAACCAGGGCCTGGCCATCGGCGCCTTCACCGAGATGTGGCGCTCCACACGCGAGACCCACTACCTGGACACCGCCAGGCGGCTGGCCGACGCCGCGATCACCGCGCCGGAACTGACCCGGGACGGCGTACTGACCGAATCCTGCGACACGGGAGCGAACACCTGCGACGACAACCAGAAGCAGTTCAAGGGGATCTTCGTACGGCACCTCGCCGACCTCGCGGACGCCACCGGATCCGCCGTGTACCGCGCCTGGCTCGGCAAGCAGGCCGACGCGGTCTGGAGCACCGACCGGGACGCCCTCAACCGCCTCGGCGAGCGCTGGGCGGGCACCACACCCGACCAGAGGGACTGGCGCACCCAGGCCAGTGCCCTGGAGGCACTGACGGCCGCGGACGGCTGACCGGTCCGGCGTGGCGCGTACGCCCCGGCGAGTACACCGGGTTACTCCCGCCACCGGACGCCCCCGCCGATCCGCTCCGGCACCGTGGTGCCCATGAAGCTGACCCGACCCGCACGCCGGGCCTTTCTCGTCGTCCACGTCGCCGTCTCCGCGAGCTGGCTCGGACTCACGCTCGGGTTGCTCGCCCTGGCGGTCACCGCCACCACGACCGGATCGGCGCTGACCGCCGAGGCGTCCGTGCGAGCGATGAAGCTCTTCGCGGACTGGCTGCTGCTGCCCTTCGCGTTCCTCACCCTGCTGAGCGGCGTACCGCTGTCCGTGGGCACGCAGTGGGGCCTGGCCCGGCACCGCTGGGTCTGGACGAAGTTCTGGCTGACCCTGGCCGCGACCGCCGCCACGGCGTTCGCGCTGCGACCGGGGGTGAACTCCGCGATCGCCGCAGTGGCCGCGGGCGGACCCGCGCCCGGCCTCCGCGACCTCCTGCCCGGCCCCGTCGTGTCGCTGTGCGCCTACGTCTTCATGACGGCGATCTCGGTCCTCAAACCCTGGGGTCTCACCCGGCGCGGCAGGAACCACCGGGCCGCGGCCCGCACACCGGCGCCGGCCGGGCCTGCGGCCGGAGCCCGCTGAGCGGGCCCGGTCCGCGGCACCCCGCACCGGTCCGACCGTCTCCCCACCCCCTCAGGCTCAGAAGGCGCCCAGGTCGGCGGAGACCCAGCGTTCGGGCCGCATGCAGATGACGACGTGCTCACCGAGCCGGGTGCGGTCGTACTCCACGAAGGCCGCGACCTTCTCCTCCGGCAGGTACCGCGCGGCCATCTCCCGCGACCGTTCGTGGCTGTCCGGGACCGTCCTGGTGACCGGTCCCTCCACCCACACGTAGCGCACGCTGGGTTCCGTGCGCTGCACCATCAGGCTGAAGCGCCCCGCCGACCGGATGGCCCGTGCCTTTCTGGAATCGGGCCCGGTACGCACCCACAGCTCGCCACCCGGCGTGTACTGATACCAGATGGGCACGGTGAGCGGAGCGCGGTCCGGTCGCTCGACGACGGACAGGGCGCCGATGTGAGGCTCCGCCAGAAACAGCTCACGTTCTCGAGTGGAGAGTGTCACCCGGCCGACCCTAGCGCCTGTTGCGGTCCTGCTCGGTTCGGCCCTCCAGGACGCGGCGGGCCGCCTCGGCCTCCGCGGCCGGCGGGGACAGCTCGTCGAGGGTGTCCAGCTCGTCGTCCGCCTCCAGCTCCCGCTCCCACGCCGCCGCGAGCCGTTCCTGTTCCTCGCGCGGCTGCGCGCCGACGGTCTCCCGGTGGTCGGGGTCCAGCGCCGTCAGGAATCGTTCGACCGGGTCCTTCGGCATGCAGTGCTCCTTGTCGCCGCTGAGGGTGCCGCTCCGGGCCAGCATGGCCAACCGTGCGCGCGCAGACCGCTCGACACGTCCCGGGGCCACCCTGATGGCCGCCGAAGTACGCGGGGCCGACAACGGGGTGGTGGTGACGAGTGGTTAGGTTAGGGCCATGGTTGATGACTGGCGGACGGATCGGATCGGGGCCGCACTGCGGGGCGAGAACCCGATGGTGCTGCGACGGCTCGAAGCGGGGTTCGCGGTGGTCGGGGACGTACAGTTCCTGCCGGGCTACTCGGTGCTCCTGGCGGACGAACCCGGTGTGCAGCGCCTCTCCGACCTGCCGAAGGGAAAGCGGCTGGCGTTCCTGTCCGACATGGACAGACTCGGAGAGGCGGTCGAGCGGGCCTGCCGGCGCCTGGACTCCGCCTTCCGCCGGGTCAACCTGGAGATCCTCGGGAACACGGACCCGTTCCTGCACGCCCATGTCTTTCCGCGGTTCGAGTGGGAGCCGCCCGAGCTGGTGGGCAAGCCCGTGTGGCTGTATCCGCCGGACCGGTGGAGCGACGAGCGGTACCGGCTCGGCCCCGAGCACGCCGGGCTGCGGCGGGAGATCGGCGCCGAACTGGACCGGCTGCGCGGCGGGAGCACGCTCCGGGGCGCAGCCGCAGCGCATGAATGAGCGCGAGGTCGTCCTCGCTCAGCGGTTGCGCGATTTCCCGCATTTCCCTCGGCCCCATGGCGAGAATCCTGCGTTCCCGCGTGGTGCGGATGCCCGGTCTTGCACCGTAGGGGCCAGCACGCCCGCACGCGACGGGCCCGAGGCATGAGGACGGGATCATGACGTTCGCCGATTACCAGAACGAGATCTACTTCAACGGACTGCACGGCGTGGTACCGCGGCTGCCGATGAACTACGCCGAGCTGGAGCCGCGGGCCCAGGCCGCGCTGCCCCCGTCCGTCCGGTCCTACGTCGCCGGCGGTGCCGGGGACGAGTACACCCAGCGCGCCAACGCCACCGCCTTCGAGCAGTGGGGCCTCGTCCCGCGCATGCTGGTCGGCGCCCGTCAGCGGGACCTGTCGGTCGACCTGTTCGGCATGCGCCTGCCGTCCCCGGTGTTCATGGCGCCGGTCGGTGTGATCGGGCTGTGCGCCCAGGACGGCCACGGCGACCTGGCCACCGCCCGCGCCGCCGCCCGCACCGGCGTACCGATGATCGCCTCCACCCTGACCGTCGACCCGATGGAACAGGTGGCCGCCGAGTTCGGTGACACCCCCGGCTTCTTCCAGCTGTACACGCCCACCGACCGGGAGCTGGCCGAAAGCCTCGTGCACCGGGCCGAGGCCGCAGGCTTCAAGGGCATCGTGGTCACCCTCGACACCTGGATCACCGGCTGGCGCCCCCGCGACCTGGCCGTCAGCAACTTCCCCCAGCTGCGTGGGCACTGTCTGGCCAACTACACCAGCGACCCGGTCTTCCGCTCCCGTCTCGCCAAGTCCCCCGAGGACGATCCGGCCGCCGTGGTGATGCACTGGGCAACGATCTTCGGAAACCCCCTCACCTGGGACGACCTGCCCTGGCTGCGGTCGATCACCGACCTGCCGCTGATCCTGAAGGGCATCTGCCACCCCGACGACGCCCGCCGTGCGCGGGACGCGGGCGTGGACGGCATCTACTGCTCCAACCACGGTGGCCGGCAGGCCAACGGCGGACTGCCCGCGCTGCACTGCCTGCCCGACGTGGCCGAGGCCGCCGGGGACCTCCCCGTGCTGTTCGACTCCGGCGTCCGGTCCGGCGCCGACATCGTCAAGGCCCTCGCCCTGGGAGCGACCGCCGTCGGTGTCGGCCGCCCCTACGCCTACGGCCTGGCGCTCGACGGCACCGACGGCATCGTCCACGTCCTGCGGTCCCTGCTCGCCGAAGCCGACCTGCTCATGGCCGTCGACGGCTATCCCACCCTGGCGGACCTCACGCCGGACGCCCTCCGGCGCGTCGGCTGACACAGGACGGTCCGCACGCCCCGTGCCCCTCGGCGTGAAGCCGCACGGAGACCCGACGGGCCCTTCCGGCCACGGCCCGGGACAGCGTGCCGAGCCACGGCCCGGCGTCCCGGGCCGGTCGGGTCGGCACGGCTGGGCGTCCCGGGACCCCGGCGTCCCGGGCCGGTCAGGTCTGCCGGGCGTGCATGGGGTCGTTGGCGACCTCGTCCGGGCACTTCCGGTGCGGTCGGCTGGTCCGCCGGTCGCGACGCCAGTCGAACGTCGCGAGTGCCAGGGACGCCGCCATGCCGACGAGGGCGGCGCTCAGGGCGGTGACGAGAGCACCGCGATAGTCGTGGCTCCGGCCGAGCACCAGGTAGAACAGGCCGGGCAGGGCAGCGGTCCCCAACGCCGCGCCCAGCCGCTGCCCGGTCTGCAGGGCGCCGCCCGCCGCGCCCGCCATGCGCACGGGCACATCGCGCAGGGTCATGGTGATGTTGGGGGAGACCACGAAGCCGCTGCCGACGCCACCGAGGAACAGCACCGGGGCGGCGATCCAGGGAGCGAGGTGCAGGGGCGCGAAGCGGAGCAGCAGCGCGGCGCCGCCCAGGCCGACGATCACGCCCGTGAGGCCGCACACGGTGAGCACCCGCCCGTACCGGTCCACCAGCCGGCCCGAGAGCACGGCCGCGCTCGCCGAGCCGAGCGCGAACGGGGTCACGGCGAGGCCGGACCGGAGCGGGGAGAAGTCGAGGCCCCGCTGGTAGAAGAGGGCGAAGACCAGCCAGACGCCGCTGAAGCCGATGAAGTACAGCGTGCCGATGCCGGCACCGACGGCATAGCCGCGCACGGTGCTGAACAGACGCGGGTCGAGCAGCGGCTGGCCGCCCCGGGCGAGGAGCCGACGCTGCCACTGCACGAAGACGGCGAGGATCGCGGCACCGGCGGGGAACAGCCACCACACCCGGCTCAGGCCGCCGGAATCCGCCAGGACCAGCGGATACATGAGCGCGAGGACGCCGAGGCCGAGCAACAGGACGCCGGGCAGGTCCACCTGGCCACCCCGCTCGGAACGCGGTGTGCGGGGCAGGAGGCGGCGGCCGAGGAGAACGGCGAGGATGCCGATGGGGACGTTCACGTAGAAGATCCACCGCCAGCCCTGTTCGCCGGAGGCGAGGGCGAGGATGGCTCCGCCCGTGATCGGTCCCGCGGCGGAGGAGATCCCGACGGTGGCGCCGAAGAACCCGAAGGCGCGGCCGCGCTCGGCGCCGCGGAACATCTGCTGGATGAGCGCCGAGTTCTGCGGAGCCATGAAGCCGGCCGCCAGCCCCTGGGCGAGGCGGGCCACCACCAGCAGCGTGATGTCCGGGGCCGCGCCGCAGGCCGCGCTGAACAGCACGAAGCCGCTGAGCGCCAGCAGGAAGATCCGGCGCCGGTCCAGGGCGTCGCCCAGGCGGCCGGCGGTGACGAGGGCCAGGGCGAAGGTCAGCGCGTATCCGGAGACCACCCACTGCACCTGTGCGGGGGACGCGTGCAGGTCGCGCTGGATGGTGGGCAGGGCGACCGCCACGATCGTGACGTCGAGCAAGCTCATGAACCCGGCCACCAAGGTGACCCACAGGGCGTGCCACCGGTTCGGGTCCGGCTCGTAGCCCTCCTCCTGAGCGCCCGGCTCCCGACCGCCTGCCGCTGACGTCGACGCTGTCACCTGGGACTCCTCTCACCAGGAAGCCGCACCCGGGCGAACCAGGTTCCCCCGGCGCCCACCGGCACACATACCCCAGCCTGCTACGGAAGCCGCCCGGACGGCGGGCCGAGGTGTACGGGACGGATCCCGTGCCGGGGGACCGAGCCGTCGTACATGCGCACGGTCCCTGAAGACCAAGGCACAGGGCCTGGTGAACAAGGTCCTGCCGGACAGCGCCACGGCCGCCCTGCACCGCTCGACGGCGGAACCCGGATCGGCCGGGGACACCGGGCACCGCTCGACGGCGGAGCCCGGATCGGCCGGGGACACCGACGAACGCCGCTGGGGCCTGCCCGGAGCTGCGATCCGGGCTCGCTCGGCGGCCGGCCGAGGAGCGTGCCGGCCGAGGAGCGTGCCGGCCGGGACAGGCGGCCCGCGACCGGACACCGCCGCACGGACGCGGTCGGGTCAGGTCTCGCGCAGCGGCGCGTACACGGACGCGTCCAGCCCGAACGTCCAGGCCACCCCCTGCCGCGCCGTCCGCGTCGTCGGCGGCACCCGCAGCCAGTACGTGCGGCGCGAACCGTCCGGCTCCGGCGTGGAGTTGAGCACCTCCACCATCACCACCGGCTCGTCCCCGTCGAGGTCGATCCGCCACAGCGTGCCGGTCTCGTCCGTGTGCACCGGGCGCGCGCCGGAGTCGGCCAGATAGCGGTCGTAGCCGTAGAACTCCAGCATCACCCGGCGTAGTTCGGCGTTCTCCTCGGCCCGGATGCGGTCCGGCGTGAGCGTGCCCAGCTCCCTCACGAAGGACGCCTGGACCGGCATGCCCCGCCACGCGTACAGCGCGAACCCGTCGGGGAAGGCGAGTGCCGGACCGTCGCCGCGGTCGAGCCGGCCCGCCTCGTCCCGGTGCAGCGCCGAGGGCCGTTCGCAGACGACGGCCACCTTCTCGAACGGCCACCACCAGCCCGCGCTGCGGCACACCTCGGCCAGCCCGTGCAGGGGGCCCTGCCGGCCGTCGAACGCCGCGAGCCACGGCGCGTCGTGCTGCCCCAGGACCGCGTCCAGCAGCGCGAGCCTCACCCCCGCGTCCTCGCCCAGCTCGTCCAGCACACCCGCCCGGATCCGGTCGACGAGCGCCTGCGTGAGATCCCACAGCCGCCCACCGGTGGCCGCCCACCGCGCCGCCCATCCCGCCGCGCCCAACTCCGTGTGCAGGCGCCTTCGCTCCTCGGCCCACGGCGCGCTGCGCACCGCCTCACGCACACTCGGCCCCTTGTCCGGCAAGGCCCGCACCACCGTGACCCCCTCGCACGGAGAGCCCGCCCACACCACGCGCTCCGGCGCGAGCAGCCCCGCCTGCCGGTAGGCGGCGCGGATCCCCGCTTCCGCTCTCTCCCGGTCGGCGGGCGCCGTGGAGGCGGCCCACGCGCGCCACTCCTCGACCACGTCCCACCCGGCCTCCCGACGCGCCTCCACCCGTGCCTCCACCCGTGCCTCCGCCCGCGCCACCGTCTGCGCCTCCACCCGTGCCTCCGCCCGCGCCACCGTCTGCGCCTCCACCCGCGTCACCTGTCGCTCCCCGGCTCTCAGTCCGCCACGACCCGCACGGAACCGGGTACGTACTCCCGCTGTCGCACCACCCGGTACCACCCCGCGGGCAGCGCTATCGGCGCGTGCTCCTCGTGCACGACCCGGCCACCCTTGGGCAGATGCAGCAGCATCGGCCCGAACGGACCCGGCTCCCGCACCAGATCACCCGGTCCCACGACGGCATGCGCGTGCCCCGTGACCTCGCCCAGGGCCAGGACCAGCCGGCCCCGCCCGTCCCTCCGCTCCCGCGGCGCGCCCGCCACATGAGCCGGAACCGCCTCGTCGGCCACGGGCACGAGCAGGGCGTCTCCCTGCCGGTACATGCACACTCCCCTCCGCGGCGGCGCACACCGCACCGCTCCCATGACGACGACGCTAGGGCCTGCCACTGACAGCGGCTCCGGAACCGCCCCGCCGTCCGGCGTTGTCAGTGCCTGTTGGTAGAACTGCGGACATCAGCCCGCGATCAACCAGCTCTGGGAGCAGCCGCATGACCCTTGGTGACACCCCGCACGCCTTCCACGGGCTGCCCGTGTACACGTTCCCGGGCCCGGACCGGCAGAAGGACCTGCCAGAACCGGACGCGTTCGCCTGGCGCATCGCCACGGACGTCTACGAGCCCGAAGAGCAGTGGGAGAGCGCCTTCGCCCGCTTCCTGGACGCGGTCGACACCACGCGGGTGCGCGCGCTGATCGTCGGTGCCTGGCAGGAGGCGTACGACACCGACCCCTCCACCGTCATCGAGGCGCTGCTGGCCGCCCGGGACCGTCTCCCCGCCCTGCGCGCGATATTCCTGGGCGACATGGAGTCGGAGGAGTGCGAGATCTCCTGGATCAACCAGACGGACGTCACTCCGCTCCTGGCCGGCTTCCCCGACCTGGCGGAGTTCGGTGTCCGCGGCGGATCGGGCCTGAAGTTCCCCGCGCTGCGGCACACCGGGCTGCGCCGGCTGACCATGGAGACGGGCGGGCTGCCCGTGGAGGTCGTGCGCGGAGTCGGCGCCAGCGACCTGCCCGCGCTGGAGCACCTGGACCTGTGGCTCGGCACGCCCGACTACGGCGGTGACAGCGAGGCCGCCGACCTGGAGCCCATCCTGTCCGGGGCCCGGCTGCCCCGCCTGCGTCATCTCGCGCTGCGCAACAGCGAGATGCAGGACGCCGTCGCCGCGGCCGTCGCGTCCGCTCCGGTGGTGGCCCGTCTGGAGACGCTGGACCTCTCCATGGGCGTCCTGACCGACGACGGCGCGGCGGCCCTCCTCGGCGGCCAGCCCCTCACCCACCTGCAACGGCTCGACCTGCACTACCACTACATCACCGAACCCCTGCTGGACCGCATCCGGCAGATCCTGGAGCCCGCGGGCGTCGCGCTGAACCTCGACCGCGACGACGCCTGTGACGACCGGGACGACGACGGCACCGTGTGGCGCTACGTGTCCGTGGGTGAGTGAGTGACAGCGCGACCCGGACCCGCCCGGGGGCGACAGGGCGGCGCGGCGCGCTTCGCGGTGGTCGGCAACCCCGAGAACCGCCGGGTGGCACTCTTCGACCAGGCGGTGCGCGCCGCGGGCCTGCCCGCCCCGCGCCTGCTCGCCTGGGCGGACGTGCTGCGCACCGGCGGAGCCGAGTTCGCCGCCGACGAACTCGTCCGGCTCGACTCCCCGGGCGAGAACGCGGACGTCGACCGGCTGCTGCGGGGCGCCGAGGACCCCACCCGGGTGGAGGGCTCGGCCCGCTGGTACACCGCGCTGATGTCCGTGCTGCGCGGCCTGCGCGGCGGCATCCGCCTGGACGACCCGGACGAACTCGCCGTCCTGTTCGACAAGCGCCGTTGCCACGCCGTGCTGGCCACCGCCGGCGTGCCCGTTCCGTACTCACCCACCTCCGGGACGGACGCGCCGCCCGTGCGCGGCTGGGACGACGTGCGCACGCTGATGCGCGAACACCGGATGCCGCGCCTGTTCGTGAAGCTCGCGCACGGCTCGTCCGCGTCCGGCGTGCTCGCGATCGAGTCGGCGGGCGGGGGCCGGATCCGGGCCACCACCTCGGTCGAACTCGCCCCGGACGGCCGGCTGTTCAACTCGCTCCGGGTCCGCCGCTACGACGACGAACGACAGATCGCGGCCGTCGTCGACACCCTGGCCCCCGACGGCCTGCACCTGGAGCGCTGGCTGCCCAAGGCGTCCCAGCGGGGGCGCCCCGCCGATCTGCGGATCGTCGTGGTGGCCGGGAAGGCCACGCACGCCGTCGTACGCACCGGCGCCTCACCGCTGACCAACCTCCACCTGGGAGGCCGGCGGGGAGACCTCGACGCCGCCCGCGCCGCCGCGGAGACGGCGGGCGTCCGCTGGGCCGACCTCCTGGGGGTGTGCGAGCAGGCCGCGGCCTGCTTCCCGCGCTCCCTGTGCGTCGGAGTGGACCTGCTGCCGGCGACCGGGTGGCGCCGGGTGGCCGTCGGCGAGGTCAATGCCTTCGGTGACCTGCTGCCCCGGCTCACCGGTCTGCCCGGCAGCGGCGCCGAGGGCCTCGACACCTACGCCGCGCAGGTCGCGGCCGCCGTCGCCCGGTACACGCCACCAGAGCATCCGCACCATCTTCCGCACCAGTCGCACCAGTCGCACCACCCGCGACTCCCGCACCACCCGCACGAGAACGAAACGGGGACCGCTCATGCGATCGCCTGACCCGACGCCTTCGCAGCCGCCCTCGGGCCGCGCCGGGCAACCGGACATGAACCGGATCGTCGGCAGCCACGACCTCCTCCTGGTCACCCTCGACACCCTGCGCCACGACGTGGCGGCCGAGCTGGCGGCGGCGGGCCGCCTCCCCAACCTGGCGCGCCACCTCCCCGGCGGCCGCTGGGAGGAGCGGCACGCCCCGGGCAGCTTCACCTACGCCTCCCACCAGGCCGTCTTCGCCGGCTTCCTGCCGACACCGGCGGCCCCCGGCCCGCACCCGCGTCTGTTCGCCGCGCGCTTCGCGGGCAGCGAGACCACCGCCGACGGCACGTTCGTGTACGACACGCCGGACTTCGTCTCGGGTCTCGCCCAGGTCGGCTACCACACGGTGTGCATCGGGGGAGTGGGCTTCTTCAACAAGCAGGGACCGCTGGGCTCGGTGCTGCCCGGACTGTTCCAGGAGTCCCACTGGGAGCCGGACTTCGGCGTCACGTCACCCACGTCCTTCGAAGCACAGGTGACGCGCGCCGAGCACGTCGTGCGCCGGCTCCCCGCCGACCAGCGCCTGTTCCTCTTCGTCAACGTGTCTGCTCTGCACCAGCCGAACTGGTTCCACCTCCCCGGCGCCACCCGTGCGGCGGGCGACACCCGCGCGACGCACGCCGCCGCGCTGGAGTACGTGGACCGGCACATCGGCCGGCTGTTCGCCGCGGCGAGCAGCCGACGCCGCTGCTTCGCCATCGTCTGCTCCGACCACGGCACCGCCTACGGGGACGGCGGCTACACCGGACACCGCCTCGGCCATGAATCCGTGTGGACCGTGCCCTATGCGCACTTCTTCCTCGACCCCGCGCAGGACCGGGAACCCAAGGCCCCCGCGCAGGACCAGAAACCCGAGAACCCCGCGCAGAGTCAGGAACCCACAGCGCCCGCGCGGGACCGGCAACCCACGGCCTCCCCCCAGGACCAGGAACCCACGCCCGCCGAGGCCGCCCGATGACCCTCGTCCTCCGGCCCACCGACGCCGGCCCGTACCAGAGCTACGTCTACGCCTACCCCCACAAGACCGCCTACCGCCGGCTGACCGACCGCCCCCTGCTCGCCGACCTGTGGGCGCGGGAGCCGAAGGACGCGCTCTCCCTCTACCTGCACGTGCCCTTCTGCGAGGTCCGCTGCGGGTTCTGCAACCTGTTCACCCGGATCGGCGCCCCCGAGGGCCTCACCACCGCCTACCTCGACGCCCTGGAGCGTCAGGCGACGACCGTCCGCGCGGCCCTCGGTGACACGGACGACGTCCGATTCGCGACGGCCGCGTTCGGCGGCGGCACCCCCACCTTCCTCACCGCCGCCGAACTCCAGCGACTGTGCGACATAGCCGAGCACCGGATGGGCGCCGACCTGCGGGCCGTTCCGCTCTCCGTCGAGGCCTCGCCCGCGACGGCCACCGCCGACCGTCTGGCGGTCCTCGCCGAACGGGGCGCCACCCGGCTCAGCCTCGGCGTGCAGAGCTTCGACGACACCGAGGCCCGCGCGGCCGTACGTCCGCAACGCCGCAAGGACGTGGAGGCCGCCCTCGCCCGGATCCGGGACGCGGGCATCCCGGTCCTCAACATCGACCTCATCTACGGGATCGACGGCCAGACCGACGACACCTGGCTGCGCTCCCTGGACGCCGCCCTGGCCTGGCGCCCCGAGGAGCTGTACCTCTACCCCCTGTACGTCCGCCCCCTCACCGGCCTCGACCGCCGCCGCTCCGGCCCCGATCCGGTCTGGGACGAGCAACGGCTGCGCCTCTACCGCCTGGGACGGGACCACCTCCTCGCGCACGGCTATGCGCAGCACTCGATGCGCATGTTCCGCCGCGCGGACGCCCCGTCCCAGGGCGCGGACGACTACGCCTGCCAGACCGACGGCATGATCGGCCTCGGCTGCGGCGCCCGCTCGTACACCGCCGGTCTGCACTACTCCTTCGACTACGCCGTCGACATGCACGAGATCCGCGCCATCATCGACGACTACGTGGCCCGTCCCGCCGCGGACTTCGCCCACGCGGAGTACGGCCGCCGTATGACACCGGACGAGGCCCGCCGTCGCCATCTCGTGCAGTCGCTGCTCCAGGCGGAGGGCCTGACCGTCACCGACTACCGGGCGCGCTTCGGCAGCGAACCCGCCGACGACTTCGGTCCCGAGCTGGGCCGCTTCGCCGACCGCGGCTGGCTGGAGCCGGAAGGCGATCCGCGGCGGCTGCGTCTGACGGCGGACGGTCTGGCGCACTCCGACGCGATAGGCCCGGAGCTGTTCTCCCCGGCCGTACGGGCCGCGATGGCCGCGTACGCACGCAAGTAGGCCGCGCATGGACCTGACCATCCTCTACCGCGGCCCGCTCGCCTCCTGCGACTACGACTGCCCCTACTGCCCGTTCGCGAAGCGGCGCGACAGCACGGCCCGGCTGCGCGCGGACCGAGCGGCGCTGGACCGCTTCACCGCGTGGGCCGCCGCCCAGACCGGCGACCGCCTGTCGGTCCTGTTCACGCCGTGGGGCGAGGGGCTGGTCCGCTCCTGGTACCGGCGGGCTCTGGTGGACCTGTCACACCTGCCGCACGTACGGCGCGTCGCCATCCAGACCAACCTCAGCTGCCGCACGGACTGGCTGGGCGAGGCGGACCCCGACACCATGGCCCTGTGGTGCACGTACCATCCGGGGCAGACCCCGTACGACCGCTTCCTGACCAAGTGCCGTGATCTCGCGGAGCGCGGCATCCGCCACAGCGTCGGCATCGTCGGCCTGCCCGACCACCTGGACCAGGCCCGCCGACTGCGCGCCGACCTGCCCGACCACGTGTACCTCTGGGTGAACGCGGCCGAGGGCCACACCTACACCGACGCGGACGCCGCCGCCTGGACGGACCTGGACCCGCTGTTCCCGTACAGCCGCCGTCCGCATGCCAGTGCCGGACTCCCGTGCCGCACCGGCGAGTCGGTCGTCTCGGTCGACGGCGAGGGCACCGTCCGCCGCTGCCATTTCGTCCGCACCGAACTGGGCAACCTCTACGACGGCTCCTACCGGGCGGCGCTCCGCCCGCGCCCCTGCCCGCTGGCCGTGTGCGACTGCCACATCGGCTACGTCCACCTCGAAACGCTGCCGCTGTACGACGTCTTCGCGGGCGGCGTGCTGGAACGCGTCCCCGCGGGGCTCGACGCACCGCCGCGCCCGCCCGCGCGGGCACGGGCGACGGGCGGCCCCTGACGGAAGCGACCCGTACGCCGCTCCCGGCGCCGTACTGACGCACTGTACGGCCGCCCGTGCGCGGCGAGGCCGGCCGTACAGGCAGCGGTGCGGACCGCGGTCGGCGCCGCGGTCCGCACCGCCGGGACGGCTGAGCTGTGGGGAGAGGCGTCAGCCGGCCCCTCGCGCCGGGGTCAGCGCGTCGCGCCGACCCGGGCGAGCGCCTTGGCGAGGCCGTTGGCCCACAGCTGGTTGACCCGGGCGCGCTCCGTGGAGTTCGGGTACCGGTTGGTGCAGGAGGTGCCGGGGCCGCCGCCGGACATCAGTTCGCTGCACGGGCCGCTGTAGTGGTCGGGCAGGCCCAGCACATGGCCGGTCTCGTGGGCGGCGACCCGGATCGAGTCGTACTGCTGGTTCTGCGCGTAGTCCAGGAAGATGTAGCCGCGGCCGTGGCCGTCGGTGGAGGCGTAGGACCCGCGCGAGTCGTTGCCCTCGTAGTAGGCGAAGTCGCCCGAGCCCGAGGTCGCCTGGAGCTTGACGTTGGACACGGAGCTGTTCCAGATGGAGGCGGCGCTCGATATCTGGGAGCGGAAGCTCGGCGCCTGCCCGGCGTTGTAGTAGACGGTCACCACCTTGAGGGAGGGCTGGGCGGCCTGCCTCTTCGCGACCGCGTTCAGGACGGCGTCGTAGAACGCCTTGTTGCCGGCGCTCTCGGCTGCGCCGGTGTAGCCGACGGTGGGGGCGTGGGCGGGGGCTTCGGCGGTGTCCTGGGCGCTCGCCGGGCTCGCGGTGCCGAGCGCGGCGGAGGCCAGACCGAGACCGAGCGCGAGGGCCAGGAATCTCCTGGAGCTCTTCGACCCGGTGCTCTTGCGGAACGACGCCATGGGGGGGCTCCTACTCGTTCTGTGGGGTGGAACGATCGGTTGCCAGTGAGTGTCGAACAGAGCAACGGGGCGGCGGATGATGGCAATCGGGGATAGCACCGGGCTATCGGCGGCCGACTCGTCCGCATTCGTTGGAACTTGAACATCTGGTGTCGTGGTGCGGCCCGCCCTAGGCTCCCTCCATGGAGCTGGAGGTGAGGCACCTGCGCGTTCTCTGCGCCATCGCCGACACCGGCAGTCTGCACAAAGCGGCCCGGGAACTCGGTATGGCGCAGCCCTCGTTGAGCACCCAGCTGCGGCGCATCGAGAACACGCTGGGCGCCCAGCTCTTCGTGCGCGCCCGGACCGGCTGCCGGCCCACCCCGCTGGGACTGGCGGTGCTGAGCAGGGCCAGGCCGCTGGTGGCGGAGTTCGCCGCGATCGTGACGGAGACCAGGGCGGCCGCCGCCCGTGCCGCGGGCGGGTTCCAGCTGCGCATCGGTGCCACGGCGAGTCGCGCGATCCCGGGCTGGCTGCGTCTGCTGCGGGCCCGGGTGCCGCGGATCGAACCGACGTTGCAGATGAACGTGTCGGCCAACATCCTGCTGGGCATGGTCGCCGCGGGCCGGCTCGACATGGCCTTCGTGCACGAGGTCGAGGGCAGTCCCCTGCGCATTCCGGCCGGACTCCGGCTGCGTGTGCTCGTCGAGCGCGAACCGCAGTTCGTCACGCTCGCCGCGGACCATCCGGCGGCGTCACGGCGGCAGGTGAGCCTTGCCGACCTGGCGGGGGACCGGTGGATGGTCGACTCCACGGTGGACGGTGAATGGGACGCCCTGTGCCGGGTGCTGCGTGCGGCGCGCTTGGATGCCGAGATCCTGCACGGCGACTACCTCACCGCGTACTCGCTGGCCGCCATCGGCGAGGTGGTCACGGTCAGCCAGCCGACCGCCCATCCCCGTCCCGACTGCGCGATCCGTCCCCTGGAGGGCGACCCGATCGGCGTGCGCCTGCTGCTGGCGGCCCGTACGGAGGCCGATCTGGACGACGCCTACCCGGAGTTGGAGGAGGCCTACTGGGCGGTGGCCCGTGACGCGCCGGCCTACCGGGAGTGGCTGGACCGCGCGCGACTGCCCGCGGGACCACGCGAGCACACCGCGCCGGACGGTCACCGCGAGGCCCGGGCGCTGTGCGACAGCGAGCTGGAGCGGCTCCGGAACGCCCTGGCCCCCGGACCGGGGCCGAAAACAGAGGACGGAGCGGGCGTCGAGGCGGACGCGCGGGACGCGCCGAGGCCGGCGCGCGTGCCGTGGGCCGCGAGCGGCGGTCGGCCCCACTGGGCCGGCACGGCTGCCGTGGAGTCGTAGCCGCAGCGGTCCCCGGTGTCCCGCGGGACTCCCGAGCCGCAGACAGCGCCCGCGCGCCGCGCATGCCTGCACCTGATGCGCCCGGATCGCGCCCTCCCCCCCCACCGGGCAGGGGCCCGCACGCTCGACAGCATGGGGGACACCGACCACGACGACAGCATCGTTCCGTTACCCGCCGCCGGCCCGGACGCCTCCTGGCAGCCGCCCGCCGGCGCACCCGCGCCGTGGGAGAACGCCGACCGGGCCCAAGCCGCCATCGACGGTGCCACCGGGCCCGAGCCGCCCCACCCGCCCGTCTGTCCCCACTGCGGGCTCACCGGTGAGCGCCGGCTCACCTACACCGGGCAGCACGTGCTCCTCGAACCCCGCCTCGTCGTGCCCGCCCACCTGGTCCCCGGCGGCCACCGCTGGCATCTCGACGGCAACGGCACTGCCTGGAACGGTGGTTTGGACGAGCCCCGGCCCGGCTCCACATGCCGGATCCCGCACCGGCTGGCATGTCCGGGCCTCGGTCTGGACGAGATCCAGCCGTGGCGGTGGCTGACAGCGGTGCGCGAGTACAACGCCCTCGAAGCGCGGCACCAGGCTGCCGAGGCCGACAGGGCAGGGTGTCCGGGCGGGCTGCCGGACGCGAGTTGAAGGAGCGAGGGGGCCCGCCCACGGAGGACGGCACGGTGCGGATCCGGCTCTGTCCGCGACGCCCCGGAACGCGCGCCGGTGGTTGCGTTTGCCAGTCACCACGGACGGCGGGAGACTGGTGATACCAGCGTGTCAGCACCGCTGGACATCGGGGGACGGTCCATGCCGAACGCCTCTCCCGTCGCTGCCGCACCAGCGGGCATCCGCGGCATGTCCGCGGCCCCGCCCTGTTGAACGTCGAAAACTGTCCTCGCGTCAATGGTTGAACGCGATGAGCGGTGATCTGAGAACAGCCGGGCACGCCGTCGACACGACGCATGCCCAGCCGTCGTCCTCTCGCTCAGGAGGTGTCCCATGAGCAGGACGCGCCCCATCAACTGCATCATCCCCCCGTACATTCTCGACAAGCTCCTCGACAGCGCAGACAGTGAGGAACGCCGGGCCGCACTGGACACCCTGCTGGTCACTGCCCGCCTGCGGGGCGAGCGAGCGATCCGGGCGTCCTTCGCCGGCGCGGCCGCGCCCGGCGACGGCCGGCGCACCGTCTTCGACTGCGAACAGGAGGAATTCCTCGCCCACGCCGTCCTGGTCAGGACGGAGGACGGCCCGGAGTCGGCGGACCCGTCCGTCAACCAGGCGTTCGACGCACTGGGCCTCACACGCGATTTCTACAAGGAGGTGTTCCAGCGTAATTCGATCGACGACGGGGGGATGCGCCTGGACGGGTACGTCCACTTCGGGTTCCAGGTCAACAACGCGTTCTGGGACGGACGGCAGATGCTCTTCGGTGACGGCGACGGCAAGGAGTTCGGCGACCTCACCGGATCCCTCGAAGTCAACGCCCACGAGATGGCGCACGGAGTCACGGACCACACTTCGGAATTCGTGTACCACAATCAGTCCGGGGCCCTGAACGAGTCGGTTTCCGACGTCTTCGGGACGCTGGTCAAGCAGTGGTCGCTGAAGCAGACGGCCGACGAGGCGGACTGGCTGATCGGGGCCGACGTGTGGACCCCGGGAATCGGCGGCGATGCCCTGCGGTCGATGAAGGACCCGGGGCACGCGTTCAACAATCCGAAGTTCGGAAAGGATCCCCAGCCCGACCGGATGAGCAAATTCATCCACCTGCCCGACACCAAGCGGGGAGATTTCGGCGGAGTGCACTTCAACTCCGGCATTCCGAACAAGGCGTTCTTCCTGACGGCCGTGCGCATCGGCGGTTTCGCATGGGAGGCGGCCGGCAGCATCTGGTACGCATCCCTCAAAGCATCCAGCGCCGAGGACCAGTTCCAGGACTTCGCGGGTACCACCTTCCAGAAGGCCGGGGAATTGTTCGGCGCCGGGAGCCTTGAGCAGTCGGCCGTGCTGTCGGCGTGGCAGGAGGTCGAAGTTCCGGTCAAGGGTGTCCCGACCGGAGTCGCCCGGGTGCGGAGCTTCGCGGTCAACGGGAACGGCGGCGCGGGGCGGATGGACGGCTCGGCGGCCCTCGCCAAGCAGGTCGGAGCGCTGAACGACAAGGTCGCGGCGCTGGCCAAGGAAGTGGCCGCGCTGAAGGCCGCCAGGTGAAGGTGACGCTGGAGACCTGTGGCGGGCTGGCGGCGGCCGTCAACCTCCGCCGCCCGCCCCAGGTGCTGGACACGGATGCCCTGCCCGAGACCGCCGCGGCCGACCTGACCGGGCTGCTGGCGGCCGCCGGCTCGACGCCCGAGGAGGACCGGGACGGCCGCGCCAGGGATGCGATGAGCTACACGATCACGGTGGAGGACGGCAACCGCGTGAGGGTCCTGGAGCAGTCGGACGCCGCGATGACCCCGGCGTTCGCGGCCCTGCTCACGTGGCTCAGGAAACACTTCGCGCGGCAGTGACGCGCGACCGGCGGGGCCATGGGGTCGGAGGTCGTCACGTGCGACGCGGCCTCGCGGCAGCCCCGTGCGCGGCGGGGCCGGATGGCGGAATCGGCGCGGGGTGAGGGCCCTGGGGAAGGGAACCTGCTTCTGGAACATTCCCGGCGCACCCAGGGTGCAGGAGCGGAGACAAGCGATGGACACCGCGGCGGCCGAGGCCCGGGCCGGAATCCCACACCCGGCGAGTCTCCGGTTGCCGGGCATCGTGCTCGGCGTGGGGATGGGCGGATTCGTCGACGGCATCCTGCTGCACCAGCTGCTGCAATGGCATCACATGCTCAGCAGCACCAATCAGGACCACATCGGCGTGCAGTACTACAACCCCCACACCGTCTCCGGCCTGGAGATGAACACCCTGTGGGACGGCGTCTTCCACACCGTGTGCTGGATCGCGGTACTGCTCGGCCTCGCCGTCCTGTATTCCCGGGTCACCCACAGCCGGCTGCGCGTGTGGACCTCCCGGGTCCTGTGGGGCTGGATGCTCGTGGGCTGGGGGCTGTTCAACCTCGTGGAAGGGGTGCTGGACCACCACATCCTCGGCATCCACCACGTGCACGCGGGCGACGGCCAGGTCTGGTGGGACCTGGGCTTCCTCGTCCTGGGCGCCCTGCTGGTCGCCGGCGGTCACCTGCTCCGGCGCACCGGCCGGCCCTTCGACCCCGACGCCACCGCCGGGCCGCGTGACGGACGGCGCACCTGATGGGGCACCACATGCCCGCACCCGGGCACCCGGCGGGCGGCACTCTCCCGGAGACGCTGCTGCCCGCGCTCACCCTGACCGCCGCTGCCTGTGCCTATCTGCTGCTGGCCCACCGGGCCCGCCGCGCCCGTCCCGCCCTGGGCTGGAGCCGCGGGCGGACGGCGTGGTTCCTGACCGGTGTCCTGCTGCTCGGCCTGGCGCTGCTGCCGCCCGTGGCCTCCTTCGCCCATGAGGACTTCCGCGGCCACATGGTTCAGCACATGCTCGTCGGCATGTACGCGCCGCTCGCGTTCGTCCTGTCCGCCCCGGTCACCCTGCTCCTGCGCGCGCTGCCCGCCGCCCGGGGCCGGCGGCTGACCGCTGTCCTGCACAGTCCGCCCGCCCGCGTGATCGCCCGGCCCGTGGTCGCGCTGACGCTGTCCACGGGCAGCCTGGCCCTGCTCTACTTCACCCCCCTCTACAACGCGACCACGAGCAACCCGGCGGCACACTGGCTGCTGCACGCGCACTTCCTGCTGTCCGGCTCGCTGTTCGCCTACGTCATCGCCGGGCCCGACCCCGCCCCCTTCCGTCCGGGCGTCCGCGCACGGCTGGTGTACCTCGGTGTCGCGGTCGCGGCGCACGCCGTGATCTCACAGCTGATCTACGGCGGTTTCTGGGCCGACATCCACGCGCCCATCAGCCAGGTCCAGGGAGGCGCGGAGATCATGTACTACGGCGGTGACATCGCCGAGCTGCTGCTGGCCGCGGCTCTGGTCGCCACCTGGCGCCCCGTTCGGACCGCCCGCGACGCGCGCCCGCCACGAGACGGCCGTGCCGGGCGGCGCGGGCCCCGGGCCGCTCAATCCGTGACTTCCGCGGGAAGCACCACGCGCACTTCGTAACCGCCGTCGCCCGTCGGGCCCGCGGACATGGAGCCGCCGAGCAGCTCGGCGCGCTGGCGGAGACCGATCAGGCCGTGGTGCGCGCTGGGCAGGGGGAGGGCCGGCTGGGTCGGCGCGGTGTTGGTCACCCGGACCTGGACGGCACCGCTGATGTGCGACAGCTCGACGCACGCGGTGGCGCCCGGGGCGTGTTTGCGGGTGTTGGTCAGCGCCTCCTGGACCGTGCGGTAGATCGCGCGCTGCACGGTGGCCGGAAGGCCTTCGGGCAGGTCGGTCTTCAGCTCGGCCTCGATGCCGCAGCTGTCGGCCAGCCGCTGGATGTCGGTGAGCGCCGGCTGCGGGGTCAGTTCCGTGGGGCGGCCGACGGAGGCACGCAGGACGCCGACCATGTGGCGCAGTTCGTCGAGCGTCTGCACGCTCAGCCGCCGGATCGTCGCGGCGGCCTCTTTGACGTCCGGGTCGTTCGTGCCGACCTGCAGTGCGCCCGCGTGGACGGCGATCAGGCTGACCTGGTGGGAGACGACATCGTGCATCTCGCGCGCGAGCTGCGCGCGTTCCTTGGCGAGGGCGGCCTGCGCGGTCAGCAGCTGCTGGTGGTCCCGGGCCTCCGAGATCTCGGTCAGTCGCAGCGACAGGTCACGGCGGGTCTGCACGAGCTGTCCGAGGAAGACGGCGGCGGCAGCCGTGGCGGCGCTGTAGCCCAGCGCGATCACCGTCGAGGCCTTGGTCAGATCGATGGTCGTCGACGGCAGGGACGTGATGTCGCTGAACGCGAAGGCCAGGGCGCCCAGGACCAGCAGCGTCCGGGGGCGGCCGAGGGACGCGAGCGTGTACAGCGCGGCCAGGCAGGCGAAGACGGCGTCGGACAGCAGGACGGCCGGCAGGGTGAGGAGGAAGGTGAGCAGCGGTCGCCGCCGGCGCAGCAGCAGGGCCATGGCAGCACCCAGTCCGCAGGCCATCCGCATCGGTTCGTCGATGTCCCAGTGGGCCCAGACGTCCAGCAGGGCCAGGGCCACCGCCACGCCGTCGAGGAGCAGTGGGGACGGCCGGCGGGTCATCCTGTGCCCTCGGCGAGGAGCCCGGCGCGCTGGGCGAAGAGGGCGGCCTGGACCCGGCCGCTGACCTCCAGCTTGGTGAGGATCGCGCTGACGTGATCCTTGACCGTACCGGTGCTCAGGTGCATACGGGCCGCGATGTCGGCGTTCGACAGGCCCTCGGCGATGAGGACGAGCACCTCCCGTTCGCGGTCGGTGAGCCGTCCGATGGCCCTCGGCAGGTGTTCGGGCGCCCCGGCGCTCAGATAGCCGTCGACCACCGTCCGCGTGACCTTGGGCGACAGCACCGTGCCGCCGAGGGCCAGGCTCTGCACGGCCAGCGGCAGCGCCTCGGGATCGGTGTCCTTGAGCAGGAATCCGGCAGCGCCCGAGCGCAGTGCCGTCTCCACGTACTCGTCCATGTCGAACGTGGTCAGCATGGCCACCACCGGAGGCTCCGGCAGGGCGCGGATCTCGCGCAGGACGGTGAGCCCGTCCACGTCCGGCATGCGGATGTCCAGCAGGACGACGTCGGGACGCGTCTCGCGGACCGTCCGGAGTGCCTGACCGCCGGACACCGCCCCGACGACCTCGATACCGTCGGCGGCGTCGAGGATGCGCTCGAAGCCCAGGCGGATCAGGGCTTCGTCGTCGACCACCAGTACCCGGATCACGTGTGCTCCAGCCTCTATCCGGCCCTGTTCGATTCCTACCACGTCAGGGGCGACTCTGCCGCCGGGCGCGTCCGGTGCGGGCGCCGTGGCCTGCATGGCGGTCGGTTCGGGGGCGGACGGCGGGGCGTCCTTCGGGTGCCGGTGTGCCGTGTCTCCTGGGATGTCGGCGGGTCGCCTCGTCCCGGCCGTGATCACCTGGCCGCGGCGACCACCGGGACGCGAGCGTCGGGTCAGGGCTGCCCGGTGAGGCACATGTGCTGTCGCGTGACAGGCCGGGTCAGCACCGCGACCGGCACGGAGTCGTCGGCCGGCTGCCCTTGCGGCGGGACCGCCAGGTGGCCGAGCCGGACGTTCCAGCGGCCGTCGTGCCGGGTGAGCGTGACCGTGGCCAGCGGCGGCACGTCCAGGTGCCAGAACGCGCGGTCGGGCGCCGACAGGGCGTGGACCAGCGCGGCCCGGATGACGGAGGCTTCGGTGATCGCGAGGACGGGCCGTGTGCCGGCGGGCAGGGCGTGCAGCCAGTCCGCCGTCCGAAGGCAGAGCCGGCCGACGGACTCGCCGCCGTGCGGAGCGGCAGCGGGATCCGTCAGCCAGGCGGAGAAGTCGTAGGGATCCTCGGCCGCGATGTCCGTGAGCGGCCGGCCGTCCCAGAGGCCGTAGTCCAGGTCGCGCAAGGCGTTCTCGGGTGTGGCTTCGACCGCGAGGGCGTCAGCGGTCTGCGCGCAGAGGATGGAGGGCGCCCGCAGGACCGGCGCGTACGACGAGAGGGCCGCTTTCGCGGCGGTCAGCTCACGCCGGCCGCGCTCGCTCAAGGCGTCGTCCCCGAAGACCCGGTCACGGCTGTCTCGCGCGGTGGACGCGCACAGCATCGTCAGTCGCACAGTCACCATCCGACCTCCTTCTGCGATCGGGACGGCGCACCGCCGGCCCGGTTGTCTGATCGAGCGGGCGGGCTCGGCCGGGACGGCGGACCCGAGTGCCGCCGGAGCGGCCGGGTCCTCCCTACCGGTGGTACCCCCTGGAGAGCCGGCGTCCCACCGCCGGACCCGAGCCGCCACGTTCGGCGTTCGAGCCCACGAGCGGGAGGCCGCGCGCGGGACCGAGCCCGGACGTCCGGACCGTCGGCGGCGCGCGGCACACTGTCGCCCACTGCTGTAGTGGACGGCCTGGCCGGCGCAGAGAGGTGTTCCATCAGTCACCAGAGTTCAGGAACGGTGCTGATTCAACCATCCGGCATGTGGCCGGATCACCCCCGCCGCCCGGCGGGGTCCGCACCCGCGGATGGACGGGTGTCCGTCCGGACCGTCCGCCGTCCTCGAACCCCGGGGTGATCTTCGAGCGGGTGCGGGAGGTCAGCCGGTGCCCAGCGCGGTGAGCAGGCGGGCGCAGCGATCCGTCATCTCGGCCGCACTCTGGTCGGGGTGGTCCGACCACCAGCGCATCACGGCGGTCACGGCGTACTGCCAGACCTCGTTGAGGAGTTCGTGGTCGAGCCGGTCGTCGTGTCCGGCGCGGCTGAGGAGCTGGGCGGCACCCGCGGCGCCCATGGCGGCCAGGCGTCCCCGGTACAGACGTACGGCGTCGCGCAGCTCGCCCAGCGGCGGCAGGGCCGGGTCGTACAGGACGGACCAGGCGTGCCGGCGCCGCTCGACCGCGGTGAAGAGTGCGCCCAGGGTGTCCAGCGCGTGGCCGGTGGACCCGCTGCGGGACCGGGCCGCGGCCACGGCGTCCACCAGCAGGCCGCCCATCTCGTGGACGCAGGCGAGATAGAGCCCGTCCTTGGAGTCGAAGTAGCTGTAGACCAGCGGTTTGGAGATGCCGGCGCGCTGCGCGACGGCGGTGACGGAGACGCCCGCGTAGCCGTGCCTGCCGAACTCCTCCACGGCCACGTCGACGATCTGCCGCTCCCGCTCCGCGCGGGAGACGCCCTTGGTGCCGGCCTTGCCCATGCGGACCACTGTAGCCCACGATATGACCCATCAGTAATTTACCCATCGGTCAATTCAGGGGAGTGCGGCTTCATGACACGGTCGTGGTGGGGATGGGGAAACGTGGAGGACGCGCTGCACGGGGCCGAACTCCAGGCGCTGCTGGCCCGCGTGCGGGCGCTGATGCCGGGAGACCTGACCGATCACGAACCGCCCGCCGTCGCCTCGCTCGGCCTGCCCGCGCCCCGGGTGAGCGCGCCGGCCTCGCTCGCCGGGCTGTGCTCGGCCGAACCGGCCGACCGCGCCGCCCACGCGCACGGCAAGGCGTTCCGGGACGTGGTACGCAACCTGCAGGGGGAGCTGCGCCATGTCCCGGACCTCGTCGCCCGGCCCCGCGACGAGCGCGACGTGACCGACCTCCTCGACTGGTGCACCCGTGCAGGCATCGCCGTGGTGCCCTTCGGCGGCGGCACCTCGGTGGTCGGCGGCGTGGAGCCGCGGTGCGAGGGCCACCCGGCGGTGGTCACCGTGGACCTGGAGCGCATGGACCGGGTACGGGAGATCGACCGGACGAGCCGGGCCGCGCGAATCGAGGCCGGCGTGTTCGGCCCCCACCTGGAGGACCAGCTCCGGTCGCACGGGCTGACCCTGCGTCATTTCCCGCAGTCGTTCGAGTTCTCCACGCTCGGCGGTTGGCTCGCCACGCGCGCCGGCGGCCACTACGCGACACTGCACACGCACATCGACGACCTGGTCGAGTCGATGCGGGTGGTCACCCCGAGCGGGGTCAGCGCGTCCCGGCGGCTGCCGGGCTCCGGCGCGGGACCGTCCCCGGACCGCCTCTTCCTGGGCAGCGAGGGAACGCTGGGCGTCATCACCGAGGCATGGATGCGGGTGCAGGAACGCCCTCGCTGGCGCGCCGGGGCGGCGGTGCGGTTCGGCGACCACGCGGCGGCGGTGGCCGCCACCCGGGCGATCGCGCAGAGCGGGCTGCACCCGGCGAACTGCCGTCTCCTGGACCCCGCCGAGTCGTTGATCAACGCGGGCGTGGGCGTGGACGGCGGCCTCCTCGTCCTCGGCTTCGAGTCCGCCGACCATCCGGTGCACCACAGCCTGGAGCGGGCCGTGGAACTCTGCCGCGACCACGGCGGAGAACCTTCCGCCGGCACCCGCGGGGAGCCGGGCGGGGACTCCGGCCGAGGGCCGGGCGCCGGCTCCGCCGCGGACACCTGGCGCTCGTCGTTCCTGCGGATGCCCTACCAGCGGGACGCGCTGGCCCGGCACTCGGTGATCGCCGAGACGTTCGAGACGGCGTGCACCTGGGACACCTTCCCCGCGCTGCACCGGGCGGTCACGGAGGCGGCCGGGCAGGCCGTCCGCGAGGCCACCGGCACCGACGGGGTGGTCACCTGCCGCTTCACCCACGTGTACCCGGACGGCCCCGCGCCGTACTTCGGCGTGTACGCACCCGGCCGCTGGGGCGACATGGTGGCCCAGTGGGACCACATCAAGGCCGCGGTGTCCGAGGCGATCGAGACCTCCGGCGGCACGATCACCCACCACCACGCGGTCGGACGCGACCACCGGCCCTGGTACGACCGCCAGCGCCCCGAACCCTTCGCCGCCGCGCTGTCCGCGGCCAAGACCGCTCTGGACCCGGCAGGCGTCCTCAACCCCGGGGTGCTCCTCCCGGCGCGGTAGCCGACCGATGGCGCGGCCTGCGCGCCGGGATCGCCGCCTCGGCCGCCGCCTCGGCCGTGCCGGGCGCGCGGACCGGGCGCGCGGACCGGGCCCGGGTTTCCCGGTGCCTCCTTGGTGTCATGGCTGTCGGCGGCGGCAACTAAGCTCCCGCGCATGAGTGAAGCGGGCAGCGACAACAGCGGCAGACGCGTTGTCGACGGGCGGTTCGAGCTGGAGAAACGGCTCGGCGGTGGCGGTATGGGCATGGTCTGGTCGGCGCGGGACCTGGTGCTGCACCGGAACGTGGCCGTCAAGGAGGTCCGGCCGCCCGATCCGGACCTCGCCGAATACGACCCGGAAGCCGCGCGGATGCTGCGGGAACGGGTCCTGCGCGAGGCCCGCGCCCTGGCCCGGGTCGACCATCCCAACGTGGTGACGATCCACCACATCGTGGACGGCGGCCCGGGAAGCTACCCCTGGATCGTGATGGAACTCGTCACCGGCGGTTCCCTGGCCGATCGGCTCGCCCGCGGGCCGATGGATCCGGGCGAGGCGGCGCTGATCGGACGGGAGGTGCTGGCCGCGCTGCGCGCCGCGCACGAGGCCGGCATCCAGCACCGCGACGTGAAACCGGCCAACGTGCTGCTGCGTCCCGACGGACGGCCGGTGCTCACCGACTTCGGCATCGCGGCGATCCGCGAGTCGACGGCCCTCACCGCCACCGGCTCGGTGATCGGCACGCCCGACTACATGGCTCCGGAACGAGTCTCGGGCCAGGACGGCGGACCCGCCTCGGACCTGTGGTCGCTGGGCATGATGCTGTACACGGCGGTGGAGGGCCACCATCCGCTGCGCCGCGGCACGACGCTGGCGACGCTCGCCGCCGTCCTGAGCGAGGACATCCCGCCACCCGTCCGGGCCGGCGCGCTGCGGGACGTCCTGGTCCGGCTCCTGGTCCGGGACCCCGCGGCGCGGCCCGGCACGCCGGAGCTGGAGCGGATGCTGGACGCCGCGGCCCGTGCGGCCGAACCGCCCACCTCCTATCCTCTGCCGCCCCCGCCCGCCGCCCCGGCTGCCGGCCCCGCGACGACGACACCCGGCTTCGGCCCCGCGCCCTCGATGCACTCCGGGCCGCACGACGCCCGCCCCGCGCACACGGTGTCACCGCCGCCCGAGGACGCGCGTCCCCCGTCCCCGGCCGTGCCCGTGCGGCCGGGCCGCCGACGGCACTGGGCGACGGTGGGGCTCCCGGTCGCGGGAGTGGCGCTCGCCGGTGCCCTCGTGTGGACGCTGTTGCCGGACGGGGGAACCCAGGCGTCCGGTGCGTCCGGGTCCACCGGCTCCGCGGATCCGGCCACCGGGGCACCGGCGAGGAGCGGGTCGGCCCACTCCGCCTCGCCCGCGGAGCAGGACGGAACCGGTGGGACGGACCTGCTGACCCCGGCCGGGATCCGCACCGCCGTCGCCGCCATCGAGAAGCAGACCGGCCGGGACCGCTTCGGCGGCCTCACGGTGTATCCCGGGTACGTCACCGCCGAGGTGATGGTCCAGGGCAGCGACAGCAAGTACGACACGTACACCTATCGCGCCGGGCAGGGCGTGGAGAAGGGCATCATCAGCGCGGCGCTGCCGAGCAACAAGACCCCCGTCACCCTGGACGGCTTCGACTGGGGCGCGGTGCCGGCGCTGCTCCGCGAAGGCGTGAAGAAACTGAACGTCGACCACGTGACCTCCCGCTACCTGGTGATGAACCCGCCGGACAAGGTCTTCGGCACCCCCGCCGGGATGTCCGTGTACCTCGGCAACGACTACCAGCAGTCCGGCTACCTCCAGGCGGATCGCGAGGGGAAGGTGCTGAAGGTGATGCCCAGCGACGGCTGAGGGACGGCTCCGGAGCCGGTCAGTCGAGCAGCAGGGGATCCGGCAGCGAAGCCGAGCGGTGCATGCGCAGGAGGGTGTGCACCACCCCGGAGAGCCCCGACATCAGGCTGGGGGAGAACGCCTCGCGGGCCAGGCCGCCGACCGGACCGCGCTGTTCCAGCCCGGTGAGGATCTCGCCGTCGAGAGCGTCGGGATCGCCGTGGCCCAGGCTCGTGAGGAACTGCCAGAGGCCGAGGTCGCCGTGGCACAGCGTGTGGCTCCAGCCGAACCCCTCGGCGGCGCAGGCGCGCGCCGCCCGCCGAGCCGTGTCGAGGCGGGCGGGGTCGCCCGTGCGTCGATGGAGGTCGAGCATGCCGATGCCGATCCCGGCGCTGCCGTGGCACCAGCTGGTGAAGAAGTCCTCCTCGGCGCCGACGCGGACGTCCAGCCAGTTGCCCTGGCCGGGCTGCCACAGCGACTCCTGGAAGGAGAACGCCAGCTCGGCGAGGCCACGCCAGGCGTGCCGCTCCGCCACGGAACCCGCCTCGCTCAGCGCCAGCCGGGCCAGCGCCCAGCCGATACCGGTGGCGCCGTGCGCGAAGCCGCCGATGCCCTCCGGGTTGAGCCGGGTCGTCCAGCGGGCCCCACCGGAGTCGACGGTGGCCAGCCCGGCCAGCCGGCGGCCGATGTGCGCGGCGGCGGCCAGCCAGCGGTCCTGCCCGGTGGCCGCGGCCAGCCCGAGCAACGGGACGATGCCGCCCGCCGCGCCGTTGAGGAGGTCCACCTCGATGTCGTCGTCGACCAAAGGGCCTTCGAGCAGCGCGGCCCGCCCGGCGGCCCGCGCCAGCGGCCACTCCTCCCCGAGCACCCGGTGCAGCGCCAGCCACGTCCACACCTGCGACGCGGCCCCGCTGAACGCCCCGGCCGACGGTGTGGCGGTCCGCTCCTCGGTGTCGATCAGCACGCGCAGCGCGCCGTCGAAGCTCTCCGCGACACCCGGCACCTCGTCCGCCCGGCCGGCCCGGACCTCGCCGAGGTACTCCGCCAGCACCAGCGCGACTCCGCCCTGGCCCGTGTAGAGGTCGGCGGGCAGCACCCTGATGGACCAGCCCGCCGGTGTGAAGACGGGGCTGATCCAGGTGACCGTGCCGTCGCCGCCGCGTACCGCGCCGTCACACAGCCGCCCCACCATCCGTGCCGCCAGCCGCCGTCGGCGCCGCTCACGGTCACGGGCGTGCGGCTCCTCGGCGGCGGTCCGCACCCGGGCGGGCAGCGAACGCTCGTTCAGGTACGCGCCGACCAGGGCGTCCTGGATCACCGACTCCTCCAGCGCGAAGTCGGCGGTGCGCCAGTCCTCGGCCGTCCTGCGCACGGCAGTCGCGTCCACGGTGAAGCCGAACATCGGCACGTCCCCGGCCAGCAGGTCGGCGATCTCACCGTCGATGGTCTCCCGGTCCGTCGGCGCCCCCGGCAGCACCTCGGCATTGCGCCGCAGGATGTCCCGGGCCCGCTCGACGGCCGCGGCCTCGTCGTGCAGCGACGCCGGGTGCCAGAGCATCCGGCCGATGTCGACGTACGCCTGGGTCGGCCGCAGGATCCGCCGCGCCCACGCCCCTTCGAAGCGGCGGAGCAGCCGGGCGGGGTCGACGCCGGGCCGGCGCAGGTGCGCGGTCATCTCCCGGAATCCCGTCAGGATCCGGTCCCAGTAGGCGCTCAGCACGGGGGAGGGGCTGGGGTGGTTGCCCGCGGTCGGCATCGCCACCATGTCCACCTCGAAGCGGGCCGCCGCGGTGCCGCCGCCCGTGATCACCGGGTTCGGGATCAACGGCTGCTGGCCGGGAAGCGCCCCCACACCGGAGATGTCCACCCCGCCGAGTGCGAACCCGGTGCCCCGCACGGGCAGCAGACCGGTGCGCAGCACGGTGCGGCGGATGGCCGCCGCGGCCACGTCCACCGCGTCGCCCCGGCCGCCGGCCGGGAAGGGAGCGGGGGCGTCGAAGAGCGTCTCGGCGTCCACGATCACCGGCACCGGGCCGGAGGCGATCATGTTCTCGGCGTGCATGTCGGTGCCGCCGGTGAAGCGGAGGACGGCCAGCCAGTGCCCCATGCCACGGTAGAAGGCGGCGAGTTCCGTGTCGTCCGCGCAGTAGCGGTGACGGACGAACTCGGCCCAGCCGTAGCCTTCGCGCGGGAGGGTGCGCGGCACCCGGATACGTTCGTCCGGTGCCGGGGCGTCGGGGAAGTCCGCGAACAGCTCGTCGAGCAGCGCGCCGAGAGCGACGTCCGCCTCGGACGAACGTGGCTTGTACATGACTGTACCGCCGGCCAGCTCGACCCGGCTGACCGTCAGACCGCCCCGATGGCTGTCGCCCGCCCCGAACGTCACGTCATGGATCCGGCCCGCGGCTGCGCCGAGCAGTGGCTCCAGCAGCGCGCGGTCGGCGGCGAACCGCTGCGCGAACCCGGCCGTGGCCGCCACGGACAGGTCCGCCACCGCGGCCGTCCGCGAGCCGATGCCGGGGTAGCGCCCGGTCAGCTTGGCCAGGTATCCCTCCGCGGCGGCCTGCTCGACGAACGCGGCCCAGATGCCCGGGTCCGCTTCCGCCGTGCCCGGCCCGGCCGCGGGGTCGACGCCCTGGGCCATGCGCAGCGCGTGCAGCTCCACCAGGAACAGGCGGGCCAGCTTGGCGTGCAGCGACCTGAGCAGCGCGGTGTGGCCCGCCTCCAGCAGTACGTCCCGTTCCCCCCGGTCCAGACCGTCCACGTCCGTGAGCCGCCGGGCCAGGTCCTCCCGCCAGGGCCGCGCGAGGCCGCGTACGGGCCCGTCGAACCACTCCTCCTGCTCCGCCCTGCCCGGTGCCGATCCGCTCACCCTCCACCCTCCCTGCTCCCAGCCACGGCACGCGCCCGCCCGGGTGCGCGCGGAGAAAACGCGGGGAACGGCGCGGGCAGCCCTGGCCCGGCCGCCCCTGGTGTGCGGGGCGGACGGCTCATGGCATGGCGCGCGGTTCCCCGCGGGCCGGCCTGGCGCTGTCACGCACGTTCACTGGCGCAGGCCGGAGAGCGAGGGGTCAGCAGCACCAGCTGCCGTGCGACCCGCTCGGGCTGGAACAGAAGCCGTACAGGGAGTCGCTCGGGTCGGTCAGCGCGGCCTCGGCGGCGGCCCCGCCGACGTACAGCGGACCGGCGGGGTTGAGCTGGCCGTACGCGCTCTCCGCGCCCGACAGCCAGGCTTCGAGTACTGCGGCGCTGTGCACACTGGTCTGAGACATCGATGGCCTCCGAGGTCGTGAGACGGGGCGGACTGCCCAGCCCGAGTATCACGGCGTTCGACGACCCGTCAGACGACGGATCCGGCCACAGTTCTGCGGCGATCCGGCCGTCCGCCGAGCGGCGGCGCGGTCACCACGCGGCCCCCGGCGGGCACCGCCCGAGGGTGCCCCGGTCCCCCGGCTGCGGCCGTCGCGTGGGCGGCCGCCACGGCGACGGCCGCCCACGGCTCAGCCGAGCGCCTTGACCGCCTGGTAATAGGTCCACGCCGTGCCGTCGCAGGTGGTCTTCGTGGCGCCGCTGTAGGTGGCGCAGACGCGCTCGAGGTCTGCGTAGAGGGCGCTGTCCAGGCGCGCCTTGTTGGCGCTGAACGTGCCGGCGGCCTTGTAGTTGCGGTAGCCGAAGTCGTGGCGGGCGCAGGAGACGGCGAAGGGGAAGCCGAACGGATTGTCCGGTGAGGAGGAGCAGTAGTCGGTGGACCAGTCGAAGGCGTACGCGGACCAGGCGGCCTGGTTGCTCCGGGCGGCGGCCCAGAGGTTGTAGCTCGACGCGCTGGTCTGGGTCCAGCTCGACAGGACCTGGGGCTTGTCGGCGGGCGCGGCGTCGGCGGCGGTGGCGGCGGCGATGGTGGTGACCACGGCGAGCGCCGAGGCGGACAGGCCGACGGAGACTCTTCGGAGCATTCCACACCTCCATGGGACTGCGACCCGCCGGTCGGGGTCGCAGGTACATGACAAATGATTGATGCCTGGACAACTCCTGTACAGCTCCCGTCACCTAACGGCCCGTTAACTCTCGGCTGCGCCGACGGCCCGGCGGACGCGGGCGGGCGATCCTTCGGACCGTGCGCCCGGCGGGACGCTCCCGAACGGATGAATAGCCCGGTGGCGCGGCGTGTCGTGAGCGCCGGACCAGCACTCTGCAACAGGACCTGGGGCGGATGTCAGGGAGCTGATGTGGTGGGCCGGCAGCAGTCGTCGTTACGGGACCGGGCGCGTTATCTGTTCGACAGACGGCTGGCGCGCAGTACGGGGACGCTGCTGGGCTGGCTGGCCCTCGGCTGTCTCGTGGTCGTCGTGCCCGTCAGCACGCTGCTGGTGTGGATGGACCCCGACGCGCCGCGCTCGCTGTCCGGCCGGCTCACGGCCGTATGGCGGACCAGCGCGGAGACCTTGCGCCTGGGCGTCGCGACCGGCGCCCCGCTGCGGATGCTGCTCTCGGTGCTGCTCGGCCTGATCGCCCTGCTGTGCGTGTCGACCCTGGTGGGCGTGGTCACCACGGGGCTCGGAGACCGTCTGGCGGAGCTGCGGCGGGGCCGCTCGACCGTGCTGGAACGCGGGCACGCGGTCGTGCTGGGCTGGTCGGAGCAGGTCTTCACGGTCGTCGCGGAAGCGGCCGCGGCACAGGACAGCCGGGGGCGGGGAGTCGTGGCCGTGCTCGCCGACCGGGACCCGGCCGAGATGGACGAGGCGCTCGCCGCCACGCTGGGGCCGCGCCGGACCCGTCTGGTCTGCCGTACCGGATCGCTGACGGACCCCGCGGCCCTCGCCCTGGTCGCCCCGGGCGCGGCCGGTTCGGTGCTCGTGCTGCCGGCCGAGGGCGTCGACGCCGATCCGGAGGTGGTACGGATCCTGCTGGCGCTGAGGCCGCTGCTCGGCGCGGAAGCGGGGCCGCCGGTGGTGGCCGCCGTGCGGGACCGCCGTTATCTGCCGGCGGCACGGCTGGCGGCCGGACCGCGGAGCGTGGTGCTGGACACGGACACGACGACGGCCCGGCTGCTGGTGCAGTCCGCTCGCCGACCGGGGCTGCCGGCCGTGCTGCGGGACCTCCTCGACGTGGCCGGGGCCGAGTTCCATGTGATCGAGGCCCGGACACCGGCCGGGCTCACCTTCGGGGAGACCGCCCTGCACTTCGAGTCCGCGTGCGTGGTCGGAGTGGTGCGCGCCGACGGACGCCCCCTTCTCACCCCCGGACCGGAAAGCGTCCTCGGGGCCGGCGACCGGCTGGTCGTCGTCGCCCACGACGACACGCCCCTGCCCCCCGCGGACTGCCGGGGACTCGTCGACCCGACCGCCATGGCCGCACGGGAGCCGAGCGCCCCGGGACCCGTGCGGGTACTGCTGCTGGGCTGGAACCGCCGGGCACCGCTGATCGTGGACCTCCTGCGCCGCACGGCCCGGCCGGGTTCCGTCCTCGACGTGGTCACCGGTCCTGACGACGTCGCGCCGCCACCGCCCGAGGGCGGCGCGGACGCCGGACCGCTCCGCATCGCCCACCACGTCGGCGACCTGGCCCGCCCCGAGACCGTGCGCACCTTCGACGCCCTCGGCTACGACAGTGTCATCGTGCTGGGACCGGACGCCGGCCCCGGCTCCGAACGGCCCGACGACCGGACCCTGGTCACCCTGCTGATGCTGCGGGCACGGGAAGAGGAATCGGGGCGCGCGCTGCCGGTGGTGGCCGAGCTGTGCGAGCACCGCAGCCGGGTCCTGGCCCCGCTGGGCAGGGCCTCGGACGCGGTGGTACGAGGCGAACTGACCGCTCTGCTGATGGCCCAGATCTCCCAGGACCCCACCCTCGCGCCGGTGTTCGAGGAGGTGTTCGCCACCCGGGGCGGCGCCCTCGGCCTGCGCCCGGCCGGGCAGTACGTGCTGCCCGGCCGCGAGGCGTCCTTCGCCACGGTGGTGGCCGCCGCGCTACGACAAGGCGACTGCGCGATCGGCTACCGCGCGCCCACCCCGCACCCCGCGCGCGGCGACGACGGCATCCGGCTGTGCCCCGGCAAGTCCGAACGACGCGTATGGGCGGCCGAGGACGAGGTCGTGGTGCTGTCGGCGCCCCCGCCGGCCTCCGACGGGGGCGCCGACGCGCCCGACCGACTGCCCCGGATGAGACGGCGGAAGGCGGCGGACGATGCCCCGGCGGCGCGTCCCCCGGAACACCAGTGACCCGCGGGCGAGCCGCTGCGGTGGCCGCCGGCGCCCGGTGGTACGGCCGTCTCAGCGTCCCAGGAGGAGACCGGTCCCGCTGACGTCGGCGTGGATGCCGTCCCTGCCCACCGTCACCCGGCGCAGCCGGAGATCTCCCGAGGGCGGCTTCGGGAGCTGGAAGGAGAAGGCGAAACGGTCGGCGATCCGGGGACGGGTGAGCTTGGTCAGGGCGGTGAGGAGGGACAGGTCGAGGCCCAGCCGCTGCATGAGCCTCGGATGGGCGAGCGCCGCGTCCGCGAGGTTCACACGGGTCAGATCCCGCAGGAAGCGCGGCGCACCGGTGAGCCGGTGCAGCCTGTCCTCGTCGCGCAGCGCGGCACGTACCGCGCCACCGGGCACGCCCAGGCGGTGCGCGATCTCCGGAACGCCCAGCAGGGCCTTGATCTTCCCCGCCTCCCGGGTGAGCCGGCGTGCCGATGCCGGGGTCAGGTGCAGACCTTCGGTGGGCCCGGTGCCGGGCCGGTACGTCGCGAGATCGCCGATGTCCAGTCGCATCCCCTCCACGGAGGCGGCGATGCCCCGCTGCCCGGCGCGCCGGACACGCGCGTCGGCGCGCACCCGCACGTCGTGCCCCGCGACGCGCAACGCGCCCCGCGCCTGGACCCGGCCCGGCCCTCGGGCGGTGAAGTTCACCTCCGACGCGCCCAGTTCGCGGTTCATGTCGGCGAAGGACAGCAGGACCTGCCCGTGCACCCGCTGCACGAGCGCGCCGCGCACAGCGGTGGGCGCGTCGCCGTGGATGCTGATTCCGTGTGCGGCGGCGCTCACCTTGGTGAGGGTGACCCTGCTGGCCGGCACGTCCGGAACGGTCACCTGGACCGAGTCCAGGCGCCGCGCGGCCAGTTGTGTGAGAAAGGGGAAGCCGCCGATCCGTACTTCGGGGGCGGCGGTGAGCCGCAGCTGGTCCTGGAGCCGCTCGGAGGCCTGGCGTTCGGCGTAGAGCAACGCCCACCGGTCGGCGAGGGTGAGGAGGCAGGCGACGGTGAGCACCCAGACCAGCAGCTTGACCAGAGTGGGCAGTCCGGTGGCGCGGTTGCGTCGGCGACCGCGCCGCCGGTGGCCGGGAGACCTCTCCGGCGCGGCGGGGGGAACCCGCTCGGGGGAAGACACGTCGGACTGGGAGGGTTGATGCGTCTGTATGTGGGGGGTACGCATCGGTAGATTTGATCACATAATCCTGCCAGGTGCGCAAGCCCCGCCTCCGATCTGCGGGTTGTGCCGGGTTGAGACCGCCTGACCTGCTTGCGGTTGGGCCGATCGGGTACCAGCGGGAGGTGAGAGGGGCGTCTTCATGGCCCGGGCATTACGGAAAGCGATGTTCTCGTGACCCGTCACGGCGGTCCCGGTGGGGACCGGGCGAGTGTGGGTGAAGGTACGGAGGTCGCCGCGCGGGATCTGGTCGATGCCGTGGAGAGTCTGACGGCCCTGTGGTCGTTGGCGGCGCAGGGCGCGGAGTTGCGGCTGTCGCTGCATCAACTGCGGGCGCTGCGGGCGCTGGAGTCGGCGCCCGGCCTGAATCTCACGGCCCTCGCGGAGCGACTGGATATCGGGCTGCCCACGGCCAGCCGGTTGTGCGACCGGCTGGAGGCGGCCGGCCTGCTGGAGCGTGTACTGCATCCGCACAAGCGTCGTGAGGTGCAGCTGAACCTCACGACGCAAGCGCGGCGTGTCCTCGGCGACGTGGCCCGGCGCAGGGCGCGGGCCCTCGCCGCGGTACTGGAGGGAATGGAGCCGGAGGACCGGGCGGCGTTGCGTCAGGGCCTGCGGGCGATGCTGGCCTCCCTGGGCGAGACCGCTCCGGAGCCGGGCCCGCACCCGGAGTGACGGATCCGGGTCGCGCGCCGCCCGTCAGCGTCCGCGCCAGTCCATGCACACCACGAGTGCGTCGTCGTCCGGGACGGGCCGGCCGCGGTGGCCGGTCAGTTCCCGCAGGATGGCGCGCGGAACCTCGGCGGCGGGCAGCAGCCGGGTGGACTGGATCGCCCGCGCGAGAGCGACGTCCCCGTACGCCTCGCCCTGGGAGTCGGCGACCGCGTACACACCGTCGCTGACGAAGACCAGCCGGTCGCCGGGCTCGACCCGGAACTCCTGGGCCACGTAGTCGGTCTCCTCGAACATGCCGAGCGGCAGCTGGGCGTCGAACGGGACCCGTTCCACGGCGCCGCCGCGCAGCCGCAGCATCTGCGGAGACCCGGCGTCCACGACCGTCACCCGCCCGGTGGCGAGTTCGAAATCAAACATCAGTACCGAGAGATAGGACCGGCCCCGGTAGTGCGCATAGACCGCCTGGTCGGCCAGGGCCGCCTGGTCCGCGAGGGACAGGCCCGCCCGGCGGGCGTTGCGCAGGGCGTTGATCGCCAGATTGGTCAGCAGAGAGGCCTCTATCCCCTCGCCCATCCCGTTGGTGACGTACAGCATGAGGTGGTCCGCGGTCGCGGACCAGTCGAAGTTGTCACCGAAGATCGCGTAGGCGGGTTCGAGCTGTGCGCCCAGCTCGTACTCCGGGCCGGTGCGCGAGCAGCCGGGCAGCAGCTGCCACTGCATCTCGGCGGCCAGGGTGAGCCGGTCCTTGCGCCGCGCCCGCAGGTACAGATCGGTGTCCCGATCGGCGACGACCACCTCGTGGCCGAGTACTTCGGCGATCTCGGACAGCTCCGTCAGCCCGTCCCCGGCGAGCTCGTCGCCCGGCAGGGTCACCGTCAGCACGCCGAGCCGGTCGCCCCGTACGGTCACGGGGAGATGGACGCGGACCAGGCCGTCCCGCTCGGGCTCGGCGAACGGCTCCTGCGAGCCGAAGGCACGGCCGGCCGTGCTGCCGTGGACGGGCAGCGGCTCGGGGGAGTCCGGCGGCGCGGAAACCGGCTGGAGCACCGCCAGGCCGTAGTCGACCATGAACAGCTCGACGGTCGTGGCCGCGTAGTGCTCGGTGAGCACGCGGCGCACGGCGTCGGGCAACTGGTGCGGTGCCGCCGTACGCAGGGCGCGTTCGGCGGTCACGAATCTGTTCACGATGAAGGAAACACCCATCCTTAGTCGGATCCCGGCCGCATGGCGACGCTTGGTTCGTCCGCGTCTGTCGTGCAGGACATCTCTCGTCGGCTCGCACCCCTAGTAGGCTGGCAACCGTCCCAGAGCCTGCGAGAGTGTGACTGTGACTGCCTTCCGAAACGTGCCCCGGCCCGACGAGGTCGCCCGTGTGACCTCGACGGCCGGTGAGCTGCTGGAAGTGCTCTGGGGCCGCGCCTCCACCGCGCCTGCCTCCGCGTCCCAGTTGCGCGTGCTGCTGATCCTGGAGCACCACGAGGGCATCAACCTGCGGACCCTCGCCGACTCCCTCGCCTCCACCCCGCCGTCCACCAGCAGGCTGTGCGACCGGTTGCAGGCCGCCGGCTTCGTGGACCGGGTGGTCAGTCCCGCCGACCGGCGCGAGGTGCGGCTGTACCTGAGCAGCCGAGGGCGCGCCTTCCTCGACGACCTGCGTGCCCGCAGGGAGAGGGAGCTGCAGGAAGTCCTGACGCTGATGCCGGCCGCCAAGCGGGCCGCGCTGCTGGAGGGGCTGGAGGCGTTCTGCGCCGCGGCGTCCACACAGATACACGAGGACGACGCCGACAGCCGGACAGCCTGAGGCGCAGAGCGCGGCGCCCGGGCCGTCGGCACTCTCGGGTGCGAGCGGCCGGGACACGCAGCGGCCTGCGTCCACCGGAACATCACAGATCCTTCCCCACGTCCGACCGACACGGTTACTTTGTTGTCTCGTGGCTATAGTTGTCAAACGGCAACTGCCTGCGGATTTGCGCATACATGGCGTTCTGGCGCCACGTAAGTCCTGATACCCCGAGACCGCCTGCACCCCGACACCGCGAGCGCCGTTTTGTGGAGGCGCCGTGTGGACGGTGTCAGGAGGGCTTCACACGCCGCGCGTGATCCGGCGGAACACGGACGCGGTCGTCACCGTGCGCTGACGCGAGGACGTGGCACCGAGAGGGCGCCGCAATCGCCTCAACGGCCCCGGCATGTCCTGCCTGTCGGCGGGTATGCGTGGCACATGAACGGGGGCACGCGAATGGAGCCGGTGACGTCAGGGCCTGGCGGTGAGGGTGTGACCGGCTCGGAGCCGATCCAGGAGATCGTTCCACTCGACGGACAGGGCCCGTGCATCGCCGAGGCCCGGCAGCACGCGGCGGTCTTCCTCGCCCGGGTACAGAGCGAGTACGGGCTGCCGGTGTCGGAGCGGGCGATGGAGCTGACCCGCCTGGTCGTCAGCGAACTGGTCACCAACGCCCGCAAGTACGCGCCGGGTCCGGTGCTGATGGAACTGCGGGTCGTCGGCGGACTGGTCGAGGTGGCCGTGTGGGACAGCGATCCGGCGCTACCGGTGGCGCGGGCCGCCGACCCGGGCCGGGTCGGACAGCACGGGCTGGAGATCGTGATGGCGATCGTCCAGGGTTTCGAGGTGCGGCGGGAACCGGTGGGCAAGCGCATCATCGCCCGTATCGCCCTGGCCGACGACCCGGACGGGACCGTCACCGGCCGTCTTCGCCGGCTGTGACGAGCGGCTAGCGGCCATTCCTCCGGTGGGGGAGAAAAGCGATATCCCTGTGGCGGGTTCCCCGGAGCGTCCGCCGTGCACGGCTCCGGCCCCGTCGGCCGAGGCCGACGGGGCCGGACGCACGGGGATCAGGCATGCCGTCGGGCCCACAGCGGGCTGACGAAGGCGATCAGGACCGCCGCCACACCGATCTGGAGGACGTGCCGGATCCAGTCGATGCCTCCCGTGTCCCGCACACCGAAGGCGGAGGCGAGCGCGTTGCCCGCGATACCGCCGACGATTCCGAGAAGGACCGTCAGCCACAGCGGGATGGGCTGACGTCCGGGGATGACGAGCTTGGCCAACAGGCCGATGACAAGTCCCGCGATGATGGCCCAGAGGAACGACACGGCCTCTCCTTCCTTTCACCGAACGTGCGTGCATCTCGCGGATGCCCGCGCTCGCCCGTCGTACGCCTCAGGTCTCGCCCGCGCGCATGGCCCGGGCACGGGAATCGGTGACGGTGAAGTGCTCCAAGGTGCCCGTGAGCGTGAAGAGCCGCTCGACCGTCGGGTGCAAGGGGCCGAGCAGGATCAGCTCGCGGTCGGCCGCCCGGTGGCGGCGCCGGGAGTCGAGAAGGGCGTTGAGCAGCCCGCTGTCGGCGAACGTCACCTGGGAGAGGTCCACCACGGTCACGGGGAGCGCCGCTTCCTCCATCTCGGCCCAGGCGGCCTGCAGCAGGTCGTTCTCCTCGTAGTCGACCTCGCCGCGCACGGTGATCTCGAAGACTCGGTCATGGCAGGTCACCTTCACGGTAGCCCTGCTTTCCCACTGCATTCCTTCGTCCTCGTGCCCTCGGTCCATGGCCACGCGGCGCCGTGCCGCCTCGCCTCGCGCGGTTCTCCTACCCCGTCCGGGCCATAAGTTGCCTCTGGACAAGTATTCCTGACGCGGGGCCATGTACCGGTTCCGGCCTCCTCGTGCCGGCCGGTCCGGGCCGCGGCTCAGGTCGCGTTCGCGCCGGTGGCGTCCTCGTCCTGGTCCGGCCGGGCGGTGAGGTGATCGAGGGTGCCGGTCTGGAGCAGGAGGCGTTCCAGGAGGGCGGGACGGCGGTCCAGGAACAGCGCGCAGCCGGCGGTGCAGGCACGGCGATGGACCATCAGCAACGCCGAGAGACCCGCCGAGTCGATCCAGGACAGCTCGCCGAAGTCCAGGCGGACGGCCGGTGCTTCGGGATGCCGGGCCAGGTGCTCGGTGACCGTCTCGACCAGGTGGTCGCCGGTGTCGAGGTCGAGGTCGCCGGACACGTCGACGGTCAGCCCGAGGGCTCCGTGGGTGACGGTGAGGCGCAGGGCGGGTGGTGGCAGGTCGGTCATGCTTCTGTGTGGGGGCAGGGGGCGGGGTGGCGGGGACGGTCGGCCAGGGCGGCGGTGCCGGCGTCGATCAGGCGCAGGGAGCGCGGGAATTCCCGCAGATGCTCGCCGAGCACACCGAGTGCGGTGACCACCGACTGCGCGGGCACCCCGCGCGCCTCCAGGACGTCGGCGGTCCAGCGCAGGAACGTGGTGAAGAGGTCCGCGTCGTCGACGTACAGGGCGGTGGCCAGGAAGTCGACGATGTGGGCGATATCCTCCGCGGTCCGCTCGCGCTGCGTGTCGCTGTAGGCGCGCAGCGCGGCGAATCGATTCTCCATGCTGGTCAGGGTCTGCCGGACGAGGCGCCCGCGGGACTGGGCGACGAACGTGTACTCCTGGTCGGTCAGATGCGGCAGGTCGTCCATGACCTGTCGGGCCGCCGCCGGACGAGGCTGGGCCGGCTTCTCCTCCAGCAGGGCCGCCGCGCCACGGGCGTCGGGCGCCCAGCGGTCGGCGCCCAGCGCGTGGGCGTAGCGGCCGTCCGGGCCGAAGGCGCGACCACCCGCCATGACGGGGACGCCGACGGCCTGGCACGCGGTGATGGCGGCGTGCGCGGTGGGCAGGTGCGGGGGGAGCGAACCGGACAGCAGCACCGCCTCGGAACCGGTGCTGTGCAGGTGGGAGACCAGGTGGGGGGTGGGCGTCTGGGCGCCGAGGAAGTCCACGCGCCAGCCCCGCAGCCGCAGTACCTCGGCGACCAGGCGGGCGGGGAGGGCGTGCCACTCCCCGTCGACGCAGCTGACGGTGACGCGACCCTTGGGCACGCGGTCCGCGGCATCGGCGGGCGGCCGGTCGTGCACGAGGGCGGTGATCACGCGTTCGTTGATGGCGGTCGCGGCGTGTTCCTGGGCCACGGTCAGGCGGTCGGCGACCCACTCCGCGCCGACCCTGTGCTGCACCGTGGCGATCACGTCGAGCAGCAGCGTCTCCTCGTCCGTCCCGTCGGCGCGGGCGCGGCGGACGACGTCGACGGCCGTGTACTCGTCGCCGTCGGTCACGGCCTGCCACAACTCGTCCACCAAGGCGTCGGTACGAATCGCCGGGGGAGCGCTCACCCATTCCTCCTGTACGTCGTGCTGCCGGCTCGGCCCTGACCACCCACCACCGTCAGATCCGTGGCCCGGGGCGCGCTGATGGCGACGGTGGCGACATCGTCGTGGCTGCCCGATCCCACCCACTGGGCGGTCAGCATCTGGATCCGCTCGACGATGGCCTCGGCAGGCATGCCCGCGCACTCGGCGAGGATCCGCTTGAGCCGGTGGTCGCCGAAGAGTTCGTCACCCAGCGGGCCGCCACGGGCCTCGGTGACACCGTCGGTGTACAGCAGGCAGGTCTCCCCGGGCCGCAGCGTCACATGGGCGGTGGCGGAGGTGACCTTCGGCAGGGCGCCGATGAGGGATCCGCGGGTGGCGGTCTCCTCGACGGTGCCGTCGCTGCGGACGATCAGTGGGGCGAGGTGTCCCGCGCTGCTCAGCCGCAGCTCCACCTTGCTGCCGAGGCGGCGGACGGAGGCCAGTACGAGGGTGGCGAAGCGGGTGTGGTGGGAGGAGAGCAGCGCGCAGTTGAGCAGGGTCAGGGTGCGTTCGTGGTCGGTGGCCAGCGGCAGCAGCGCCTGCAGCGTGTTGCGGATCTTGCCGGTCAGGACCGCCGCGTCCAGGCCCTTGCCGGCCACGTCCCCGAGGACCACGAGCGTCTCCTCGGCGGGACCGGTGCCGGGGTGGACGTCGTAGAAGTCCCCGCCGATCCGTTCGTTGTCCCGCGCCGGGCGGTAGGCCCCCGCGTACTCCACTCCGTGCACGCTCTCCAGCTGGGGCGGCAGCAGTTCCCGCATCAGCGTGGCGGTGATGGAGGCCTGTTCGGTGTACAGCCGGGCGGCCGACAGGGCGGCCCCGGCCCGGGCGGCGAAGAGCCGGGCGAAGAGTTCCTCGTCGCCGCTGAACGCCTGCTCCCGGCTGGACCGGAGGAGGATCAGCGCACCGGCGGGCACGCCGTGTCCGGGGAGCGGGGCGACGATGACGGAGCCGACGGGTTCGGTGAAGTCCGCCGGGCGCACCCAGCTGGGCAGGGCCGCGGGGTTGATCCAGCGCGCCGGCACGGGCGGGAATCCCTGGAGGGCCTCGGCCAGTCCGGGGACGGCGTGCACGTCCACGGGCGCGGTCACCCGGCTCACCGGCCCGCCGCGGTAGGCGTACGTCAGCTGGTGCCGGCGGCCCTGCGGCGGAGCGACGAGCAGCGCTGCCTCGGCGAGGTGGTCGGTGGCCATGCGTGCCGTGGCCTCCATGCACCGGGTCACGTTCAGCGTCGACAGCAACTGGCTGGAGACGTCGGCCAGGAGGGCGGAGCGCTGCCGGGCGCCGGCCAGGGCCGCCTCCGCCAGCCGTCGGTCGGTGTCGTCGATGAGCCACCACACCACGTCACCGTCGTCCGTGGAGGTGGGGTGAGCCTCGAAGAAGCGGTCGGCGACGGCGCCGGAGGCCTCTCCGGTGCCGTCGGGAACGCCGTCGGCGAACCTGCCGTGGGCCTCGGCCAGCCAGGTCGGCACGGTGTCCCGGAGCGAGTCGCCTCGGACCGCCTGCGACCACAACAGCCGTGCAGCGGAGTTGAGTTCGACCAGGTCACCGTCCCGGTCCGCGACGATCACCGGGTACGGGGCATGAGCCCAGGCAGCGCCGACGCTGACCGCGGCGTTGCGAGGATCTACGGGCGAGCCGCTGGTACCGAACACACGCGGGGACGCGCCTCGGACGCGCCCCACCACCTCTCTGCTACGGACAACAGATGTCTTCCGGCAACAGTCCCGCATCGAGCCGTGCGACGCAAGCCGCTACCCAGAGTTGTCGGGAAACCGTGTGGTCACGGTCACACGATGGAGTGCCCGGCCGGGAATGTCCTGGGGGGTGGCGCCGTTGTAGCCCCTGTGACTGACATGCACTGATCAACCAGTGGTGTCGGTCCTGGACAAGGAGGGCCCCATGGCACGCAGCACCGTGCGTCCCGTCGTCAGGCTGAAGTCGACGGCCGGGACCGGCGTCACCTATGTGACGCGCAAGAACCGACTCAACGACCCCGACCGGCTGGTCCTGCGCAAGTACGACCCGGTGGCCGGACAGCACGTCCCCTTCCGAGAGGAACGCTGACCGCGTCCGCCCCGTTCCCAGGACAGCCCAGGAAGGACAACCCATGAGGCCTGGTATCCACCCCGTGTCCCGCCCCGTCGTCTTCCGCGACCGGGCCGCGGGCACCGCGTTCCTGACCCGCTCCACCGCCGGTTCGGACCGGACGGTCCAGTGGGAGGACGGCAACGCCTACCCGGTGATCGACGTCGAGATCTCCTCGGCGAGCCACCCCTTCTACACCGGCACCTCCCGCGTGCTGGACACCGAGGGCCGCGTCGAGCGCTTCGAACGGCGCTACGGCCGGACCGCGCCCGCACGCGGCTGAAGAGACCGGTACGCAGGACGGAAGGAGGAGTCGGACATGAAGGTGCGTAAGTCCCTGCGGGCACTGAAGTCCCGCCCCGGCGCCCAGGTGGTGCGCCGACGGGGAGTGACCTACGTGATCAACAAGAGGGATCCCCGCTTCAAGGCCCGTCAGGGCTGAAGGGGGCCCCGCTTCGAGGCCCGTCAAGGCTGACAGGGGGCCCCGCTTCGAGGCCCGTCAGGGCTGAACAGGAGGCCCCGCTCAGAGGCCCGTCAGGATTGAGAGGGAACCTCAGCTTCCCGGCCCGTCAGGGCTGAGCGGAGAGTCGATTCTCGTCCCGTCGGGCAGCCGGCCCGTCACCTCGACGGGCCGGCCGCGCGGAGCCGTGATCGCCAGGAGCCGGCCGTCGACGGTGCTCCGCGCCGGCGCGGTCACCTCCAGACGCGTCACCGTCCGGCTCCCCGCGGCCAGCAGGTACGCGGTGCCCGAGGGAGCACGCCACTCGGTGTGCGCCAGCACGTTCTGCCCGGAACGGCTGCACTGCGCCGTGTCGCGGCCGCGTCCCACGACTCGCGCGCGGGTGCCGCCCGTGCCGACGACGAGGTACTCCACGTCGCCCGTGCCCCGCCAGGTGTCGGCGCGGGCGCAGACCCAGGTCGCGGTACCGGACCGCTCGGGCAGCGTCTGCGTGGCGAACACCCAGTGGTTGACACCCCGTACGCCTTTTCCGCGCAGCCCGGCCAGACGACAGGCCGAGGCCGCCCAGTCACGCACGTCCGCCACGCCCGTCACCGCACGCGGCGGTCGTGCCCGGACCGCCGGCCGCGTGGCGGGTACGGACGTCAGACGGGCCGGTACCAGTCCGCCCAGATCGGCGAGCAGGAGGGCGTGGTCCCCGGCGATCCGGGGCGAGACGCGCACCTGTACGACCGGCACACCGCGACACGGCCCGCCGCCCACGGTCACCGCGACCGGCTCGGTGACGCCGTTGCCGTCGCGCGTGACGGCATGCGGCCGCGTTGCCGGTGCCCGCAGGTCACGGACGGCGGCGTCGGTGATCCACGGGGCCAGCAGCAGCCGTACGGACCGGCGGGAACGAGCCACGACGACGGCTGCGGTCGTCACGTCCGCGTCCTCGGTGAGGGCTGTGTCCAGCTCCGGTGTTCCGCCGTGCAGGGGCTCGCCGTAGCGCACCGTGCGCACCCCGTCCTGCAGCACGACCACCGCGCGTCCGTCGACGTCGTCCGCGAACAACAGCCGAAACGAGGCCCCCGGGCCCCTCGCCGGTGCCCCCGGCTCCGCCGACCGGCGGCCCCGCCACGCCGGGTCGGTCCAGGCACGCAGCGCGCGGGCGAGCAGCCCCGTGTCGCCGGTGCGCCGGCCGCGCGCCGGCCAGACGGCGAGACCGAGGCGTGCGGTGTGCGTCCACGCGTCGGCACGGGCCCGGCGCAGGTGCTCCGCGTGGGGTCCGGCCGCCGGGTGCGGGGCCTCGCTCCGCTGCCCGCCCTCGGCCGGAACCGTCAGAAGAAGCGCGCCGAGGGCGGCGACCAGGGCCAGGGGCGCCGTCACGGCCCACACCCGCCGCCTGCGCTGCAGCGGCGGGCCCGAGGGGCGGCCACGGGACGGGCGGGGGGCGGGCGAGGGCGGGGGCCCGGAGTCCGGGGTGCGTGTGTGTTCCTCGGACGACCCGACGTCGGCGACCGCTGTCGACCGGGCTGCGCCGTGGCCGGAGAGCGGCGACCGACGCTTCGGCATGATCATGTGACTCTCAGGGCTGACGGGACAAAAAGGCTGATCGTTCCGTCGGTCAAACGAGTCGGCCCCGCGCCCGTCACCACCGGCCCGGGGGAATTCCGGAACCGGCCGCCGAGGAGAGTGCGCTGCCGGCTCCGCTCACCCGCCGCCCCGGACGGAAGGCACGTCGCGTTCCGCTCCGGCAGGCACCGGGCCATGGTCCGCTCCGGCGGGGCCCCAGAGTCGCGTTCCGCTCCGGTGGGTGCCTGGTGGGTGCCGTGGCTTGCTCGGGTGTCGGCCGCGGCACCCACCGTCCGGAGCGCGGGAGGAGGAACCGGCTCCGGTACGACGGCGGCTGCCCGGCGCGCGCCCCCGCACACGGACCCGTCCGGGTGAATCCCGCACCTCGCGCGCAGCCGGCCCGGTGCGGGAGTCGCGCGAGGGATCAGTCCCGTTCGGCGCGGACGACCACGGCGTAGGAGCCGAGGCCGATGAGATCGTCCCCCGCGATGTCCCCGAGGGCCGTGTAGAGGGTCAGGATCCTGCCCGACCCCGGGTCGTAGCCGACGTCCTTGACGGTGCCGTGTTCCACGCCGTGCTCGGTCAGGACGCGGCTCCCGACCGCGTCGCGGTGCTCCGGCACCTCGCCCGGCCCGGACTCGGCGGCGACCCGCGAGCGCACGATCACGGCGTCGTGCCCCACCGCCTCCACCGCGCCCCAGCCGACGACCGCACGGTCCTTCGGCGCTCCCGACAGGCGCAGACAGGCGATGCTCCTGGTCCGGGCATCGATGGTCAGGTCGTCCACCGTGCCCAGGGTCGCCGCCTCCTCGGCGGTGATCACGGGCAACCCCCGGGTCTGAGTGAAGAGCATCATGAGCGGTCTCCTTCGCCGCTTGCAGGGATGTCCGCGCGCGGCACGCTCAGGGGGCTGTCCGCGTCCGGCAGTCGGGCGCCCGCCCGGAAGGCTTCCACCTGGGCACCGAAGCTGGGCAGATCGTCGGCGACGAAGTGGCGTGCCTGCGCGGGGACGACCAGGGCCTCGTCGGAGACGGACAGTGTCTGTCCGCGCGGGACGAACACCTTGCGCCGTCGGGCGTCGAAGTTGTCGTGCGCGGCGATCTCGAAGCCGATGACGTGCCCGGCGGTACCGGCCTCGACGACCACATCGTGCACGGTGCCGATCTCCGTGCCCTGATCGGTGATCACCGGTGCGCCGATCACCGCGCCGCCGCCGGCCGCGCCGGAGCCCAGGACCACGTCCCGGTCGTCGAGGACGGCCGAACTCGGGATCATCACGGCGGAGGGTCCCAGAGCGTGTACCGCGGAGAAGGGCAGGCTCTGCTTCAGCGGTCCCGCGAGCAGTCCCCGGCCACTGAGGGTGAAGCCGGTGATCCGGCCGGCCGCCGCGTCGAAGACGGTGTCCTTGACCCGCGCCACCGCGTCGCCGCCGAGGGTCACGACCTCCCGCCCCGCCAGGTCCGAAGCGAGCATCAGGGTGATCACCTGGAACCTCCTCGGCCGGACCTGCGGCCTCCGCGCACCGCGATCACCGTCCCGGCACGGCGTTTGGCCTGGACCGACAGTGTCGCCGCGACGGTCAGTCCGACCGCCGCGACCACCAAGACCACCCAGCCCCACCACACCATCGCAGACCTCCTCCAGGGGCGTGCCCGCCCCGTCCCGGCGTTTCTCTGACCTCCGGTTGCCCGCAGGGCCGCCGGCACACGCCTGAGGCGGCGAGACGGTTGGGGCGCCCTCTCGCGGGGCACCCGGAGACGCCGCTGGCCAGTTCGCGATCCGGAGGCGTGCATGGCAGTTCGTCATCGTCTGATCAAGGCCGATCCCGCCACGGTGTGGCAGGTACTGGCGGACGGTCACCGGTACGCCGACTGGGTGGTCGGCACCGGTGTCTCCCGGCCGAAACAGGGCTCCTGGCCGCAGAAGGGCGCGTCCATCGCGTACGAGATCCCGCTGGGCCCGCTCCGGCTCGCCAACGAGACCGTCGTCCGGTACTGCCGGGAGGGATCTCTCCTGGAACTGGAGATCATGGCCGGGTTCCTCGGTACGGCGCGTTTCTCGATCGAACTGCGGGAGTGGGGTGAACACTGCCTGGTCCTCGTGGACGAACACCCGCTGCAGGGAGCCGGCGGCCTGCTGCACAACGCCGCTGTGGAGGCGCTGATCCAAGTGCGCCACCGCTCCATGCTCGCCCGGCTCGCCCGCTGCTGCGACGACGCCGGGAACGGACCCCGGGAGACGCCCGCGCCGGAGGCACGTGCCGCGGAGGGGACCGGCCGTGCCTGACGCCGTGGTGATCGGGGCGGGCCCCAACGGGCTGGTGGCCGCGAACCTGCTGGCGGACGCCGGATGGAGCGTCCAGGTGCTCGAGGAACAGCCGGAGCCGGGCGGCGCGGTCCGTCATGACCGGGGCGTGCATCCCGACTTCGTCAACGATCTCTTCAGCTCCTTCTACCCGCTGGCCGCGGCATCCCCGATCCTCTCCACGCTCCGCCTGGAGGACCACGGGCTGCGCTGGAGCCACGCGCCGCAGGTGCTCGCGCATCCCCTCGGCGACGGCCGGTGTGCCGTGCTGGACCGGCGGATCGACACGACGGCCGCGTCCGCCGAGTCGTTCGCCGCCGGCGACGGGGCGGCCTGGCGGCGCCTGTTCGCCCTCTGGCAGTCGCTGCGCCCGGACCTGCTGAACGCCCTGTTCACCCCCTTCCCCCCGGTCCGGGCATCGGCGCGGCTGCTGTGGACCCTGCGGGCGGCGGGGGGCCTGCGCGTCGCCCGATCGCTCTCCCTTCCGGTGCGCCGGCTGGGGGAGGAGGAGTTCCGCGGTGAGGGCGGCCGGCTGCTGCTGGCCGGCAGCGCTCTGCACGCCGATCTGGCCCCCGAATCGGCGGGCAGCGGCGGCTTCGGCTGGCTGATGGCGATGCTGGGGCAGACGTACGGTTTCCCCGTGCCGGTCGGCGGTTCCGGCGCCCTGACCGAGGCGCTGGTCCGGCGCCTGCGCGCACACGGCGGAGAGATCCGCTGCGGACAACGGGTGGAGCGCGTCACCATCCGCGACAGTCGTGCCGTGGGGGTGCGTACCCGCGCCGGTGAGGCGGTGACCGCGCGCAGAGCCGTACTGGCCGACGTGGGCGTGCCCGTCCTCTACCGGGACCTCGTCGGCCCCGAGCACCTGCCCGCGCAGTTGCTGGAGGACCTGCGGCGATTCCAGTGGGACTTCGCCACCTTCAAGGTGGACTGGGCCCTCGACGGCCCGGTGCCGTGGCGCGCCGAGCAGGCCGGCCGGGCCGGCACCGTGCACCTGGCCGACGGCATGGACGAACTCACCCGCTTCGCGGCGCAGATCGCCATGCACCAGGTGCCCGACCGGCCTTTCGCCCTCTTCGGGCAGATGACCCTGGCGGACCCCTCGCGGTCCCCCGTAGGCACCGAGTCCGCCTGGGCGTACACACACGTCCCGCGCGACATCCGGGCGGACGCCGGCGAGGAGGGGATCACCGGCGACTGGGGACCGGCGGACGCCGAGCGCATGGCGGACCGCGTGGAACGGCAGGTGGAGCGCTTCGCCCCCGGGTTCCGCTCCCTCGTCCGCGCCCGGCGCGTACTCACGCCGCCCACGCTCCAGGCACTCGACGCCAACCTCGCGGACGGCGCCATCAACGGCGGCACGGCCGCCCTCCACCAGCAGCTCTTCTTCCGCCCCCTGCCCGGCACCGGGCGTCCGGAGACCCCCGTCCCGGGTCTCTTCCTGGCCTCCGCCGGAGCCCATCCCGGCGGTGGGGTGCACGGAGCCCCCGGCGCCAACGCCGCACGAGCCGCATTGCGGGCCCACCGGGCACCCGGCCTCGCCGGGGCCCAGCGCCTCCTCGCCCGCCGGGACCGGACCGGACGCAGACGCTGACCGGACACCCGGCCGGCGGCGCGTCCGGTCACCCGGGAAAGCCGGCGGCGCGTCCGGTCACCCGCGGAGCCGGTGGCGCATCCGGTCGTCGGGGAGAGGAGGAAGCGAGAAACACCAGGCATCCGGCCACAGCATCCAGGGAGTGCGCATGAACGAGAACCGAGAGGGGCCCGACCGCCGGCACCGCCGCCCCGAGGGCGTCGACGACCGGACCGTCGAGGCTCTCGGAGCACTGTCGAAGGCGCTGGAGACCACGGAGCGCGCCCGCGGCCATCTGTACAGCTTCCACCAGCTCACCGGCGGGGCCGACCTCGAACTGGACCGGGCGGTACGGCTGCTGCGCGAAGCCGGGCATCCCGAGTGGGCGGAGAAGGTCGAGGCCGAGATCCTGGGCCGCAACGTGATCCCCGGTCACTGGACGTTCCAGATCGTCGAGGCCTACAACGACACCTACTACCGGCCCTTCCTGGAGCTGGAGCGCAGCGCGGTGACCGAACTCGCCCAGGGTCGGGACCATCTGTACGAGGCGGAGATGAAGGAGGCCCGCCGCACCCCCGGACACCCCGACCACACGGCGCGTCCAGGGACCACCGGGGCCTGACCGGCGCCCCGAGAAGGAAAGGCGAAGCCCGTGCGAAGCAGCCCCCTGAGGAACCGGACCGTCGTGGTGACGGGTGCCGCACGCGGCGTGGGTGCCGCCCTCACCGGTGAGGTCGCCCGGCGGGGAGCCAACGTGGCACTGCTCGGTCACGAGCGGGAGCGACTGGAGGAGCTGGCCGCACGGCTGCCTACGCCCGCACTGGCCGTCGGGGCGGACGTGACCGATCTGCCGGCCCTGGAGCGGGCCGCGCGCGAGGTACGCCACCGGCTCGGTGCCCCCTCCGTCGTCATCGCCAACGCCGGCATCGCGGAGGGAGGCAGGCTGACCGACACGGACCCGGCCGACTGGCGCCGGGTCATCGACGTCAACCTCACCGGCAGCGCCCAGACGGCCCGGGTCTTCCTTCCGGACCTGCGGTCCACGGCCGGCTACTACCTGCAGATCGCCTCGCTCGCCTCGCTGGGCGCCGCGCCGCTGATGAGCGCCTACTGCGCCTCCAAGGCGGGCGTGGAAGCCTTCACCCACGTGCTGCGCGCCGAGGTGGCCGGGCACGGTGTCGCCGTGGGCATCGCCTACCTGAACTGGACCGACACCGACATGGTGCGCGACGCCGACCGGTACACCGTGCTGCGCGAACTGCGCGGCCACATGCCGCCACCGGCCCGCCGGGTGCACGACGCGCAGGAGGTCGCCGCCCGGATCGTGCGCGGCGTGGAACACCGGCGCACAGCCGTGTACGCACCGCCCTGGCTGCGGCTGGTGCAGCCGGTGCGGGCCGTTCTGCCGCCGCTGGTGCTGCGGCTGTCCCGCCGGCACCTGCCGCGCCTGGAGGCCGAGACCTCACTGACACCGACCGGGCTGCTCGGCGCCGGAGGCGAGGCCGACCACGCGGCGACCCGGCAAGCCCCGTGAGCCGGTGCGCGAACCTACACAGCAGGAGCACCGCGGCAAGAGGCACCGCCCCGGGGAGCGAGAACCCGAAGGAGGAACCAGGAACACGACGACACGGCGCCCGGCCAGCACCCGGAAGCCGGCCCACCTCCCGACCCCCTCCAGGACGGCGCCCATGCAGACGTTCCTGCCCGACTCCGACTTCCGGCGCTCCGGCCTGCTCCTCGACCGCCGACGCCTCGGCAAGCAGCGCGTCGAGGCGCTCCAGGTCCTGCGTGGCCTGACCGTCCCGGGATACGGCTGGCGCAGGCATCCGGCCGTGCGCATGTGGAGCGGATACGAGGAGGCCCTGGTCCGCTACGGACTGGAGATCTGCCGCGTGTGGCGGGAGCAGGGGCACCAGGACAGCTGTGCCGCGTCGCTGATCGCCGGATACGCGGCCGCCCGGCCCGGCGCTTCCGTGCGCGACCAGTCCGCACTCGCCGCGGCCGGGGAACTGCCGCCGTGGCTCGGTGACGAGGCCTTCCATCGCAGCCATCAGTCCGCGCTCGTCCGCAAGGACCGGGACACCTACGCGCCGGTGTTCCCCGGCGTCCCCGACGATCTGCCCTACGTGTGGCCGCCCTCCGACCGGGAAGGAGCCCCCACCGCGTGACCCCTCAGGGGGTGAACTCTTCCTCCAGGCTGTCGATCGCCCCGTCGGCACCGAGGTGATAGGTGAAGACCAGGCCGCTGTTCGGGTGCGCCTCGAGCCAGTCGAGGAACTCCTGCACGCCGATGCGCTGGTTCTCGGTGCTTTCCACGACGGGGTTGGTGACGGTGACGTAGGCCGCCTGGTCCAGGGGGAGGTACGTCTCCTTGCCCGTGGTCTCGAACGGCGCGCCGTCGGAGTCCGCGGGTGCGCAACCCCAGTTGCCGTGCTTCACGATGAGGCTCAGGGAACCACCTTCCGTCGTGTAGCGGTAGACCGCGACCTCGTCGGGCGAGAGGGGCATCTTGTGGTCACAGCCGCTGCCGCCGTCCGTGGCGCCGGAGGCGGCCGGCTCGGCCGGGGCCGGTGCCGTGGAACCGGCCGCGGGGGCCGCGGGAGCTGACGTCCCGACACTGCCCGTGCCTGCGCCCGCGCCTGTGCTGGGAGCATCGGCGGGCTCGGCCCCGGCCGTCGGGGTACCGGTCTTCGTACCGCTGCCGCTGCCGCCCTGCTGTGCCGTCGCGGTGTGCCCGCCGGCGGGCGACGCCGTGGGGGAACCGTCTCCGCCGCAGGCCGTGAGCGTCAGCGCCCACACGGCGGCGGACGCGCCCAGCACGGTCGCACGGAGGACGGTGCCGGGTCTGTGACGGTCGGACTTGCGGGGCGTGGCCATGGCGGATCCTGTCTGATCGACGGTGAGGGGACAGTGGTGGGCTGTGACTGTCGCAGGCACAAACGATTTCCGGCCAACCCGCGGTTGCGCCGGAGCGGGGTCGTTGCGTGCTCGTGACACAGGCGGGCGGCCTCGGCCGCCCTGACCTGCCCTCAGGCCGTCACGCTCCCGACAGGTCCGCCGCCACCTCCCGGGCCGCCCGCGCCCCCGATGCCAGAGCCCCCTGCACCGAACCCGTCGCCCGATGGTCGCCGCACACGTACCGCCCCGCTGCCTGGCGGGTGCGGCGGCTGAGCGGCAGTCCCGGCTCCATCGCGGGCAGCGCCTCGGCGACCGTACGCACGGTCAGCAGCTCCCAGCCTCCCGTGTCGGTCGCGTAGCACTCGGCGAGGGCGTCCCGCACCGTCCGCTCCCGTCCCTCGGTGTCCGCGTCCAGTACGGAGGTGGCCACCAGCGCGTACCCCCGGGGAGCGTGACCGGAATGCACCTCGGTCAGCACACAGCTGTTCGCGAAACGGCGTCGCGCGTCCGTCAGCAGGGTCGGCTCCCGCAGCGGAGAGCGGGGGGCGAGGTGGTAGTAGGTGGTGACCGTGCGGTACTGCGGCACGGTGAGGCCGGGCAGCAACCCGGCCGCGGTGGTGGGGCTCGACGCCACGACCACGGCCCGTGCCGCCACCTCGCGCCCGCCGTCGATGAGGACACCGTCGTCCGTGAGGGCCGTCACCGACGACTCCAGGGCGAGGACGCCGGGGGGCAGCGCGGACGCCAGCAGCTCCGGCACGGCCGACACGCCCTCGGCGGGCAGGCAGAGCGTGCCGCGCGCCATGCTCCGCCAGACCAGGTGGAAGAACCGGCTGGAGGTCGCCAGGTCCTCCTCCAGGAACACTCCGGACAGGAACGGGCGGAAGAAGCGTTCGACGAAGCCTTCGCTGAAGCCCGCCGCGGACAGCGCGCGCCGCGTGGACGTGTCCCGTGACCGCCGGACCAGCGCGGCCGGGGCGAGCATGTCCCGGCCGGTGAGCGCGGCCAGCGCCGCGAGGTCACGCGGGCCGGCCACCCCGCCGGCCAGCCCGCGCAGCGCCTGCCGGGGCGCCCGCGTCGGATCGGCGAACCGCAGCCGCCGCCGGCCGGTGTGCACCAGGAAACCGGGGGTGAAGGGGCGCAGCCGCAGCTCCCGGAGCGGCAGGCGGCGGCGCACCTGCGGGTAGGCGGTGTTGAAGACCTGGAACCCCCGGTCCACCACACAGCCCTCCACCCGGTCGGTCCGCATCCGGCCGCCGACCCGGTCCCCGGCCTCCAGCACTCTGACCCGCAGCCCTCTCGCCGACAGGTCCCGGGCACAGGCCAGTCCCGACAGACCGGCGCCCACGACGACGACGTCGCACTCGTCCGTGCCCCGTCTGCTGCTCACGTCGGTCCTCCTCGACGGCCGCGCGCCCCACGCCGGGACGCTCCCCAACCCTTCCCGCACCCGTCGGCCGCCGGATGCGGGACAGGGCCGGATGACGGCCGGAAAGCAGCTGTTCGGGGCACTGCCGGGTGCCCACTCCGGGGACTCCCTGCGCGTTCGCCGGCGTGCTCGGGACAACGAGGGCTGCCCGACGAGTGGGCCGGGGACGGTTCCGCCGGCGGAGAGCGGGCCGAGGAGGGTTCCGTCGGCGGAGAGCGGGCCGAGGAGGGTTCCGTCGGCGGAGAGCGGGCCGGGGACGGTTCCGTCGGCGGACGCGTGGACACCACCACGGCGCTGGGCCCGCCCCCGGACACCTACGGGTCCGCCGGCTCCTGCTCTCCGCCTCCTTCCGCGGGCTCCGCCCCGGAGCCGCGGGCGGCGACCGCCGTGTGCGGGGAGCCGCCCGCGTGCGGGCGCCGTACCACCAGGCTGCTCACCTCGAAGCTCATCTCGGTCGTCCCGGGGGCGGGCCGTGGATGGTAGCGCCCGGCGCAGACGGAGAGGTTGACGATCAGGTAGGCGTGCCACGCGCGTCCCACGCCCCGCCCGTCCGAGAACACCCGCTCGCCGTTGAGCCACCAGACCACCGAGCGGGTGCCGAACTCGGTGCGCAGGTCCACCCAGGCGCCTGGCCGCACGGCGTCGTCACGGTGGTACCGGTTCGCGCCGTGCACGTGGTTGGTGAACTCCAGGAGGTCCTCGTTGTCCGCGTGATATTCGAAGACGTCGATCTCCTGGTCGCCGTCGCGCCAGGTCCAGATGGCCGGCCAGGCCCCGATCTCCCGGGGCAGGCGCACCCGCGCCTCCAGTACGTCCCCGGCCCGGACCATGAAGTCCTCCTCGCTGCCCTCGGTGGTCAGCAGGCCGGTGTTCCACCTCCCGTCCGGTCGGCGGGCGGCCCGGAACGTGCCCGAGCGGCTGTACGCGGCGTCGGGTACCAGGTAGTCCAGTTTGTCGTCGCCCGGATTGACCGGGCCGCCTCCCGGATAGGCCCACGATCGCCCCGCGACCCACTGCGCGGTGGAGCGGAAGTCGGCGGCGAAGACGAGGTCGGGCGGGGGCGGGTCGCGAGGGGCCGGCAGCGGGCCGCGCGATGCGGGTTCGTTCATGTCCGATGTCTCACCGGTGGGGGCCCGGTGATGCATCCGGGCGCGCTCCACGCGGCGGAATTGCTCCATCCGGGTGAATATGCCGGCTGGGTGCCCCGGTCGGCGGCTCCGAAATAGGCAGGCATGCACGGCCCGAGCCGGGGTACGCGCGTGATCATCGGCTGCTGAGCCGGCGGAGGACAGACCGATCGACCGGGAGGGACCCATGACGGCGACGACGACCGTGCAGACTGTCGAGCAGATCACGGACGTGCCGGACGTGCCGGAGGTGGC